>NZ_JBIVHS010000016.1:0-151437 GCF_044749365.1 Kitasatospora sp. NPDC089509 | reverse complement strand
GGGGGGGGGGTTTGGGGCGGGGGGGGGGGGGGGGGGGGGGGGCCCCGGGCCCCCCCCCCCCCCCCCCGCCGCACCCGCTGGACCGGGTCACCCTCCCGTCAGGTGGCGGTCAGCGGAGCTGGAAGGTCCACTCCTGCTTCCAGCCGCCCTCACAGGTCCACACGCCGAGCTGCTTGAAGTCGGAGTCCTCGGTCAGGCAGTCGTCCTTGTCGATCTGGATCCGGAACTTGCCGCCGCCGAGGCTGACGACCTGCCACTTCTGGTTGTCGGTGCCGCCCCACGCCTGCTGCTCGGCGACGTAGGTGTCGGGGTTCTCGGTGAGGTTGTAGCCGAGGTCGTTGACGATCCGGTAGCGGTCGCCGCCCAGCGGCTTGATCGTCCAGGTGGACCCCTTGTAGCCCAGGATCCCGGCCGCGATCGGCGCGCCCCAGGTCGAGGTCTCGGTCGGTGCCGTCGCGCCCAGCCCGTTGGAGAGCTTGATGAACAGCGGCCGCTCGGTCGGGACGGACTCCGCCGGGTTCGGGTCCGGCTTGGGCTTGGGGTCCGGCTTCGGCTTCGGGTTCGGGTCCGGCTTGGTCGGGTCGGTCGGGCCGGTCGGCGTGATCACGCCGCCGGACGCGTTTTCGAGGACCCACCCCTGGTGCCAGTCCTGCTTGCAGGTCCACACACCGAGCTGCTTGAAGTCCTCGTCGTGGGCGAGGCAGTCGTCACCGGAGATCCGGATCTGGTACTTGCCGTTGCCGATCCCGACCAGTTCCCACTTCTGCCGGTCGGCGTTGCTCCACGGCTGGAGTTCCGCCAGGTAGCCGCTGTTCTCGGTGAGGTCCAGCCCGTACGAGCTGGTGATCCGGTAGCGGCCGCCGCCGACCTGGGTGAGCTTCCACTTGGACTCGTTGCCGCCGCGGATCCCGGCGACGACCGACGCGCCGGCCGAGCCGCTGACCGGGACGGCGCCCAGGCCGTTGTCGAGCTTGAGGGTCACGTCGGCGCCGTTGCCGGGCGTGGGCGGGTTGGTCGGGTTGGTGGTCGGCGGGGTGCCGCCCCAGGCCCAGTTCTGGTTGGGCGCGTCCCGGTTGGTCTCGGAGCCGCAGGACCAGGTCACCACCGGGCTGCCGTTGCCGGTCTGGCCGCTGTAGTCGTCGATGCAGGCGTCCTTGGAGCGGTCCTCCTGGTCCACCAGGTGCCGGAACCCGCCGCTGGCCGACATGTTCCAGCGCTGTCCGGGGTTGTCCAGGCAGTCCCAGATCTGCAGCTTGGTGCCGTTCCCGGTGTTGTTGCCCGGCACGTCCAGGCACTTGCCGTTGGCCGCCTGCAGCCGGTACCCGTTGTAGGTCCACCGCTGGGCGTCGCCGCCGTTGCACTCCCACATCTGCACGGGGGTGCCGTTCGCGGTGCCGTTGCCGCTGACGTCCAGACAGGCGTGGTAGCCGGGGCGGCTGGAGTCGGGGGTCAGGCTGCCGGTCCTGGTGCCGTAGCCGGAGCGCCCGGGAAAGTGGATGGTGCGCACGTCACCGTCGCACTTGTACGGCCGCGCGGTGCCCGAACGACAGGTCCACGACTCCTTCTTGACGCTGTCGCCGTCGTTGCCGACGAACGCCCAGTTCATGAAGCCGCCGTCGGTCCGGTTGCGGAAAGTCGAGTCCCCCTGGAAGACCCAGATCCGGAACACGTCGTAGCCGGAGGGGTCCCGCTTCTCCTTGTCCATGTAGTGCTTGAGCTTGTAGGTGGTGTCGAGCAGCACCCCCTTGATGTCCGCCTTGTACTCACCCTTGAACCATTCGGTGTCGTACAGGTCGGTGCCCACCGTCTTGTACACCATGACGTTGAATCCGGGGAACTTCTGGCTCAGCTTCGACGCGGTGTCCTGGGTGAACTGCGCATTGTCCAGCTTGTTGTTGTTCGCGGCGTCGCGCATGCCCCGGATCATGTCGAAGGCCGAATTGATCAGCGCGGTCATGCAGTTGCCGCCGCCCACCGAGGCGGGCGTTCCGCAGCTGGTGTCCACGGGGGCGGCCGCGGAGGCGGTCTGCGCCTGCACGGTCATTCCGCCGGCGAGCACGGCGACCGCGACGACCCCGTGAGCCAGGGCGCGTTTCAGTCGGAACAGGGACTTCATATCGGATCCGTCTTTCTACTCGGTAAAGACGGATCGTAGGCCCGGGAATCCTCGGAATGGATTCCCCATACGTAATCCATACGAAGGGATCGAGCGCCCTGACGCTTTTCGGACCGGCCCGCTAAAAATGCATTACCGAATGAACCGGAATTCCGGATCGTCCGTTCGCCGCCCAGGGCGCCTTCACCGGAGACGCTCCGGCGCCTCCGCATCCTCGCCTGCGGCCGGTCAGGCCTTGGCGGCCGCCAGGACCGCGTCCGTCGTCACGACCTTGGCGAAGCGCATCGCGTGCAGGGTCGTGGCGGTGGCGCGGGCGAACTCGGCGGCGCGGACGACGGTGCCGTCCGGGCCGGTCATGTCGAAGGCGTGCATGGCGTCGGTCGGGAAGATCGCGTCGTAGCCGAGGTTCCCGGCCATCCGGGTGGTGGTCTCGCAGCACACGTTGGTGATCATCCCGCTGATCACCACCTGCCGGACGCCGCGCTGCTGGAGCCAGGCGTGCAGGTCGGGGGTGCCGTAGAAGGCGCTGTTCACGGTCTTGGTGATGTGCAGTTCGGGCGTGAGCGCCGCCACGAAGTCCTGCAGCCGGTGGCCGGGCGTGCCCGCGGCCAGCGGCCCGCCCGGGGCGGTGTGCTGCACGGTGACGATCGGGCGCCCGGTGGCCTGCCAGGCGTCGATCAGGTCGGCCATCCGCTGCTCGGCCTGGGGGTTGTCGCGGGGGCCGAAGTAGTCGGCGTCGTCGAAGCCCTGCTGGACGTCGATGAGCAGCAGGACCGCGTCGGGGTCGAGGGTGAGCGGGGCGTCGAAGGCGTCGGTGTTCGTCATGACGTCCATCCTGGGCGGCGGCCGACACCGGGCGTGATGGGCAGGAATGCCAACCATCGATATATTCCTGCCATGCGAACGGTGGGATGCCTGATCTTCGACGGTGTACGGGCCTTCGACTACGCGGTGATCGGCGAGGTGTGGGCGCAGCGGTCCTCGCGGACCGCCGTGCCCGCCTTCGAGCTGCGGGTCTGCGGGCCGGACGGCGCCCGGGTGCGGCTGGACGGCGGCCTGGAACGCGTCCCCGACCACGGGCTGGACGCGCTGGCCGACTGCGACCTGGTCATGGTCCCGGGCGTCGAGGACCCGTCGGCCGTCCCCGGTCCCGACGTCCTCGACGCGCTGCGGGCCGTCCACGCCCGCGGCGTGCCGCTCGCCTCGCTCTGCGCGGGCGCCTTCGTGCTCGCCGAGGCCGGGCTGCTGGACGGCCGGGAGGCCACCACCCACTGGGCGCTCGTCCCCGAACTGGCCCGCCGCTACCCGGCGGTGACGGTCCGCCCCGAGGTGCTGTTCACCGGCGGCGACGGCCTGTGGACCTCGGCCGGGGTGGCGGCCGGGATCGACCTCTGCCTCCACCTGGTCCGCACCGCCCACGGCCAGCGGGCCGCGGCCGCCATCGCCCGGTCCATGGTCACCGCCCCGTTCCGGACCGGCGGCCAGGCCCAGTTCATCCCCAGCCCGGTCCCGCCGCCGACCGGGGACGACCCGCTGGCGCGCGTCCGCGCCGGGATCCTCGCCTCCCTCGACACCCCGTGGACGGTGGGCCGGATGGCCGCCGACGCCGTGATGTCGGAGCGCACCTTCGCCCGCCGCTTCACCGCCGCCACCGGCACCACCCCGCTGCGCTGGCTGCTCGACCAGCGCATCCTCGCCGCCCAACGCCTGCTGGAGGAGAGCGATCTGCCGGTGGACGCCGTCGCCACCCACTGCGGTTTCGGCTCGGCGGTCTCCCTCCGCCCGGTCTTCACCTCCCGGGTCGGCGTGCCGCCCCGGGAGTACCGCCGGGCGTTCCGCGGCCGGGAGGACGGGTGACCGGTGGATCCCCCGGGCGGCGGCCGACACCTGGTGCCGGCCGCCGCCCGAGTGGCCCGGGTCAGGGAGTGGTCAGACCGAACCAGTACTCGAAGGTGTCGAGCAGCGCATTGAGGGTGTCCAGGGGTTCGATGGTGCCGCTGGTGACGGTGAGCTCGCCGGACTCCACCAGCTGCTGGGGGGTGGTCTCTCCGATGGCGAGGTTGTTCAGGCCGTCCCGGGTGACGGTGTAGGTCGCGTCCGTGCCGTGCAGCGCCCGCCCGGGGCTGTAGACGAGGACGCCGTTGCGCAGCCGGACGGTGCAGTGGTCCGGGTCGTCGGGCAGGCCGCCGGTGACGGTGAGACCGAGCGTCAGGGGCTGCGCGGCGGCCCCGGGTCCGTTGAGCCGGATGCCGACGTAGTCGAAGAGCATCTCCAACGTCATGGCCGCCAGCGTCGGCGCACCGATGATCTGCGGGGACGGCAGCCCCGGCGGGGTGCCGTCGGCCGGCCGGGTGCGCAGTTCGTGGGCGGCGGCGAGGTAGAAGTTGCGCCACGGTCCGCTCTCGGCCTGGTAGCCGAGCTGTTCCAGGACGTCGGCCTCCAGTGCGCGGGCGTCGGTGTCGGTGGGGTCGGCGAAGACGGCGTGGCTGAGCAGTTCGGCCGCCCAGCGGTAGTCCTCGGCGCTCGTCGCGTTCTCGAAGGTCTTCCGGGCCACGTCCACCACCTTGGCGGCTCCGCCCATCGCCTCGACGTAGCGGGGTCCGGCCTTCTCTGGGGGCAGGGTGTGCAGGTGGGCGGCGTTTCCGTCGTACCAGCCCAGGTAGCGCTGGTAGACGGCCTTGCTGTCGTGGTTGACGGTGCCGTAGTAGCCGCGGTTGAACCACTGCCCGGACAGGCTCTCGGGCATCTCGCCGTCGAGGTCCTCGCCGATCTCGGTGATCGTCCGACCGTGGTTGGCCAGCCGCAGCGACTGGTCGTGGAGGTAGCGGTAGAGGTCGGCCTGGCTGGTGAGGAAGGAGACGATCGCGTCCGGCGCCTCGTCGGTGTTCCAGCGGGGCCAGAAGTGGCTGGCGAACAGGGTCTCGGCGCGCCCGCCGAACCACTCGATGGCCTGGTTGAGGTACTGCGACCAGGCCTTGGCGTCGCGGACCTGGGCGCCGCGCAGGCTGTAGAGGTTGTGCAGGGTGGGCGTGGCGTTCTCGGCCATGCAGACGGCCTGGACGTCGGGCAGGTAGAAGTTCAGCTCCGCCGGGGCCTCGGTGCCCGGGGTGAGCTGGAACTCCAGGTTCACCGGACCGACGGGGACCACCTTGCCCCGCTCCGCCACCTCCGTGGTGACGGTGAAGGTCGGGGTCAACAGGCCCGACGAGCCGGTCGAGTTGGTCTTGCCCAGCCCGGCGTCGACCTGCCCCTCGGCGGAGCGCTCCAACAGCGCCCCGTACATGAACAGCGCCCGGCGCTGCATCGCGTTGCCGGCGTAGACGTTCTCGCTGACCGCGTGCTCCAGGAACCCGTCGGGGGCGATGACGTCCACGCCCTCCGGCAGCACGCCGCCCTCGAAGAGGCCCAACACGCCACCGTAGTGGTCGATGTGGGAGTGGGTGAAGATCACCGCACAGATCCTGCGGTCCTGCCCCCGGTGTGCGCGGTAGAGGTCGAGGGCGACCTTCGCGCACTCCTCGCTGACCAGCGGGTCCACCACCACGATGTCCCGGGAGGCACCCGTGGGGTCCTCCAGGAAACTGATGTTGGACAGGTCCATCCCGCGGACCTGGTAGACGGCGTTCGCCACGACCTCGAACAGGCCGGTGTTCATGTTCAGCAGCGCGTTGCGCCACAGGCTGGGGTTGACGGTGTCGGGCGCCTCCCCGGTCAGGAACGCGTACGGGCCCAGGCGCCAGGCCGGGAACTCGCTCCCCTCCCGGTCCACCGTGAGGTCCGCGGGCAGCGCCTCGATGAGCCCGCGGGCCGCGAGGGCGGCCTCCGGGTCCTGGTCCGGCGACGGGACGCCGATCGCGGCGTTCAGATCCGCCGTCAGCGAGGTCGCCGGTTGGGGCTTGCGGTGTGCGGAACCGGTCAAGGGACTTCCCTTCGTACGGCCGGGCGGGCCCGGCACGGCTCGACCCCCGTGGTGGCGGACCGTTCCACTCACGGACAGGCGCCATGCGGGCGCGGTCCGTGATCGGTCCGGGCACGGATCATGTCAGGCTGTGACCGGCGTCACCAGGCCGCGAACCGGCCACCGCACACCTCGATCGCGCCAGAACGAACCCGAACCCCCAGGCCCGGCCCGCGGAAAGGGTTCACCAACCCGCCCGGGTGCACGACGGGGCGCGCGCAGCACGGGCCTTGCCGCTCCCGCGCCCCCGTGCGCTGTGCCCCGGGACCGCCGGGCCGGGGGCCGTGGGCGTCAGGAGTCCTTGGCCTGCACCACGTTGACGTATCCAACGGTCTTGATGGCGAGGCTCGGCTCCCTCACCGCCCTGCGAACTGCCTGGACGATCGGATTCCGATGCGGGAGGGTGTCCGGCGGCGGGATCGCATCAGGGCGTCCGATCTCGAAGGAGTGCTGACGGACATGAGACTCGACCACCACCCCACGTGGGGCTACGCCGACCTCTCCGCGACGGCGGAGGAGTACCAGCGCCTCGCGGACGCGATCGCCACCGGAGCAGGGAGGGCCGATGTCACGGTCTCGCCCGGCGACGACGCGTTGGCGGGGGTCGAGGTCACGGGGACGGCCGGCCCCGGAGTGCTGCTCGGTTACGACCCCGAGCGGCGGGTTCTGGTGATCAGCGGTGACGAGCCCGGCCGGGCGCTGTTGGCGAGCATTCTGCGCGACCTGGGCGACTACGACGACGGCGGCCATCTGCACATCGAGCACCACCCCGGGCACTACTACCTCGCCGAAGGGTCCCTGGCGTTGATCGCCAGCAGCCCGCACGGCGGCATGCCGCGCCGCTGAACGGACGTCAGGGCGCAGCGGGAGCGGCAAGAACCGATCACAACCAGACAGAATCAAACAGGGGTACGTCCGCCGGGGCACCACCCCTCCCGCCGCATCCGCACCGGGCCCCGGCGGGCACCTCGAAAGGTGCGTGCGATTCTGTTCGCAAATGTTGACTCCTGGGCAATTCCGCTTCATATTGGCCGTGTTCACGCAAAGGCACCTTCCCTCTCCCCCGGCCCACCACCGGCCGGGATCCCCAAGGAGCCGGCTTGTTCCCCATGGCCTCACCGCGCCGCACACCCTCACGCCCGCTGTCCGTCGCCGCGTTGGGGCTCGCCGCCGGGCTCGCGCTCACGGCCTGCTCCACCGGCCAGGAGTCGACCTCCGGGGGCGCCGCCTCGGTCGCCCCGGTGAGCGGGAAGATCTCGATCAGCTACCTGCAGAAGCAGGGCGACCAGGAGTACTTCGTCGGCGAGGCCGCCGGTGCCAAGGCCAAGGCCGCCGAACTCGGCGTGGACCTGCGGGTGGTGGACCTCGGCAGCGACGCCAACAAGACCGTGAGCGAGGTCCGGTCCGCGATCGCCCAGAAGAGCAACGGCCTGATCGTCGTCGTCCCGGACCCGGCCGTCGGCCCCCAGGTGGTCCAGCTGGCCAAGGACGCCAGCACCGCGTTGCTCACCTCGGACGACCAGGTCTGCGCCACCGGACCCGACCCGGCGAAGTGCGCCAAGGCCGACCTGGTGCCCCGGGTCGGGTTCTCCGGCACGCAGATGGGCACCGAGGTCGGCAAGCGGGCCGCCGAGGAGTTCACCAAGGCGGGCTGGAACCCGGCCGACACCCGGATCATCTCCGCCTGGCAGCAGGACGTCACCGTCTGCGGTGACCGGGTCAAGGGCGCCGAGGCGGCCTTCTCCGCGACGGTGCCCGGCGTGCGGACCATCGACGTGGCCACCGACAACACCCCGACCGGCGCCCAGGACAAGGTCGCCGCCACCCTCACCGCCAACCCGGGCGTCAAGCACTGGGTGGTCTGGGGCTGCAACGACGAGAACGTCCAGGGCGGCGTCACCGCGCTGCAGAACGCCGGCGTCTCCCCCGCCGACATCGACGGCGTCGGCCTGGGCGCCTACCTGGCCTGCAAGGACTGGGGCAGCGGCAAGCCGTCCGGGATGAAGGCCGCGCTGTTCATCAACGGCAAGGACGTCGGGGCGCTCGCCGTCCAGACCCTCTACGACCGGCTGAAGAACGGCAAGGAGATGCCCGCCGAGGCCTTCGCCCCGACCAAGATGGTCGACGCGGCGAGCTGGCAGTCCGTCGGCGTGCCCTGCAGCTGACCCTCCGGCCGAGAGGCCGGACCCGCTCCGTCAGGGAGGCCGCGATGACGCACCACTCCCCCGTCCCGCCCTCGGGACCCGCCACCGAGGGACCCGCCACCGAGGGACTCGCCGCCGAGGGCATCGGCAAGCGCTTCGGCGCCGTCCGGGCGCTGGACGACGTGACCCTGCGCTTCCCGCCCGGCCGGGTCACCGCCCTGATGGGCGAGAACGGCGCGGGCAAGTCCACCCTGCTCAGGATCCTGACCGGCGACCACCGCCCGAGCGAGGGCACGGTGCGCCTGGACGGCGTCCCGCTCGCGCTCTCCTCCCCGATGGACGCCCGCCGGGCCGGGATCCGGATCATCCCGCAGGAACCGGAGATCATCCCGCACGTCTCGGTCGCCGAGAACGTGTACGCCGGTTCGCTGCCGCGCCGCACCGGCCACCGCCTGGACCGGCGGCTCGACCGGGCCGAGCTGCGCCGCCGGATCACCGCCGACCTGGCCCGGCTCGGCTTCGCCAAGGTCCTCGACCCCGACCTGCTCGGCTCCGAACTCACCGCCGCCCAGCGTCAGTTGGTCGAGATCCTGCGCGCCCTCACCGGCCGGGTGCCGGCCCGCGCCATCGCCTTCGACGAGCCCACCTCGTCGCTCTCCGAGCAGGAGAGCGAGGCGCTGTTCGCCCTGATCGGACGGCTGCGCGCGGAGGGGATCGCGGTCGTCTACGTGTCGCACCGGATGAAGGAGGTCTTCCGGCTCGCCGACCGGATCGCCGTCCTGCGCGACGGTGCGCTGGCGGGGGTGGTGGACGCGGCCGGGGCCGACGAGGCCGGGATCGTCCGGCTGATGGTCGGCCGCGACCTGTCCGCCCTGTTCACCCGGGAGCGGGTCGCCACCGACCGCGTCGTCCTCGACGTCCGGGGCCTCACCACCGACGCCGTCCGCGGCATCGACCTGCGGGTCCACGCGGGCGAGGTGGTGGCCCTGGCCGGACTGATCGGCGCCGGCCGCTCCGAACTCGCCCTCGCCCTGGCCGGTGACGCGCCGATCCGCTCGGGCACCGTCCTGCTGGACGGCGAACCGCTGCGCCTGCGCGGCCCCCGGGACGCGATCGCGGCCGGGATCGGCCTCGCCCCCGAGGAGCGCAAGGCGCAGGCGCTGCTGCTGCACCGGACCGTCCGGGACAACACCGCCCTGGTCAGCTACCCCGCGCTGCGCCGCCGCCGGTTCGTCCGCCGGGCGCAGGAACGCGCGCTCGCCCAGGAGTACGCCGACCGGCTGCGGGTCCGCGCGCCCTCGATCGAGGCCGAGGTGCGCACCCTGTCCGGCGGCAACCAGCAGAAGGTGGTGCTCGCCCGCTGGCTGGCCCGCCGCCCCGGGCTGTTGATCCTCGACGAGCCCACCCGCGGCGTCGACATCGGCGCCAAGGCCGAGATCTACCGGATCATCGCCGACCTGGCCCGCGACGGCGTCGCCGTCCTGGTGGTCTCCTCCGAACTGCCGGAAGTGCTCGGCCTCGCCGACCGCATCGTGGTGCTGCAGAACGGCCGGGTCACCGGCGAACTCGACCGCGCCGGGGCCACCGAGGAGGCCGTCCTCGCCCTCGCCATGGCCGACGACCTGGCCGCCCCCACGATCGCCGACGACCTGGCCGCCCCCGCCCCGCCCCCGTCGCCCCAGGACCCCAACTCCCCGACCGGAGCCGCCTGATGAGCACCAGCGCCGTCCCCGACAGCGGACCGGAGCGGGCGCACCCGGCGCGCCGCGCGCTCGCCCGGCTCGCCGCCCTCGGCGGGCAGAACCTCAGCCTGCTCGGCGCGCTGGTCGCCGTCCTCGCCCTCTTCGGCTGGCTCAACGACAACTTCCTGAGCTGGGACAACATCCAGGGCATCACCGAGGCCGTCACCATCGCTGGCCTGCTGGCCGTGGTCCAGACCGTGGTCATCGTCTGCGGCGGCCTGGACATCTCGGTCGGCTCCCAGGCCGGCCTGGCGTCCGTCACCAGCGCGATGGTCTTCACCTCCACCGGGTCGAGCGCCCCGCTGGGCATCGGCGCGGCCCTGCTGATCGGGGCGGCCATCGGCCTGCTCAACGGCGGCGTCATCGTCTACGGCCGGGTCAACGCGACCATCGCCACCCTGGCCGGCCTGGCCGCGTACAAAGGCCTGGCCCAGCTGGTCTCCGGCGGGCGCGCCCAGGGCTACGTCCTCGGCGACCCGGTGTTCGTCTTCCTCAGCCGCGGCAAGGTCGCCGGGCTGCCCACCATGGTGTGGCTGCTGATCCTGGTCGCCGCGGCCGTCCACGTACTGCTCACCTACACCGACATCGGCCGCAACATCTACGCGATCGGCGGCAACCCCACCGCCGCCCGGCTGGCCGGCATCGCCCTCAACAAGTACCTGATCTCCGCCTACGTGCTGGCCGGCACCGTCGCCGCCCTGGCCGGCGTGCTGCTCACCGCCCGCACCGGCTCCGGGCAGCCGGTCTCCGGCAGCGAGGGCCTTGAGCTGCAGTCGATCACCGCCGCCGCGCTCGGCGGCTGCGCGCTCAAGGGCGGCAAGGGCGGGGTCGGCGGCACCCTGCTGGCGGTGGCCCTGCTGGGCGCGCTGCAGAACGGGCTCACCGTCGAGGGGATCAACTCCTTCTGGCAGAACGTCGCCCAGGGCACCCTGCTGGTCGCCGCCGTGGTCGCCCAGCAGCGCCGCAACCGGGAGCGCGCCATCGGCCTGCCGGCCTGAGCCGGGTGCCCGCCCCTGCCCCTGCCCCGTCCCTGTCCCTGCCCCCGCCCCCGCCCCCGCCCCTGCCTCGGATTCACCCTTTCGCCTACTTGCCCAGCGGGAAAGTAGGGCTTACTTTCCTTGTAGGAAAGTAAGCGTCCGAAGGGGAGACCACCATGAGTACGCCCACCCCGTCCGAGGCCCGCGACGCGCTGGCCCGCGTCCGCAAGGCCCGCCTCGACGCCGCCCAGTCGCTGCGCGCCCCCTGGTGGGTGTGGGCGGTGTTCGGCGCCGTCATGGCCTCGTTCCTCGCCGCCGACGACTTCGGCCCCACCGCCCGGAGTGTCGCCTCGCTCGGCCTCGGCGCCCTCGCCGTCGCCTGGGTCGTCGCCGGGCGGCGCAGCCCGCGCGTGGCCGCCGCCTCCGGCACCCCGCACCGCAGCGCCCTGCCCGGGTACGCGGGGCTTCCCGTCGCGCTGGTCGCCCTGCTCGCCGGCGCCGTCGGGTACGGCACCGGCCACGCCGTGCACAGCCTGCTGACCGACTCCGGCATGCCCGCCTGGATCCGCGAGCACCCGTACACCACCGCCGCCCTCCCGTACGCCGCCCTCTACGTCGCCGCGGGCCTGCTGGCCGGCGCGGTGCTGCGGCGGCTGGCCCGTCGTACGGCGGTCCGGTGAAGGTGACCGATCCGACCGCGGGCGCCGTGTCCGGACTGGACCAGCTCCTCCTGGACCCGACCAGGCTGACCATCGTCTCCCTGGTGTCCGCGACCACCTGGTGCGAGTTCGCCTTCGTCCGCGACCACGCCGGGCTGAGCGACTCGGCGCTGTCCAAGCAGCTCACCACGCTCGGCGGCGCCGGTCTCGTCGAGATCCGCAAGGGCAGGGTCGGCGCACACCGCCGCACCTGGGTACGGGCCACCGACGTGGGCCGGGAGCGGTTGCGCGCGCACATCGCCGCGCTCCAGCAGATCGCCGACCGGGCCGGACAGGCCGCGGCGGACCGTCCGGACGATGGCTCCGACCGCGGCCCCGACGACGGCGCCGCCGCCTCGGGGGCCGGCCGGCCGGGGTGACAACCACCGGGTGCCCCCGAATTTGCCCCCAACACTGCCCCTTTGGTCCTTGCGCGAGCCACGGCACCCGCCGTAGACCGGCATGGAACACAGAGCGACCGCGGTGCGAACCGCCTGTCCAGGAGGTGGATGTGCACGCGCACGACCCGAAGACGCAGAGCCAGTCCGAGCGCCGCGACCGCGGCCGGCCGGCCGCACAGCGGCAGTCCGTCCCGGCGGACCCCCGTTCGCTCGCGGCGTTGCAGCGCAGCATAGGCAACGCGGCCGTCGTCCAACTGCTCCAGCAGCAGCGGGAGTCGGAGGAAGCGGCGGTCCAGCGTTCGACGGTCCACCAGGTGCTGCGGTCGCCGGGCCGTCCGCTGGCCGACGGCGTGCGGACGGAGATGGAGGCCCGCCTGGGCGCCGACTTCAGCAGCGTGCGGGTCCACGACGGCCCCACCGCGGCCCGCTCGGCGGCCGAGATGAGCGCCCGTGCCTACACCTCCGGCGAGCACGTGGTGATCGGCCAGGGCGGCGGCGACAAGCACACCCTGGCCCACGAGTTGACCCATGTCATCCAGCAGCGCTCGGGCCCGGTGTCCGGCACCGACCACGGGAACGGCCTGTCCGTCAGCGACCCCGGCGACCGCTTCGAGCGCGCCGCCGAGGCGAACGCCGTCCGGGCGCTGAGCGGGCCTGTGCCCGACGCCGCCGTCCAACGGGTCGCCGCTCCGGCAGCGGGCCCGGCGCAGGAGCTGCCGGTCCAGCGGGCGTTCGCCGGCGCCCCGTACGTCAACTACGGCGGGACGAACGGCAACGGCGTCGGCACCACGATGCACGCCGAGCTCTGGCCCGGGCAGCTCGGAACGGGCTCCGCGCCCAAGGAGCAGCCGTCCTGGTGGCCCAAGAGCGGCGCGACCGGCACCTGGTTCTCGAACTACATGGTGCAGGGGCACCTGCTCAACCACAACGTCGGCGGCCCCGGCGTCATGAAGAACATGACGCCGATCACCGCGTCCGCGAACTCGGCGCACCACTCCAAGGTCGAGAAGAAGATGAAGGACGAGGTGCTGAACAAGGGCCACGTGGTCGAGTACTACGTGGAGGCCGATTACAGCAGCCACCCCTCCGCAGCGGACTTCAAGACCGGCAACGCCAGCGTGGACACCGACATCGACAACAACTACGCCGCCAAGCTCGCCGGCAAGATCCACGCCGAGTACACGGTCTACGACACCGCGGGCAAGGAACTGGGCGGCGACGCCTGGGAGATCGAGAACAACCGGCTGAAGTGACCGCACCCGATGGCGCCGCCGAAGGCGCCGAAGGAGACGTACGTACGTGATCGACCCCCGTGCCCGGCTGACCGCGATGATCGCCGACCTGGAGCGCAACCCCCGGGTGGAGCTCCTGGAAGCTACCCTCGCGCCACCGACCCCACCGGCCGACCTAGAGTCCGCCGTCCGCCAGGCCGACGGCCGCCTCCCGGCGGGTGTCGAGGCCTTCTACCGCGAGGTCGGCGCCGTCCGCGTCACCTGGCGGCACACCGTTCCCGAACTGCTGAACGACGACCTCTCCGACCAGGGCCTGATCAACCTGCTGCCGCTGCACCAGGTCCTCGGCGACTGGCAGGGCATCACCTGGCACTCGGAGGAGGACCAGGAGTTCCGCGCCGTCCGGCCCTTCGACCGGTTCACCTCCGAGGCCTGCGCGGCGTTCGTCCCCCCGCGCGACTCCGTCCACTACCACTACCTCGGCGAGGAACTGCACGACACCGGGTACTCCTTCGACGCCTACCTGGAACGGCTGATCGCCTCCCGCGGCTTCTGGTACTGGCCGCAGACGCTCTGCCCGGGCCTGGAGAAGACCGAGGAGGTCACCGCGTTCCGCCACGTGATGCCGGCCGTCTTCCCGGACTACGACGACTCGCTGTTCCACCCGGCCGGGCACTGAGCCCGCTCGCGGGGCCCGCCACCTCGGCCGGGCCTCGCGAGGGGTGGGTGCGTACGGGGCCCGACCTCCTGATAGAACGATCGGGCCCTGCTCACCAGCGCCCGGAGAAACACCGTGAGGAAACCGTTCAGCCCGCTGTCCTACACCTCCGAGGAGAGCGCCCGGGACCACGAGGACTCCGCCGCCGGCAAGACCGGCACGGCGCGCCTGCGGTACATGGCCCAGGCCGCGCAGGACTGGACCGATGCCGAGTTCCACGAGCGCGCACTGGCCCTGCTCGACGGAGTGGCGGCGGCCCGCCCCACCTTCCGCAAGCTGAAGTGGGCGCTCCCGGACTACGCGTCCGCCCTGTTCCGGGCGGGCCGGACGGAGGAGGCCTGGGCCACGGTCGAGGCGGCCGAGAAGCACGCGTGCAAAGCGGGCGGCTCCGACGCCTACGAGGACGTGGCCGACTGCCTGGCCGCCGCCGGCCACCCGGCCCGGGCCGCCGACCACTACACGACCGCCCTCGACCTCCTGCTGCTGCGCGGTGACGACCCGAACCCCGCCCGGGCCCGCGGCAACCCCCGGACCGAACCGATCCCCCGGATCCGCGCGGCCCGCCACCGCGTGCGCGAACTGGTCGGCCCGCCCCAGGAGGAGGACCGGTCGGCCCGGATCGCCGCCTGCCTCGACGCCGTCCGAACCGCCGGCCGGACCCCCGACCAGGGCCGGCGCGAGCTGGCCGCGAACCTGGCCGCCACGGTCGAGGTCACCGACCCGGCCGGCCCGGGCCACCTGATCCTCCAACACACCGAGAAGCACGCCGAGTGGCGGCTGGCACTGTCCGCGAGCGGCACCTTCGCCATGCTTTTGCGGGTGACCACGCCCGCTCCCCGCCGACTGCGCCGCCTCCGGACCGAGCCGGTCGAACCCGCGGTCACCGACGTCGAGCGGGCCATCCTGGACACCGTCCTGGAGGCCGGCTGCACGCTGCTCCGGGCCGAGGACGCCGAGTCCGCGGTGACCTGGCCCGGCCCCCTCGGCGAACCGCTCGACGGCCCGCTCCACCAGGCACTGTTCGGCACCCTCCCGGGCATCCGCAGCAGCCTCCCGCGGCGCGGCTGACGACCGGGCACGGGCTGCTCCCGCCGGGCCGGAGATCACGTCACCCGGCGGCCGCGCGTGGGCCGGCGTTGTCGTAGTAGATCCGCAGCATGTCAGCCAGTTCGGGGAAGGCGGGGATGTAGGCGAGCACCTCCGGGGGCGGGGTGACCGTGTCGTGCAACTGCTCGGCGACCGCCCGGTACTGCGCCTCGTACATCGGGTCGAGGAGGACGGGCCATTCGACCGGCAGCGACCAGTTCCACTCGTGGCCGATCGCCAGCCGGTGCACGGTGGCGTAGCGGACGGTGTCCCGGCGGTCCATGGTCTGGATCGGCGGCCGGGTCGGCTGGAACAGCTCCAGTTCCGGCACGGGCGGCTTGCCGTCGATGATCCAGTCGGCCAGCTCGGCGGCCAGCAGCGGTGAGGTGTGCAGGCCGTCGCGGAACGTCCCGGTCATCATCCACAGGCCCGCCAGCCGGGTCTCGCCCAACAGCGGGAAGCCGTCCAGCGTCATCGGCCGGTTGCCGACCCGGGTGGCGGTGATGTCGCTGTGCCACAGGTCGCGGCGCAACTGCCGGGCGGCACAGTCCAGCAGGAAGGTGAGGTCGCGGACGGCCGGGTCGCTGCTGGGGTACGGCCTGGTGGTGTTGGTGGCGCCCACGTACACGTGGTGCGGGCCGCGCGGCACGGTGTGCAGCCCGCAGCCGAACGACCGGTTCGGTGTGCGCACGACGCTGTCCGGCGGCGGCGCGTCCGGGCGGTTCGACAGCACGACGGAGACGCCGAGCCCGCTGATCAGGCGCGGGATCGGTGCGGAGACCTCCATGGGAGCGGTGTCCAGCAGCGCCTGGGAGCCGACTCCGGCGGCGAGCACGACCCGGTCACCGGCCAGGACCGTCCCGTCGGCCAGACCGACACCGCGGACGGCGCCCGCGCCGTACACGAGCCGAACGGCGTGCTCGGGCACGAAGGTGCCGCCGTGCCGCAGGACGGCGGTGTGCAGCGCGTCGAGCAGTCGGCCGGAGTCGACCCCGTGCTCGCCCGGGATGAACAGGGCGGCCAGCGGCCGGGCGGTGGGCTGAGGATCCAGCCAAGGGACGGCCTCGGCCGGATCGACGGCCTCGAAGGGCTCCCCGTAGGTCTCCAGCGCGGTGCGGATCGCCGTCATCCCGGCATCGTCGATCTCCGCCATTCCGATGGAGTTGTGGATCACGACCGTGCCGCTGGCACACCGGATCCCGCCGACCCCGGTGTCCTCCTCCAGCGCGGCCAGCCAGTCGTCCCACCTGCGGGTGGCGGCCACGTCCAGCTCCAGCTTCGCCAGCCCGTACGGGTTGTCCAGGGTGGCCGCGGTCACCTCGCCGAAGCACCCGTTCATCGCCCCGGCCGCCGCCGACGCGGCCATCGGCCGGCCCTCCTCACCGACCACCGTGACCCGCAGCCCGCGCCGGAGCAGGACCAGCGTCAGCGACAGGCCGAGCACCCCGTTGCCGACCACCACCACGTCGAACGTCGACCCCAGACCTCCAGGAACGCTCAACTGCGGCACGTCGGAGGGACCTTGGCCTAAGGAAGGTGTCATGGACGGCATCCTGCCCGATCACTCGCCCGCCCACCAGAACGCCTGACCGGGCCGGGGCACCCGGTCCTCCAACGGTAGGCATCAGAAGCGGCAGGTCAGCAACTCGCCCCGGGTTGAACGAGCTTGAGGTCCACGAGGTAGACGTCGACGGCGTCGGTCACGCAGGCGTTGCTGCGCCCGTAGGCGGTGTGGCCCAGGCCCTGGTAGGTGAGGAGCATGCCGCCGGGGAGCTGGGCGGCGAGGCTCCGGGCGTCCTGGTACGGGGTCGCCGCGTCGCCGGTGGTGCCGACGACGAGGACCGGTGGCAGGCCGTCGGCCTGGACGCGGTGCGGCTTCAGCGGTCCGGTCGGCCAGGTGCGGCAGGTGAGGTCGGCGAGCACGGTGGCGGCGCCGAAGGGGCCGGACTCCTGGTGGGCGCGGTCGAGCAGCTGCCAGTAGGCCTGGGGGTCCTCGGGGTGCGGGTTGTCCAGGCAGTTGACGGCCGTCAGGACCTCGCCGCTGTTGTCGCGCGGAGCGGGATCGGCGGTGGCCTCGGCGGAACCGTCGCCCTGGAGGTCCTGGCCGTGGTCGGCGAGGTCCGCGAGCTTGCCGCCGTCGCCCTTGCGCGCCGCGGTCAGGGCCTCGGAGAGCGGCGCCCACTGCGCCTCCGGTGTGTACATCGACGCGGTGAGGGCACCGTGCAGGGCGTTCTCGTCGAGCCGCCGGTCGCTGCCCTTGATCCGCAGCGGGTGACGGGCGGTCTTCGCGTAGAGGTCGGCGATGAGCGTGCGGATGCCGTCCGGGGTGGCGGCCGGGCAGGCCGGTCCGACGACCTTGGCGCAGTTGTCGGCGTAGTCGTCGACGGCCTTGCGGAAGGCGCGGCCGCCGCTCAACGCCTCCTCGGACCAGTCCTTCGCGGGGTCCATGGCGCCGTCGAGGACGAGGGCGCGCACCCGCTGCGGGAACTGCTCGGCGTAGATGGTCCCGAGGTAGGTGCCGTAGGACCAGCCGACGTAGCTGAGCTTGTCGTCCCCGAGCGCGGCGCGCAGCACGTCCAGGTCGCGGGCGGCGTCGAGGGTGCCGATGTGCGGAAGGATCTCGCCGCTGCGGGCCCGGCAGGCGGCGGCCGTGCGGTCGGCGTCGGCGAGGGCGGCCCGGCGTTCGGCGTCCGTACGCGGGTAGAGGGGCTGCGGCGCCTCGTCCCCGGCCTGGTCGGGCGCGTCGTCCGGCGGGGTGCAGTCCACGGCGGGCTTGCTGCCGGCGACGCCGCGCGGGTCGAAGCCGACGATGTCGAAGTGCGCCCTGGCCGCCTTGGTGAAGGAGTCGACGCCACCGTCCTTCAGCTGGTCGACGCCGGAGGCGCCCGGTCCGCCCGGGTTGAAGACCAGGTTGCCGATGCGCTGGTCCGGCATCGCGGTGGCCGCCTTGACCACGGGGAGGGCGAAGGTCTTCCCGTTCTCCGGGTGGGCGTAGTCCATCGGGACGGTCAGGGTGGCGCAGCGCAGGTCGCCGCAGGCGGTCCAGTCGAGCTTCTGCCCGTAGAAGGGCTGGAGTGCCGGCCGGGACGAGGCCTCGACCGTCATCGTCGCCCGTGCGGCGGTCGCGCCGGGGGTGCAGGCCGCGAGCGGGACGGCACCCAGCACGGTCACGGCCAGGGCGAGGGCGGCACGCTGCTGGAGGGCGCGGCCCGCTGTCCCGGGGATGCGCGCGGCCGACCGCTGCTCCCGGTGCTCGGCCGGCTGCCTGTTCCTGGTGAATCGCTGCACTGCTCCGGTCCCATCCCACGTCGGCTGTCGGGTACGGAACAGGAGCTTGACCTGGGCACCATGAGATTTCGATGAGGTCGGTGCGGCTATCCTTGGCCGCCGTGCGAGTACTGGTGGTGGAGGACAACGACGACCTGCGGTTCGCCCTGACCGCTGCCCTGCGGGCGGACGGCCTGGCGGTGGACGAGGCGGCGGATCTACCGGAAGCCGACGAGGCGCTGTTCATCACCGACTACGACTGCGCCGTGTTCGACCGGATGCTGCCCTCCGGTGACGCCCTCGACCACGTGCGGGAGCTGCGCCGGGCCGGCCGCACCGTGCCGGTGCTGTTCCTCACCGCCCGCGACCGGGTCGCCGACCGGGTCGACGGGTTCGCCGCGGGCGGCGACGACTACCTGGTCAAGCCCTTCGCCGTGCCCGAGCTGATCGCCCGGGTCCGCAACCTGTGCCGCCGGTCCGGCACCGTCGCCCCGCCCGTGCACCGCCTGGCCGGCCTGGAGATCGACACCGCCCGCCGGCAGGTGCGCCGGGACGGCGTGCTGCTGCTCCTGACCGCCAAGGAGTTCGCCGTCCTGGAACTGCTGGCGACCCGCGCCGACCGGGCCGTACCGCGCGGCGAGATCGTCGAGAAGTGCTGGGACGAGATGGCCGAGCCCAACTCCAACGTGGTCGACGTCCTGGTCTCCCAGCTGCGCCGCAAACTCGGCGACCCGCCGCTGATCCACACCGTCCGGGGCGTCGGCTACCGGCTGGCCGAGGCCGGCCCGTGAGGGCGCTCCTGCGCCGGCGCCGGCCCGTGAGGGCGCTCCTACGCCGGCGCCGGAACACGGCCGCCCGCACCCCGGCCGAGCACCGGGCCCGACGGCTGCGCCGGCGCCTCACCGCCCTGTACGTCCTGACCAGCGCCGTCGGCCTGGTCGCCCTGGCCGCCTTCGCCGTCCACAGCGACGGCGTCTCCCGGCGCCACCAGACCGACAGCGAGCTGAAGGTGCAGGCCACTCAGGCCCTCACGGAGCTCTCCTTCGACGACAACGGCGCCCTCGACACCCACAACCTGGCCGAGTTCGTCGACGTCTCCTGCCCCGCCGTGACCGTGCTCTCCGGAAGCGGCGCCGACCACCTCCGGACCGTCTACACCCCGCGCCAGCCCTGCGCCCGCACCCCCGCCCCCGACACCCTCGCCGCGGCAGCGGCGGCCGTCGAGGACGGCAGCACCGCCACCGTCGACGCCCACGACGACCGCGGCCACCCGCTGCGCCTGCTCGCCCAGGTCTTCACCGGCCCGGACGGCAACAGCACCGGCGGCGCCGTCGTGGTGGCCGCCGACACCGCCGCCGACCGGGCCGCTCACCGCGACCTCGCCCTTCTCCTGGCCGGCGGCTGCGCCGTCCTGCTGGCGCTCTCCGCCCTCGCCGGCCACCTGCTCTCCGGCCGAGCCATCCGACCCGCCGTGACCGCCGTGCACCAGCACGAGGCCTTCCTCGCCGACGCCGCCCACGACCTGCGCACCCCCGCCGCCTCGCTGCGCCTGCTCGCCGAGACCGCCCTGCGCGACGACGCCGCCCGCCCCGAGGCGCTCCGCCGCACCGTGAACCTGGCCACCCGGATGGGCGACCTGGTCGACGGCCTGCTCACCAGCGCCCGGCTGACCGCCGGGGTCACCACCCTGGCCACCGAGCCGCTGCGCCTGGACCAGCTCGTCGAGACCGTCGTCGAGGACACCCACACCGACGGACACAGCGTCACCCTGCGCACCGAACCGACCGTCGTCGTGGCCGATCCGGACCTGCTCCGCCGGGCCGTCACCAACCTGCTGGCCAACGCCCTCACCCACGGCCACGCCCCCGGCCGGCCCGCCGAGGTCGAGCTCACCGTCACCGCCGACGGCGTCCTCACCGTGGACGACGCCGGACCGGGCGTCCCGCCCGAGCTCGCCGACTCGCTGTTCCAGCGCTTCCGCAGCGGCTCCGACTCCGCCGGCACCGGCCTCGGCCTCTCCATCGCCGCCTGGACCGCCCGCGCCCACCACGGCACGCTCACCGTCACCACCAGCGCCCGCGGCGGCGCGCGCTTCACGCTGACGCTCCCGGTGAAACGGCGGCCCTGACACCGGACGGTTCGTACTCCCTCCGGCTCCTCACGAAAACCTCAGGTCACCTCGGACACGCTGCGCGGAGCACCGAGAGGGGAACACCCGTGACCACCACCGCCCGCCACCGCTGCGCCGTCGCCCTGCTGGCGGCCGTCGTCCTCGGCACCTTCCTCGCGGGGATCGGCGCCGCCACCCCGAGTACCGCGGAACCCCGCGGCGGAACGGTCCAGACCACGGCCGACCGGCTGCGGCCGCTCCACTCACTGCTCCGCCGGCACCACACGGCCCGCGCGTCCGTGCTCGGCCGACTGCGGCTGCGCCCGCTGACGGTGGTCCTCACCCGGACCGGCCGCTGAGCGGCTGCCGTCCTTCCGAAGGTGATCACCGGGTTCTCCGACCTCCCCACACCTCCGGGGTCGGCTACCTATCGTGGTCGGATGATCTCCCACGTCTGGACGCCCTCCTCGTTCTGGACCCCGCCGCTTCCGCTGCTGCCGGGCAGCGGCGGGACGGAGACCTTCACCTTGGGCCAGTGCCGGGAGTTGACGCGCCGGGGCATCGACAACCAGGTGGTCACCTTCCGCCTCGGTGAGCAGGACGGCCGGGCGCAGGCGCCCGACGTGCGCTTCAACGGCTACCCGACCCCGGACGACGTCGGCCGGCTGGACGGCGAGGTGGTGCTGGCCACCGAGCCGCTGCGAATACCGACCGTCCGGGTGCCGTACGTGATGATGCACAACCTTCCGCTGGTCGGCCGGGATCCGGCGTTCTACCGGGACGGCTACGCGGGTCACCGGCTGCTCGCGCCCAGCTCCGCCGCCGCCCTCGGGTGGGCCGCCTACCTGGGACTCGACCCGGGCGGGATCGGCGTCGTCCACCCGTTCGCCGGCGTCGAGTTCGCGACCGAGCCGGAGCCGGCGCGCGGGGCCGGCCCGGTGCGGGTGCTGTTCGCGGGACGGCTCGGCCCCGAGAAGGGGATCTACACGCTGTTCGAGGCGCTGCACGCGTTCGCCGGGGACGAGGACTTCGCGTTCACGGTGGTGCTGGCGGGCGGCCAGGACGCCGCCTACCCCCTGGTCGAGCCGCTGGTGCGGGCCCACCCGATGATCGAGGCGGTGGCACCGCGCACCTCCGCACGGGAGATGGCGCGGCTGCTGGTGACCCAGGACGTGGTGGTGATGCCCAGCCACAGCGCCCTGTGGGTGGAGCCGTTCGGCACCCTGTCCGCCGAGGCGCAGCACGCGGGCTGCCGGGTGGTGGCCAGCGACCTGGGCGGCCTGCCCGAGTCCGATTGCGGAGGCCTGTCGCTGTGCCGCCCCGACGACCCGCTGGCGCTGGCCCGGGCGATCCGCCGGGCGGGCGCGCTCGGCCGCCTGACACCCGCCGAGCGCAGGGCTGCCGCCCGCCACCGCACCGTCGCGCACTCGGTCGACGAACTGTTGACCGCGCTGAACGACGGGCTGCCCGTCCTCAGCTGAGGCCCGTCGCGCCGACGCGCGGGGCGGCCACCCGGCGGTAGACCTCCCGGATGCCGTCGACCCACCGCTCGGCACCGTAGCCGCGGGTGGCGCGGTCCACGCAAGCCTGTCGGCGCCCTGCCGAGCCTGACGCCAGCACGTCGACCAGCGCCTTCGCCAGCGCGGCCGGATCCCGCGGCGGCACCAGCGCCCCGACGCGCGGGTCGGCGACGCTCCAGCGCAGGCCGCCGACACCGGTCGCCACGACCGGTGTGCCGCAGGCCATCGACTCCACGGCGACCAGGCCGAAGGGCTCGTAGTGCGAGGGCACGGCCGTGACGTCCGCAGCGCTGTAGTAGCGGGCCGTGGCCGCGTGCGGAACCGGTCCACGCAGGTCCACGCTCCCGGTCAGCCCGTGCCGCTCGACCAGCGCCGCCAGCGGACCTGGGCCGGCCCGCCGCTCCGGCGCATCGCCGCCCACGACGACGAGGACCGCTCCGGGGAGCGTCCGCCGGACGAGGGCGAAGGCGGCGACGAGGTCCTCCCAGCCCTTGCGCGCTTCGAGCCGCCCGACGAACAGGACCACCGGGGCGTCGGCCGGGAGGCTCAGTTCGGCACGGGCGAGGGCGCGATCACGCGGGGTCAGGAGCTCGGTGTCCACCCCGGGCGGTACCAGGTGAAGCCTGTCCAGCGGTGTTCCCAACAGCCGCCGCAGATCGGCGAGTTCACCAGGGCTGCTGGCCACCACGGCGGCAGCGCGCAGCCCGATGCGGCGTTCGATCCGGTGCCGGGCCGCGAAGTGCTCCTCGGCCTCGTCCGCCTCGTCCCGCCCGATCGCCGCCCGGCGCACCGCCCCCAGGGAGTGGTGGGTGTGCACCAGCGGTACCCCGTGTCGGTCGCCGAGCCGCAGGGCCGCGACGGCGGAGTACCAGTAGTGGCTGTGCACCACGTCGTATCCGCCCACCTCCTCGTGGAGTCCGACGACACCCGCGCAGAACTCGTCGAGGACGTCGCCGAACCGCTCGCGCGGCAGCGGCCCGACCGGTCCGGCCGGCACCCGGACGGTCCGCGCGCCGGGGGCGATCGGCTCCTGCCGGGCCAGCCGCCCGTCCGCCCAGCGGGTGACGACGTCGACCGTGCAGCCGGAGCCGGCCAGCCGTCGCGCCAGTTCCCGGACGTAGACGTTCTGACCCCCGCAGAACTCGCCTCCCGGGGTGGCCAACGGGTCGGCGTGGTCGGAGATGTGCAGGACGCGCATGCTGCTACCTCGGCGGGACGGAGTCGGTCGGATTCGTCGTACGGGGGATGTCGGACGGGGGATCAGGGGCGCCGGCGGCCGAAGGTCTCCTCGATCCAGCGGGCATCCGTCAGGTAGCGGCGGTCGTGACCCTCCGCCACGTGTCGGCCGAACGCCGGATGGCCCGCTGCCGCCTGCTCGCGCATCCAGGCGACGAGCGCTCTCAACCGCTCCGCCGCCGTGGCGGGCAGTCGGTCCCGCTCGTCCTGGGAGAGACCGTAGGAGTCGGCGAACAGGAGGAGCCGGCGCTTCGCCTCGGGAACCGGCAGGGTGTGTTCCACCTCGTCCGGGGCGTACAGCGGCACGAAGCGGTAGGCGGTGTAGGCGGCGTCCCACAGCCGGGGGCCGGGGTGGGCCGTGTCGAAGTCGATGAAGGCGACCGGAATCCCGTCCCGGAAGACCGTGTTGTACGTCGCCGCGTCGCCGTGGCAGATCACCTCGGCCGGCTCGCGCGGGGCGAACTGCCAGACGTCGCCCCGCTCCCGGACGAAGCCGACGGAGGCGTC
Source organism: Kitasatospora sp. NPDC089509 (assembly GCF_044749365.1). Taxonomy (NCBI): domain Bacteria; kingdom Bacillati; phylum Actinomycetota; class Actinomycetes; order Kitasatosporales; family Streptomycetaceae; genus Kitasatospora; species Kitasatospora sp. NPDC089509. Next base: position 127,725 of record NZ_JBIVHS010000016.1, on the reverse strand, counting down.
GTGGAGAGCGCGCAGCAACCGCCCCGCGGCCACCAGCGAGGCGTCGCTCCGCACCTCGGGCGCGGCGAAGTCGTGCCCCACCGTCCCGGGAAGGTACTCGACGAGCTCCTCGGCGCCGTCGTCGCCGATCCCGTACGGGCGCGGCGCACCGGTGAATCCGGCCTCGCGCAGCTGCGCCAGCAGGCGCTGGACGGTGCCGCTCCAGGGGCCGGCCGGGCGCCGGACCAGTCCGCCTTCCCGGGTGACCAGGTTCACGCCGCCGACGAACACTTCCCGATCTTCCACCGGGCCAGGCTAACGAGGACGCGCCCCCTCGGCAGCCGGAATCCCACGATCCTCCGTATCCGCACGCCCGGAAGTCCCAGGCGCAACGCCGTGGTCAGGCCGAGTCCTTGACGATCGACCAGCCGCCGTCCACCACCAGGCTCGCCCCGGTGATGTAGGAGGCATCGGAGGAGGCCAGGAAGGCGACGGCGGCGGCCACCTCCTCGGGGGTGCCGAGCCGCTTGGCGACCGTGCCGGCCACGCTGTCGGCGCGCCCGGCCTCGTCCACCCGGTCCCAGGCGGGGGTGAGGATCGGGCCGGGCAGCACGGTGTTGACGCGCACCCGGGGCCCGTACTCGACGGCGAGTTGGCGGCCGAGCGCGCAGAGGGCGCCCTTCGCGGCCGCGTACGCCGGGTGGCCGGGCAGGCCGACCAGCGCGTGCACCGAGGAGGTGAGCACCAACGATCCCTCACTGTCCGACAGTTGGGTGGCGAACGCGCGAACGGCGAGCCAGCTGGCCTTGAGGGTGACGGCGAGTTGGCCGTCCCACTCGGTCTCGTCGAGTTCGTGCGCGGGCTTCACCACGACGGCGTAGGCGTTGCTGTGCAGGACGTCCAAGCGGCCGTAGCGGCGGGCGACGTGCTCGGTCAGTTCCTCCCACATCGCGGCGGAGCCGACGTCGCCGTGGCGGTACTCGGCCCGGCCGCCCGCGCGGGTGATGGCGTCCGCCAGCTGCTGCCCGGCCTCGTCGGCGATGTCGACGGCGATCACCGCCCCGCCTTCGGCGGCCAGCCGCCGGGTGGTCGCGGCGCCGATGCCGCTGGCGGCGCCGGTGATCAGCGCGACCCGGCCCTGGAAGCGTCGGCAGGTGTGCTCGTTCATGCGGTCACCGCGGTCCTCGGTCGTGGTCGGGGAGGGGCCTCAGCCGGTAGCTCGTTTCGGCCTCCGCCTCGATCGTCATGATGCCAGGGGTGGTGGTGCGGACGGCGGACGTCACCGCCCGGATGCCCGGCGGCAGTTGAACGGTGAGGCGCTGGGCCCGGGTGACGTGGACGGTCGCTTCGGTGAGACGGCCGTCGGCCCAGGACAGGTCGACGGTGCTGCCGCCGCGCGCCCGAAGGCCGGTGGCCCGGCCGTCGGGCCAGGCGGCGGGCAGGGCGGGGAGCAGCCGCAGTACGCCGTTGTGGCTCTGCAGCAGCATTTCGGCGACGGCGGCGGTGAGGCCGAGGTTTCCGTCGAGCTGGAAGAGGTCCGGCGGGTGGAGGCCGAACAGGTTGGGCGCGGTGTAGTCGGTGAGCAGGGAGCGGAGGGCACGGTGGGCGAGGTCGCCGTCGCCGAGGCGGGCGGCCAGGGCGGCGGCCCAGGCGGCGCTCCAGCCGGTGCTGCCGCCACCGTGGGCCAGCCGGCGTTCCAGGGCGAGGCGGGCGGGCGCGACCAGGGCGGGCGCGGTGAGGGGGTCGATCGCGCTGCCCGGGTGGAGGCCGTGGAGGTGGGAGAAGTGGCGGTGGCCCGGGTCCTCCTCGGGCAGGTCGCGCCACCATTCCAGCAGCCGTCCGTCGGCGGCGGTCGCAGGTGGGCGCAGCCGGGCCCGGGCGGCGTCCAGCTCGGCGGTCAACTCCTTGTCGGTGCCCAGGAGTCGGGCGGCGGCCGCGGTGCTGGCGAAGAGTTCGGCGGTGAGCCAGTGGTCGAGGGTGGCGCCGGCGGTGACAGCGGCGAGGTCGCCGTCGGGGAGCCGGAAGTGGTGCTCGGGGGAGGTGGAGGGGCAGGTGACCAGGGTTCCGTCGCCGTCCTCGGTGAGCAGGTCGAGCAGGAAGCGGGCGGCGTCGCGCATCAGCGGGTAGGCGTGGTCGGCGAGGAAGTGCCGGTCGCCGCCGAAGAGGTAGTGCTCCCACAGGTGGGCGCAGAGCCAGGCGGCGGCGGTCGGCCAGTTGGCCCAGGACGGCGAGCCGCTGACCGGGTTGGTGGCGCGCCACAGGTCGGTGTTGTGGTGGACGGTCCAGCCGGCGGCGCCGTAGTAGGTGCGGGCGGTGCGGGTGCCGGGTTCGGCGAGGGCGGCGATCAGGTCGAGGAGGGGTCGGTGGCAGTCGGCCAGGCCGGTGGTCTCGGCGGGCCAGTAGGCCATCTGGAGGTTGATGTTGGTGGTCCAGTTGGCGTTCCAGGGCGGGGCGACCTCGGTGTTCCAGAGGCCCTGGAGAGTGGCCGGCTGGCCGCCGGGGCGGGAGGAAGCGATCAGCAGGTAGCGGCCATAGGCGAACTGGAGGGCCGTCAGACCCGGGTCCTCGCCGCCGGCCCGGACGGCGGCGAGCCGTTCGTCGGTGGGACGGTCGTCGGGCGCCGGTCCCAGGTCGAGCGAGACGGTGCGGAACAGCCGCCGGTAGTCGGCGGTGTGCTCGTCGAGCAGTTCCCCGTACGGCCGGTCCGTCGCCAGCTGCTCCAGAACCTCCGCGAGCGGGCCCTCCCCCGGGCCTACGGGCATGGCGAAAGGCCCCTGGTATCCGGTGCCGACGGCGACCAGCAGCAGCACCTCGTCGGCGCCGTGAACGGTCACCGCCGCGCCGGTCCGCGCCACCCGTCCTCCGGTCGCCAGCACCCGCAGTCCGGCGGCGAAGCCCATGCCCTCGCCGTCCCGGTAGTGGGCCGGGTCGTCCTCGCCAAAGGCGACGTGGGCGGGCGCCCGGCCGGTGACGGCCAGAGTGCCTGGGACCGGGTGGTGGTGGCGGGCGCCCGGGTGCGGGGTGGCGAACCGGGCGGTGAGGGTGACCGCACCGGGGGCGGAAGCGCTGATCCGGGTGACCAGCAGTCCGGCGGGCGCGGAGGCGAAGGACTCCCGCAGCAGGTCGACCCCGTCGGTACGGCAGGACACCCGGTGGACGGCGGCGTCCAGGTCCAACAGCCGTACGTGGTCAGATACTTCGCGACCCGGAAACGCCAAGTTCAGCGTGGCCAACGGCTGGAAGGCCTCGGTGAACGGCCCCTGCATCCGCTCGGCCAGCCGGTCGGCGAGGCCGGGCGCCCGCTCGTCGAGGACAGCGGCCCTCAGCGCCGCCAGGTGCTCGGCCGCGCCCTCACGATCACGCGGGCCGGGCCCGCCGGACCAGAGCGTGTCGGCGTTGAGGTGGACGGTCTCCTCGGCGCCGCCGCCGTACAGCAGCGCGCCGAGGCGGCCGTTGCCCAGCGGCAGCGCTTCCAGGAAGCCGGTGGCCGGTCCGCGGTACCACAGTTCGGTCGGGGCGTGGGACAACTGAGCGCTCCTGTCGACGAGTTCCGTAATCCGCCCGCCGAGCTCAGCCGGCCGGCGGCGCGGTGCTCCCCCGGACGATCAGCTCCGGGCGCATCAGCTGCACCGAGTTGGCCGGGGTGCCGGTCTTGGTGAGGGCGCGCAGCAGCAGTTCGGTGGCCTGCCGGGCCATCTCCCGCTTGGGGATGGACACCGTGGTGAGCGCCGGGTGGGTGAGCAGGACTTCGGAGATGTCCTGGCCGATCAGCGAGAGGTCGTGCGGCACCGAGCGCCCGGCCGCCCGGGCGGCCTCCAGGGCGCCGAGGGCGAGCACGTCGTGGGTGGTGAACAGCGCCGTCACCCCGGGGTCGGTGGCGAGCAGCGCCTCCGCCGCGGCGAAGCCGCCCGCCGGGGTGGGTGCGGCGGCGTAGCGGACGGCGTCGTCGGAGACGGTGAGCCCGTCCGCGGCGAAGGCCCGGCGGAAGCCGGCGACGCGCGCGGTGTGGGCCGGGCTGGCGAGCACGGCGACCCGCCGGTGGCCGAGTTCGCGCAGGTGGCGGCCGGCCAGGTAGCCGGCCCGCTCGTAGTCGATGGTGACCACCGGGAAGCGGTCCGGTGCCTCGGTCTCCCAGGCGCAGAGCACCACCGGGAAGCGGGCGTCGGAGAGCAGCGGGAGGTGGCCGAGCAGGTCCTGGTCGCCGGCGATCAGCAGGGCGTCGACCGAGCGGCTGGTGAGCCCGGCGAGGTGTCGCCGGGCCCGTTCGCCGTCCAGCCGGGTGGTGCAGAGCAGCAGGTGGTGGCCGGCCTCCTCCAGGACGTCCTCGACCTCCTCGACCATCTCCCCGTAGAACGCGCCGGCCACGGTGGGAACGAAGAAGCCGACGGTCCTGGTGCTGCCGGTGGCCAGGGAGCGGGCCACCAGGTTCGGGGTGTAGCCGAGTTCCTCGATCGCCGCACGTACTCGGGCGGCCGTGGTCGGGCGGACCGCGACCCGGCCGGTGATGACGTTGGAGACGGTCTGCTTGGTGACCCCCGCCCGCTCGGCCACGTCCTGCATCGTCACCATCGGCGTTCCCTCGTATTTGACCGGTTAAGTGGAGCAGCTCGCAAAGTAGTCACGCCACGTCACCCCGTCAAGCCACCTGTGCCTCACGACCGTTGATCCACCGGGGAAGCAGCATCCAGGGACGGCTCCCGTTCCGGATTTCTTCGACCGACCTCTTGTTTTACCGGTCAAAGCCGCACTACGGTTCCGAGCCAGTCGGGGGCCCCGGTGCGAGGGGCCCGCCGACCGCTACCCCGCGCGGCTCCCGCGCCTCGGAGAGGACACACTCATGGGCAGAACGACGATGCCGTCCCGGCGGGTGGCCGGTGCGGCCCTGGCCGCCGCGCTGGTCGCGGGCCTGACGGCCTGCGGCTCCGGCGGCGGCGGGGGGAACGGCGGGAACGGCTTCACCTACTGGTCGATGTGGCGCGCCGACGAACCGCAGGCGCAGGTGCTCAAGGGCGCGATCGCCGACTTCACCGCCGCCACCGGCGTCAAGGTCACCGTCAACTGGACCGGTCGCGACATCGCCAAGAAGATCGGCCCGGCGATCGCCGCCAACCAGGCCCCCGACCTCTGGGACGAGTCCAACGACGTGGTCTACGGCTCGGTGGCCGCCGCCGGCCAGGCCCTGGACCTCTCCCCCGTGCTGTCCCTCCAGGTCCCCGGCGAGAACGTCCCGGTCTCCGCCGTCGTCCCGGCCAAGTACCTCGACGTGCTGCCCAAGGACCCGTCCGGCCAGAACCACTACCTGATCCCCTACTACCTGGCCACCACCGGCATGTTCTACAACGCCGCCGACCCCGACCTCGCCGCCGCGATGCCGAGCGCCCCCACCGACTGGCCCGGCCTGCTCAAGGTGTGCGACGCCCTCAAGGCCAAGGGCAAGGCCTGCCTCGCCTCCGAGGGCGAGGACCCGTGGACCAACGGCCTCTACTTCGACTACCTGCTGAACGCCGCCGGAATCGACTTCGCCAAGCTCTCCGCCGACCGGACCGGCGCCCTCTGGGACGATCCGGCCGTCCTCAAGGCCGCCCAGGACCTGGAGCAGCTGATCAAGGGCGGCCACCTCATCCCCGGCTACGACGCCACCAAGTACCCCGCCCAGGAGACCAACTGGGCTGGCGGCAAGGCGGCCTTCTACATGGACGGCAGCTACGTCACCGGCGAGGTCGCCAAGCAGGTCCCGACCGGCTGGAAGTTCGGCTCCATCCTGCCGCCCGGCGCCAAGACCCCGGACGTCTCGCTGTTCGGCTTCTCGATCCCCAAGCGGGCCAAGAACGCCGGGGCCGCCGAGAAGTTCATCGCCTTCTTCCTGCAGAAGAAGCAGGTCTCGGGGATGGCCACCACCGCCCTCAACCTCACCCCGCGCACCGACGTCCCCGCCCCCGCCGGCCTGGAGGACGCCCAGAAGTCGCTCAGTGCCCCGACCGTCCGGCTGCCCTACGACGGCGTGGCCGGCGACTGGTCGGCCAAGGTGTTCGAGCAGAACTTCCTGGACTTCTGGCACGGACAGACCGACGCCGCCCGGTTCACCGCCAAGTGCAAGGCCGACCAGGTCGCGTACTGGAAGACCCAGGGCTGAGCCGGTGGCGACCACGATCCAGCACCGGCCCCGGACCCCCGGCGTGCGGGCCGCCCGCACCGCCCGCCGCCCACCCGGCGCGGGCCCCCACGAACGCCAACAGCGCCGGACATTCTGGCCGTTCACCGCCCCCGCACTGCTCGCCTACGCGGTGCTGTTCCTCGCCCCGGTCGGCTACGCCGTGTGGACCAGCCTGTACAAGTGGGACGGCATGGGCGACATGCAGTGGCGCGGCCTGAAGAACTACCAACAGCTCTTCGACGACCCGGTGTTCCGCACCTCGCTGGTCAACACCCTGGCGCTGATGGCGGTCGGCGGCACGATCACCTTCCTGATCAGCTTCCTGCTGACCCTGGTGCTGCGGGAGATGAAGGGCCGGCTGTTCGCCCGGTCCGTGCTCTTCTTCCCCTCCCTCGTCAACGGCATGGTCTTCGGCATCGCGGCCGGCTTCCTGTTCTCCCCCTCCGGCCCGGTCAACCAGGCGCTGGAGTTCCTCGGGGTGACCACCCCGCCGAAGTGGCTCTCCACCACCAACCTGTTCCCGATGGTCCTCGGCACCGTGATCTGGACGGCCACCGGCTACTACACCTCGATCATCATGGCCGCCGTCGACCAGATCCCGCCCCACCTGTACGAGGCCGCCGAACTCGACGGGGCGAACGCCTTCCAGCGCTTCCGCCACGTCACCCTGCCCTGCGCCTGGGACGTCATCTCGGTCTGCGCGGTGCTCTGGACGGTCAGCTCGGTGAAGATCTTCGAGCTCATCCTGCTCTTCGGCGGCAGCAGCAACCGCTTCCCCCCGGTGGACAGTTGGAACACCGCCATGTACGTGTACGCCGAGGCCTTCCCGCGGGCCACCGTCCCCCGGCTGGGCGTCGCGACGGCCGCCGCCGTGGTCACCCTGCTGATGGTCACCGTGGTGACGGTCGTCCTGCGCCGGCTGCTGCGCCGCGAACCGATCGAGTACTGAGCCGCATGCGTACCGAATCGAGCCCCCAGCCGATGAACCCGCTACGAAAGGCCACCACCGTGCCCGGCACCCGCCGATCGGCAGGCCCGGCGGTCCGGATCGGCACGGCGGTCGTCTGGACCGTCGTCGCCGCCAACCTGCTGCTGCTCCTGTGGATCCTGCTCACCTCGCTGCGCGACGGCCCCGACATCCTCAAACACAACTTCGCCCTCCCCGACGCCCTGAGCTTCGGCAACTACACCACCGCCCTGGACGAGGGCGGCTTCGCCCAGGCCGCGCTGAACAGCGTCGTCGTCGCCGTCTGCTCCTCGCTGCTGGCGATCGCCCTCGCCGCGCCCTGCGCCTACGCGCTGGCCCGGCGCCGCTCCCGCACCTCCTCCGCCGTCTCCCTGCTCTTCGCCCTCGGCCTCGGCGTCCCCGGCCAGGTGCTGGTGGTGCCGCTGTTCGTCGGCCTGGCCCAGGTCGACCTCACCGACAGCGACCTCGGACTCGGCCTGGTCTACATCGGCCTGGCCATGCCCTTCACCGTCTTCCTGCTGACCGGCTTCTTCTCCGGCATCCCGCGCTCCCTGGAGGAGGCCGCCGTCCTGGACGGCGCCGGACCGCTGCGCACCTTCCTCCAGGTGGTCCTGCCGGTCGCCCGCGGCGGGCTGATCACCGCGTTCCTGCTGCAGTTCATCACCGGCTGGAACGAGACCCTCTTCGCGATCGTGCTGACGAACAGCCAGAGCCACGTCACCCTCCCGGTGGCGCTCTCCTCGTTCGTCGCCTCCCAGCAGTTCAACGGCCTGGACTACGGCACCACGTTCGCCGGAGTCTGCATCATCCTCGCCCCGATGATCGCGCTGTTCTCCTGGATGGGGACCCGGATCATCCAGGGCATGACGGTTGGAATCGGAAAATGACCTCCTCGCTGCGCACCGACCTGCTGCGGATCGACGGGACGGCCGACCCGGCCGCCGGGGTGCTGCCGATCCTGCACGGCCTCTCCCCCTCCACCGCCGACGGCGCCGGGGTGGACGAGGAGATGCGCCGCAACCTCGCCTACGGCGCCCCGCCCTCGCTGCTGCCGTACACCCGGCAGGGCGACTACGACCGCCACCGCGGCGAACGCCGACTGCCGTCCGTGGTCCTGGAGAACGAGCAGCTGACCGCGACCTTCCTTCCCTCGCTCGGCGGCCGGCTCTGGTCACTCGTCCACCGGCCGAGCGGCCGCGAGCTGCTGCACCGCAACCCGGTCCTCCAGCCCGCCAACCTCGCGCTGCGCGACGCCTGGCTGGCCGGCGGGGTGGAGTGGAACCTCGGCATGACCGGCCACTGGCCGCTCACCTGCGAGCCGCTGCACGCCGTCCGCCTCACCGCGCCGGACGGCACCCCGGTGCTGCGGATGTACGCCTTCGAGCGGCTGCGCCGGGTGGTGCTGCGACTGGACGCCTGGCTGCCCGCCGGATCGCCCGTCCTCCTCGTCCACGTCGAACTCCACAACCCCGCCCCGCACACCACCCCGGTCTACTGGTGGTCCAACATCGCCGTCCCCCAGGACGCCGGCACCCGGGTGATCGGCCCGGCCGACCACGCCTTCCACTGCGACTACGTCAGCGACCTCACCCGGGTCGGCTTCCCCCACCTGGACGGCGGCGACCGCAGCTACCCCGGCCGGGTCGCCCGCGCCGCCGACTACTTCCTCGACCTGCCGGACGGCGAACGCCGGTGGATCGCCGCGCTGGACGCGGAGGGCACCGGCCTGGTCCAGGCCTCCACCGACCGGCTGCGCGGCCGCAAGCTGTTCTGCTGGGGCACCTCCACCGGCGGCCGGCACTGGCAGGAATGGCTCTCCGGCCCGGACGCCGCCTACCTGGAGATCCAGGCCGGCCTGGCCCGCACCCAGCTGGAACACCTGCCGATGCCCGGCGGCGCGACCTGGTCCTGGACCGAGGCGTACGGGCTGCTCAGCGTCGACCCGCTTGCGGTGCACGGCAGTTGGGACCAGGCCAGGGAAGCAACCGGCGCGGCTCTCGCCCAGCTCCTGCCGCCCGCCGCCCTGGACGCGGCCCACCGACAGGCCGCCGCCTTCGGGGAACCCGTGGAGCAGCTCGCCGAGGGATCCGGCTGGGCCGCCCTGGAGATCGAGGCCGGCCACCTCCCGTCCTCCCCCCTGCTGCCGTTCGGCACCCCGGGCCCCGAACAGGAGCCCTGGCGGCGGCTGCTCACCACCGACACCCTCCCGATCAGCGACCCACCCGCCGCCCCGGTCACCGGCACCCACTGGCGCACCCGGCTGGAGCAGCACGCCGAGGACTGGCACGCCCTGTACCAGCTCGGCCTGCTGCGCCTGGCCGACGGCGAGCCCGACCCGGCCCGCGAGGCGTTCAAGCGCTCCCTCGGCGAGCAGCGCACCCCCTGGGCCCTGCGCGCGCTGGCCTTCCTCACCGCCGACCGGCGGGAAGCCGCCGACCTGATGTCCGAGGCCCATCAGCTCCGCACGGAGCTAAGGGAGTTGACGATCGAGACGCTGGACGCCCTGCTGGCCGCCGACCGCGCGCAGCAGGCCATGGCCGTGATCGAAGCCCTGCCCGCGGCGACCCGCGCCCACGGCCGGATCCGGCTCGCCGAGGCCACTGCCGCCCACGCCCTCGGCGACGACGACCGGGTGCGCCGGCTGCTGGCCGAGGGCATCCGGGTGGACAACATGCGTGAGGGCGAGGTCTCCCTGGACACCCTCTGGCTGGCCGTCCACCCCGACCTGCCGGTCCCGGCGCACTACGACTTCCGGATGTCCGACAGCTGACCTCCCCCGCCGCACCACCCCACGAGCCGGTCGGGACCCCCACCCCGACCCGCCGACGCCGACCCCCGGCGCCGGTACACCCGGGGCCCACCCCCACCCCAGGGCCCCGAGAGCAGAAGGAGTCCCTGTGTCAGCTCCTCGACGAAAAGTGCTCGGCGCGGTGACCGCCCTGACCCTGGCCCTGGTCGGCGGCACCACCTTCGGCACCACGGCCTCGGCGAAACCGTCCGCCCCCTCCTCGGCCGGGTACACCGTCACCATCGGCTCCACCGGCCCGTACAACTACGCCGACGACACCCCCGCCGCCCCCTTCCTCGACAAGGACGGCACCTTCCACTTCCAGGAGTCCCACTCGCTCTACGGCGCGACCGACTCCCGCCAGTGGAACTTCTACACCGGCAGCAACTTCGAGACCGCCACCCCGGATTCCGGCCTCGACAACGCCGTGAACCCGGCCAACCCGAACGACCGGAACAACGACACCACCTGGCGCTGCAACCACAGCCCCACCGGCGTCAACTCCACCTCCGCGCCCGCCGGTTCGGGCTACTCCCAGCCGAACTACTGCGACCTGGTCGGCCTCTGGGTCGACCCGGACACCGGCGACTGGCACGGCCTGGTGCACAACGAGTTCACCCCGCAGCCCTTCGGCGACGGCCTGCACTACGACGCGATCGACACCGCCGTCTCCCACGACCAGGGCCACACCTGGACCATCTCCGGCCACGCCATCACCTCCCCGTACAGCACCACCCGGGGCGACAACTCGGCGTTCCCGAACCAGACGTACAACTACGGCGACGGCGACCAGCGGCTGTTCGTCGACACCGCCTCCGGCTACTTCTACGTCTTCTACGGCTCCCGGATCGTCCCCAAGGCGGGCGTCGGCGGCAGCAACGGCGGCCTGGCGCACGTCGCCCGCGCCCCGATCTCCGGCAAGATGGCGCCCGGCACCTGGCAGAAGTGGTACGACGGCAGCTGGACCCAGCCCGGCACCGGCGGCCTGGAGAGCAACATGGTCCCGGCCACCAGCGCCGCCCCCAGCGGCTACACCCCCGTCGCCCAGGACTACGACCCGGCCAACACCGGCAGCGTCGACCAGCAGGTCGCGGCCGGGGTGCTGCCCGCCAAGTCGCAGCTGTTCATCATGAACGTCTCCTACGACGCCTACCTCGGCCTGTACATCGGCGAACCCGAGGTGGTCTCCGGTACGGCCCCGCAGCAGTTCTACGTCACCGACGACCTCGCCACCCAGCAGTGGCACCTGGCCGGCGACTCCGGCAGCTACACCTCCGGCTCCTGGTACCGCTGGATGCTGGACAGCGCCAACCTCACCAGCACCACCGTCATCGGCAAGACCTTCCGTTCCTACTGCTCGATCGCCTGTGCCAAGTCGGACGGCGAGTACGCCAACGTCACCGTCGACTCCAGCTCCCCCGCCGTCGCGCCCTTCGACCCGGCCAGGACCTACCGGATCGCCAGCGGCGACGGCCGGATCCTGACCCAGGCCGCGAACGGCTCCGCCACCGCCTCCACCGCCGCCCCGACCGGCTCCGCCCTGGAGACCTGGACCTTCACCGGCAACGGCGACGGCTCCTACCGGATCAGCAACGCCGGCAGCGGCCAGCTGCTCGGCGTCGACGCCACCGGGACGGCGGGCCGCGCCTGGGGTGCCAAGCCCACCGTCACCGCCCCCGCCACCGGTACGGCCGCCGTCGGCCAGCAGTGGTTCGTCCTGCCCGACACCACCGGAAGCGGCGGCTACCGCCTGGTCAACCGCTACAGCGGCCTGGTCATCGGCCTGACCGCCGGCAACGGCGGCACCGCCGAGACCGCCGCACCCCGCAACTGGACCGACACCAGCGGCAGCAGCGTCGGCGGCGGCCGCACCGCCGCCCAGCAGACCCTCACCATGACCGCCGTCGGCACCGCCGGCGGCAACCTCGACGGCACCCACACCCTCACCGCGAGCGGCAAGGCCCTCGACGACCCCGGCCACAGCACCACCGCGGGCACCCAGCTGATCACCTGGACCCGCAACGGCGGCGCCAACCAGAACTGGCAGTTCACCCGGCAGCCCGACGGCTCCTACCAGCTCGTCAACGCCGAGTCCCAGCTCTGCGCGGACGACAACGGCGGCTCCACCGCCCCCGGCACCGCCGTCATCCAGTGGACCTGCACCGGCAACGACAACCAGCACTGGACCGCCACCCGACTCCCGGACGGCACCTACACCCTGACCAACGTCCACACCGGCCTGCTCCTCACCACCGCCTCCACCGCCGACGGCGCGCTGGTCACCCAGCGGCCGGACACCGGCTCGGTGCTCCAGCACTGGACCCTCGGCTGACACCCCACCGGCCGCCGCCCGTCCCGCGGGCGGCGGCCCTTGCCGTCCCACCGGGTAAACAGTCACCCAAGACCTGGCCGACACCGCCCTGACCTCGCCTGATACCGTGCCATCGCCGTGGTGTACGGGAAACCGGTCTGAGTCCGGTGCGGCCCTCGCCACTGTTGCCGCGGAGTTCCGCGGCCCTCGCTGACCGGCTCGCCCAGCGGTCAGGGCCACTGGGCGGACCTCAAGGTCCGCTCGGGAAGGTCGGCCGCGGCACGTCGATGCGGAAGCCAGGAGACCGGCCACGGCGCGACATGTTCCACGAGGGTTTTGGAGAACACGTGCCCAGCGGTCTGCCGCGTCCGGTCCGATCCATACGTTCCGTACGTCCCATGAGTCCGATACGTCCCACCGGTCCGATCCGCGTCGGCCGGGCGGCCGCCACGGCCTTCCTGCTCACCGGCGTGCTCGGCGCCTGCACCGGCGCCCCCGCGCCCAGCACCTCCGCCGGGGCGACCGGCAGCGCCGCGCCGGTCAGCGTGGACAACTGCGGGACCACCGTGACGGTCGGCGCACCGCCCGCCCGGCTGGTGACGCTCAACGAGGGTGCCACCGAAGTGGCCCTGGCCCTCGGCCTCCAGTCCCGGATGGCCGGTACCGCCTACCTCGACGACTCCATTCCGGAGAAGTGGAAGGCGGCCTACGACTCAGTCCCGGTGCTCTCCGAGAAGTACCCGACGAAGGAGAAGCTCCTCGCGGCCCGTCCGGACTTCCTGTACTCCTCCTACGCCAGCGCGTTCTCCGACAAGGTCGCGGGCACCCGGGAGGAACTGCAGGGCCAGGGCATCCCGTCGTACGTGTCCCCGTTCGGCTGCTCGGACAAGAGCAAGGTGGCGCCGACCACCTGGCAGTCGGTGTGGGGCGAACTGACCGACGTCGCCAAGGTCTTCGGCGTCCAGGACCGGGCCGCCGCGATCCAGCAGCAGCAGGAGCAGCAGCTGGCCCAGTTCAAGGCGACGGCCGCGGGCAAGGACCTGAAGGTCCTGTGGTTCGACTCGGACACCAAGACGCCGTTCGTCGGCGCCGGCCACGGCGGGCCGCAGCTCGTGCTGGACGCCGTGGGCGCCCGCAACGTCTTCGCGGACCTGCCCGGCGGCTGGCAGAACGTGAGTTGGGAGAAGGTCGTCGCGGCGGACCCGGACGCCATCGTCCTCGCGGACGCGAGCTGGGACACGGCCCAGTCCAAGATCGACTACTTGGAGCAGGACCCGGTGCTGAGCAAGCTCGGCGCCGTTCAGCGCAAGGCCTTCGTGGTGGTCCCGTTCTCGGAGTCGACTCCCGGCGTGCTGCTCGCCGACGGCGCCGCCAAGGTGTCCGCGGGACTGGGTCAACTGCACCCGGCTTCATGACCACCGCACCCCACGCCGTCGTGCGGCCCGCAGGTCGGGGCCGCGCGACGGCGGCCCTGGCCGTCGGTGCGGCCCTGCTCCTGGCCACCGTGCTCCTCGGCCTCGCCGTCGGCTCGCAGCCCGAGCCGGTCCGGACGGTGATCGACGTCGTGGTGCGCCGGCTCGGGCTGGCCGACCCGCACGTGACCCTGCTGGACGACCAGATCGTCTGGCAGTTGCGGCTGCCCCGGGTGCTGGGAGCGGCCGCCACCGGCGCCGGCCTCGCGGTCTGCGGTGCGGTGTTGCAGACGCTGACCGGGAACGACCTGGCCGATCCCTTCCTGCTCGGGATCTCGGAGGGAGCCGCCGTCGGCGCGGTCACCGTGATCGTGCTCGGCGTCGGCGTGTCCGGCGCCGTGGGCACCGGCGCGGTGGCGCTGGCGGCCTTCGCCGGCGCCCTGCTCGCCACCGTCGTCGTGCTGGCCCTGGCCGGCGCGCGCACCCGCTCGCTGCCGAGCTCCCGTACCGTGCTGGCCGGCGTCGCGGTGGGACAGCTGTGCGGGGCCTACACCTCGTTCGTCGTGATGGTCCTCGGGGACCGCAACGCGGCGCGCGGTGTCATGGAGTGGACGCTGGGTTCGGTGGCCGGCGTGCGGTGGCCCACCGCCGTGTTCCTGGTCGCGGTCGCGCTGATCGGCGTCACGGTCCTCGCCTCCTCGGCCCGCGACCTGGACGCCTTCGCCTTCGGCGAGACCGCCGCCCGCTCCCTCGGCGTCCACGTCGACCGCACCCGCTGGCTGCTGATCGCCACCGCCGCGCTGGTGACCGCGTGCCTGGTCGCCAACACCGGCGTGATCGGGTTCCTCGGCCTGGTCGTCCCCCATCTGGTCCGGCTCGTCTGCGGACCGCGGCACGCCCTGCTGCTGCCCGTGTCGGCCCTGGTGGGCGCGTCCCTCCTGGTGGGCAGCGACGTCCTGGCGCGCTCGGTCCTCCCCGACCGGGAGATCCCCGTCGGCGTCATCACGGCCGGGCTCGGAGCGCCCTTCTTCGCCTGGCTGCTGTGGCGCCAGGGGCGGGCCGACGGGAGGGCGTTGTGACCGTGACCTCCCCCGTCGACCTGCGCACGGAGGACCTCGGCGTGCGGATCGGCGGAGCCACCCTCCTGGACGCGGTCTCGGTCGCGTTCGGCCCCGGCCGGATCACCGGCCTGCTCGGGCCCAACGGCGCCGGGAAGACCACCCTGCTGCGCGCGGTCGCCGGACTGACCCGGCCGAGCGCGGGACGGGTCCTCCTGGACGGCGCGGACCTCCACGCGCTCACCGCCCGCCGACGCGCACGCCAGGTGGCCTTCATGGAGCAGCAGGCGGACACCCGGCTGGCGCTGCCGGTCCGTCAGGTCATCGAACTCGGACGCACACCGCACCGGGGCCGCTGGCCGGTGCCGCCGAACTCCGCCGCCGACGCCCACGAGCGGTCCGTGCTCGCCGAGGCCGTCGCCGCGGCCGACGTCGGCCACCTGCTCGACCGCTCCTGGCCGACGCTGTCGGGCGGCGAGCGGCAGCGGGTCCAGCTCGCGCGGGCGCTGGTGCAGGAGCCCGGCGTGCTCCTGCTCGACGAGCCCACCAACCACCTCGACCTGCGCCACCAGCTCGGCTTCCTCGAAACCGTCCGCGGGCTGGGCATCACCACGGTGGCCGCACTGCACGACCTCGAACTCGCCGCCGCCTACTGCGACGAGGTCGCCGTCCTGCGCGACGGCCGGCTGGTCGCCCACGGGCCCAGCTCCGAGGTGCTCACCTCCGCCATGATCGCCCGGGTCTACGGCGTCGACGCCACCGTGGAACGCCACCCCCGGCACGACCGGCCGCACATCCGGTGGAACGGACTGCTCCCCGAAGGGACTTCGCCATGACCCCCCTCTCCCCTCGCGCCGCCGTGGTCCTGGTCGGCATGTCGATCGGGGAGGCCGTCCGTCGTGACGAGCTGCTCCGGACGGCGGCGGCGCACCGGGCCTCGATCGCCTTCCTGCAGCAGGCGGACCCCTCCCTGTCCGCCGAGCTGACCAGGCTGGCCGATGCCGGCACCGAGACCGTGGTCCTGGTCGGCGTCCGCCTCGCGGGCTCCGGCCCGGCCCAGTCCTGGCTGCGGCGGATCGCCGCACACTGGTGGCGCGAACGCGCGGGCCACCGCCCCGAACTCCTCGTCGCGACCCGTCTCGCCGACTCGCCGGACGCGGTCGCCACGGTGGCCGCGGCGACGAAGGCCGTCACCGGCTCGGAGCCCGGCCTCACCTCCGCGGCCTGGGAGGAGGTCACCGGCCACCGGCACCAGGTCCTGGTCTGCCGGGGCCCGCGCTGCACGGCCCTGGGCGCGGAGGAGGGCGCACGCGCCCTGGTACGGGAACTGGCGGCGCAGGGCCTCGGCGACGACGACGTACTGGTCACCCAGACCGGCTGCCAGTTCCCCTGCAACCAGGCCCCGGTCGTCACCGTCCAGCCGGACGACGTCTGGTACGGGAGCGTCGACCCGGCCGTCGCCGGCCGCATCGTCACCGAACACCTCGTCGACGGACGCCCGGTCGAGTCCCACCGGCTCCCCCGCCACCGGAGGGAGCAGGCGGGCCACCACGACACCTCGCTCTGAGCCGCCGGATGCTCCGGACGGGGGAACGGGGGCCGCCGCGCAGCGGTTCGGGGGCAGTCGTGGAGAGGGCGTCCGTACTGTGCTGCGGCAGGTTCCCGGTCGGTCCGAACGTGAGGACATCGATGCGCCGCACCTCCCAACTGGCCTCGGGCCTCGTTCCGTTGCTGCTCGCCGCCGCCACCGTGCTGGCCGCCCCCTCCTCCGGGCGCGCCGACACCCTGCCGGGCCCGGGCTTCCCGCCCCGCTACACCGCCCCGTTCCTCGGGACCTGGGATTCGGGGGACCTCCTGACCGAGGCCCACCGGGCCACGGGGCTCGACTACTTCACGCTCGGCTTCGTCCTCAGCGACGGCGGCTGCAACGGCGCGTTCGACGGCACCATCCCGGTGACGGAGGAGGGGTGGCCGAGCGCCGTGAGCCGGCTGCGGGCCGACGGCGGCGATGTCATCGTCTCGTTCGGCGGTGGATTCGGCACCGAACTCGCCCGGGCCTGCGACTCGGTGGACGCGCTGAAGGCCGCCTACCGGCGGGTCGTCGACGCACTCGACCTGACCAGGATCGACTTCGACGTCGAGGGCGCCGCGGTGGACGACACCGTCTCGGTCGATCGCCGGGACCAGGCCGTGGCCGCGCTGCAGCGCGAGTACGCCGCCATCGGCCGCACCCTGCACGTGCACTACACGCTTCCCGTCAACCCCGACGGCCTGTCACCCGACGCCGTCCGGCTGCTGCGGAACGCCAAGGAGCGGGGCGTCACCGTCTCCGTGGTCAACATCATGACCATGGACTACGGCCCCGACCTGGACATGGGCGGTGCGGCCGTCGAGGCTGCCGAGGGACTCCTCGAACAGATGGCGCAGATCTGGCCCGAGAAGACGACCGCCGAGCTGTGGAGGATGCAGGGCAACACCCCGAGGATCGGGGTGAACGACTTCACCAACGAGGTCTTCTCCGCCGAGGACGCCAGGACCCTGGCCGCCTTCGCCGACGACAAGGGCATCCAGTTGCTCGCCTTCTGGTCGGTCGGCCGCGACCGGGCCTGCCCGACGACCGGTGAACTCAGCGAGAGCTGCAGCGGCGTACCCCAGCAACCGGCCGATTTCTCGCACCTGCTCAGCCGCTCACGGCCTCGGCCCGCTCCCGACAGGTGGCCGACGGGCTGCCTCGGCGTCGACCCTCCGTACGCGGCCTGCGCCGGCGCGCTCACCCCGTCCCCGGGGGTGCCGCTGTTCGCGACGCCGGGCCCGGACACCGGCGCCCCGGCAGGCGCCTGGTGCCACGACGGACGGAGTCGGAGCGTCTGGTCCCGGCCGGCGGCCTCGTGTCCGTGGCCGGTCGGGCCCTGAGCGCCGGGGCGGGCGTCTCATGCCGGTTCCTGTTCCACCAGGGAACGGAAGCCGCGCGGCGGGCGGCCGGTGAGGCGCTGGACGGTGTCGGTGACGCGGTCCTCGGCGCCCTCGGCGATGGCGCGGTCCATCGCGGCGAGCATGGCGGCGAACTCGGCGGGCATGCCGGTGCCGGTCAG
The DNA here is from genome assembly GCF_044749365.1 of Kitasatospora sp. NPDC089509. Taxonomy (NCBI): domain Bacteria; kingdom Bacillati; phylum Actinomycetota; class Actinomycetes; order Kitasatosporales; family Streptomycetaceae; genus Kitasatospora; species Kitasatospora sp. NPDC089509. The sequence continues at coordinate 109,964 of NZ_JBIVHS010000016.1, read as the reverse complement.
GTGCTCGCGCATCTGCTCGTCGGTCAGCCGCCGGTGGACGACCGGCCGGCCGGTGACCTCGGCGAGGATCACGGCGACGTCGGCGTAGCTCAGGGCCTGCGGCCCGGTGAGGACGAGGTCGGTGTCGGGGGCCTGCGGGTCGGTCAGGGCGTGCACGGCGACGGCGGCGATGTCGTCGGCGTCGACGAAGCCGACCCGTCCCTCGCCGGTCGCCGTGAGCAGGACACCGTCGGTCCGCACGCTGTGGGCGTGCGGGTGGTCGCCGGTGAAGTTCTGCATGAACCAGGAGGGCCGCAGCACCGCCCACTCCTCGAAGAGCTCGGGCAGGGCCCGGTGGACCGGTCCCGTGGCCGGGCCCCCGGCGGGGATCGCCGAGGAGCTGAGCAGCACCGCACGGCGCACCCCGGCGGCGCGGGCCTGTTCGAGGAAGGGCAGCATGACGGCGGCCGGTTCCATCGCGCCGATCGGCGGGACGAGGTAGACCCGGTCGGTGCCGCTCAGGGCGGCGGCGAAGGTCGCGGGATCGTGCCAGTCGAAGCGGACCGCCTCGGCGCCGGCCACCGGGGTGGCGCGGCGACTCGCGGCCTTGACCCGGTGCCCGCGGGCGACCAGACGGGCGGTGACGCGGCTGCCGGTGGTGCCGGTGGCGCCGATGACCAGGGTGGCGCGGGCCGTGCTCATCGGGCGCTCCTCGTGAAGTCGGCCGCGGGGTCCGGCGCGAAGGGGAACTCCAGCGCTCCGTCCTCGTGCCAGAGGCCGATCCGGCCGGCGTCGTCCTTGTCGAGCAGCAGTCGCAGGCCGTGACGGAAGACGTCCGTCGCCGATGGGCCGATGGTCATGGGTGCTCCATCCCGTACGATACGGACCGCGGGTCCGCTTACGGGCTCGACAATACGGACCGGCGGTCCGCTTCACAACCGGAGGATCCGTGGAACCCGTCGCCGAGCGCCGGCCGCGCAAGGACGCGGCCCGCAACCGGGAGGCCGTCCTGGCGGCCGCCGACGACCTCTTCGCGCACTGCGAGAGCCCCGAGGCCGTCACCATGGCCGACATCGCCGCCGCCGCCGGCGTCGGCAAGGCCACGCTCTTCCGCGGCTTCGGCGACCGCACCGGCCTGATCCACGCCCTCTACGAAGCGCGGCTGGAACCGGTCAGGATCGCGATCGAGGCAGGCCCGCCACCCCTCGGGCCCGGCGCCCCACCCCTGCAACGGGTACCCGCACTCCTCGACGCCGTGCTGTGCTTCAAGCTCGACAACCGCCACCTCGCCCTGGCCCTGGAGTCGGCCGGCAGCAGCGACAGCCCTTACCGGGCAGCGCACTACGACCGCTGGCACCGCACGCTGCAAGCCGTGCTGGAACAGATCCCCGGGCTCACTGACAGCGCCTTCACCGCGCACGCCCTGCTCGCCGCCACCCGCGCCGACCTCGTCGAGTACCTGGCCGGCCACGAACAGGTGCCCCGCGAGCGGCTGCGGGCCCAACTCGCCGCCTACACCGCCAGACTCCTGGGCCCCCTCCCCCAGCAGGGGTGACCACCTACACCCCGGAACAGCCGTAAGACCTCCGTCACCCGAACTGCGCTGCCGGACACCGGCCCTGAGGACTTCGCCCTCGAAGGCCGGCGTCCGGCGCCGCCCGGTGGGTCGGATCAGCGCACGGTGACCGTGAAGACCGGGGACGCGGCGGTGTTCCCGCTGATGATGCGCAGGTCGTTCGGGCCCTTGATGCCGAGCTCCACCCTCAGGTCGTAGGCGCCGCGGTGGCCGGTGTGCATCGACGCAGGCAGGGAGACGAACCTGCCGTGCTGCTCCTGCTGCAGGGTGACGAGGCTGCCCGGCGCGATGCCGCTCGTGGTGCCGGTCACCCGGAACTGGTGCCAGGCCCGCACCGAGTGGGTCGACGGCTTCGCGGTGATCGCCGGGTGCGCCACCGCCGTCGCGGAGGACGCCTTCGGCACCGCCGGGGCCGTCGGCTCCGGGACGGCGGGGGCGGACGCCCTCGGCACCGCCGGGGCGGCCGGGACGGCGGCGGCATGCCGGTCCGGGTGCGGCCCGGGGGTGGCGGCGACGGCCGATCCCGCCAGGCCGACGGTGGTCGCGACGATGCCGCCGACGACCGCGATTCGCATGGTGCTCGCCTTGCTGGTCATGGGTGAATTCCCTTCGGGAGAACGGTGGTTCGCCGTCGGTGGCACGGTCGTGCGACCGAGCGGCGGAGCGGGTGGCGGGGGCCGGGGCAGGTGCCGGGGCGAGGCTGCCGTCGGGTGGCCAGAGCACGCACGGACTCCACCCGACGGCACCCCCTGGCGACGTCCGGCCCCCCGATCCGGTCCCGCCGTCGTCCACCGTCGCTCCGGCCCCTTCGCCCCGGCTTCCTCCGGTCGGCCCTCCCGCCGGGGGAACCGGGTGTCCACCGGTGCGGCGGTTCCCCCGACCGGGCAACGGCTCCCCCGCCCCGTCGACCGGTCGGGGGAACCGCCGCACCGGACCGCCGTCCTAGCGTCGGTCGGGACGGCGACGCGCAGGGCGTCCGCCGTCCCCGGGCGGAGAACCACCGCACAGCGGAGGCCACTTCAGCCGCACACCCCAGAACGAAGGAGGCGGGTCGCATGTCCGACCTCTCCCAGCACTCCAACGACCTGTCCGACCACCCCGACGTGACCGAGATGCGGGCCAGGTACGCCCGCGTCCTGGACGGCCCCAAGGCGAAGGCGGTGGCGGGCACCCTCACCCTGACCGGCCTCTACCTGGCCCTCTCGGGGTGGATGGTCCACTTCGACGCGAGCAACCGCGCACTGACCACCACCAACCTCGTCCTCGGCATCGCCGTCGCCCTGCTCGGTATCGGCCTGTCCGTCGCACCGGACCGGATGCCGGCCCAGGCCCGGGCCGCCATCCCGGCCGGCCTGTTCCTGGTGATCGCCCCGTGGGTCGTCACGGCCGGACACCACGCCTCGGCCGGGATGATCTGGAACAACGTGCTCACCGGGGCACTGAGCTGCGTGCTGGCGATGACGGCGGCCGGACTGGTCGGCCACGCCACGGACGACGGACCGGCCCGTCGACGCCCCGCCCACCGGTACTGACGTACCCCGGCCGCGATGGAGGGGCCCGGGTCGCCTGGCAGACAGGCCACCCGGGCCCCTCCCCGTCCGTTCAGATCTCCTGGCCGGTCGGTCGGATCGTCACGGCGGTGACGTCGACGCCGGGCGGCCGGGTCAGGGCCCAGACGATCGAGGCGGCGGTCTGGTCGGCCGTCAGCATCGGGGCGTCGTCCGGTCGGGGTGTGCCGCCGGGCCGGTCCCAGTAGTCGGTGTCGACCCGGCCGGGAGCGACGAGGGTGACGCCGATACCGGATCCGGCCACCAGGCGACGGGTGTTCTCGGCCAGGGCGGTCACCGCCCACTTGGTGGCGCCGTAGAGGTTGCCGGGCATGGTGACCTGCCCGGCGACGCTGCCGACCAGCACGATCCGGCCGCGGGTGCGGGTGAGTTCCGGCAGCGCGGCGTTGATCAGCAGAGCGGGGCCCAGCACGTTGGTGAGCACCATGGCGCGCCACTGCCGGGGGTCGCCGTCGGCCAGCGTGCCGGCCGCGCCGAAGCCCGCGTTGGCCACGGCGTTGTCCAGCCGGCCGAAGCGCTCCACAGTGGCTGCGACGGCCGCCCGCACCTCCGCGGGCTCGCTCGCGTCCCCGGGCACGGCGAGCACCGCCTCGGGGCGGGCGAGGTCCTCGGCGAAACGCCGGAGCCGCTCCTCCCCGCGCGCGGTGACCGCGACCCGGTGACCGAGCCCCAGCAGCAACCGGGCCGTAGCGGCACCGATCCCGCTGCTGGCCCCGGTGATCAGGGTGACCGGGGATTCCGTCATCGTCCGCCTCCGCCGTGGGTGGGGCAGGACGCCGGGTCCGCCGGAAGCCGGTCGACCATGGAGGAGTCACTCCGCCCGTCGCCGCCGGGGCCGTGGAGGTACTCCCGCTCCTTCGCCCTGATCCGGTCCAGCCCGACGAGCTCGTTGAACTGCCCGAAGTCCACCATGTCCGCCGCCAGGGCCGACACGTCGCCCGTGGCGAGCAGGCCGGTGACGACGTCGGCGACGGCACGGGCGATGGTGTACGAGGCGACGGTGGGATAGATCACCATGGAGAACCCGATCCCCTGCAGCTCCCCGGCGGTGAGCAGCGGGGTGGCGCCACCGGGGATGATGTTGGCCATGGTGGGGATGCCGCGCGCGGCGGTGATCTCACCGGCGATGCGCCGCAGTTGCTTCTCGGTGGTCGGCGACTCGACGAAGACGGCGTCCGCTCCGGCGTCGATGTAGCGGTGGGCCCGTGCCATGGCGTCGTCGATGCCGTGCACCGCCAGCGCGTCCGTGCGGGCCATGATCAGCATCTCCCCGTCGGAGCGGGCGTCGACCGCCGCCCGGATCTTGGCGACCATCTCCTCGACGGGGACCACACGTTTGCCGTTCATGTGACCGCACCGCTTGGGCAGCGGCTGGTCCTCGACGAACAGGCCCGCCACACCGGCCCGTTCGAGCTGCCGCACGGTCCAGGCGACGTTCGTGGCATCGCCGTAGCCGTTGTCGGCGTCGGTGAAGACGGGGATGTCCACCGCGTCGACGGTCCGCCAGGCCGCGTCGACCATCTCCTTCGCGCCGAGGACCTCAAGGTCCGGAAGCCCCAGCAGCGCCGCCGAGTTGGCGTAGCCGCCCAGACCCACGGCCCGGAAGCCGGCCCGCTCGATGATCCGCGCACACAGCGGGTCGTGGGCGACGGGCACCATCAGGATCTCCGGGGCGGCCAGGTCCTGGCGGAACAGGCGACGCCTGCGGGTCACCGCGGTCGTCCCGGCGGGCCCTTCCCCTCCGGACCGGCCCGGTCCGGCACCGCCGGCGACGGCCTGCGCAGCACCGTATCGACTGTCACACATCACAACCTCCCAGGGGACGAACCGCCGGCGCCCGGGTACGCACCGGTCCTCCTCGAAGCCTGCCGGTGACGCGGGGCGGCGCGGGTCGGCCGATCGGGCCCCGCGCCGGATGAACTGCTGCTCCGGCCGGCCGACGCCTCGTCCACCTTCGGTCGGGCTCTCCCCCGGTGCGGGGGCCGATCGGCCGACCCGCTTCACCCCGCTCCCCCGGCACCCTTCAACGAGGACCCGACCCACCGGCGGTGCGGGCCGTCCCCACCGGGAGGTTGTGATGAGTGACCGACGAAACGTGCGTGCCCGGACCGCTTCCGGCGCCCTACCGCTGGTGATCGCCCACCGCGGCGGCGCCGGCGAGGCGCCCGAGAACACCATGGCCGCCGTGCACACGGCGCTGGACGCCGGCGCCGATCTGCTCTGGCTCAGCGTCCAGTTCAGCGCGGACCGGGTACCGGTGCTCCACCGGCCCTCCCGGCTGGAGGAACTGACCGACGGCACCGGCACGGTGGGCGAGCACACCGCCCGCGCCCTGACCCGCCTGGACGCCGCCCGCCACTTCCGGCACCCGAACGGCACCGTCCCCTACCCCCCGCACGACCCGCTCACCGCGCTGCCCACCCTGGAGGCGGCGCTGCGCGCCCTGCCGCCGTACCTGCCCGTCGTCCTGGACCTGAAGTCCCCCACCAGGCCGGCTCCGGCCGGCGGGCCCCCACCGCTGACCTCGCTGCTGGACCGCCTGGCGGGCGAGGGCGTGCCCACCTGGTCGCGCCTCCTCTTCTACTCCACCCGGGACGCCGACCTCCACGCCCTGCGCGCCCACCCGGACGCCCGCACCTTCGAGCCGCGCGGCACCACCCGCACCCGGCTGCTGCGCGCACGCCTGAGCGGCGGCTTCCCCCACCCGCCGGCCCCGGGGACCTGGGCGGGCTTCGAACTGCGGCGGGACCTCGTCGTCGGCGAGTGCTGCGCCCTCGGCCCCGGCTCCGGCAAGGTGCCGGACGCGATGTTGTGGGACCGGCCGACCGTCGACGGGTTCCACGAGTGCCCGGACGTCACCGTGGTGTTCTTCGACATCGACACCCGCGAGGACTTCGCCACCGCCGCCGCCCTGGGGGCCGACGCCGTCCTCACCGATGTCCCGGCGGCGATGACGGCCTACCGCAGCGCCCTGGCGGCCTCCCCCGTACGCGACTCCGCTCCGACCGTGACCGTGCGCTGAGACCCCCGGCGCCCCCGCGAACGGGGGACGCCGGGATGGGTCTCAGCGCACGGTCACGGTGAAGACCGGGGAGGTCACGGACCCGACGGTCATGCGCAGGTGGTTCACCCCCTTGATACCCAGCTCCACCCGCATCCGGTAGCCGCCGTGGTGGTCGGTGTGCACCGAGGCGGGCAGCGGGACGAACCTGCCGTGCTGCTCCTGCTGCAGCGTGACGGTGCTGCCCGGGGCGATGCCGCTGGTGGTCCCGGAGACGTGGAACGGGTGCCAGGCCTGCACCGACTTCACCGACGGGACGGCCGTGACGGCCGCGTGCACCGTGGACCGGTGGGCCGGCGCGACGCAGGCGGGGCCGTGCCGGTGGTGCCCGTGCGGGCCGGGGCCGCAGCACGCCCCGTGCCCGGCGGAGGCACCGCCGTGCTCGGCCGGCACCGCGTTGCCGCCCGTGCCGATCGGGACCCAGCGGCCGTCGATCCGCACGTAGTGGATCTGGGCGTCGGTCGGCCCGGAGGTGCTGCCGCCGTCGCCCGCTCCGGCCACGGCGTGCCGCACGTTTCCGGCCTGCGGCTGCCCGCTCTGTCCTGTGGTGGTCGCCGCTGCGGAGCCGGCCAGGCCCAGGGTGGCGGCGACCGCCGCACCGGCGGCCGCGAACCGCATCGTCCTGTGGTTGCTCCCCATGAACTCGCTCCTCTCGGGGAGGGCGGCGGCCCGCCGCCCGGGGTGTGGAACGGAAGGCGGATCCGGGTCCCGACTCTCGGCCGGTGCCCCTCCGGGCGCACTCCCCCGACGCCTCGCACCGGCCGGACACCGAAGCGATCCGGTCCGTCGCCCCCAGCCTGCCGCTCCTCCCGCCCCGCGGTGTCCACCGTTCGGTCCATGCGCCGGAGGACCCCCGCTCCCCCGGCCCGGGCCCGCTTGCGGCCGCGTACGACGGGCCGCAGGGTGGGCCCATGACCGTGTGCCGACCCGACCGCCCGGTACCGCCGCGACCCGACGGGACGTAGCGGCGTGCGTCCTCCGCCCGGACGGTCGTGGTACCGGGCCGTGCTGCGTCACGATCCGCTGCCCGTCGCGCTGGTGGCCCTGACCGTGATGACCGGCATGCTGGACGCGATCAGTTTCCTCGGGCTGGGCAGAGTGTTCCTGGCGATGATGACGGGCAACGCCATCTTCCTCGGCCTGTCGGTCAGCGGGGTGGCGGGCTTCTCCACCCTCCGCTTGCTGCTGGCCTTCGTCTGTTTCACCGCGGGGATCGTGGTGGGCACCCGAGCCGGGCGGGTGGCCGAACGGCGGGCGCGCCGGCACTGGTTCTTCTGCGCCATGGCGGTCGAGATGCTGGTGCTCGCGGTCGCCGCCGGGCTCGCCTTCCTGGTCCCGGCCACCGACCCTGCGACCCGCACGTCGATCATCGCGCTGCTCGCGCTGGCGATGGGTGCGCGGTGCGCCACGGTCCGTCGCCTGGCCGTACCCGATCTGCCGGTCACCGTCGGACTGACCGGCACGCTCATCGCCCTCGTCCAGGACTCCCCGCTGACCGGCGGGACCGACGAACTCGCCCTGCGCAAGACCGGCGTGGTCGTGGCGATGCCCCTGGGGGCGGCCCTCGGCGGCCTGCTGATGACCGCGTTCGGCCTGGGCTGGTCACTGCTGGCGGCGCTCGGTCTCGTCCTGCTCGTCACGACGGGAGTGTGGTGGCACCCGGCGGGCCCCGCGAGGCGCGGCTGACGGCCGGTGGCCCGCGCACGGCCCGACCGCCCGGTGGGCGGGCCGGCTCCCCCGGTGGATCGGCCGATCGCAGGACCCTGTCGCCGCTGCCCCGTCCGTAGCGTCGACAGTGGCCCCGCGGACGGCGCAACGTCCGACGGCGAACCCCTCCCCGGGGCCGCTCAAGACGCAACCGCACGGACGGGAGAGAGCGATGTCGGTACTGGTGAAGCGCGTGGTGGTCGGTGTGGACGGCTCGCCCGGCAGCCTGGCGGCACTGGAGCGGGCCGCGCACGAGGCGATCCGCCACCACGCCCAGCTGTGCCCGGTCCTGGCCTGGGACCTTTCGGGCGGCGAGGCGCTGCACTCCTCGCAGCCGACCCTGTTCCCCGCCTTCCTCGAAGTGGCCCGACGCGCCGAACGGGAGGCCGAGAAACGGCTGGCCGAGGCCTGCGACGCCGTTCTCGCCCGGATCCCGGACGAGGTGGACCTCTGCCCCCAGGTCCTCAGGGCGGACCCCGGCCCGGTCCTGGTCGCCTGCTCGCGGCACAGCACCGACCTGCTCGTGCTGGGCACGGGCGTCCACGGGCTGCTCCACCGGCTACGCCACGGCTCCACCCGCCGACACTGCCTGCGGCACGCCCGGTGCCCGGTCCTGGTGGTCACCAGGACCGGGCACGGCTGCGGCGCCTCCGAGGCCGGAAGCGGGCGGCGAAACCACCGACACACGACGCCGGGCGGCGACCGGACGACGGCCCTCTCCTCGGTGCGCGAGCTGCCGATCCCCATGCGGCTGCGGTAGGCCGGCCCTCCCGCGATTCGTCCTCTCCGTCCCGCAGCCCGGGCCGAGCAGGGACGATAGGCGCACGCTGTCCGGCCTGAGATTCTTTCTCCTTGCCCCGCCGGTTCCCCCCGGGTTTCCCTTCCTACGGACTCGAACGACCCTCCCGTGGAAGGAATCCCACCATCGTGACCTCCCGCCGCCTCCGCCTGCTCTGCCTACCCCTCACCGTGGCCTCCGTGCTCGTCCCGGTCACCGGCGCGGTCGCCGCCGCCGGCGGGTCGCCGCCACAGCTGCGGGCGGGCGGTCCGCCGTCCGACCCGGAGTCGGTCACGGTGCTCCGCCCCGGGGCCGACGGCGCCGTGACACCACTCGCCGGTCCGCACCTGCGGCTGGTGCACCTTCAGGCGGACGGCCGGGCGCAGCTCACCGGCGGGAACGGCGGGAACGGCCCGCAGGACACCGGACAGGTGCGGGCCGGGGACGTGATCGCCAGTCCCGCCTCCGGCGCGACACCCCACGGCGCGCTCGTCAAGGTGACCGGGGTCCACCCCGGCACCGACGGCACGGTCACCGTGGACACCCGCCCCGCCGACCTCGTCGACGCACTGGGCGACGCGAGCGCGGACCTGACCGTCCCGCTCACCGCCGCCGACCTCTCGGTCCGCCCCGCCCCCGGAGGGAAGGTCAACACCGCTCCGGGCAGCGGTGGTTCGACCGGTGTGCGGTTCGATGTCGACGTTCCGATGCCCTCCGGGGTCACGCCCACCGACGGCCACAGCTCGGCGCTCACCGCCCACCTGCGGTTCGACCCCCGGCTCCTCTTCTCCTACCAGCGCGCCCACTGGTACGGCGCAGCCCCCTCCAAGGCCGAGATCGGACTGACCGGGGACTACGACCAGAGCATCGAACTGCACGCCCAGGGAACGGCCGCCTACAGCAGCGGACACCGGCCGCTGCACATCCCGGTCGCCGAGGTGAACGTCGACAAGACCGTCTGGCTCGGACCGGTGCCCATCGTCCTCACCCTCAAGGTCGACTACTTCTACGACGTCTCCGCCGACGGAAAGATCACCGTCGACGCCGAGGAACACTCCCAGGGCCAACTGCGGGTCGGCGCCCACTACGACGCGAACGGCGGCTGGAGCGCCCTGACCAGCCCCGACCCGACGAGCCGGGGCAGCTCCTCGCGGATCACCGGATCGGCCACCGCCAAGGCCGGCGTGGGCAGTCACGTCGCACTCGGCCTGTACGGGTCGGTGGGCGTGACCGCCGACACCGAGCCCTATCTCAAGGCCACCGCCAAGGGCGAGGACGCACAAGCCGATTGGGCGCTCTACGGCGGACTGGACATCACCGGCTCCTTCTTCGCCGACCTGCGCGTGTTCGGCACCAAGGTCCTCGACAAGACCTGGACGCTGCCGCCGTTCCACCGGGAGTGGCAGCTGGCCCGGGGGCGCGTCTGAACCGGCCCGAGCGGCGGCATCGGGTTCGACGCTGACCGCCGGTTCCCCCGCCCCGTCGGCCGGTCGGGGGAACCGCGGCACCGGACCGCCGTCCTACCGTCGATCGGGACGACGCGGAGCAGACCGCCTGCCGCCCCCAGCGGCGAACGGCCGCCTCGCGGAGTCCCTTTCAGTCGCCCGGCCCAGAACGAAGGAGGCGGGTCGCATGTCCGACCTCTCCCACCACTCCAACGACCTGTCCGACCACCCCGACGTGACCGAGATGCGGGCCAGGTACGCCCGCGTCCTGGACGGCCCCAAGGCGAAGGCGGTCGCCGGCTCCCTCACCCTGACCGGCCTCTACCTGGCCCTCTCCGGGTGGATGGTCCACTTCGACGCGAGCAACCGCGCACTGACCACCACCAACCTCGTCCTCGGCATCTCCGTCGCCCTGCTCGGCATCGGCCTGTCCGTCGCACCGGACCGGATGCCGGCCCAGGCCCGAGCCGCCATCCCGGCCGGCCTGTTCCTGGTGATCGCCCCGTGGGTCGTCACGGCCGGACACCACGCCTCCGCCGGAATGATCTGGAACAACGTGATCGTCGGAGCACTCAGCTGCGTGCTGGCGATGACGGCCGCAGGCATGGTCGGCCACGCCACGGACGACGGACCGGCCCGCAGGCGTCCCGCCCACCGGTACTGACCGCACCGACCGTGACAGCAGGGGCCCGGGTCGCCTGGCAGACAGGCCACCCGGGCCCCGCCGCGTCCAGGGCCCCTGTCCCCGCTTTCCCCAACTCACCACCCCGACCGCTGGAGCAGTCGTGCTCAACGCCTACCGTGACCTCTTCGCCGTCCCCGGAACCCGCCTGCTGGTGACCGCGGGCCTCGCCGCCCGCGCGCCACGCGCGATGGTGGGTCTGGGGATCGTCGGCATGGTGTGCCAGCGCACCGGGAACTACGCGCTCGCCGGGGCCCTGTGCTGCTGCTACTCGCTCTCCGTCGCCGCGGCCGGCCCGCTGGTCGCCCGCGCCGTCGACCGCCACGGGCAGCGCCGGGCGGCCCGGGCCACCACCGCGGCCGGTGCCTGCGCCCTCGTGGCCCTGCTGCTGTGCAGCGCGCTCGGCGCGCCCCTGTGGACGCAGTTCCCGTGGGCGGTCCTGGCCGGGGTGCTGCCCAACGTCGGCGGGATGATGCGGGCGCGCTGGCAGGCCCGCTACCGCGAGGGCCCGCGCCTGCACACCGCGTTCTCGATGGAGTCGGTGGCCGACGAGGTCAGCTTCGTCATCGGCCCGATCCTCGCGCTGTCCCTCGCCACCCAGGTGTTCCCGGAGGCCGGTGTGGCGGTCGCCCTGCTCTGCACAGTGGCGGGCACCTGGATCGTCACGGCACGGCGCGGCGGGGAACCGGCGGCCCGGCCCGCGGAGCGGGAGCACCGGGGCTCGCTGCTGGTGCGCCACCCCGGGCTCTCCGTGCTGGTGCTCGTGTTCTGTGCCTTCGGCGCCGTCTTCGGCGCGATCGAGGTGATCACCGTCGCCTTCGCCACCGCGCACGGCCACCGGGCGGCGGCCTCCTTCGCCCTGGCCGGATTCGGCGTGACCAGCGGTGCGGCCGGCCTGGTCATGGGCGCCTGCCGGGGGCGCTTCCTGACGCCCCGCCACCTGGTCGTCGGGCTCGGTGTGCTGGCTCTGAGCCTGATCCCGCTGCTCGTCGTCGGGAGCCTGCCGGTGCTGGTCGCGGAGTTGCTGCTGACCGGGCTGTTCATCTCCCCGAACGTCATCATCGCGAACGCCCTCGTGGAGCGGATCGTCCCGCAGGCCCGCCTCAACGAGGGCCTCACCTGGCTGCTGTCGGGCACCAGTCTCGGGGTGTCGCTGGGCTCGCTCGTCGGCGGGTTCGCGGTGGACCGGGTCGGCACCCCCATGGCGTACGGGGTCCCGGTGACCTTCGGCCTGTGCAGCACGGTGATCGCCGCCGCCGGGTGCCGGACGATGAGCCGGGCCGTGCGGCCGCCGTCCGCCATCCGTGCCGGGACCGGCACGGACGCGCGCGGTGTCAGGGACGCCGAGAAGGACGCGCCGAGCCCGGCGGCCCGCTGAGCCCGGTCGGTCGGACGGGCGGTCCGGTCAATGGCCCCGGTAGCTCTTCGTGGCGGCGGCGCGGCGCTCCGGCGACGGCGGCCCGGGCCGGGTACGCGGCGCGAGGACGACGGTCACCAGGACGGTGGCGACACCGCTGACGATCCCGAACACCCCGGCCAGGGTGTAGCCGTCGGCGGTCGGCAGGAGGTCGCCGGCCGGCGTCCGGGCGGCCAGCACGGTGGCGCTGAGCGCGCTGCCGGTGGCGTAGCCGACGCACCGCAGGACCTGGTTGAGGCTGATGGCGCTGCCGGTCTCCGTCCCCGGGACGGCGTCGACCACGAGCTGCGGGATGACGGCGAAGCCGCAGCCGATCCCGAGTCCGCAGATGCCCATGGCCACGAAGAGGTCCCACAGGGCGCCGTGGCGGAGCGTGAACCACACCATCGAGGCGAGGAAGACCAGGCAGGAGAGGAGCAGGACGCCCTGCGGGGACATCCGGCGCGCCAGGGCGTGCTCGGCCTGGTTGGCCGCGACGCTCATCACCGAGAACGGGAGCAGGGCGAGGCCGGTCACCGCGATGGAGGCGCCGAAGCCGTAGCCGGTGTCGGTCGGGGTCTGCGCCAGCCGGGTGACGAGGGAGAGCAGCAGGTACATCCCGATGCCCAGCACCACGATGACGGTGTTGGCGGCGAGCACCGGGCGGTGCCGGGCCACCCGCAGGTCGACCAGCGGCCGGGGCAGCCGCAGCTCGACCCACACCCAGACAGCGAGCACCAGGACGGAGCCGACCGCGAGCGCCAGCAGGCGCCTGGACGTCCAGCCCCAGGTGTCGCCCTCGGAGAGCACCAGCAGGACGCCCGCCAGGCCCAGCCCGAGCAGCACGGCGCCGATCGGGTCCATCCCCCGCGACGGCAGCCCCGCGCTGGAGGGCAGGACCCGCAGACCGGTCAGCAGGGCCAGCGCGCTGATCACGGCCCCGAACCAGAAGGCGCCGTGCAGACCCAGCCACTGGGCGACCAGTCCGGTCAGCGGGTAGCCGAGCCCGACCCCGGCCGCAGTGGTGATCGACAGCATCCCGACCGCGTGCGCACCGCGTTCACCGGGCAGGTGGTCGTGGGCGGTCGCGATCGCCAGCGGCACCAGACCGACCCCGATTCCCTGCAACGCCCGGCCCAGTAGCAGTGCCAGGAAGTCCAGCGGCAGGGCCGCGAGCACACAGCCCAGCACCGCGCAGCCCACCGCCACCAGTGAGGCGGTCCGGCGGTGCGGGCCGTCGCCCAACCGGCCGAACACCGGGGTCGCGACCGTGCCCGCGAGCAAGGTCACCGTCAGGGACCACTGCGCGTCGGACAGCGACACCCCGTAGGAGTGCGCCATCTGCGGCACCAGCGGGGCGCCGAGACTGCTGATCACGGCCAGCGACATCCCCATGAAGACGAGCCCAGGGACCAGCGCCCCGGGCGTACCCGCCCCGGCGCGTCCGGAGCCCGATCGTCCCTGCTCGGAAGCCGTCATCACCGTCACCCGTGCCCTGTCGATACGGAAACCGGGCGACCGCGGCGGGTACGGTCCGTCACCGGCCCTCACCGCATGCCCGTGCACACGCTAAGCGGCACCTCGGCCGTCCGCCCGACGGCGAGCACGGCAGCGCCCGGGGCACGATGCCCCGGGCGCTGCCGTGCTCGCAGGACCGCCCCGAGAGGCGCTCCCGGCCGGATCCGTCATACGCTCCGCTCCCCCGCCTCCGGGACCACCACCACCCGGCAGCCGGCGTGCTTCATGCAGTGCTCGGCGGTGGGCCCGATCCGCGGGCCGAACACACGGCGCCGGCGCGCGGCGCCCAGCACCAGCAGGGCGGCGCCCCGCGACCGGCCGGTCAGTTCCTCCTGGGTGTTGCCGAGCAGCAGCCGTCGGCGGACCGGTACGGCGGGCCGAGCCCCCACCACCTCCGCGACGGTCCGGGCGAGCGTGCGCCCCGCCGCCGCCTTCTCCGCCCGGACGTCCGGCCGGGCCATCGCCGCGCCGTACATCACCGGGTAGAGCCAGCAGGTCACCGCCTCCACCTCGCCGCCGGTCGCCCAGGCCTCCTCGACCGCCCAGGCCAGCGCCCGCCGCGAGGCCGGGGATCCGTCGACCCCGACCACGATCCGGCGCCCTCCCGTGGGTCGGGTGCCCGCCGCGGCGTTCCCGCGTCCCGTCTCCGTGTACCCCATGGTTCACACCTCCTCGGCCGGCGCGACCAGCACCGGGCAGGTCGCGTGCTTCAGGCAGTGCCGGCGCACCGGGTGCCGGTGCAGCCAGGCGGGCTTGCGCGCACCCGTGCCGACGACCAGCATCGCGTGGTCGGCGGTCGCGCAGTCGACCAGGACATCGCCCGGCTCGCCCCGGATCACCTCGGGTTCGACCACCAGGCCGGGGAAGTCGTCCGCCAGCGCCTGTTCGCAGGCCTGGGCCAGCCGGAACTCGGCCGCCTCCACCCAGATCCGCCGGTACGCGGGCGGCGACGGCCAGCGCCGTTCCATGCCCTCGCCCTCCGGCGGCGCGAACGCGAGCACCGGCCGCAGCACGGCGCCGCGCCGTTCCGCCTCGTCCGCGCCGAGCCGCAGGGCCGCCCTGCCGCCGGCCGAACCGTCGACCCCGACGATGACCTGCTTCACCTCTGTGACCATGGCTGTCCAGCCTTTCTTCCGTGCTCTGTGGACACCCTCCACGCTAGGAAGCACAGGCCCTCGCCGAGGTCCCCCGATCGGTGGTCGAGGCGGGTGACGGCCGGTCGCCGGACGGCTCCCGGCCCCTTCCCGCCGGCTCCGACCGGCGGCGCTGACGTCCTCCGGCCGGTCCGCCGATCGGCGGACCGGTCCGGGCCCGCCGGATTCCTAACGTGGTTGGTGGCCCCGCGGTCCGGGGCCGCAACCGAGTGCAGGGGCGACCCTGCCGGAGTCCGAGGAGGACGAGAGATGTCGATGATCGTCGAGCGCGTCGTGGTCGGTGTGGACGGTTCCGAGGGGAGCCTGACGGCCCTGGAGCTGGCCGCCGAGGAGGCGGCCCGCCACCACGCGCAGCTGTGCCCCGTCCTGGCCTGGGACGTCCCGGGCGGCGAGGCCATGCCCTCCTCGCAGCCGGTGCCGTTCCCGACCTTCGAGGACACCGTCCGGCAGTGCGAGCAGCGGGCCGAGCGCCGGATGGCGAAGGCCTGCGAGGCCGTCCTCGCCTCGCTCCCGGCCGATGTCGAGGTCCGCCCCAGCGTGCTGCGCGCCCAGCCCGGGCCCGCCTTGGTCGCGCTCGCCCGGCACGACACCGACATGCTCGTGGTCGGCGTCGGGCACCGCTCCCTGGGCGAACGGCTGCGCCGCCGTTCGACCCGCCGCTACTGCCTCAAGCACGCCGAGTGCCCGGTGCTGGTGGTGACCGACGAGCCGTCCACCGGGCGGGACGGGGAGCCGGCCCGCGGGTCCGCGGACCGCGACCTGCCCACCACCGGGCGCCGGTGAAGACCGGGCCGACGCCTGCGGAAAGGAACGCCACATGAGCACCACCATCACCCGCGTCGTGGTCGGGGTCGACGGCTCCCGGGACAGCCTGCTGGCCCTGCGGACGGCCGCCGAGGAGGCCCGCCGCCACCGGGCGGAACTGAAGCCCGTGATCGCCTACTCCTCGCCGCAGGGCGAGTACCTGGACTTCCGCTTCCCGCCCGAGGGCGGAATGGCCAAGCTGCTGCACGACAAGGCGCGCGACCGCCTGATCACGTGCTGCGCCCGGGTCCTCGGCGGCGCACCGGAGGACCTGACCTGCTCGCCCGTCGCCGTGCTCGGCCCGGTGGGCCCGGTCCTGGTCGGCATGGCCCGAAACGCGGGCACCCTGCTGGTCATCGGCGGCGGCTCGCACGGGCTGCTCCACCGGCTGACCGAGAGCTCCGTCCGCAACTACTGCGTTCGGCACCACCAGGGGCCGGTCCTGGTCGTGCCGCTGCCGGGAGCCGTCGCCGCGACGGACCGGCGGGGAGAGGACCACGTCCGGACGGCCCCCTGACACCCCGTGGTACGGCCGGGCCCGTCAATGCCCGCCGGGCCGCGGCCCGAGCGCCTGCGACTCGACCCTCGGCAGGATCATCACCCCCACCACCACGAGCGCGGTGCCGACGGCCGCCGGAAGCAGCCACCATCCGGTGCGCACGTCCTCGTCGTACAGCAGGAGGCCCAGGACGAGGCTGATCACCGCGTCGCCCAAGGTGAGCGCGGGCTGGGAGGCCAGCAGCGGGCCGGACTCGACCGCGTTGGACAGCAGGAACAGCGAGCAGACGCCCACTCCGGCGAAGCCGTAGGTCTGCCAGCAGGTGAGGAACGCGACGGCGCCGTGCCCGGCCGTCGCGGTGGCGGACTTCAGCAGCGCGGCGGTCAGGGCGTACCCGATCGCCGCCGCCGCGCCGAACAGGGCCGCCCTCGCCTTGCCCCGGCCGAACCGCAGCGCGGCCAGGACGCACCCGGCCATCGCGCCGCCCGCCGCCACCAGGGTGGGCAGCCACAGCACCATCGGCGCGTGGTCCCGGCCGCCGGACGGGCTCGCCGCTCCCAGCGCCAGGGCGATGCCGACGGTCACCGAGCCGATCCCCCACCAGCCCAGCGGCGGCAGTCGGCGCCGGAACGCGGCGCAGGCGATCAGCAGGACGAAGGTCAGCTCGATGACGAAGATCGGCTGCACCAGGGCCAGCGAGCCCACCGCGAGCGCCAGCGCCTGGAAGAGCGCCGCGCCCAGCACCGCCGCCATCCCGCCGAGCCAGACCCGGTCCCGCAGCAGGTCGCGCATCAGCCGCAGGCTGAACGCGTCGTGGTGCGGAACGTCGCGGGCGGCGGCGCGCTGGAGCACCATGGCGGAGGCGTTGCTGAGCGCGGCCAGCACGGCGAACGCCACGGCGAGCCAGGTCACCGGGCCGGGCCCTGGTGGCCTCCGGTCCCCGGTGCCGGAGGCCACCCCTCGCTCCGGGCCGCGCGGGAACGGGCGGTGTCGGCGGCGACCGCGGCGAACCAGGCCTCCGTGTCGGCCACCAGCAGGGCTTCGGCCGGCACCGGGTCGGCGCGCCCGTGATCGGTGCGCCCCGTCGACCCCGGGCCCTCGGCGGCCGGGCCGGGGTGGCCCCGGTCCCCGGCCCCGCCCGCGCGCAGCTCCGCCGCGGCCTGTTCGCACTCCGCGCGGACCAGGTCCGCTCCGGCGGTGAGGCGCTCGGCGACGGCCGGTGCCGCGGCTGCCACGGCCGGACCGGCGGCCGCGTGCCGGGCCAGCAGCAGCGAGCCGCCGGTGAGGACGTCGTAGCCGACGAGCATGTTCGCCCCCCACGGCGGGTCGCCCACCGTCCGGTACATCCGCTCGTTCCGGTACTGCAGATGGGTGCTCTGGGCGAGCAGCAGGGCCCGCCGGGTCGCCGCCAGCGGGACCGTCGCCGGCACGGGCTTGCCGCAGAGCCGGTCCGTGACCGCGCGAACGCCCTCGCCACTGCGGTCGAGCAGGTCCGCGACGTCGGAGCGGAGCTGGCCGTGCGCTCCCCTGGGCCAGGCCACCAGCGCGGCGACCGTCCCGATCAGGCCGCCCACCAGCACGTTGACGACGCGCAGGGTGGGGATGCCCCAGTCGGCGTCCGTGATCTGGCCGAAGATCAGCACCATCGCCAGGGTGATCATCGCCTGGATCCACCACGGCTTCAGCAGCGGGCAGACCGTGAAGCCGACCAGGAAGGCGATCGGGGTCGCCACGGCGTAGAAGACCGGGTTGTGCTCCACCACCGTCAGCATCGCCACCGAGACCAGGGCGCCGGCGACGGTCCCGATGACCGACGGGAGCAGGGCGGTGCGGGTGTCCGCGGCGGAGGTGCGCATCAGGCTGAGCAGCGCCAGCAGGACCCAGAACCCGTGCGGCAGGTCGAACGCCCCCACGACCAGCCGGGCGACCGCGAGCGCGACGGACAGCCGGACCGCGTTCTGGAACAGCACCGAGCGGGGGTGCAGGTGCAGCCGCAGCCGGGCCAGCAGCCAGGCGGGCGTCGACAGGACGGCGTAGCCGAACGGGCCGGACGGGTCCTGGCCGGCCGGAAGGCGGTCACCGAGCGCGATCCGGCTCGCCCGGTCCACGACGAGCACGGCCTCGGCGACCGCACGCAGCGCCGCGTCCCGCTGCTGCTCGGCACCGGGCACCCCGACGGCAGCGCGCTGCTCCCGGCGACCGTCGAAGTCCCTGACCAGGAGCACGAGTTCGAGGGCGTCGCCATCGCGGGCCGCGCTTCGCAGGTTCCCCGCCACCCGTTCCAGGACCGCCGCCGCGCCCGCCAGCAGGCGGCCCGCGTCCGGGCCGGACCCGGCACCGGTCTCGACGACGTCGGCGATCCGCCCGCTGAGGTAGGCCAGCGCCACCCGGGTGTGGGTGAGGCCGCGGTCGCGCAGCGAAACCGAGGTCGGGCGCGCGTCGGGGGGCGTCGCGGCGAGCAGGGCGGCGCGCTGCGCCTCGTCGACGCGCCGCCGGGCGTCCGCGAGGTCCGGCCGGTCGCGGGGGTCTGCTCCAGCAGCGGCGCAGTAACCGGCGAGGGCCGCCGCCGCCTCGGCCAGGCGCAGCCGGTAGGGGGCGGGCGGCGGGTCGGCCCACAACAGCTGGTCCGTCACCACGGTCAGCAGGATGCCGACGGTGATCCCGCCCAGGCGGTAGCCGAGCTGGTCGGGTTCGTACGGCGGGAAGCACGGGAGCACGTAGTAGAGCTGCACCGCCGCCGCGAGCACGGCCGCGCGCGGGCCGACGACCTCCAGGAGCGACGCGAGGAACCCGACGACCAGCAGGCCGAGCGCCGCGGCCCAGTCGGTGACGGCGAGCAGCGTGCCGGCCGTCACCATCAGCCAGGCCACCGGCAGGACCGTCAGCAGGACGCGGGCCCGCGCGCGCGGCGGTCCGGGGAGCTTGGCGAAGAGCACCAGCGGCAGCGCGCCGAACACGCTGTACAGCGCCATCTGGGGTCGGCCGAAGCCGTAGTCCAGGACGTAGAACCCGGTGCAGCCGGCCAGGACGAGCCACAGCGCGCGGCGGAACGTGCCGCGCGCTTCGTCGCCCCGCAGCAGTCGCATCAGCCGCGCCGGCCAGGGCGGTCCAGGGGTACCCGGGTCGGTCCGGGTGACGCGCTCGCCGGTCCCGGTCACGCGACGGCCCTGGTCACGACGGCCTCCCGGGCGCGACGGCGGGTGCGGTCCCGGGCTGAGTCCTCGGGACCTGCGGTCCTGCTCAGGCTCACGCCACCCGCGGGGCTCGGCAAGCACGGGCGGGCGCCTGGGTGAACCGGCAGCCCCGATTCACCCGGCCGTGAGCGCGCCGCCCGGTGCCCCGCTGCCCGCAGCCCCGGCGGGCATCCTGACCTCGACGGTGGTGGCGTGGTGCGGCTCGCTCGTCACGAGGAACCGGCCGCCCGCGCTCTCGACGCGGACGTAGTGGCTGGCGAGGCCGATGTGGCCGCCGCGCAGCTTGCTCCACACGACGGCGGGATCGAAGCCCACCCCGTCGTCCCGGACCGTCAGCACGGTGTCGGGCCCGCCGCTGCTCAGCGTCAGCCAGACGTTGCGCGCCCCGGCGTGCTTGACGGTGTTGTTGAGCAGCTCCCGGGCGGCCGAGTAGAGCAGGCCCTGCTCGTGCACCGGGCCGGTGGGCGGCAGGTCGTAGTGCACCGTGAAGCCGCCACGCCGGGCGGCGCGCTCCCCCAGGGCTCGCAGCGCGGCGGCCAGCCCGGCCGCCGCCAGCACCTGCGGGTGCAGGTCGAACGTGACGTCACGGATCTCCTGGACGGTCCGGCGCAACTCGTCCTCGACCCGGTCCAGCTCCGGTGAGGGCGCCGCCTGGCGGGCGTCCTCCAGGTCCTGGAGGGCCGCCAGCAGGTTCTGCACCGCGCTGTCGTGCAGCGCGTCCGCCAGTTCGGTCCGTTCGCGGGCCTCGGCGGCGAGCGCGTCGCGCAGCAGGGCCTCGCGGGTGTCCAGGAGCTGGGAGACCGCCCTGGCCTGCCGTCGCAGCAGCCAGGCGATCAGCACGCAACCCAGCACGTCCCACAGCAGGTAGGCCTCGTCCACCACCACGAGCCAGTTCCGCGTCGCGTCGCCACGCGCCAGCACCGGGACGGCCAGCAGCGCGTACGCCAGCACGCAGGCGCCGCCGAGCCAGGCGGTGACGGCCGGCAGCTGCCAGAGCACGCTGGCCATCGGCAGGACGTAGTAGGCGTAGCGCACCGCCGAGTCCTGCCCGCCGGAGAGGGCCGCGAGCAGGCTGACCGCGGCGATGTCGACGGTGGCGGCCCACACCGCGGTGCGCAGCCCGCCGAGCGGGTCCCGGCGCACCGCGACCAGGCGCAGCACGGCCCAGGCGGCGTAGCCGGCGACGGCGACGAAGTACCAGGGGCTGATCCGGTGCCCGGCCCAGTCCCAACCGGCCAGCAACAGCGGCAGCAGGAACGGCAGCCGCAGCCAGGCGACGTAGCGGGCGGTCAGCTGGGACATCCCGCCGAGCTGCTGCTCGCGCCAGCGCGTCGTCATGGCCCACCGTCCGGACGGGTTCGCAGGACCGGCCGCGGCGGGCCGCACGGCCCCGCGGCCCGGACTGCCACGCTACGCGGACGGGCGGGACGCCGCGCCTCGGCCGTCCCGGCACCGGGGCCTGCCGCCGGCGGGTACGGCGCGCGGTCCGGTCGACTCCACGGCACCGCCCGACACACCACCGGGTCGGTCGGTGTCACGACCGGGGCACGGGCACCGGGATGCACCGGACCGGTGGAGGTGGACGGCGGTGACGGCCAGCACGCCGCCGAGAACGTTGAGCAGGACCCGTACCGCTCCGGCGGACCAGCTCATGGGTTTCGCCATGTCTTCGAGCAGGATCAGCAGCGGTGGCGCGCACACCGCCCAGTAGAGGTAGTTGGCGGGGCGCACGGTGAACGCGGCCAGGGCGCAGCAGCCGGTGACGACGGCGAGGACCGGCGGCGACGGGGCGAGGAGCAGGACGGCGGTGACGGCCACGGCGCCGACCGAGTTCCCCACCACCCGTTTGCCCGCCTTCACGCCGGTGGCGGTACAGCTGACCTGCGAGCTGAGCAGCACCGAGGTGACCAGCCAGTGACCCTCGCCGCGGATCGCGCCCAGACCGGTGAGGACGGCCGTCGTGGCGGCGACGAGCAGGCCGAGCCGGACGGCCCGGCCGCGTCGCGCCGCCTGCTGCTCCGCCCGGGGGACGCCACTGCTCGGTCCGGCCGGCCGTCGTCCTGTTCGGCGGGAGCGCGACCGGAGCGCCCTCCCGCCGAACAGGGCGGCGGCCAGCAGCGCCAACCAGGCGCCGCCGAGCAGTTGCAGTGCCCCGGCGAAGCCGACCATCCGGCCCGATCCGTCGACGCCGATGATCAGCAGGGCGAGCGCCGCGTTCGCACCGAGCGCGGGCCACAACGCCCCGGTCACGGCGGCGGCGGTGACGATCACGGCGCCGGCCCACGGCAGCCCGGCGGCGTACACCGACCAGACCCCGGCCAGGGTGACGGCGGCGGTGCGCAGCCCGATCGCCCCGGCCCGCGCCCGCAGGCCCCCGGTGAGCGAGGGAATGGCGACGAACAGCGCGGCCGTGGCGACGTCGGCGCCCTCCGCCGGGTGTCCGCCGAGGACACCGAGCAGCAGCGGGACGGCGATGCCGAGCCCGGCGACCAGCCCGTAGGTGAGGTCCGCGGGGTTCTCGGGTCGCCACCGGAGGCCGGCCAGGACCGCTGCCCGCAGTCCGGCCGCGGTCGCGGCGGCATCGGAGCGGATCCGCGCGCCGCCACCGCACCGGGCGGTCGTGAGGACCGCCGTGGCCGCGCCGCCCGGCCGACGGCTCACCGGTCCGCCCGGCGGGCGGACCGGCGGACGGACCGGCGCGACCGTCCGGCGGGGTTCGCGCCCGCTGCGGGCTCCTCGCCGGGCCGGACCAGGAACACCGGGCAGCGGGCGGTCCTGACGCACCGCCAGGCCGTCGACGGCCCGGAGACGATCCGGCGCAGGCGGCCGCGGGCGGGCGCCCCGAGGACGATGAGGTCACCGGCCGAGGTGGCCATGGCCGCGAGCTTCGCGCCCACCGCCCCGTGCACGATCCGCCGGACGATCTCCGGCCGACCGTCGCCGAAGTCGGCCAGCGCCTGTGCGCAGGCCTCGTCCAGCAGGGCCTCGGCACGGCGGTCCCGGATCCGGGGCAGCGCGGTCTCCGAAGAGTCGTCCAGGTAGGCGCCCGCGCCGTCGGGCAGGGTCACCCCGGTCACCAGCCACAGCGGCAGGCCCCGGCAGGTCGCGACCCACGCCGCTCGGCGCAGCGCGGCCAGGCTGGCGGGTGAACCGTCGACGCCGACGATGACGCGGTTGGTGGAGGTGGTCATGGGGTGGCTCCCTTCGGTGCTTCCCGCGCCGGCCGCCGCCGGGGGCAGCGGCACGCGTGAGTCCTCGGCGGCACGCGCGGTGCCGTCGGGGTGGCGGGGATCGGCTGTCCGGGACCAGCGGCGGCCCCGGCTGCCGTCCACCGTACGAAGGGCGTCGGACCGACCAGGTCGGCCGATCGGCGGAGCACGCGGTGGACGCCGGCCGGCCGTCCTCGTCCGACGAGCGCCCCGGCGGGCGGCGGCCCGGCCTCGGCCGCACGCTCCGCCGATCGGCCGAGGCCCGCGCCGGCCGCCGCCGCGAACCTGGAACACCTGCCGCCCGGTACACAGCCGAGCGGAGAGCCCGGAGAACGGAGGCCCTCCATGAGCACGACCGACGCCCGCACCCCCGGAACCGATCCCGACCGGGCCAGGCCCGCCGCCGTGGTCGACGACGACGGCGGGATCACCCTCTGGACCCCGACCGCCCGCCACCTGCTCGGATACGGTCCCGACGAGGTCACCGGCCACCCGGCCGCCCGGCTGCTGGCCGCGCCGCTGCCCGTCCCGGTCCTGCGCGCCGTCGCGGCCCACCGCGCCTGGTCCGGCCTGCTCTGGGCCCGGCACCGCGACGGCCACCCGGTCGAGCTGGGAGTCGAGGCGTACCCCTGCCCCCAGGTCGGCGGCAGCTGGCGGTGGGTCCTGCTCGTCGAACCCGACCGCCGAACCGAGGAGCGCCTCGTCGGCCGCGCCTTCACCCAGTCCCCGATCGCGCTGGCCGTCTACGACAACGCCGGCAAGCTCCTGCACGCCAACGACGCGATCGTCCGGCTCGCCGGGCAGAGCCTGGCACGGATGCGCGGACTCGCCCTGGAGGAAATCCACCCCTACCCGCCGTACCTCGAACTGGGCGCGCTGCAACAGCAGGTCCTGACGACCGGGACGGCGGTGCGCACCCGCCTGGACGGGGCCCCGCCAGGCGGCGGCGGGGCTTGCACCTGGGACGTCTGTGTCACCCCGCTGCGCACCGGGGACGGGCGGGTGAACGGCCTGGGTGTCGCCATCATCGACGTCACCCACGAGGCCCGGGCACGCCGTCGACTGCTGCTCGCCAACGAAGCCTGCGACCGCATCGGCGGCACGCTGGACGCCACCCGCACGGCGCGCGAACTCGTCGAGACCCTCACCGACGGGTTCGCCGACTTCGCCTCCGTCGACCTCTACGACGCCCCGCGTCCCGGCGAGGGCCGGTCCGCCGACCGCGCCAACGCCACCACGCTGCGCCGCGCCCACGCCTCCACGCTCGACGGTTGTCCCGGGACTCCGCGGCCGGGCCAGTCCGTCGAGTACCCGGCGGGCTCCCCCTTGGCCCGCGCCCTCGCCGACGGCGGCCTGCACCTGTACCGGCTCGACGCCGCCGGGGCCGAGGACCTCCCGCCCGCCCTGCGCGCGGCCGCCGTCCATTCCCTCCTGCTGGTGCCGATCACGGCCCGCGGCGAACGGCTGGGCCTGGCCACCGTCGCCCGTCACCGGCGGAGGGAGGCCTTCGACCGCGACGACCTGCTGCTCGCTCAGGAGATCGTCCAGCGCGCCGCGATCAGCATCGACAACGCCCGCCGCTACGCCCACGAGCGGGACATCGCCATGGCCCTGCAACGGGCCCTGCTGCCCTGCCACGTCCCCGACCAGCGCGCGCTGGACCTCGCCCTGCGCTACCGCCCCGGCCAGGAAGGCCGCGACATCGGCGGTGTCTGGTGCGACGTCATCCCGCTGTCCGGCGCACGGGTGGCCTTGGTCGCCGGTGACGTCACCGCCCGGGGCATCGACGCCTCGGCGACCACGGGACGCCTGCGCACCGCCGTCCGCGCCCTGGCCGACCTCGACCTCGCCCCCGACGAACTCCTCGCCCACCTCGACGACCTCGTCACCCAACTCGCCCACGAGGAAGGTTCCGACGAGGAGCACTCCGACGCCCACCGACCCGGCGGCCGGTCCGCCTCGGGCACCGGCGCCACCTGCCTCTACGCCGTCTACGACCCGGTCACCCGCCGGCTGTGCGTCGCGAGCGCCGGGCACCCGGCCCCCGTGGTCCACCGCCCCGGCCGGGCACCGGAACCCCTCCCGGTGGCCGCCGGACCTCCCCTCGGGACCGGCGGGATCACCTTCGAGAGCGTCGAAGTGGACCTCCCCGATGCCACCGTCCTCGCCCTGTACGGCGGCCGGATCCGCGATGCGGGTGGGGACGGCCCGGAAACCGTGTGCCGAGCCCTGGCCGGCATCGGCACGGCCGACGACCTCGGACCCGGCTGCGACCGGGTGCTGCGGGCCCTGCTGGCCGACGCCACCGACGACGACGTCGCACTGCTCACCGCGCGCACCCACGGGCTCCCCGCGTCGCGGGTGGCGAGCTGGGACGTCCCGTCGGTGCCCGAGGCCGTCGGCCGGATCCGCCACGAGCTGGGCGGCCTGCTCGCCCGGTGGGGGCTGCCGGACGCGGTGTTCACCACCGAGCTGGTCGTCACCGAGCTGGTCACCAACGCGATCCGCTACGGACGGGCGCCCGTCCGGCTGCGGCTGATCCGCGACCGCCGGCTGATCTGCGAGATCTCCGACGGCGGGGCGACCGCGCCGCGGCTGCGCCGGGCCGGGGCGGACGACGAGGGCGGGCGCGGTCTGTACCTGGTCGCCCAGCTCACCCGGCGCTGGGGCACCCGGTTCACGCCGGAGGGCAAGACCATCTGGACCGAACAGGACCTGCCCGAGCAGGATCCGGCCGAGCAGGACCTGCCCCGATCGGCGTGAACCGGTGGGTCACCCGGTGGGGGTCGGCTGTCCGGTGGCCCCGTTCTCCTTCCGCTCCTGCGTCGGGGGCAGGTCGTCGCCCGGGCGGGGTGCTTGGGGGGCCGGAGCCTGCGGGGCCCCCTTGGTGCGGTCGGTCTGGTGCAGGTTCGGTCCGACCTTCACCTGCCCGTTGCCCGCCTTGCAGGAGGCCTTCTCGTCGGCGGTCATCGGCCGGCTCTTGACCACCACGGCGTTGTTGACCCCGTCCGTCCCGTTGGGCGCCGGGCTGGTGACGGTGTCCCCCCAGTACCAGTAGTAGTGCCCCCAGTGCGGGTTGTCGTAGTGGGTCTGCCACATGCCCGAGACCTGGTGCATCACCTGGGCGCGGGAGATCCAGCCGACCTCTCCCGGCTGGACGGTGGTGCCGAGCGAGCCGCCCTCGGTGTGCGAGGTCGACCAGGTGTGGCCGTACTTGGCCGTGACGCTCGCGTCCACGATCCCGGCGATCTTGCCGCCGACCGTCACGGAGACGTCCAGCGAGTCGGTGGAGCCGACGGTGTCCGACCAACTCATCCCCTGCGTCACGGGCGAACTGCTGCAGTTGTAGAGCGTGTCGGAGACCTGCCGGTAGTCGCCCAGGTAGGACGTCTGCACCACCGGATCGTTGAAGGTGCACTTGCCGGTCCCGCTCGCGCAGTCCGCCATCAGCTGCTGCCGGGTGGGCTTCTCGGCCGCGCCCGCGGCCGAGGCACTGCCGGGGAACCCGGCCACCACCGCCGCCACCAGGCCTGCCGTCCCGAGCACGGTCGCCGCGCCGCGGGCTCCGTTCACACGCTTCACCATGGAAAACCCCTCTCGTTCGCGCCGACCACGACGCGTTCCGGGTCCGAGGACGCTCCGCACCGGAGCGGGAAGAGCCGTCGTCGGCTCATGAGGGGAGCCAACAGGGGCTTCGCACCGAGATCCAGACCCGGCGGCGGAAACCGAAGGGCCGATAGACGACTTCTACCGGCGCCTTCGTCCCGGCCGGCGGCAGGCTCACCCCTGCGCCCGGTCGCCGCCTCCGCCGTCCCGCCCGCAGGTTCCACCGGCCAGCCGGTGCAGCCGGGCGGCGCGCTCGGTCGCCCCCGCCGGCGCCCCCGGCGCCGCGAACAGGACGACCTCCCGGCGGGCGGCCGGTTCGGGAACGGCGGTGAGCGGCCGCAGCGCCGGCGGGACGGCGCCCGCCGGGACGGCCGCGATCCCCGCCCCCCTCGCGGCCAGCGAGACGGCCGCCTGGACGCCGGGCACCCGGATCACCGGACCGGGCGGCATCGCCGTGCGTCCGGAGTCTGGGAAGGGCTGCCAGTCGTCGTCGTAGCGGATCCAGCGCCGACCGCTCAGGTCGGCGGGCGCGACCCGGCGGCCACGCAGCGGGTCGTCCGGCGGGCAGACGACGAGGAGGTCCTCGGAGTACAGCGGCCACAGCGTGCCGGCCCAGTGCCGCGGCCGGCTGCCGACGCCGAAGTCGGCTGCCCCGGACAGGACTTGGTGCTGCGGCGGGCGCCCGCTCGGCGGCCCCTCGACGAGCAGGTCGGTCCCGGTGTCCGCCCTCGCCCAGGCGGCGAGCGCGGGCAGCAGCCCGGGCAGGTACGAGGGCGGGACGGCCAGCCGCAGGGTGCGCCCGCACCCGGCCTCGGCGGAGCGGGCTTCGAGGCCGGCCTGTTCCGCGCTCTGCAACGCGCGCCGCGCGTGCGGCAGGAACGCCTCGCCGGCCGGCGTCGGGCGGGTGCCGTCGGCGCCGCGCACCAGCAGCCTGGCGCCCACCGCCCGTTCGAGGGCCCGGAGTTGCTGGGAGAGCGTCGGCTCGGTCACGTGCAGCCGCTGGGCGGCACGGGTGAGGCGGCCCTCCTCGACGGTGGCCACGAGGTACTCGAGTTGCCGCAGGGACAGCCTGGAGTTGCCGGGTGTACTCATCGCGCGCCGCCTCTCCTCCGGCCTTCGGGGATCAATCGGCCCATTCGGAGCGGCAGTTCCGGTAGAGGATCGTGACGTGCTCGTAGCCCGCTTCCGAAGGGGCGGGCGAGCGTGCGGGGTTGGTCAGCGCGGAGACCCTGGCGTTCAACAGCCGCAGTCGGCGCAGCCGTTGGTGGGAATCGGAGACCGTCACCACCGCCTCCGCAGTCGGGCCGGCCCCTTCGGACCGGCGGGTGCGGACCAGGGCGGCAGCGGACTCGGGGCGGAGAGCCAGGGTGATCCGCCCGTGGCGCCGCGCGTCCGGCCGCGCCAGGGCGAGCACCTGTTCCACGGTGGTGGCGCCGGTACAGCGCAACACCTCCGGCCCGCAGGTCAGACCGCAGATCCCGTGGACGGCGAGGACGGGCAGCCCGTCCAGCGCGAGCGTGCAGGTACGGGGGGCCAGTGCGCTGCTGGTGGTCATGGCGAGCCTCCGGCTCCGGTACGTCGGACCGTCGTCCGCGGCCCGTCGGCGCCAGGCTACGGACGGCCGCAGGGCCGGCCGGTCCTCCGTTCGGCGGATCGGGGGGATGACGGCCGGGGGCCGGGAGACGTGCCGGACCGCCACAGTCCGGGACGGGCAGGGGCGCCGGGGGCTCCTTATGGTGGTGGCGAGGGCCTGCGGCGCACGAGTGTGCGGTGACGAGGCGCGAGGCGAGGCGGTGCGCGATGCCGATGACGGACGAGCGGGTCACGGTGGTGGTGGCGGACGACCACCCGGTGTACCGGGAGGGCATCACCCGCGGCCTCCAGGCCAGCGGGCAGATCACCGTGGTGGCCGAGGCGGAGGACGGCCGCGCGGCCCTGGAGGCGGTGCGCCGCCTGGAACCCCAGGTGGCGCTCGTGGACTACCGCCTGCCGGGTCTGGACGGCATCGCGGTGGCGCACGCGGTGGCCCGCGACCACCTGCCCACCCGGGTGCTGCTGCTGTCGGCGACCACCGACAGCGCCGTGGTCTTCCGGGCCCTGGAGGAGGGCGCGAGCGGCTACCTGGCCAAGGACTCACGACGCTCCGAGATCGTGGACGCCGTGCTGAAGGTGGCGCACGGCAAGCAGGTCGTCGCCCCGGACCTGGCCGGCGGCCTGGTCGAGGAGATCAGGATGCGCGCCGACCGCGACACCACGGTGCTCACCGAGCGCGAACGGCAGGTGCTCACCGGATTCGCCGCCGGGCGGAGCATCCCGCAGGTCGCGGCCGAGCTGTTCCTCGGGGCCAGCACCGTGAAGACCCACGCCCAGCGGCTGTACGAGAAGCTCGGCGTCTCCGACCGGGCCGCCGCCGTCGCCGAGGCCATGCGGCGCGGCCTGCTCGAATGACGCGCACACGCGGGACCGGCCCCGGACTCCGCCCGATCTGCGCCCGCCGTGGCCGCGTGCCACGCTGGATCCACCAACCGGCCACTCACCCGACCCGCCCACCGGGCCGCCCGCGCCGTGCCGCGGGCAGCCGCCGGTGCGCGGACGGGCCGGGCGACCACGCGGAGGGCAGCCATGGGCCGGACACCTCGGCGAACCGCGCCGGACCCCGTCCCGCACACCGGGACGACCGCACCCGAGGCGGACCCGTCGGCCGGGGCGGACCTCTCCGGGCTGGCCTTCGAGCACGCGACCGTCGGCCTCGCGCTCCTGGACCGCGACGGCCTGGAGCTGGCCGCCAACGCCGCCTGGTCGGCGCTGCTGGGTGACCCGCCGGAGGGCGCGACGCCCGTGAGGTGGACCGCCCGGCTGTCCGGCCGGGCCCGGGTCTCGGCCCGGGCCACCGTGCGGGCGGCCCGTACCCCCGAGCGTCCGGCCGCCACGGTGCTGCGGCTGCCGCCCCGCCACGGCACGCCCGGGCGGGACCGGTCGGTCCTGCTGTCCGTACGCCGGATCGAGCCCGACCGACGGGACGGCGGGAACGGACCGGCCGGGCCCTCGCCCCTCTGGCTGGCCCAGGTCCGGGAGCTGACCGAAGCCGACGAGGCCCTGGACCCGACGCTGCGACTGGCGCTCCTGACCGCCGGGGTGGCGGTGTGGGCGTACGACCTGGCGACCGGCGAGGAGCGGTGGTTCGCCGGTTCGCAGTCCCTGTTCGGCCTGCCGATGGACGCGGCCACGGGACGGACCGGCCAGCAGGTGCTGGCGGCGATGGAACCCGAGGACCGGGAGCGGATGCTGCGGGTGTCCTCCCGGATCTCGCAGGGCTCGGACCGGTTGGAGACCCGGTACGCGATGCGGGACGGCCGGGGGCGGTTGCGCTGGATGCACGTCGACGGCCGGGTGCACGAGCTGGGCGACCCGCCCCACCGCTGGCTCGTCGGGGTGACGCGCGAGGTCACCGAGGAGGTGCGGCGCAGCGGCCGGCTGCGGCAGCGGCTGCTCTCGGAGACGGAGCGGGCGGCCATGATCGAGGAGGTGGCCACCGCGCTGCTCGGGGCCTCGACGGTGGCGGACGTGGCGTCCGCCGTGACCGGCCCCTTCCACCAGGCGGTCGACGCGGCCGGGGCGGTGGTCCTGGTCCCGGAGGAGGGGCGGCTCGTGCCGCTGGCGGCGTCCGGCACCGGGGTGGGGTCCGCGAAGGTCCTGAACGGGGTGCGGGTCGATGATCCGTCACTGCCCGTGACCCGGGTCCTGGAGGAGCGCCGGGCGCACTTCGCGTCCTCGCGCGCGCAGTTGCGTGCGCTGTGCCGGGGTGAACCGCACGAGCGGGTCGAATCCGCGCCCGGCGAGTCGTGGGCGCTGCTGCCCCTGCGGTGCGGCGGTGACGCGACGGGGGCGCTGGTGCTGGCGTACGCGACCCGGCACGACTTCTCCGTGGAGGAGCGGGCGACGCTGCTGGCCCTGGCGGGTCTGACCAGCCAGGCGCTGGAGCGGTCGGCGCTGGTGCAGGACCGGCTGGCGCTGGGGCAGGCGGTCCAGAAGGCGCTGCTGCCGCACGACCTGCCGGACCTGACGGGCGTGCCGGGGCTGGCGGGGCTGCGGATGGCCTGCCGCTACCAGCCGGCCCGCGACGGGGCGGGGGTGGGCGGTGACTGGTACGACGTGTTCCGGCTGCCCGCCGGCGGCCTGGGCGTGAGCATCGGTGACGTCGAGGGGCACGGGGTCGAGTCGGCGGCGGTGATGGGGCAGGTGCGGACGGCGCTGCGCGCGTACGCGTGGACGGGGGTGGGCGTGCAGCGGGTGCTGACGGCGACGAACGAGCTGGTGTGCTCGCTGGGCGGGGTCCTGTTCACGACGTGCAGCTATGCCGAGGTGGATCCGGTCGCCGGCGTGCTGGAGGCCGCGTCGGCGGGCCACGTCCCGGGGGTGCTCGGGCTGGTGGACGGCGGGACGGCGTTGCTCGCGCCCGAGCCGGGACCGCCGCTGGGGGTGCTGACGGGCGCGGAGTACCCGGTGGCGCGCGAGCCGTTGGCCGGGCTGGCGGTGCTGACACTGCTGACGGACGGTCTGGTGGAGGGCCCCGACGAGGACCTGGACGCGGGGCTGGAGCGGGTGCGGACGATCGTGGCGGAGCACCGGTCGCGGGGGCCGGAGGCACTGGCCGGGGCGCTGATCGACTCGTCCGGCTCGACCGGCCACCTCGACGACGCGACGCTGCTGGTCCTGGACTGGGCGTCGCCGCGCTCCGGGTGAGCGCCTCCCGGCCCACCCGTCGCTCCCCCGGGTCGTCCGTCCGCTCCCCCGGGTCGTCCGTCCGCTCCCCCGATCGGCCGACCCGTCCGGCCCGCGGGCCCGGGCAGGCTGGCCGGTGTCCGCCCGCGGTCGCCGCGGACGGGCCCATCCGACCACCCGGCCACCCGGCCGGGCCCGGCGACGAGCGAAGGAGGACCCCTGCCATGGGTGACCTGTTGCTGATCCGGCACGGCGAGACCGAGTGGAGCCGCCAGGGGCGGCACACCGGCTCCACCGACCTGCCGCTGACCCGTTACGGGGAGGCCCAGGCCCACGCCCTCGCGAGTGCGCTGACGGTCCTCGAACCCGCCCGCGTGCTGGTCAGTCCGCTGCGCAGGGCGGTCCGGACGGCGCAGCTGGCCGGCCTGTCCGACCTCCGGATCGAGCCGGACCTCAGGGAGTGGGACTACGGCGGCTACGAAGGGGTGACGACGGCCGACATCCGGCACGCGCGGCCGGGCTGGGACCTGTGGACCGAAGGCGTCCTCCCCGGTGGTCACGAGCACCCGGGCGAGAGCCCCGCCGACGTGGCCGCACGCTGCGACCGGGTGCTGGCCGGGATCGCGCCGCTCCTGGACGGCGGGGCGGACGAGGCCGGGGGCGCGGTCGTACTCGTCTCGCACGGCCACCTCCTGCGGGTGCTGACCGCCCGCTACCTGGGCCTGCCCCCGGCCGACGGGGCGCTGTTCACCATGGCCACCGCGGCGCACTGCCGCCTGGGCACCGACCGCGGCCGACGGGTCGTCCTCGGCTGGAACCTCCCGACCCGCCCGGTCCCGCCCGAGGAGCGGTGCTGACCGCCCCGTCGGGGCGCGGCGCTCAGTGGGTGTGCTCGGTGGGCCGCAGGTCGCGGGGGACCCACAGCAGCGCCGCCACGGCAGCGGCCAGCGCCAGCCCGGCGGCGGTCAGGAAGGCCGGTGTGATGGCCTCGGTGTAGGCGTGCGCGGCGCTGCGCAGCAGGAGGGTGCCGGTCTCGCCGCCGAGTTCCCCGGCGATCCGGGCCGCCTCGGCGACCGAGTCGCGCGCCGTCTGCACCGTCCGGGGGTCGAGCCCGGTGACGTCCAGGCCGGAGCGGTAGAGCGCGGAGGCCAGGCTGCCGATGATGGCGACCCCGAAGGCCGCGCCCAGCTCGTAGCTGGTCTCCTCGATGGCGGCGGCGCCGCCGACCTCGTCGGGCGGGGTGAGGGCCATCATGGTCACCGACGCGACGGTGGTGGCCACCCCGGCGCCCAGGCCCAGCAGGGCCAGGCTCAGTGCGAAGGCGGGGTAGCCGATGTCCGTCGAGCGCTGGAGGATCCAGGGCAGGCCGAGGCCGACCGCCATCACCGTCATACCGGAGGCCAGGACGTACGGGATCGGCAGGTTGCGCATCAGCGCCGGGGTGGTGACGGAGGCGAGGATCAGCGCGACGGGAGCCGGCAGCAGGCGTACCCCGGCCTGGAAGGGGCTGTAGCCGAGGGAGAACTGGAGCCACTGCGTCACCAGGAAGAGGACCGCGCCCATCCCGATCATCGCCAACAGGATCGCGACGGCCGCCACGCTGAAGGCGGGCCGGGCGAACAGCCGTACCTGGAGCAGGGGGTGCGTCAGCCGCAGCTGGCGGCGGACGAAGACCGTCAGGGACAGGGCCGCCACGGCCAGCAGGATCCAGCTCAGCGGCTCCGAGGCTCCGTTGTGCCCCAGTTCCTTGATCCCGGCGGCCAGCGCGACCATGCCGACGATCGACTGGCCCACGCCCCACCAGTCCCAGCCGGCGCCGACGGCGGCGGAACGGGACTCGGGCAGCAGCCAGGAACCGAACGCGAGGACGGCGGCGGCGATCGGAAGGTTGAGCAGGAAGGCCGAGTGCCAGCCGTACGCCTGGATCAGCAGACCGCCGACGACCGGCCCGAGCGCCATGCCCGCCCCGAACACGGCGGCCCAGACGGCATAGGCGAACGCGCGCTCACCGGGGTCGGAGAAGGCGTGCCGCAGGATGGACAGCGTGGAGGGCATGATCGCCGCACCGCCGACGCCGAGCAGGGCGCGGGCCGCGATCAGCTGCCAGGGCGCGACGGCGAAGACGGCGAGCAGCGACGCGAGCGCGAAGATCCCGAAGCCCACCAGCAGCAGGCGTTTGCGCCCCCAGCGGTCGCCGAGCGCGCCGGCGGTGATCAGCAGCCCGGACAGGGCCAGCGCATAGCTGTCGACGATCCACAGCTGCTCGACGGCGCCCGGCCGGAGGTCCTCGACGATGGACGGGAAGGCCACGTTGAGGATCGTCGTGTCCATCGAGATGATCAGCAGACTGCCGGACAGGACCGCCAGGACGGTCCACCGTCGCGGGTCGTCCTGGCCCGGCCCGGAGCGCTCGGTGGTCGCGGGCATGGGGGCGGGTCCTCTCACTGGGAAGGGCGACGGGTGCCTACGGCCCAGGGACGGCAGTCCGCCGGGGCACCGCTGCGCTCACCTTCGCAGAGCACGGACGCGCCCGCCCGGCCGGATACGCCGGATCAGCGGTGGCCGAGGTGCTGTGCGTCGGGCCGGATACCGTCCGGGGGCATGTCCAGGCGGTCGGTCAGCGGCCGTCGCCGGTCCGGGGCGGCCTTCACGAGTTGACGCTACGGAGTGCCCTTCCCCCCTCTTGACGCCTTGACAGGTACATGAGTTGAATGTGCCTCAGCTCAACACACGATGGGACGACTCCAGGCTCGTCCGGCGGCATCCGCCGGACCGGAGCCCCCGCTCCGCCGCGGTACCGGCCCCCACCCCACCTCGCGGGCCGGCTCCGCGCCCCCTCCGTTGGGAGCCGCAGATGACCCGTGACCCCGCGCGCCGCCGCACCGGCCGACGCGCCCGCCTCCTCACCCGCTCCGGCCGCCGCCTCGCGGTCCTGGCCGTCCTGGGCCTGCTCGTCGCGCTGACCGGACACGTGCCCGCCGCCGACGCCGCCACCACCACGGCGACAGCCCCGCCGACCCTCGCCGGGCCGCCCCCGGGCTGGACGACCGTGTTCAGCGACGACTTCTCGGGCCCCGCCGGCGCCCGGCCGTCCGGGGCGAACTGGACGTACGACACCGGCCCGGGATCGAACTTCGGCACCGGTGAGATCGAGACCATGACCGACTCGACCGCCAACGTCCACCTCGACGGCAACGGCCACCTGGACATCACCGCCCTCGGCAGCGGCGGCTCCTGGACCTCCGGGCGGATCCGGACGCCCAGCGCGGTCGCCGGCGCACCGGCCGGCGGCAAGCTGCAGGTCACGGCCTCGATCATGCAGCCCTCCCCCGCCGGCGGCCTGGGGTACTGGCCCGCGTTCTGGATGCTGGGCCCGGGACAGTGGCCCGAGAACGGCGAGATCGACATCATGGAGGACGTCAACGCCCGCTCGCAGCTGGCCGGCACCGTCCACTGCGGCACCTCCCCCGGCGGCGTGTGCAACGAGGGCACCGGGATCGGCAGCGGCCTGCGCGCCTGCCCGGGCTGCCAGAGCGGCTACCACGACTACGCGATGGTCCTGGACCGCACCAACCCGAGCGCCGAGTCGATCACCTGGTACCTCGACGGCGCCGCGTACTTCACCGTGACGGAGAACCAGGTCGGCACCGCCGTCTGGCAGCAGGCCTTCGACCACCCGCTGTCGATCATCTTCGACCTGGCCATCGGCGGCGGGTTCCCCAACGGCGTCTGCGGGTGCACCACCCCGACGGCCGACACCACCTCCGGGGCGACGATGAGCGTCGCCTCCGTCGCGGCCTACACCACCAACGGCGGTGGCAGCGGCGGCGGTTCGGCGATCACCGGCTACGGCGGCCTCTGCCTGGACGACCGCGCCGCCTCCACCGCCGACTACAACCCGGTGCAGATCTACACCTGCAACGGCACGCCCGCCCAGCAGTGGACGGTCGTCCAGGCCGGCAGCACCCTGCACGTGCTGGGCAAGTGCCTGGACGTCTACGCGGCCGGCACCTCGAACGGAACCGCGGTGGACCTCTACACCTGCAACAACACCGGCTCCCAGGTCTGGATCCCGCGCTCCGACGGTTCGCTCTACAACCCGCAGTCCGGCAGGTGCCTGGACGACCCAGGCTGGTCCACCACCGCGGGCACCCAGGTGCAGATCTGGGACTGCACCGGCGGCGCCAACCAGAAGTGGACCCTGCCCGCCTGAGAGAGCGATACGTCAGCTGAGGTCCGGTTCGTGATCGGGGGGTGCGCGCCGGCCGGATCGCTGAAGAATGACCGGGGCCGCCTCCCGACTCCGGCGGCCCCGGTCATGCGGACGTCCTCGTCGGGTCCGTCGGCTGGACGCCGTTCCCGAGCACATCGCCCCGGGGCCGCCCGCGCCCGAGGTGCCGGTCCGAAGGCTTCGTCGTACTCGGATGCACACATTCGTCGTACTCGGATGCACACAAATGACTGATGCCGCGAGCGGGAGTCCGGAACCGTTGGCCATCGCGTGGGCTCCCGTGTCCGGTCTCGTGGGGTTGCCAGGGTGGTGACGCGCCGTGAAGACTGTGGCCGCCCGCGAGTCACGACTCAGGAGGACCGGTGCTCGGAGTTCAACCAGGCAACGTACCAACGCTGTTGGAAGAGATCTCCGGCCGGTGGCAGCACCTGCGCGAGGCCGGGCCGGTGCGGTACGACGAGAGCCGCGACCAGTGGCAGGTGCTGGACCACCAGAACGTCGCTGCGGTGCTGTCCGACCCGGCGACCTTCTCCTCGGACCTCGCCGCCCTGGCGCCGACCCAGGAGGACTTCGAGACGTTCCGGCAGGGCAACTTCGTCGGCATGGACCCGCCGGAGCACCGGCGGCTGCGCGCCCTGGTGAGCCAGGCGTTCACGCCGCGGGTGGTGGCGGGGATGGAGCCGCGGATCGAGGCGCTGTGCGCGCGCCTGCTGGACGAGGTCGCCGACCACGACCGGTTCGACCTGGTCGACGCACTGGCCTACCCGCTGCCGATCATCGTCATCGCGGAACTGCTCGGCGTCCCGCCCGAGGAGCACCGGCTCTTCCAGGAGTGGGCCGGCGTCCTGTTCGGCGGCGACCAGCTCGGCGAGAACCCCGACATGGCCGACCTGGCGAAGGCGCTGGAGGCCATCGCCCCGACCGTCCGCGCGATGAACGGGTACGTGCTGGACCACATCCGCCGCCGCCGCACCGACCCGGGGGACGATCTCACCAGCCGGCTGATCGCCGCCGAGGTGGACGGCGAACGGCTCGCGGACGAGCAGATGGTCGGATTCGTCGCCCTGCTGCTGGTCGCGGGGCACGTCACCACGACCGCGCTGCTGGGCAACGCGGTGCTGGCCTTCGACCGGCACCCCGGGGCGGACGCCGCACTCCGGGCCGATCCGGCTCTGCTGCCCCCGGCCATCGAGGAGGTGCTGCGCTGGCTGCCGCCGTTCCCCGAGCTGGGGCGCCGCATCACCCGGCCCGTGGAGCTCGGCGGTCATGAACTGCCCGCCGACACGATGCTGACGGTGCACCTCGGCAGCGCCAACCGTGATCCGTCCCGGTTCGAGGCGCCCGAGACCTTCGACGTGGCCCGCCGCTCCAATCCCCACCTGACCTTCGGCCACGGCATCCACTTCTGCTTCGGCGCGCCGCTGGCCCGGCTGGAGGCACGGATCGCCCTGCGCATGCTGCAGGACCGGTTCCGCTCGCTGGCCGTCCCGCGCTACGAGGACGTCGAGTACCAGAACCCCGCCGTGCTCCTCGGGGTGCGCCGGCTGCCGGTCGAGGTCGTCAGGACGTAGTTCCAGGAGCTCCAGGGGCGACGGGGCGCTCCGGGACCAAGCCGCCGTAGCCGACGGCCAGGGTGAGGTGGGCACCGGTGGTGCAGGTACGGGTGACCTCGGCGGCCTCCTCGGGGGCACGGGCGGTGCTGTCGGGCAGGGCGTCGGTCATCCCGGCGAGGTGGACCCGCCGGCGCGCGTCCGGGCGGGTGAGGCGGTCGGCGGCCCGGGATCGGGAACGAGGCCGCAGCCGGAGGGCTGCGGCCTCGCCACGGTGAACGCCGTCCCGCCGTACCGGCTGTGGTTCCCGGC
The DNA here is from genome assembly GCF_044749365.1 of Kitasatospora sp. NPDC089509. Taxonomy (NCBI): domain Bacteria; kingdom Bacillati; phylum Actinomycetota; class Actinomycetes; order Kitasatosporales; family Streptomycetaceae; genus Kitasatospora; species Kitasatospora sp. NPDC089509. Next base: position 72,973 of record NZ_JBIVHS010000016.1, on the reverse strand, counting down.
GGCTCACGTGCCCCGGTGGATGAGCTTCTGGACGGAGGCGGGCGGGTCGGCACCCAGGTCCTTGACGTGCGAGTCGGGAACGGCCGGCCCGTAGACCTGACGGATCGGGAGCAGACCGCCCCAGGCCCGGCCACCGTCCCAGTCCCGGTCGTCCTGGTGTTCGTGTTCCGGCTCGGGGGCGTGGTGCCGCTTGAGCCGCACCGTCGCCTTCTCCGTGAGGCTGATGGAGAGGACCCCGACGGTGGGGGTCTGCTTCCCGTCCGAGTCCAGTTCGCTGGCCTTGCCGTCGCTGCCGTCCTTGATCGGGCGCAGCTCCGCCCACCGGCCCGGGATGACCTGGTCGGTGAGCGCCTCGAACGCCTTCGTCCGGTCCTTCGGGTCGACCTTCCTCGCCGTGCCGTCCACCACCACGGAGCGGTAGTTGAGGGAGGTGCTGATCGCCGCGCGCCCGACCAGCAGGCTGTCGAGGACGGTGACGGTCAGGCAGACCGCGACCCCGTCGGCCTTCCACAGCTGCCGCAGCGAGGGATTCAGCTTCGACTCCGGCGGCCAGTCGACGGAGCCGTGCAGGTAGAGCAGCTTCTCGTTCCCCTTCTCGTGGTACGCGTAGACCATGGGCACGCACCTCGGCCGACCCGTCCCGGGGTCGACGTGGGCGAGGGTGCACACGTACCCCTGTTTGAGGACGGCGACGGCCGCCGACAGGTCGTCCGTCTCCTTCGTCCTCTTGACGTGACCGCTCACTCGGTCTCCTTGTCGGCGTCCGCCTGGGCCTTGGCCAGGACGGCCCGGGCCGCGCTCTCGGGGTCCTGTCCGTGGAAGGGGCGGTCGAACAGCCAGTTGTAGAGCATCTCCCGGCAGATCCGCGGCTGGTAGGCCGGTACCTCGTGCCCGGAGTCGGGCACCGCGACCTGGGTGACGTTGTTCAGGGTGCGGACGAAGCCCTTCGGGTGGCCCTGCGCCTGTTTCCAGATCAACCGCGGGGCGCTGCGCCAGCCGTTCTTCATGATCTCGTCGAGGATCTCCTCGGTGCTCTGGTACCCGCAGGCGGTGTCGAAGTCCCCGGTGTAGAGCAGGACCTTGTAGTTCTCCTCCGCGTGGATGAGCTCGGCGTACAGCGGCGAGGCGTCCGCCATGTTGTCGGCCTTCAGCGCGGTGGCCACCGGGCCGGAATTGTCCGCGGACTCCCACGCGTGGTCGACGTGCAGGGCCTCCTTGACGGCGGGGGTGTTGAGGTAGACCGGCAGCGCGCCGGCGGACAGGTCCTCCCAGCGCCGTACGTCGTAGACGTCGAAGTCGCCCCCGTAGGCCAGGATCGCGTTGACCAGGCCGTTGCCGAGATCGGTGGCCTTCTTCATCTCGCCGGCCTTGAGGACGTCCTGGAAGTGCTTGTACGAGGAATCCAGGACGTCCTTCTGGCCCTTGCCGACGAACCCGGACGCGTAGGCGTAGTCGATCATGACGCGGATCGAGAGTTCCGGTCTGATCCAGCCGTTGCCCACCGCGATCCCCTTCAGATCGAGGTGTGTTCTGGGCTTCTTGAGGTTCTCCTGGTGGATCTTCCGGGCGATGTACGGCACGTACTTGCCCGCGTAGCTCTCACCGCAGACGTAGAGGGGGCAGTTCTGGTACTCCGGGTACGTTTCGAGGAACTGGACCAGCGCCCGGTGGAACATCTCGCTGAGTTCGTCCTCGTCCTGGACGTACGTCTTCGACGTCTTGCAGTAGCTGTACCCCGCGCCGACCGGCTGGTCCCAGTAGAGGACGTGGGCTTCCTGGTTCCAGGTGTCGGGGCTGACCGAGACGGTCCCGGCCGCGTCGTCACCGACGCGCAGCGGTCCGTTCTCCAGGAACAGGCCCAGGAGCGACGAAGCGCCGGGGCCGCCGTTGAGCCAGATCAACAGGGGCGCCTCCTCGATCACGTCCTTCTGCTGGTCGGCGTCGAGGTGGGGGTCGCAGGTCTGGCTCTCGAAGAACCAGTAGAACAAACGGCTCGATTCGGTACCGGGGCCGTCGACGTCCGCGTACCCGGCGTAGGACCGGACCGTCTTCGGGCCTCCTTCCTCCTCCTTCTTCCCGGGGTCGGGAAAGAAGTGGATCGTCCCGGTGTTGAGCGCGTTCGCCGGGATCGCGTAGACGGGCTGACGCAGCATGGTGCACCTTCCGTTCCGGGAGGGAGGTCAGGACGTCGGCGCGACGCCGCCGGGCAGCGGGCGGACGTAGCGCTCGAAGTGGCGTTCGGTGTGCGCGACCTCCTGGAGGACTCCGATGCGCTGGCCCAGGAGCAGTTGGAGCGCGGGGAACCGCTTCTCCTCGAACAGCAGGATGTTGAGTGAACCGCCGTACTGGAAGTAGCCGATCTCGTCGCCCTTCTTCACCGCGACCGGGGCCGAATCCGCCGTGATCTTCCGGAACGGATCGCGGAACCGCACGGAGCCGATCGAGTTGAGGCCGACGGGCACCAGGGCCACGTAGCCCTCGCCGTCCGGATCCCCGTTGTGGTCCACGTACGGGGTCTTGATGATGGCGTATCCGCGCCGGAAGTCCTCGAACAGGCTGTAGTCGTAGCCGTAGCCGACGTTCCCCTTGTTGAGCAGGTCGGGGAAGTCCCGGATCCCGTAGTAGACGCCGCCGATGTCGTCGCGGGACTCGACCACCTCGCCGCCGACCGGGGCGTGGTAGCGGTGGTAGGTGTCGGGCATCAGGATGCACGACACGGCCGTGCCGCCGATGAACTTCTCGGCGTACTCGGAGCCGTCGAGCAGCCTGCTGACGCTCATGGTCACGGCCGCCTTGATCGGGAGCGGCGTGTCGGGTGCCAGATTGTCGACGATCATGTTGACGATGCAGTCGGTCGGGGCGGTCACGACGCTGGGGTCTTCGGGGTGGTCGATCGGCCGCTTGCCGGGTTTCAGTTCCCTGATGAAGAACTTGTTGAGGGTCGACCAGTCCCCCTTCTTGAAGTCGGCCATCCGCTTCGGGCCGAGTTCGTCGATCCACTGCAGGACCAGCTTCTCGGAATCCGGGGAGTCCATCTGACGGCCCTGCAGCTGCGTGAAGTCGGCCAGCATGTCACGCCCTGACGCACTGGTCACGAATGCGAGCCCGGCAGCGTTCTCGTAGCTGATCCAGCTGAATTTCCGGATGTACTTCAGCCCGTCGGAAATGGGCTGCTTCCAACCCCAGTCGTACCATTCGACGAAGAATTCGGCCAGGGTCTTTCCGGTCGCTCCCCGCCAGTCCTTGTAGACGTCCGAGTCCGGGTACACCGTGGGCGGCGTCAAGCCTCTGATCGCCGCGTCGAATTTCTTTCTGAAATCGCTTTCTTCGTCATCGTAGAGCTTCTCGACCTTTTCCTTGAACTCTTTGATGTTCTGCGAGGCCACGTCGGGCTTCCTTCCGTGCGGTGGGATCCCCCGGGTGCTGTCGCACCCTCCCGACCAGTACGTCCCGACCCGTGGAGAACCGCGCCCGTAGCTACGCCGTTCGTCTGGAAACCACCTCCGCGTGGCGGTACGGCTACGGCAGGAACGCGCCGAGGTCGACCGAGTCGGCCATCGCCTGGTAACCGGCGTCGTTCGGGTGGAGGTGGTCGCCGGAGTCGTAGGCGGGGTCGAGCGTCAGCGGGTTGTCGGGGTTCCGCAGCGCCCGGTCGAAGTCGATGACGTCGTCGAACGCTCCGCTGGTCAGGATCCACCGGTTCACGGCCTCGCGGATCTGCTCGCCGTAGCTCGTGTAGTACTTGGCGCCCTGGAACGGCAGGATCGTCCCGCCGGTGATCCGCACTCCGGCCGCGTGCGCCTGGCAGATGACGTCCAGCAGGCCGTCCTCCAACTCGGTCGCCGTCAGCGGGCCGGTGCCGTCGGGGCCGATGTTGTCGCCGATGTCGTTGATGCCTTCGAGCAGGACGACGTCCTTGACGTGCGGCCGGCTGAGCACGTCGTGCCGGAAGCGGCTGATCAGGGACTTGTTGAAGCCGTCGGTGCCGGCGTCCGTGAGGATCCGGTTGGAGCCGATCCCGGTGTCCACCACGCCGCGGGTGGCCCCGCCGTCGCTCGCGCCCAGGCGGCGCGCGAGGTCGTCGGGCCAGCGGCGGTTGGCGCCCGGGGTGGAGCCGACCCCGTCGGTGATGGAGTCGCCGACGGCGACCAGGGTGCCGGTGGCCGTCGGCGAGGCCACGTCGAGACCGGCCAGGACGAACCACTGCCGGCTGGTGGCGGGGTAGTTGTCGGTGCCGTCGTCGGCGACGTGGTTGCCGGTCGCGGAGATCCACGTGGTGTCGAGGGCCCGTTGGTGCCAGGTGTCGGCGCCGGCGGGGCTCTCGGGCAGGTAGACGCTCACCAGCAGGTCCTGGTCGGCGTCCACGTCCATCGGCACCGGGTCGCTGAGGACGTCCTGTCCGGCGGGGATGGTGACGGTGCCGGCGCCGTCGAACGTCACCGTGCGGTGGGTGCCGTCCACGGCCGTGCCGGCGGCGCCCGCGGTGGCGCTCTGCCGGGCGAGGTCGACGGCTCCGACGGTCAGTGGCGAGCTGCCGTAGAGGTTGCTCAGCCGCACCCGCGGCAGGGCGCCGGACACCGAGGTGTGGGCGACCATGCGGATGGTCTGGTCGTGGAAGGTCGCCCCGTTGCTCTGGCCGGCGGCCATCAGGCCGTTGCCGAAGGTGGCGACCCGGGTCGGCCGGGTGGGCTTCCGGTGCGGGTGCGCGGCGTGGTGGGCGCGCCGGCGGAAGTCGGCGGGCCCGGCGGCGTCGGCGGCGTCCTCGGCCGGCGGGCAGGAGCCGTCGAAGCGGGCCGGGGAGTTCCACTTCGGCGTTGCGGCGGCGGCCGGCGGCCAGGCGGGCCCGGCCGTGGCGAGCACTCCGGCCACGGTCAGGAGGGCGAGCCGTGATCTGACCTGACGTCCCATGGGATTCCTTTGTTCGTCACGGTGTTCGTGAAGACGTTCGTGAAGATGTTCGTGAAGGTGCTCGGTGCCATCCAAGGGCACGACGGCCGGATGGTCGTCGAAGTGGCACGAGCTGCTGCCGCACCCGGCGGAGGCCCGCGCGGAGGCTGTCCTCCGGGCTCGGGTAGCGTCAGCGGCCGGTGGGCCCCGGCGGGGCGGTGGATCGAGGGGGCCCGGTGGACGTGGGACTGCGGCGGTTGTCCGTCCGGATGCGGGCGGCGATCGCCTCGGCGCTGGCCTCGGTCCTGGCCTTCGGCTTGGCGGCGGTGTGGGTGAGCGACGCGGTGCGCCGGCAGTGGCTGCCCGCGGCCGAGGCCCGTGCCATGGGCGACACGGCGTTGCTGGACGAGGCGATCACGGCCGGCATGGGCTGGAACGGCCCGCCGCCGCTGCCGGGGTACCAGGACTCCGCATACCTGGTGCTGTTCCAGGACGGTACGTTGGCCAAGTCCGACCGGATCACCCGCTCCGACGTCGTCGATCTCCCGGCCCTGCCGCCCGGCGCCCCGAGGTTCGTCAACCGTCGGGTGGACCTGCCGGTGCTCGCCGCCACACGCGGGAACGGGCCGGGGCGGACGGCCCCCTTCATCTGCCGGACGACCGGGACGGTCCCGTCCACGGACCTGGCCGCGATGTTCGGCGCGGACCGGCCCGCGCAGCAGCTCACCATCTACGTCATGGTCGACGACACCATGGCCAACCGTGCCTCGGAGCTGGTCACCCGCATCCTGGGCTGGTACCTGGTGCCCGGCGCCTCGCTGTTCGTCGCCGCCGTCGCCTGGCTGGTCACCGGGCTCGCGCTGCGCCCGGTGGAGGCGATCCGCCGGCGGATGGCGCGGATCGGCGGCGGCGCGTTCCACGAGCGGGTGCCGGTGCCGCCCGGGCGGGACGGCATCGCGCGGCTCGCGGAGACCACCAACGCCACGCTGGGCAGGCTGGAGCATGCCGTCACCGAGCAGCGCCGGCTGGTCGCGGACGCCTCGCACGAGCTGCGCACCCCCATCGCGGTGCTGCGCAACTCGCTGGAGGTGGCGCTGGCGCACCCGGAGCAGGCCCGCTGGCCCGAGGTGGCGGCGGACGCGCTCGCGGACACCGAGCGCCTCCAACGCCTCGCCGACGACCTGCTGTTGCTCGCCCGCACCGATGAGAGACGGGTCGGCGAGGGCGTGGCGGAGTGGATCGACCTGGACGACCTGGTCACCGAGCAGGTGGCCGAGCGCGGCTGCTTCCCCGGCGGGCCGCCGGTGCTCGCCACCGCTCTGGAACCGGTGACCGTCCCCGGCACCGAGCTGCTGCTCGGCCGGCTGCTGCGCAACCTGCTGGACAACGCGGTGCGGCACGCCACCGACGAAGTGCTGGTCTCCCTGCGGGTGGTGGACGGCCGGGCGGTGCTCGTCGTCGCCGACGACGGTCCGGGCATCCCGGCCGCGGACCGGGAGCGGGTCTTCGAACGGTTCGTGCGGCTCGACGAGTCCCGGGACCGGGCGGACGGCGGCGCCGGCCTCGGGCTGGCGCTGGTGCGCAGCATCGCGGCCGCGCTCGGCGGGACGGCGCGGGCGGTCGAACCGCGGGCGGGCCGGGGCGCGGAGCTGGTCGTCAGCCTGCCCACCGGTACACCGTGATCCCACCGCCGGAGGCCGCCTCGCGGTACCCGGCGGCCGGGAGCCCCGCGACGGCGGACCGCTCTTCGACCGAGGCCGGTGAGGAGTCGCCGCCGCCCTCGTCGCGGCGGTCCAGGACGGCCACCCACTCCGCGACCGGTCGGGCCCACGGCCCGCTGGTGCCCGGGGGCGTCAGCCGGGGGAAGAGCGAGACCGTGCAGCGGCCGGTCAGTTGCGCCGCCAGCTCGTTCGAGGCCGCGACCCGGGCACCGTCCGGGACCACCGCCAGCACCTGCCGCGCCTCGGTGACCCGCAGACCGGCCGGGCCGGGCGGGGGCACCGGCAGGGCGACGGCCGCCACCAGCAGCGCGAGCACCGGGACCGCCAGGCGCAACCAACCGGCGTACCACCGGCCGATCCGCCGCAGGCCGTCCGCGAAGGCCAGGAAGAGCACCGGCATCAGGACCGCGCTGTAGTGGTAACGGGTGCCCCAGTAGAGCGGGTTGACGGCCCAGAAGCGGGCGGCCAGCGGCGCCACGGCGAGCAGCACCAGTGGGGAGCGCAGCGCCAGGTACCCCGTGGGGGCCAGCAGGGCGAGCACCGTCCACCACTTCGTCCCCGGCAGCAGCAGCCGGGAGAGCGGATCGCCGCCGTCCCACTCCCCCGCGTCGGCATAGGCGTAGCGCCCGTCCGGATGGTTCGCCGGGATCACCAGCAGTACGACCACCGCCGTCACCAGGACGGCCGTCACCACCACCGCGGCCCCCAGCCGCCGGTGCCGTCGCGCCATCAGGTACACCCCGACACCGGCCACCAGCAGCCCCTGGTCCTCCTTCACCAGCAGCAGCGGCAGCGCCCAGCAGGCGGCCGCCACCGCCCGGTCCCGGGCGAGCGCCTCGACCGCGAAGGCGGCCAGCGGGACCGCGAAGGCCACCTCGTGGAAGTCGAACTCCAGCGCGGCCCACAGCCCCCAGGACAGCCCGTACGCCGTGCCGAGCAGCGTTCCGCCGACCCGGCCGGACACCTCGATCGCCAGCCTGGTCACCGGCACCACCGAGACGGCGATCAGCACGGCCTGCGCGACCAGCAGGGTGACCGCGCCGGGGAAGAGCCGGTACACCGGGGCGAGCAGCGCGAGCACCGGGCTGAAGTGGTCCCCGAGCAGGTTGAAGCCGGTCCCCTTCAGGGTCGACACCGGCGGCCCCAGAGCGGCGTAGCCGCGCACCCCCTGCTCGAAGATCCCCAGGTCGAACCCGTAGGTCTCGAATCGGAGTTGGCGCGGCACCGAGACCGCGCAGTACAGCGCGCAGAGCACGGCGGCGAGCAGGTACGGGATCGATCGTCTGGACACGGCCGAGACCGTAGGGAAGCCGCGCTGAAGGCTTCCTGAAGCAAGCTGAAGATCCTTTCAGACTCCGGCCGGTGCGCCGGGGCCTGGACTACGCTGCCCTGGTGAAACTCCTGTTGGTCGAGGACGAGGAACGGCTGGCGCGCTCGCTCAGCCAGGGGCTGCGGGCCGAGGGCTACGCCGTCGACGTGGCGCGGGACGGCGTCAGCGGTCTGGCCCACGCGGCCTCCGGCGGCTACGCGGCCGTGGTGCTGGACCTCATGCTGCCCGGGATGAACGGCTTCCGGGTCTGCGAGGAGCTGCGCCGGGCCGAGAACCCGGTACCGGTGCTGGTGCTGACCGCGAAGAACGGCGAGTACGACGAGGCCGAGGCGCTGGACTCCGGCGCCGACGACTTCCTCAGCAAGCCGTTCTCCCACGTGGTGCTGACCGCCCGGCTGCGCGCCCTGCTCCGGCGCGGCGGGGCCGGGCGCCCGGCCGTCCTGGAGGTCGGCGACCTCCGGGTGGACCCGGCCGCCCGGCGCTGCACCGCGGGCGGGGAACAGGTGCGTCTGACCACCAAGGAGTTCGGCGTCCTGGAGTGCCTGGCCCGCCGGCCCGACCAGGCGGTCCCGAAGGGGGAGATCCTGGACGCGGTCTGGGACAGCGCGTTCCGGGGCGACCTCAACATCGTCGAGGTGTACGTCTCCGCCCTGCGCCGCAAGCTCGCCCGTGCGGCGGCCCGGTGCGAGATCGAGACGGTCCGCGGCGTCGGCTACCGCCTGGTCCCGCTGCGACGCCCCGGACAGCTCGCGCACTGAGCTCCCGTGCGCCGTCGGCGCCGCCGGATACCGGCCATCGTGCCCGGTCAGGTCGCCGAAAGGCCACCGCCCTATGGCAGTTGACGCGTCCCCGGCCCTACCATGAAAGCGGTCGGAGGGGGGGCGATGGCCGGGATCAGGGCTGAGCCGGGACGGCGTCTGGAGCGCGCGCTCGCCTGGGCGATCAGGAACTCGGACGGCGTCGTGGCGTTCACCGGTGCCGTGGTCGTCGGTGTGCTCGACCTGCTCGGCGACGTCGTCCCGGAGCGGGTCGTCTCCGGCGCCACCCTCCTGGTGCTGGCCGCCCTGGTGTACGGGACGCTCGCGGACCGCAGGCGCCGCGCGGCGGACATCCAGGACGCGATGGCCGGGACGAGGCGGGCGCTGGAGGACATGACGGCGATCCGCGAACTGGCGGGCTCCGAGGTCGAGCAGGCGCTCGCCCGGGCGCGGCAGAACACCGACCGGTGGGTGTTCAAGGGCGGCACCGGGACGTACCTGCGCGCCGTGACCCTCCCCGAGTGCGTCCGCGAGGCCCAGCACCGGCGCCGCGCCCTCACCGTCAAGATCGACATCGTGCACCCCGCCGACGAGCGGGCCTGCCGGGCCTACGCCCGCTTCCGCCAGAGCTTCGGCCGCCCCTCGGACGGCGAGCCCTGGACCACCGGCCGCACCCGCAAGGAGTCGCTCGCCACCGTGCTCGCCGCCTGCTGGTACCGCCAGCGGCTGGACACCCTGGAGATCGACGTCCACCTCTCCTCGGTGGTCCCGACCCTGCGCTACGACCTCTCGGCCTCCTGCGCGATCGTCACCCAGGACGACCCGAGCCGGGTGAGCCTGTACGTCGAGAAGGGCCGGCCGCTCTACGACTACTACGTCACCGACCTGCACCACTACCGCGAACAGGCCGTCAAGCTCGACCTCCGCGACGCGGAACCGCTCGGCGACGAGCCCACCGTCGAGGAGGTACGGCGGCTGTTCGACCGGCTGGGGCTGCCCCTGCCGACCGATCTGACGGACCGGGACGTCGGCGACGTCGTCGACAAGGCGCTGCGGGCGGAGAACCCGTACCGGAGGTGACACTGATGGACTTCGCCGTGCTGGAACGGCTGGCCGGGCGCACCGCGGCCGCGCCCGCGCTGCCCGGACTGGTGATCCGGGAGCTGGAGGAGATCGCCTCCGGCGCCCGCCCGCTGAGCGCCGTGGTGCACCCGCTCGGCTTCTACTGCCTGCCGGTACTCCGGGAGGGCGAACTCGGCGTGTGCGTGCACGTCTTCGAGCCGGGCGGCCCGCCGGAGTCGCTGGTGCACTGCCACAGTTGGGAGTTGACCAGCAGCGTGCTGTACGGGCGGATCGGCAACACCCGGATCCGGGTGTCCGACACGCTGGAGCGGCCGACCCACCGGCTCTTCGTGGTCGAGAGCGACCGCTCGGGCGTGGACCGGATACGGCCGACCTCGCGGCTGGTGCACAGCGAGGTCGAGTCCCGGCACACCAGCGCCCGCGGGGACACCTACACCCTGGCCGCCGGGACGTTCCACACGACCGTCGTGCCCGAGGGCGTCCCGGCGGCCACGCTGGTCCTCGCCCGGTCCCTCCCGGACGGCCGGGACCTCATGCTCGGGCCGGTGCACGCCCCCGCGTGGCGGACGGTGCGCCGGACCTGCGACCCCGACCGGACCACCCGGCTCGCCCGGACCTGCGCGAGGAGGATCCGTGAGCGGGGATAGCGGGCACCTCGGGCACAGCGGGCACCTCGGGCACAGCGGAGGTGGCGGCCGTAGCGGGGACCCGGCCGGACCGCCGGGCCCGGGCGCCGGGTTCGCCGCCGAGTGCCGGACGGCGGTGGAGGCGGCGGAACAGGCCGGTGCGCTGCTGCGCTCGCGCTTCCAGCAGGAGCACACCGTCCGGACCAAGGGCGACCGCGGCGACGTCGTGACCGACCTCGACCTGCTGGCCGAGAGCCTGGTGGTGGCCCGGATCCGGGAGCGCTACCCGCACGACCGGATCCTCGCCGAGGAGGCCGGTCTGCTCGACGGCGACCGGCCGGACCGGACCTGGCTGATCGATCCGCTCGACGGCAGCAACAACGTGGTGATCGGCCTGGCCGCCTACGTGGTCGGGATCGCGTTGTGCGTCGGACAGCAGCCGGTGGTGGGCGTCGTGCACGACCCGGTGACCGGCCGGACCTGGCAGGCGCGGCGCGGCTGCGGGGCGTACGGCCCGCACGGGCGGATCGCCGGACAGCCGTACCGGCGGCCGGCGGCCGGGCCGGTTCTGGCCTGGACCCAGGGGCACGGCGTGGCCAGGGACGACCCGACGGCCCGTGGGCTCCGGACGGCGCTGGAGGGCGGCTCCCGGCGGCTGCTCCAGCTGTGGGCCCCGCTGCTCACCTGGTCGATGCTGGTGCACGGGGGCATCGACGGCTTCGTCGGCTACCGGCCGGAGGAGATCGACCTGCCGGCCGGCAGCCTGCTCGCCGCCGAGGCCGGGTTGGCGGTCCGGCGCCTGGACGGCGGCGAGTTCAGCCACCGGATCGGGCAGCGGGACACCGATCGCAGCTTCGTCGCCGGGCGCCCCGAGGCGATCGGTCACCTGCTGGACCTCGTCGCACGGGCGGGCCGCATGCCGTGACCCGCCGACGCGGCGCCCGCGTCAGGCCGTGACCCGCCGTGACCCGCCCGCGCGGCGCCCGACCGGCACCCGCGTCACGCCGTGAGCGCGAGCGCCGCCGTCGCCGCGAGCACCGCCGTGACGGCCAGCACGCCGCCCGCCGCGGTGACCCGCCCGACCGGCACCTTGACGCCGAAGGAGCGGCACCGCTCGTACCAGATCAGCGTCGCGAGCGAGCCCCACGGCAGTATCACCGGGCCCGCGTTGGTGCCGACCAGCAGTGCGAGCAGCTGGGTGTGGTTGCCGGCCGGTACGGCGGCCTCGCCGGCCAGGTAGACCGGCAGGTTGTTCAGCACGTTGGACAGGCCCGCCCCGGCCAGTGCGGCCCGGAACTGCCCGGCCACGCCGCCGTCCGTGCCGATCGCGTTCTCCAGCAGGTGGTGCAGCCCGTGCGCGTCGACGGTCTGGACGACCAGGAACATGCCCGGCACCAGGACCAGCAACCGCCACGGCACCAGCGAGGGCCGCAGCTCCGCCGGGCGGCGGATGGCGAACGCCACCACCGCGACGGCGGCCGTCGCGCTGGAGGCCAGCCACAGCGGCAGGTCGGCCAGCAGCACGGCGAGCAGGAAGACGCCGCAGCAGGCCGCGCAGATCCGGAACAGCACCGGATCGGCCGGCCGCAGCGGCAGCGGCGGCCGGTAGCCGTCCGCGCCGCGCCGGCCGCGCCGCCAGAAGAACACCCACAGGCAGGCCATCGTCACGGCCACCGCGGCGAGTTGGGGTGCCCACATCACCCGGGCCATGCCGGCCGGGGAGAGCGCGACCCGGTCCGCCGCCAGCAGATTGGTCAGGTTGGAGACGGGCAGCAGCAGGCTGGAGGTGTTCGCGAGCCAGACCGTGGTCATCGCGAGCGGCAGCGGCGCGATCCCCACCCGTCCGGCGAGCGCCAGCATGACCGGCGTCAGGAGCACGGCCGTGGTGTCCAGGTTGAGCGTGACGGTGGTGAGCGAGGCGAAGGCCACGCACAGCACGAACAGCGCGGTGTAGCTGCCCCGGCCGACCCGGGCCACCCAGGTCGCCACGGAGTCGAACACCTCTGCGGCGCTGGTCAGTTCGGCGAGCACGATGACACTGGCCAGGAAGCCGAGCAGCGGCCCGATCCGGGCCATCGCGGCCCCGGCCGACTCCGTCGGCAGCAACCCGCTCGCCACGCAGGCCAACCCGCACGCGAGCAGCCCGGCGGCCACCCAGTCCAGCACTTCCAGACGCCTCAGGAACAACACGGGCAGTAGCATCGCACGCCGATCCGGGTCCGGACAGGCCACCGTCCCGGCCCGGCCGGGCTCGTCGCACCCTCCCCAAGAGCTGATGAACTGTCATAAAATTGGCGCATGGGAGCGCTTGACGCCGACCACGGGGACACCTCCGGGCCGCTCGATTTCTTCATCAGCTACTCGCCGGCCGACGAACGATGGGCCACCTGGATCGCCTGGACGCTGGAGGAGTCCGGGTACCGGACCTTCCTCCAGGCCTGGGACTTCGTTCCGGGCACCAACTTCGTCGACTTCATGGACCGCGGAATCACCGAGTCCGCCGCCGTGATCGCCCTGCTGTCCAGCCACTACGAGCGCTCGCGCTACGGCCGGCTGGAGTGGCAGGCCGCGCTGCGGGCCGATCCGGACGCCCCGGAGCGGCGGCTGATCACCGTACGGATCGAGGACATCGCGGTCGACGGCCTGCTGGCCATGATCTCCTACGTCGACCTGGCCGGCGTCGGGGACCCGGAGCGGGCCCGCCGGCTGCTGCTGGCCCGGATCGAGCAGGCGCTGGACGGCCACGCCCGGCCCCGGCTGCGGCCCGGCTTCCCCGGCGGCCCGAACGGCGGCGCCCCCGCCGGGCCGCCGACCGGCGCCACCTACCTGCCGGACGGCGCCCTGGCACCCTCGCCACTGGTCCGCCCGATCGGCCTGACCGGCTGGAGCGGGCGGCGGCGCCCGTCCGCCCGACCCGAGTTCCCGCCCACCGCGCAGGACCGCACCGGGCGCGATGCGGTCACCGTCCTGCAACTGGCCGGTCCGGCCTTCGGCCGCGGTCAGGACCCGGTCGACCTCCAGGCCGCGATCTGGGGCGACCTGGTCGCCCTCGCCGACAGCGGTGCGCCCGCCCCCGAACTGCTCGTCGTCACCGGCGACCTGACCGCCTCCGGCAGCCCCCGCGAGTGCGACCAGGCACTCGCCTTCCTGACCGGCCTGCGCACCCTGCTCGGCCTGGAACCGCACCGGGTCGCCGTCGTGCCCGGCCCCCAGGACGTCAGCCTCGCCGCCTCCCGCGCCTACTTCAACACCTGCGAGGCCGACGAACAGCCGCCGCGCCCGCCGTACTGGCCCAAGTGGCGCCACTACACCCGGCTGTTCCAGGAGCTCTACCAGGGCCTGGACACGGTCTTCGACAGCGACCAGCCGTGGACGCTGTTCCCGGTGCCCGAACTCGGCACCGTGATCGCCGGACTCAACTCCTCGCTCGCCCACAGCCACCGGCCCGACGACCAGTACGGCTGGCTCGGCCCCGAGCAGGCCGCCTGGTTCGCCCAGGCCCTGCGACCGTACGAGGCCGAGGGCTGGCTGCGGATCGGCGCGCTGTCCCACCCGCTCACCGCCCCGTCGAGGACCGCCGCCACCGGCACCGGCACCGCCGCGGGCTCCGGCGCCGGCCGGCACCCGGGCGCGCTGCGCGACCTCGACCGCTTCACCCGGCTCACCGCGCCCCGGCTCCAACTCCTGCTGCACGGCCCGACCGACGGCCGCACCGCGGTGTCGGCCCTGCCCGTCCCGAACGGCGAACTGACCGTCGCCCGGGTCGCCGCGCCCGGCACCCACCAGCTGCTCCGGCTCACCCCCGACGGCCTCACCCGCTGGCCCGGCCCGTCCGGCAGCTCCCACGAACACCTCGACCGCCCGTGGCACGGCACCCACCGCGCCTTCGGCCCCGCGCCGGGCCCGGCCGCCGCCACCCCGCCCGTCGAGACCCCCGACCGCGAGGTCCGGGAGCTCGCCTCCCCGCTGGAGGCGCTCACCGCCCGCGTCGCCGAGGTGTGCCGCACCCGGCACCAGGGCGCCCAACTGCGCTCCGTCGACGGCCCGTTGCCCCAACTCCTGGTCACCTGGAACGAGTCCGGCTTCGTGCGCCAGCAGCGCGTCGCCGTCTGCCTCGGCACCCCGCAGGCCGACGACATCGACCGCTTCATCTCCCAGGTGCACGCCGCCGAGTCGGCGGCGCCCGCCGGCACCGGGGGCGACGCCGAACTCGTCTACGAGGGCGCACCGCCCGGCCGCGGGCTGCGCGACCACGCCCGCCGGCGCGGCGTGCGGCTGCGCAGCTTCGTCGAGTTCCAGGGCCTGCTGGACCTGCACGACTACGTGGCCGCGCAGGGCGAACGGCTGCGCTCCGACGACCGGTACCCGCCGAGCCTCTACCTCCCGCAGCGCTTCCGCCGGCTCGACCACGACTCCGCCACCGAGGGCGACGCCCTAGTGGACCACCTGCTGGCCCGACTCGACGGCGACCAGGGCCGCTTCGTCCTGCTGCTCGGCGACTTCGGGCACGGCAAGACCTTCGCCCTGCGCGAGCTCGCCCGCCGGATTCCGATCGAACTGCCGCAGCTGACACCGCTGTTCATCGAGCTCCAGGCGCTCGACCGGGCGCACTCCTTCGACGAGCTGGTCGCCGCCCACCTGGCCGGCCACGGCATCGACACCATCGACCTGCGGGCCTTCCGCTACATGCTCCGCCAGGGCCGGATCGTGCTGCTCTTCGACGGCTTCGACGAACTCGTGAACCGGGTCAGCTACGAGCGCGCCGCCGACCACCTGCGGGTCCTGCTGGACGCCTCGGTGGACAGCGCCAAGATCGTGGTCAGCAGCCGCACCCAGCACTTCCGCTCCCAGCAGCAGGTGCTCACCGCACTCGGCGAGGCCGTCCGCCTGCACCCGCAGCGCGAACTGCTCGACCTCCAGGAGTTCACCCCCGCCCAGATCCGCAGCTACCTCGTCAACCGCTACGGCGACGAGGCCGTCGCCGAGCGCCGGCTGCGCCTGCTCCAGGACATCCCCGACCTCCTGACCCTGTGCCGCAACCCCCGCCTGCTCAGCTTCGTCGCCGAACTCGCCCACAACCGGCTCCGCTCGGTGGCCAGCGCCGGGCGCGCACTCAGCGCCGCCCGGCTCTACCAGGAGGTGTTCAGCGCCTGGCTGGAGTTCGAGGAGCGGCGCGGCCGGGGCGGTCCCGGTTCCGCCCCCGGACTCAGCCTGGACCAGCTGTGGGCGGCCGTCACCGAACTGGCCGTCCGGCTCTGGGAGAGCGGTCGCGACACCCTGCCGCTGGACGAACTCACCGACCTGGCGGGCACCCTGACCCCGCTCGCGGACGCCCGCCAGTCCGCCGCGCACACCGCGCACGCGGTCGGCTCCGGCAGCCTCCTGGTGCGCACCGACGACGGGATGTTCGAGTTCATCCACAGCTCCGTCATGGAGTGGCTGGTGGCCCGGGAGGCGGCCGTCCGGCTGACCGCGGCCCCGGCCGGCGGCCGCCCCGACGGCGGACTGCTCACCCGGGCGCGGTTCAGCCGCCTCGCCGTCGAGTTCCTGTGCGACCTCGCCGATCACCGGCTCTGCCAGGAGTGGGCGGAAGGCGTCCTGGCCGCCCCCGCCCCGGAACCGGCCCGGGCCATCGGCCGGCTGCGCGTCCCGCGCCGGACCGCCCCCGACGACGAGGTCGCCCGCGCCAACGCGCTGCGGATCCTCGCCCGGCTCCGGGTGCCCTCCCGCACCGACCTGCGCGGCGCCCTGCTGGTCGGCGAGGACCTCTCCCACCGGGACCTCTCCGGCGTCGACCTCAGCCACGCCGACCTCACCGACGCCCGACTGGTCGGCACCGACCTGTCCGGCGCCGTGCTGCGCGGCGCCCGGCTGGTCGGCGCCCGGCTCTCCGCCGCGAACCTGTCCGACGCCGACCTGTCCGACGCCGACCTGCGGCGCGCCCGCCTCATCCGCACCGACCTGCGCGGCGCCCGCGTCACCGGCGGCCACTGGCAGCGCGCCGCCGTCATCTCCGCCGACACCGACCCCGCGCTGCTCGCCACCCCCGAACTGCGCGTCGCGGCCGTCGCCCCCGGCCTGCCCGTCGAGGCCGGCTTCCGGCCCTCCGAGGTCGGCGTGCCGTACGGTTTCAGTGCCCGGACCAGCCGGCTGCCCGAGCCCGTCGCGTTCAGCACGGACGGCCAGTTGCTCGCCGTCGGCAGCGACGACGGGACGGTGCTGGTCTGCGACGCCCTCACCGGCACCGCGCTGCGCACCCTGCGCGACCACGTCGGCCGGGTGTACGCGGTGAAGTTCGCCGACGGGGTGCTCGCCACGGGCAGTGCCGACGGCACCGTCCGGCTGTGGGACCCGGTCTCGGGCGCCTGCCGCCACCGGCTGGAGGTGCACCCGGACGGCGTGTGGCCGGTCTCGCTGCGCCCGGACGGCCGACTGCTCGCCACCGGCGACGCCGAGGGCACGGTGACGCTCTGGGACCCGGCCGGGGGCCGCCCCCTGCACCGGCTGCCCGGCCACACCGCCCCGGTGTACACCGCCGTGTACAGCCCCGACGGCACCCTGCTGGTCACCGGCGACGCCGCCGGGGACGTCCGGATCTGGGAGGTCGGCACCGGGCGGCTCGTCACCTCCCTCAGCCGCCACCACGGCCCGGTCTACCGCGCCCAGTTCAGCCCCGACGGCACCCTCCTGGCCACCGGCGACGGCGGCGACCCGACCGGCGGCACCCCGCTCGGCGGCGGACCGGCCGTCGGCGGGCGGCACCCCACCACCGGCGGCGCCGTCCGGCTGTGGAACACCGCCGGCTGGCACCTGCGCCGCACCCTCACCGGCCACACCGGCCGCGTCTACACCCTCGCCTTCCACCCCGAACAGCCGCTGCTGGCCAGCGGCGACACCACCGGTCAGGTCCGGCTCTGGGACACCGCCGCCGACGCCCCGGCCGGGCGGCTCACCGGCTGCGACGGCGCGGTGTACCAGGTCGCCTTCCACACCGGGCCGGAGGGAGCCGGGCCCGGCGGCCTGCTCGCCGCCGGGGACAGCTCGGGGGCGGTCCGGGTCTGGCAGCTCGGCACCGGCGGCGGCGACGGCGAGCCCGCCGTCCTGCTGCGCCGCCAGCCGCAGGAGCACCACGGGTCCGTCTGGGCCTGCCAGTTCCGCCCGCACGGCGGTCCCGAGGGCTCCGACTCCGGGACCCTGCTGGTCACCGGCGGCAACGACGGCGCGGTCCGGCTCTGGGACGCCGCCACCGGGCAGAGCCGGCGGCTGTTGCGCGGACACGGCCGCCGGGTCGGCGCGCTGTCCTTCAACAGCACGGGGAACCTGCTCGCGGCGGCCGGCAACGACGGGACGGTCCGCCTCTGGGACCCGGCCACCGGCCGCCGGGTCCGGGAGATCACCGGCCGAAGCAACCGGCTGGTCTCGGCCGAGTTCGGCCCGTCCGGGCCGGTCCTCGCGACCGCCAGCAACGACGGCGACATGTTCCTGTGGAACGCGGCGACCGGCGAGTACCAGCGGCGCCTGGACGTCGAGACCGAGCACGTCTGGGCCGAGGCCTTCAGCCCCGACGCCACCCTGCTGGCCACCGCCAACGACGACGACACCGTCCGGATCTGGTACCGCTCCACCGGCGCCCACGTCGTGACCCTCGCCGAACACCGGGGCCGGGTGCGCTCGATCGCGTTCGGCGCCGACGGCGAGAAGCTCGCCACCGCGTGCGACGACGGCAGGGTCCGGCTCTGGACCCTCGCGGACGGCCGCCTGCACAGCACCCTGGAGGGCCACACCGACCGCGTCTACGCCGTCGCCTTCGCCCCGGACGGCTCCTGGCTGGCCAGCGCCTCCTGGGACGGCCGCGCCCTGGTCTGGGCCGACGGCCGACCCCGGCACGAACTGACCGGGCACACCGGCCGGCTGTGGACCGCCGCCGCCCACCCCGGCGGCGGCCTGCTCGCCACCGCCGGGGACGACCGGGTGATCCGGCTGTGGGACCCGCGCACCGGCGCCGGGGCGGGCCTGCTCTCCGGCCACACCGGCCGTGTCCTGGCGCTGGAGTTCAGCCCGGACGGCACCCTGCTGGCCAGCGGCTCGGAGGACGGCACCGTCCGGCTCTGGACCGTCCCCGCCGCCGGCTCCCCCGCCCTCCGGGCCACCCTGCTCGCCACCCCCACTGGCTGGGCCGCGATCGGCCCGGACGGCGGCTACAAGTACGAGGGCGACCTCGCCGGGGAGTTCTGGCACGCCGTCGGCATGTGCCGCTTCGAGCCCGGCGAACTCGACACCGACCTGCCCGGCATCCGCCGGCTCCCGCTGGACGCGCCGCTCTGACCACCGACCGTACGGGTCCCGGCCGTCACCAGGGCAGCGGGCCGTCCTCCCCGAAGAAGCCGCCGCTCGGGCCGTCCGGGCCCAGGGTGGCCAGCCGCACGATGACGGCCGCGCCCTGGGCGGCAGTGCGGTCCACCTTGAACCCGGCGTCCTGCAAGTCCCTGGTCAGGTCGGTGTCGCAGGGGCCGGGCGTCACGGCGTTGACCAGGATGCCGTGCGGGCGCAGCTCGTGGGCGTACTGGACGGTCAGCGCGTTGAGCGCGGACTTGGACGCCGGGTAGGCGGCGGTGGGGGGCACCCGGTACAGGGGGCTGTCCGGGGAGCTCTGCATGGTCAACGAGCCCAGTCCGCTGGACACGTTGACGATGCGTGCGGCGGCGGAGCGGTGCAGCAGCGGGAGCAGCGCGTTGGTGACCGTCAGCACACCGAAGACGTTGGTCTCGAAGATCCCGCGGACCGCGTCGAGGTCGGCGGCGCTGGGCAGGTGCCCCGGGTCGTCGCCCTGGCCGGCGTTGTTGACCAGCACGTCCAGCCGCCCGAACCGTTCACCGATCCACCCGGCGGCCTGCCGCACGGTCTCCGGGTCGGTGACGTCCAGCGTCACCTGGTGCACGTCGGCCCCGGCGGCCAGCAGCTCGTCGGCGGCGGCCCGGCCGCGCTCGGGGTCGCGGGCGCCCACCACCACGGTCAGCCCGCGTTCGGCCAGTTGAAGGGCTATCTGGTAGCCGATGCCCTTGTTCGCCCCGGTCACCAGTGCCACCGCACCGGCCCGGCTTGCAGTCTCCGTCATGGTGACAGCCCATCACACCGCACGTGGCACTGGTCAAGACCAGGACGGCGGCGCGGCCTCCGTCCCGGTCCGGTGCGCGGCGGAGGTGGGACCGGGGCGGTCGCCCCGGCCCCACCCTGTTCCCGTCCTACTCCCGTCCTGTTTTTCGTCCGTCAGTTGTGCGCGGGGTCGGGCCGCGGGGTGACCAGCGGGAAGACCGGGTCCGGGAAGGTCAGGTAGCCGAAGACGGTGTCCGGTGCGGTCGGGTCGCCGGTGATCTGGATGCCGGAGTCGCCCTTGTTCACGGCCGCGTCGAAGTTGGCCTTGAAGTCCATGCCCGCCAGCACCAGGCCGTTGAAGGTGTCACGGGTCATGGTGATGGTCGCCGCGGGCTCACCGGCCAGCTCGTACGTGCCGTCCGCGTAGACCAGTACGCCGTTGCGCAGCACCGTGGTGCCCACGTCGGTGCCGCCGCCCTGGGCCGGGTCGTCGGTCACGTTCCAGCGCAGCACGATCGGGGCGAGCTGCCGGGCGCCGGCGGTGGGGCCGTCGATGCTCTTGGCCATCGCGGCGAAGAACAGCGAGAGGTCCATGCTGCGGACCAGGTCGGACGCGCCGGTCGAGGTGGGCCGCTGGGCGTGGCCCATCTGCAGCTCCCAGGCGCCGGTGAGGTAGGCGTTGCGCCAGGTCCCGTTCTCCGCGCCGTAGCCCAGCTGGGTGAGGGTCTGCGCCTGGAGGGCCTTGGCCTGCGTCAGCACGTCGGCGGGCACCGGGGCGCCGGCGTCACCGGCGGCGAAGACGACGTGGTTGAGCAGTTCGGCGGCCCAGCGGTAGTCGTTCGTGTCGTAGGCCTGCTGGGCCAGCTCCACCACCGTGGCGGCGCCGCCCATGGCCCGGAGGTAGTTGACGGCCGCCGGGGTGGGCGGGAGCTTCCACAGGTTGGCCGGGTTGCCGTCGTACCAGCCCATGTACCGCTGGTACACGGCCTTGAAGTTGTGGCTCAGCGAGCCGTAGTAGCCCTGGGTGTACCACTGGGCGGCGAGGTTCGGCGGCAGCGCCTGGAGCTTCTCGGCGATCTCGATGCCGGTGTAGCCGGCGTCGATCATCCGCAGCGTCTGGTCGTTGAGGTAGCCGTACATGTCGCGCTGGTTGCTGAGGAACCCGACGATGTTCTCGGACACCCAGTGCGGCCAGTGGTGGGAGGCGAACTCGACGTCGCTGTACGGGGCGAAGGCCTGGATCGCCTCGGTGAGGTAGGTCGACCAGACGTGCGCGTCGCGCACCTGGGCGCCGCGGATGCTCAGGATGTTGTGCAGGTTGTGGGTGGCGTTCTCCGCCATGCACAGGGCCCGGGGCTCGGGGAAGTAGAAGTTCATCTCGGCCGGCGCCTCGGTGCCGGGCGTCAGCTGGAAGATCATCGGGACGCCGTCGACGGCCCGCGCGTACAGGCCCTGCCGCCACGGGATCACATAGCCGGACGTCCACTCCCGCTGCGGGGTGGCCGGGCCGTCGCCGATGGTGTCGGTCGGGGCTATCAGGGTCACCTCGCCGGTGGAGACGGTCTGCCCGAGGCCGGTGCCGATCTGCCCGCCGGGGCCCTTGTCCAGGGCCGCCGCGTACATGTACTCGGCGCGCCGGGCCATCGCCGGGCCCGCGTAGACGTTCTCGCTGATCGCGTGCTCCAGGAACCCCGTCGGCGCGTACACCTTGAGGGTGGCCGGCACCTGGTCGCCGAGCTCGGCGAACAGGCCGCGCGAGCCGCCGAAGTGGTCGACGTGGCTGTGGGTGTAGATGAGGGTGGAGATCGGGCTCCGGTCGCCGGTGGTCTTCCGGTAGAGCGCCAGGGCGGCCTGGGCGGTCTCGTAACAGGCCAGCGGGTCGATCACGATCAGCCCGGTGTCGCCGTTGAGGATCGTCATGTTGGACAGGTCGTAGCCGCGCACCTGGTAGATCGTCCGGCCGCCCGCACTGATGACCTGGAACAGCCCCGCCTGGGCGGCCAGTTGACCCTGGCGCCAGAGCAGCGGGTTGGCGGTCGGCGGCGCCTGGTTCCACTCGGTGTCGGAGAGGAACTCATAGGCCGTGAAGTCCCACACGACCTTGGCCGGGTCGGTGCGCGAGACGATGACGGAGACGTCCGGGACGGCGATCAGGCCGCGGCTGGTGTCCTCGAAGTCGCTGTTCGGGGACGGCGCGGAGGCGACGGCGGCACGGTTCCGGGCCGCGATGTACGGAGTCGGCTGGATCGGCTCAGCAGTGCTGGTCATTCACGGCTCCTTCGAGGGTGGTGGATGCGCAACGTGAGCGCCGGGTCACGCTAGGCACCCGAACAAGTGCTCCGCAAGACTGCGATCGAGCCAGCACGGCGCGAACGGAGCCTCCGATCCACGTCGTTCGAAGGCGAGTTGGACGCGTGCGGACACCACCACGAGCGCCGTTTCCGCCGGTGCCCGCGCTACGTACAGTGCACGGCTGGTCACCCAAGCGAACACGACCGTTCGATTCCGCGCCCCATGAAACGGCTGTCGAAGCCGAGACGGTCACTTCACGCCTCGGGCATTGCATCTTCGATCGGAACTCGCACCGTTCCGTACACGGAGCGCCTTCCGGCAGGACATCGGCCGGCCGGGCTGGGAATTCGACCACGAACAGGGAACGCTGGCCCGTGACACGAGGGGGCACTATGCCTGACGGCACCCAGATCGGGCGCGCAGTGGTGATCGGAGCGGGCGTGGCGGGTCTCACCGCCGCCCGGGTCCTGGCGGACCACGTCGAGACCGTGACCGTCATCGAGCGGGACACACTTCCGAGCGGTCCAGCGCCACGGCCCGGAGTGCCGCAGGCGCACCATGTCCACGCCCTCCTCGCCCTGGGGGCCGAAGTGCTGGAGGGCCACTTCCCCGAGCTGCGTGCGGAGTTGGAGCAGGCCGGCGCACCGGTGTGGGACTGGGGCGAGCGACTGTTCGCCGCGCTGCCCGGGGGCACTCCGGCGCCGCTGCGCATGGGGTTGCCGATCCAGACCTTCTCCCGCCCTCTGCTGGAGCACGTCCTGCGCGGGCGGGTGACGGAGTTGAAGCCCGTCACGGTCATGGACGGACTGACCGTCACGAGTCTGCGGACGGCCGGCCCCGGCCGGGTCACCGGGGTTCGCGTCACGGGCGACGACGGCGAGGAGGAGATCGCCGCGGATCTCGTCGTGGACGCCTCGGGCCGTTCCTCGCACCTGCCGCGGTGGCTCGTCGGCCTCGGCCTGCCCAGTCCTCGCGCCACGGTGGTCGACGCGCGGATCGGTTACGCCTCCCGCACCTACACCTACCCCGAAGAACGGTCCCGGCCCTCGTGGATGGGCCTTCTGCAGCCCCTGCGGGCCCCCGACTTCCCCAAGGGCTGCTACGCCATCCAGATCGAGGACAACGCGCTCCACGTCACCCTGCACGGCGCCGGCGGCACCCGACTGCCCCGCGACGAGGACGAGTTCCTCGCCTACGCCCGTACCCTGCGCAGCCCGATCGGCGACACCATCGCCTCCCTCACCCCCGCCTCCCCGATCCGCCGCTACGCCCGCACCTTCAACTCCAGGACGGCCTACCACCGACTGCCCCGCTGGCCCCACGGGCTGATCGCCCTGGGGGACGCGGTGTGCGCCTTCAACCCCGCCTACGGCCAGGGCATGACCGTCGCCGCACTGGAGGCCCGGCTCCTGGACCGGACGCTCCGCCGCCGCGGGGCCCTCCTCGACGGACACGGCTTCCAGCGGGCACTGGCCCGCGTCACCGCCTTCCCGTGGCTGATGGCGACCGTCCCGGACCGGGCCTGGGAGCGGTCGGGGACGGCCTGGGCGGTCAAGTCCGCCAACTGGTTCATGAACCGGCTGATCGACACCGTCCCCCACGACCCGCGGACCTACACCACGTTCTCCCAGCTGTTCCACATGACGGGGAGCCCGCTGGCACTGGCGGACCCCCGCCTGCTGTCCCGCGTCCTCGCCCCGTCCCGCCCGGGCGGCACCCTGCGGACGCCCACGCCCTGAGGCCCTCCGGCCATGGTCCCGCGCTTCGAACGGCGCGGGCCTGTCCGGTGCGTCAGGGGCGCGAAGTCTCGATCAGCTCAAGGAGGTTGCCCTCCGGGTCGGCGACGTACGCGTAGCGCATGCCTGCGGTGACGCCGGGACCGGGGGGCGACACCGGGGCCGCGCCGCATTCACCGGTCAGCCGGGCGAACGCGGCGTCGAGGTCGGGGACCTGCAGGGCGAGGTGGGTGAAGGTCTGCACGGCCGTGGCGGTGAAGGGGTCGGCAGGCGCGACCGGGCTCGAACCGGGCCGTTGGACGAACTCCACCCGCAGGCCGGACGCATTGCTCAGCACGACGGTGCGGACGCCCGCCTCGGGCAGCTCCAGGCGCTCGTCCACGCGGGTGAGTTCGAAAGCGCTGCCGTACCAGGCCTCCTGGGCGGAGAGGTCGGCGACCGAGAGGCTGACGTGGTGGAAACGGGCGGAGATCATGGCCACTCCCGTGGTTAATGCCATTCACCTGGTAAGTGGTGTTAACTTTAGCGGCATGAGCCCGCCCGTCAACCGCCGCCCCACCGGCCGCCACCACGGAGACCTGCGCAACGCCCTGCTGCGCGCAGCCCTCGAACTGGTCGGCGAACGAGGGCCGCACGGCTTCACCCTGGCCGAGGCGAGCCGCCGGGCGGGCGTGAGCGTCGCGGCCCCCTACAAGCACTTCGCCGACCGGGAGACCCTGCTGGCCGAACTCGCCACACAGGGATACCGCGAGCAGCTGACCCGCTTCGCCGAAGCCGTCGGCGGCAGCGACGACCCCGGGGAACAGCTGGCCTGCTTCGCCGCCGCCTACGTCCGGTTCGCCGCCGAGGAGCCGGCGCTGTTCGACATCACCTTCCACGCGGGCCTCGACAAGTCCCGCTTCCCCGCGCTGGCTTCGGCCGGTGACGAGGTCAGCGCTCTCCTGCTGCCCGTCGCCCGACGACTGTCCCCGGACCCGGACGACGCGTTCGACCTGCTGCTCCGCGTCGCCGGCGCCGCCCACGGCCTCGCCGTCTTCCTCCGCCAGGGCCTGTTCGGAGCGGGAGACGCGGCCCTCGCCGACACGGCGGAGAGGGCGGCCCGCACCGCCAGGGCGATCACGGGACAGCTGTAGGGCCCTTCTCGCGGCAGCCCGAGCCGGGGTCGGCCCGGGCCGCCGTGTCATCGGGCTGCCGCGTGCGCCTGCCGATCCCGTCGGGACCGCTTCCTCCGGCGGCGGTCCGTGACCTCGCCCCGCGACCCCGGGCTCAATCGGCGATGCCCCGGAGGTGTCCACCCGCCGCGATGAGCGGGTGGGCACCTCCGGGGCGGACGGTCGGCCGCGCCGGCGCTACACCTCGTTGTGGACGTACGCGTTCGCGCAGTCGAGCAGGGCCTTCAGCCCGGCGCCCGCGCCGGCCCGGTTCTTGGCCGCCCGCATCTTGATCCGGCAGTCGTGCACCTGGTTCGACATGAACTTCAGGTCGGCGTACCGGATGACCGGGTCGGACTTGAGGTCGGGCCGCGGGTACCGCGCGGTGGCGACGGCGGAGAAGTAGCTGAAGTCGTCCGCCAGCAGCTTCTTCCCGCAGTAGGCGTGCAGGGAGGTGAAGCTGTCGTGGACCGGGGTCCGGGCGGCGGCGCGGATGTTGTAGGTGTGGATCCCGGTCTCCCTCCTGTGCAGTGCGCCCTGCCCGTCGTGTTCGGTCGCGGTGTAGTCCGAGAGGAAGTGGTCGGTGCAGAGCTCCACGTTCTCCAGTTCCGCGGCGATCGCGTCGATGTCCTCGACGTGGACGTTGCCGATGAACCGGTTGTTGCCCACGAAGATCGCGTCGCGTCCTTCGATGACGATCTTGTCCCCGACGATCGTGTTGCCCTCGAAGATCCCGCCCCTGATGCGGAGCGTTCCGCCGAGGACGCGGAGGTCGTTGCCGAGGAACCTCGCGTTCCGCCTGAGCACGTCCCCGGTCGCGTTGTAGGCGGCCCGCCCGACACCGCAGAACGGGACCACGTCGGGGTCGATCGTGATGTTGGTGGCGCGCAGACAGTTCCCGATGAAGAACGACGATCCGCTGGGGCCGTCACCGGGGTTGGGACCGGGCGGGCCGTCCTGCGGGGCGGCCTGGGCGGTGCCGGCGAAGGCGCCCAGGACGGTCAGCAGCAGGACCCGGCCTCCGATGGGGCTGCGGCAGCTGCTCGGCTCAGGTCACGGGCGCGGGCGCTGGTCCGAACGTCCGCACGAGGCCCGGGTCGTTGAACGCCGTGATGCGGGCGATCCGGTCCCCGCTCACGGTCAGGACCTGGATGCCGTAGGGCGCGTACCGGCCGTCGTCCGTGCGCTTGTGGACGACGAGGGCGGGCTGGCCGTTGGCCCGGGTGGGCACCATCCGCCACCGGTCCCGGCGCAGGACCCGGGCGGCCAGGAAACCGACGACGGCCGGCCGCCCGGTGAACCAGGTCGGGATCGGCGGCATCTCCAGCTCGACGTCGGCCCGCAGCAGGCTCACCAGCGCGTCGGGATCGGCCCGCGTGAACGCGTCCACGTAGCCGTCGAGGAGGGCCCGCCGGGTCCTCTCGTCCGGCTCGGCCAACTCGTCCTCGACCGGTCCGGCTTCGGCCAGGCGGGCGCGGGCACGGCGGAGTGCGCTGTCGACGGCCGCGGTCGTGGTGCCCAGCATCTCGGCGACCTCGGCCGTCCGGAACGCCAGCACGTCGCGCAGGGTCAGCACGGCCCGCTGCCGGGCGGACAGGAACTGGAGTGCGGCGATGAAGGCGAGCCGTACCCCTGTCCGCCCGGCCACGATCGCCGCGGGGTCGGCGGCCCGGAAGAGTGCGTCGGGCGCGGGCTGGAGCCACGGCACGGACGGCTCGCGGTCGGCCACCGCCACCCGGTGATCGTCCGAAGGCGCGCCCAGTCCCGACGGAAGCGGCCGCCGGGAGCGCGCCTCCAAGGCCGTCAGGCAGGCCATGGTGGCGATCTTGTAGAGCCACCGCCGCACCGAGGAACGGCCCTCGAACCGGTCGAACCCGCGCCACGCCCGCACATAGGTCTCCTGCACCAGGTCCTCGGCGTCGTGGATCGATCCCAGCATCCGGTAGCAGTGCGCGAGCAGCTCCGGCCGGAACGGCTCGGCAAGGGCGGTGAACTCGGTGTCGGACGGCATCGCGACGTTCTCCCGGGGGGCGGTGAGGTCCACTGTAGGCGGCGGCTCAGCCGATCGGGCGCAGTCCGGCACCACTGACCCGGTACTCCGCGGCGCTGCCGGGGTCCGCCGCGACGTCCACGACGGCCTCGGCGACCTGCTCCGGCGTGAGGACCGGCTGAAGGCCCTCGACGAAGGCGTCCCGCTCCACGCCCTGCCGCGCGGCGTAGCCCGCGACCCCGACCGACCCGAGGCCGGTGGCCGGGGTCAGGTGCGGGAGCAGCGTGACGAACCGGATGTCCAGCCCGGCCCGCTCCGACTCCTCGGCCGCGTACCCGCGGATGTACCGGATGGCGGCCTTGGCGCTGGCGTACCCGCCGCTGAGCGGGGATCCGGCCAGGGCGGCTCCACTGGACATCGCGACGACCACGGAGCCCGGTGCCAGCGGCTCCCGCAGCGCCGCTCGGGTCCAGCCGAACACGTGCCGCGTGTCGACGTCCCAGTTGCGGCTGAAGGTTTCCCAGCTCTGCTCGTGCACGGGCGCCATGTGCGGCGTGGCCCCGGCGTTGAGGACGAGCAGACCGGGGCGGTGGGTACGGATCACGTCGCGCGCGAGCGCTTCGTCGGTGGCGTCGCCGACGACGGCCGTGAAGCCCTCGCCGAGTTCGTCGCGTACGGCGCGCAGCTCCTGCTCGTCGCGGGCGATGCCGATGACGCCGGCCCCCTTGGCGACGAGCGCGGCGGCGATCGCGCGCCCGAAGCCGCGGCTGGCACCGGTGACGACGGCGGTCTGGAAGGTACTGGACATCGGACGCTCCACGGTGGTGGTCGGATTCGGTCGATATCCAGACCAGCCGCCGGAGGAAAAACCGTCGCCGCACCCGCCACGTCGTGGATCGCCCGGTGATCGGGATCGGGTCGGACCGGGTTCGCCGACCGGGACGGCCGGGTCACGGCTCCCGGCGGGCGCGCTCGGTGATGTTGCGGGCCATGCCGCCGAACACCACCGTGTGGAACGGCGCGACGGACCACCAGTAGGCGTGGCCCGCCAGGCCGTGGGGGTGGAAGAGCGCCCGCTGCCGGTAGCGCGTGCGGTGGTCGCCGTCCGGGGTGACGGACAGCTCCAGCCAGGCCAGGCCGGGCAGCCGCATCTCGGCGCGCAGCCGGAGCAGCCGGCCCGGCTCGATCTCCTCGACGCGCCAGAAGTCGAGGGAGTCGCCGACCCGTAGCCGGGCGGGGTCGCGGCGGCCCCGGCGCAGGCCGACGCCGCCGACCAGGCGGTCGAGCCAGCCGCGCAGGGCCCAGGCGAGCGGGAAGGAGTACCAGCCGTTGTCGCCGCCGATGCCCTCGATGACCTGCCAGACGGCGGCGGGTGAGGCGGTCACGGTGCGTTCCTGGAGGTCCTGGTAGAGGCTGCCGCCGGCCCAGTCGGGGTCGCTCGGCAGGGGGTCGCTGGGGGCGCCGGGCAGGGAGGCGGAGGACCAGCGGGTGGCGACGTCGGCGTCCTTGATGCGGCGCAGGGCGAGGGTCACGGCCCGGTCGAAGCCGGTCAGTCCCTCCGGCGGGTCGGGCACCCACCGGGCGAGGTCGTGCTCGCCGCAGACGACCTCGTGGCGGAGCGACTCGACGAGCGGGCGGGCGATGGAGTTCGGCACCGGGGTCACCAGGCCGACCCAGTGACCGGAGAGCCGGGGGGTGAGGACCGGCACGGGGACGATGAGGCGCCGTGGCAGTCCGGCGATCCGTGCGTAGCGGTGCATCATCTGCGCGTAGGTCAGGACGTCGGGGCCGCCGATGTCGAAGGTGCGGTTCACCTCCGGCGGCAGCTCGGCGGCGCCGGCCAGGTAGCGCAGGACGTCCCGGACGGCGATCGGCTGGATCCGGGTGGCGACCCAGCGCGGCGTGACCATGGCGGGCAGCCGTTCGGTGAGGTGGCGGAGCATCTCGAACGAGGCGCTGCCGGAGCCGATGATCACGGCCGCCCGCAGTTCGGCCGTGGGTACGCCGCTGTCCCGCAGGATGCGGCCGACCTCGGCACGGGAGCGCAGATGGGGTGAGAGCTCCGCCGCGGGCACACCGACGGGGGCGAGTCCGCCGAGGTAGACGATCCGGGTGACGCCGGCGGCCGCGGCGGCGGCCCCGAAGGCGTGGGCGGCCGCGCGGTCGGTGGCCTCGAAGGCCGGTCCGGTACCGAGCGAGTGGACCAGGTAGTAGGCGACGTCGATGCCGTCGAAGGCCGCCGTGAGGGTCTCGGGGCGGCTCACGTCGCCGGCGGCGATCTCGACCTCGGCCCGCCAGGGCTGGTCCCGCAGCCGGCCGGGACTGCGCACCAGGCAGCGGACGGCGTGCCCCCGGGCCAGCAGCTCGGGCACCAGCCGGCCGCCGATGTAGCCGCTCGCACCGGTCACCAGGCAGCGCTTCGGGTCGGGTCTCCGTGGGTTCATGTCGACTCCTCGTCCTCGATCCGGGTCCTCAATCCGGTGCGGCCCGCTGCCGGCGCGGCGGCCGGGGCAGGAAGCCGCTGGTCCGGGCGGCGTACTCGGCCCAGCCCGGCCGGTGCGCGGCCAGCCGCCGTTCCAGCATCGGTTTGCCGCTGCCGAACGCGAGCAGCCAGGTCATCAGGAGCGGGCTCAGGACGAAGGCCCAGCCCACCGGCGTGTCGGCGCCGAGCAGGAACAGGCCCCACCAGACGCAGGCGTCGCCGAAATAGTTGGGGTGGCGGGTGTAGCGCCACAGGCCGCGGTCCATCACCCGGCCGCGGTTGGCCGGGTCGGCCTGGAAGCGGGCGAGCTGCCGGTCCCCCACCGCCTCGAAGAACAGGCCCACCGCCCACAGCGCGGTGCCGGCCCAGGCGAGCGGGCCGGGCGGACGGGGCCCGTACTGGGCGGCCTGGACCGGCAGGGAGACGAACCACACCAGGGCGGCCTGGAGCAGGTAGACGATGCGCAGCGCGTACCGGGTGCGGGGCGGGCCTTCGGGGGCGCGGGAGAGCATCCGGGCGTAGCGCGGGTCCTCGGGGGCGCCCCGGGAGCGCCACCGGAGGTGGGCCGACAGCCGCAGGCCCCAGAGGGTGACGAGCGCGGTGGCCAGCAGCCGGCGCCCGGGGTCGCCGTGCCCGTCGGAGAGTGCGTAGCCGGTGAGCGCGACGGCGGTGAACGCGAGCCCCCAGGCGACGTCCACGCCGCGGTGGCGCCCGGTGCGCACCCCGACGGCGAAGGCCGCGAGCAGGACGGCGAGGGCGACGGCCGCGGTGACCGCGAGGTTGACGGCGAGGGCGGCGGCGTTCACGGCGCCCCCTGCTCCCGCGCCAGCAGCACCTGGTGGACGTCCAGGTAGCCGCTGCGGAAACCGGCCTCGGAGTAGCCGAGGTAGAGCTCCCACGTGCGCCGGAAGACGTCGTCGAAGCCGAGGGCCGCGACCTGTGACGACCGTTCGGTGAAGCGTTCGCGCCACAGCCGCAGGGTCTCGGCGTAGTGCGGCCCGTAGGCGTCCGCCCCGACCACCCGGAGCCGCGTACGGCGGGCGGCCGTCTCCTCGATCGCCCGCAGGGACGGGATGAGTCCGCCGGGGAAGACGTACTTGAGGATCCAGGTGTAGGTGCGGCTGCTGGCCAGCATCCGGGCGTGGGGCATGGTGATCGCCTGGAGGGCGACCCGTCCGCCGGGGGCCAGGACGCGGTCGAGGGTGGCGAAGTAGGCGGGCCAGAAGGGCCGTCCCACGGCCTCGATCATCTCGACGCTGACCACGGCGTCGTACCGGCCTTCGACGGCGCGGTAGTCGCAGAGCCGGACGTCGGCCCGGTCCGTGTGCCCGGCCTCGGCGATCCGGCGCCGGGCGAGGGTGGCCTGCTCCTCGGAGAGGGTGAGGCTGACGACGTGGGCGCCGCGGGCGGCGGCGCGCAGGGCGAGTTCGCCCCAGCCGGTGCCGATCTCCAGCAGCCGGGTGCCGGGGCCGACGCGGGCGAGGTCGAGAAGGCGGTCGATCTTGCGGTGCTGGGCGGCGGCCAGGCCGTTCCAGGCGGCGAGCGGTCGATGGCCCGGGCCGGTCGGGAAGATCGCCGAGGAGTAGCTCATCGTCGGGTCGAGGAACACCGCGAACAGGTCGTTGGACAGGTCGTAGTGCCGGTGGACGTTGCTCCGCGCGT
The DNA here is from genome assembly GCF_044749365.1 of Kitasatospora sp. NPDC089509. Taxonomy (NCBI): domain Bacteria; kingdom Bacillati; phylum Actinomycetota; class Actinomycetes; order Kitasatosporales; family Streptomycetaceae; genus Kitasatospora; species Kitasatospora sp. NPDC089509. The sequence goes on along the minus strand of NZ_JBIVHS010000016.1, from coordinate 42,162 downwards.
TGACGGTGGTGGCCAGTTCCTCCACCGGCGGGCGCTGGACGTAGAGCCGGCGCAGCCACTGCGCGCCCGTCGGCACCAAGGTCTCGGGGGCGGTGGCGAGTTCGGTGAGGAGGGCGACCAGGTCGGGGCTGTCCCAGTCGCCGGCCTGGTAGGCCTCGCCGAAGCCGATCAGGCCGCTCTCGCCGACGCGGTGGAGGAAGGCCCCGGGACGGTGCAGCCGCAGGACGGGCGCGCCGGGCGGGGCCGGGCGCAGGATCCGGCCACCGGGGAGTTCGACCCGCAGGCCGCGCCGCGAGGCGACCCGGCGCAGCAGGCGTGCGGCGACGGCCGCGCGCAGCGGCACGTCGGGCACCCGGGCGACGTCGGGCCAGCGTGCGGGGTCGACGCCGGGCGCCGGCCGGGTCGGGGGAAGCGTGGTGGTCATGGGGTGGGCACCTCGGTGGTGGGCGGCGCGGGCTTCGGGACGGATCGGGACGGGCGGGCGCCCGGGCGGGGGTGGACGGGCAGTCCGTCGAGCCACAGGCGGATGCCGCGGTAGCGGATGTGCAGGCTGACGGCCCAGGTGGCGAACGGGTGGGTGAGTGCGGCACGCAGCAGGGCCGCGGGCCCGGCCGGCCGGGCCGTGCCGAGCACGGTGGCGGTGAAGGCCGGGTGGCCCCCGCGCTCCAGGTGGACGGTCAGCCGGAGCCGCTCGCCCGGCTCGGGCAGCACCATCCGGTAGCGGCCGTCGACGGGGAAGAACGGTGAGACGGGGAAGTCCTTGGCGGTCTCGCCCCGGCCCTCCGGATCGGGGGGTAGAAGGTAGCGGTGGCGGCCGCCGTAGGTGTTGTGGACCTCGGCGACCGTGCACAGCGGGCGGCCGGATGCGTCGCGGCACCAGTACACGGTGAGCGGGTTGAAGACGTACCCGAGCGAGCGGGCCTGGGTGAGCATCAGCACCTGTCCGTCGCCGAGCCGGATGCCGTGGCCGTCGAGGTAGCGGGCCAGTTCCTGACGGATCGTCAACTCACCGTTCGACCTGCTCAGTTCGTGGTCGCGCGGTCGGAAGCGGGCCAGCGGCCGGAGCGGGCGCGGCAGCGCCGGCAGGTGGTCGAGGTCCACCAGCCACAGGTAGCCGCGGTGCCGGAACGGCGGCCTGCGGGGCGAAGTGCGCACATGGGTGGTGACGGTGTCGTAGAGGACCGCGCCCCAGGGCCCGGGCAGGGTGGTCACGGCGCGCTCACCCCCAGCAGGGAACAGGCCGCCCGCACCCCGGAGCGGCAGCCGTCCTCGTGGAAGCCCCAACCGTGGTACGCGCCGGCGAACGCCGTCCGGCCCGTGGTGAGTTCGGGCAGCCGGCGCTGGGCGGCGACCGTGCGCGCGGTGTAGACGGGGTGCTCGTACACGGTGCGGGAGATCACCAGGTCCTCGGGGACCGGCCGCCCGCTGTCCTCGTTGAGGGTGACGAGGTAGTCCTCGGCGGTGTCCAGCCTCAGCAGCCGGTTGAGGTGGTAGCTGACCCGCACCCGGTCGCTGGGCACGGTGCAGTGCGGCATCCGGTAGTTCCACGAGCCGCGCGCCCGGGGCGCCGTGGGCAGCGCGGACGGATCGCGGTGCAGGACCACGGGGTTGCGCGAGTAGCCGAAGGCGCCGAGCACCTCCAGCTCGGCGTCGGTCGGGTCGGCGAGCAGGTTCAACGCCTGGTCGGCGTGGGTGGCGATGACCACCGCGTCGGCCTCGGTGCGGCGCCCGTCCCCGGTGACCACCGTGACCCCGTCCGGGTGGCGGCGCACCACGCGCACCGGGGCGGACCGGTGGACGGCCGTCAGCCGCTCGGCGATCTTCTCCACGTAGCTGCGCGAGCCGCCGACGACGGTGCGCCAGGTCGGCGAGCCGGTCACGGAGAGCAGGCCGTGGTTGTCGAGGAACGTGAACAGGTAGCGGGCCGGGTAGTCGCCCGCCAGGTCGGGGGCGCAGGACCAGACGGCGGAGACCACCGGGGTCATGAAGTGGCCCACGAAGTACGGCGAGAAGCCCTCGGCGGCGAGGAACTCCCGCAGGCTCGGGTCGCCCGCCCCGGGGTCGACGAGCAGGCGGCGGGCGAGCCGGTGGAAGCGCGGCACCTCGGCGAGCATCCGCAGGTACCGGCCGCGGACCAGGGTGTCGGGTCGGGCGAACAGGCCGACCGGCCCCCTCGCCCCGACGTACTCCAGGCCGCAGCCGTCACAGCGCACGGACATGCTCATCTCGCTGTCCCGGGTGCGGACGCCGAGTTCGGTGAAGAGTCCGACCAGGTGGGGGTAGGTGCGCTCGTTGTGGACCAGGAACCCGGTGTCCAGCGCCACCGGCCGCCCGTCCCGTCCGACGGCGTCCTGGGTGTGGGCGTGACCGCCGAGCCGCCCGTCGGCCTCGAACAGCTCGACCTCGACCCCGGCCCGGGACAGCCCGTACGCCGCGGTGAGCCCGGCGACGCCGGAGCCCACCACCGCCACCCGGCGCGGACGTGCGCCGCCCTCCGCGCCGACGGCGGCCCGGGCGGCGGGTACGGTCCCGGTCACGGTGTCGAACATGGTCACGAAAACCCCTCCCGACGGGGCCGCGACGCGGCCCGCACTCTCCTTGCACCCGGGTCTTCGGAACCGGGTCCCGGCTCGGATTGGCCCGGCTTCCGGTAATCGGTTCCGAGGACCGCACGTTCGAGCGTGACCGCCCGTTCAAGGAGGTCGACGGCGTCGGCGAGGGTACGGGGGCTCGCCGTACCGGCCGGGGGCCCGCCAAGGGCCCAGCCCGGACCGGCGGCGACGACCACCGCCCCGCCGCGGGAGCCGCGCGGGCCCCACCTGCTGGCGCCGATCCGGCCCACCAGGTCCCGGTCCGCGCTGCGCCGGTCCTGGCACCAGATCATCACGGCCCCCGGACCGAGCCGGTGGACGGCGTCGAGCAGGGCCCGGGGCGGGACGGCCGCTCCCAGCATGCGGAACGGAAGTGCGCGTTCGGTCAGCGCCGCGGCCGTGGCCTCCAGCGGGAGCGTGTGCTGTTCGGCCGGGGTCGCGGCCAGCAGGACGGGCGGTACCGGCCGGGTGGCGGCCGTGGCGACCGCGACGCCCCGCAGGACGCTGGAGACGTGCCAGGACAGCAGGTGCTCCACCTCGACGTACTGCTCACCGCCCGCCGCCCACTTGCGGCCGGCCGCGCGCAGCGCGGGCATCATGACCTCCGTCCACGCTTCGACCACCCCGAACTCCTCGACCGCCTCCCGCAGGATCCTGGCGACCTCCGGTGCGTCGAGGCGCACCGCCGCCCGGGCCAGGCCACGGCACTCGGGCCGCACCGTGCCGACCCGCAGGGCCCGGCTTCCTCCCGGCCCGGGGGCGGGCCGGGCGCCGTCGCGGTGCTCCGGTTCCGGCGGGCCGGGCACCGGACTCGGGTGGTCCTCGTAGGCGGCCGGGCTCCGCTCCGCCAGGGCCGCGCGGGCGGCCTCGCCCGGTGGCACCCCGCGGGCGGTCAGCCGGCACATGGCCTCCAGGACGGCGATGTCCTCCCGGCTCCAGCGGCGGTGGTGGCCGGCCTCCCGGCGGGCGGGGCCGATGCCGTACCGGCGTTCCCAGGAGCGGACCGTGGTGGGCGAGACGCCGAGTCGCTGGGCCACGCTCCCGGTCGGCAGGCCGACCTCCTCCAGCGGGTCGGGGCCGGCGGCAGCCGGGTACGCCGTCGTCATCGCCACGCCCCGGCCACCCGGCCCGACCCGGAGGCCACCCCGGTCCGCGGTCGGCCCGGTGCGCCCGGTGCGCCCGGTGCGGGACGGTCGCCCTCGGGCGTGATCGCCGTCCGCAGCCGGATCAGGCCGTCGCGGATGCGGGTCTTGACCGTGCCCAGCGGCACGCCCACCCGGTGCGCGATCTCCCGCTGGGTGTAGCCCCCGTAGTAGGCCAGCACCACCGCCTCCCGCTGGGCCGCGCTGAGGTGCGCGAGGGCGGACCGGACCAGCTGCCCTTCGAGCGAACGGACCGCCTGCTCCTCCGGCGGATCGCCCTGCGACCGCTCCCGGGAACCGGCCTGCCGGTCGCGCTCGGCGGACGCCCGGGCGGAGCGCACGCGGTCCACCGTCCGGTGGTGCGCGATGGTCAGCACCCACGTCAGCACCGACCCGCGGTCGGGGCGGTAGGCGGCGGCGGTGCGCCACACCTCCAGCAGGACCTCCTGGGTGACCTCCTCGGCGTGCGCCGGGCTGCGCAGCATCCGCAGCGCCACCCCGTACACCGGCCCGGCCACCCCGCGGTACACCGCTTCGAAGGCGGTCTCGTCGCCGCGGGCCACCCGTGGCAGGAGACGGGGCAGATCTTCCACCGCCGACCCGGGGCCGCCGGCGAAGCCCGTACCGCTGTCGGTCCTGGTTCGCGAGGTCACGCCTCCACCGTGCAGCGATTCATGCCCGGAGGCCCAGTCGAAGCGTTTTTGCAGCGTTTCACCGGAGCAGCCGCAGGTCCCGGAGAGTGTTCACACCGGTGCGGCGCGACACGAATCACCGTAGGGTGTCATCCAGACGATGACAGGGGCGCGGGTCAGCGGGAGGGGGACGACATGGATGCGCACGACAACGCCGTGAACGCGCGGGACACCGGCGCCGCCGGGGCGGGTCCGGACTCGTTCCTGGCCGCGGCCGCCGCGCTGGGCGCGATGGCGGCCGCCGCCCGCACCGCCCGGCAGGCACCGCCGGACGACGCGGCGCAGCGCGACCCGCAGCAGGCCCTGGCCGCGCTGGTGATCCTGCACCGGCTGCGCGAGGAACTCGCCGACTGGGAGACCGGCCTGATCGAGACCGCCCGCGACGCCGGTGCGACCTGGGCCGACCTCGCCGAGTCGCTCGGAGTCCGGAGCCGGCAGGCCGCCGAGCGCCGCTACCTGCGCCTGCGGCCCGACGCGGACGCCGGCACCGAGCAGGGCAGCACCGGTGAGCAGCGCGTCCAGGCCGTCCGCGGCCGGCGCGCGGCCGACCGCGCGGTGACCGCCTGGGCCCGCGACCACGCCGCGGAGCTGCGCCGCCTCGCCGGACGGATCGGCGCCCTGGACGACCTGAGCGCCTCGGCCGCGCCCGCCCTGGAGCGCCTCATGGAGGCGCTCGGCCACCACGACCCCGCGCGCCTGCTCGCCCCGCTCGCCGAGACCCGGCCGCTGCTCGCCGCGGACCACCCGGCGATCGCCGATCGTCTCGACGAACTCACCGCCCGGACCGACCGGTTGCGCGCCGACAGCGACCTGCGCAGACGCACACCCCCGGCCCGGCCGTGACCGGTCGGGCCGTTCCCGACCCATTGCCGACCCGTTCCCGAAACCCTTACCACCTCTTGAAGGAGACGCCCTCCGTGGCCAGTTCGACCCAGACGCTGGAGTTCCAGGCGGAGACCCGCCAGTTGCTGCAGCTGGTGATCCACTCGATCTACTCGAACAAGGACATCTTCCTGCGCGAGCTGATCTCCAACGGTTCCGACGCCCTCGACAAGCTCCGCCTGGAGTCCCTCAGCGACTCCGACCTCGACGCCGACACCTCCGATCTGCACATCGTGCTGGACGTCGACCGGGAGGCCCGCACCCTGACGGTGCGGGACAACGGCATCGGCATGACCCGTGAGGACGTCGTCGACCTCATCGGCACCATCGCCAAGTCCGGCACCGCCGCGCTGCTGGCGAAGATCAAGGAGGCCAAGGACGCGGCCGCGGCGCAGAGCCTGATCGGGCAGTTCGGCGTCGGCTTCTACTCGGCGTTCATGGTCGCCGACAAGGTCACCCTGCGCACCCGGCGGGCGGGCACCGAGCAGGGGACCCTGTGGGAGTCCGACGGCGAGGGCACCTACACCATCGCGGAGGCCGAGGGCCTGCCGGTGGGCACCTCGGTGACGCTGCACCTCAAGCCGGCGGACGGCGAGGACGGGCTCGGCGACTACCTGGCCGGGTGGAAGATCCGCCAGATCGTCAAGCAGTACTCGGACTTCATCCGCTGGCCGATCCGGATGGCCGCCGAGTCCGTTGCCGAGTCCGCCGGTACGGACGCCGACGCCGAGGCCGCGCCGGAACCGGAGGCGCTGGAGACCCTGAACTCGATGAAGGCCCTGTGGGCCCGCCCCCGCAGCGAGGTCACCGAGGCGGAGTACCACGAGTTCTACCAGCAGATCAGCCACGACTGGCAGCCCCCGGCCGAGACCGTCCACATGCGCGCCGAGGGCACCTTCGAGTACGAGGCGCTGCTGTTCATCCCCTCGCACGCCCCCTTCGACCTGTTCTCCCGCGACACCAAGCGGGGCGTGCAGCTGTACGTCAAGCGCGTGTTCATCATGGACGACTGCGACGCGCTGATGCCGAACTACCTGCGGTTCGTCAAGGGAGTCGTCGACGCCCACGACCTGTCGCTGAACGTCTCCCGCGAGATCCTGCAGCACGACCGCCAGATCAGCGCCGTGCGCCGGCGTCTCGTCAAGAAGGTCCTCGGCGCCCTCAAGGACGTGAAGACCAACAAGGCCGAGGCCTACACCACGCTGTGGGAGCAGTTCGGCCGGGTCCTCAAGGAGGGCCTGCTGGAGGACCGCGACAACACCGACGCGCTGCTGGACCTGGTCTGCGCCGCCTCGACCAACGACCCGGAGAAGCCGACCACGCTGTGCGAGTACGTGGAGCGGATGAAGGACGGCCAGGAGACCATCTACTACCTGAGCGGCGAGAACCGCGCGATGGTGGAGAACTCCCCGCACATGGAGGCCTTCACCGCCAAGGGCTTCGAGGTCCTGATCCTCACCGACCCGGTCGACGAGGTGTGGACCGACCAGGTCCCCGCCTTCGACGGCCACCGCTTCCAGTCCATCGCCAAGGGGCAGGTCGACCTCGACGGCGATGCCGACGGGGAGGGCGGTGACGAGGCGAAGGCCGAAAAGGCCCAGCGTGAGCAGGACTTCGCCCCGCTGGTGTCCTGGCTCCAGACCGCCCTGGCCGACCACGTCAAGCAGGTCCGCCTCTCCACCCGCCTCACCACCTCCGCCGCCTGCCTGGTCGGCGACGCCCACGACCTGACCCCCACCCTGGAGAAGATGTACCGGGCCATGGGCCAGGAACTCCCGGCGGTCAAGCGGATCCTCGAACTCAACCCCACCCACCCCCTCGTCACCGCCCTGCGCAAGGCGCACGAGACCAACGCCGACGACCCGGCGCTCGTCGACACCGCCGAACTCGTCCACGGCAGCGCCCTGCTCGCCGAGGGCGGCGACCTGCCCGACCCGGCCCGCTTCACCCGTCTGCTGACCGACCGCCTCACCCACACCCTGTAGCCCCACCCGCCGGGGGTGCGGCCGGCCCGGCCGGCCGCACCCCGCCGCCGTTCGCGTGCGCACCCACCCCGCCGGGTATGCATCGGTGCGCCGGACGAACCTCCGACCGACAGAGCACTTACCCTCCTGAGCGGCAGCCCGTGGGCCACGGACCCCGCGGTGCCGCGCGGGTGAGGCCGCCGACGACGCGAAGGAGCCATGGGTGCTGGGCATCAACGAACCCTCGGGTCAAGGCTGGCCCCAGTTCGCCGAGTTCGTGATCGCGCTGGTGCTGTCCAGCGCGATCGGCCTGGAGCGGGAGATCCGGCAGAAGGCCGCCGGCCTGCGCACCTACACCGTCGTCGGCCTGGGCGCGGCGCTGTTCACCCTGGTCAGCAAGTACGGGTTCAGCGACGTGCTGCGCACCGGGCAGGTCGAGCTCGACCCGTCCCGGATGGCGGCCCAGATCGTGTCCGGCCTCGGCTTCATCGGCGCCGGGGTGATCTTCGTCCACCGCGGCTCGGTCCGCGGCCTCACCACCGCGGCCACCATCTGGCTCACCGCCGCCATCGGCTCGGCGGCCGCGGCCGGCCTGCCGATACTGGCCACCGTCGCGACGGCCGCCTACTTCCTCGTCGCCTCCGTGCTGCGCCCGCTGACCCACCGCCTGCCCCAGCTGCGGGCCCGCCCCGCCACCTGCCGCATCACCTACGTCCAGGGGAGCGGCCTGCTGCGGGTCCTGATCGCCGGGATCACCGAGGAGGGCTTCTCGGTGACCGAACTGACCACCGTCGTCCCCTCCAACAGCGGGCAGGGCCTGCTCGGACCATCCCCCGAGCAACCGCCGGCGGTGCCGGACGACGACGGCCGGATCACGGTGGTGTCCGTCACGGTCGAAGGCCGCTCCGACCTCGCCGCCCTCACCGAACGGCTGTCCCGCATCCCCGGCGTCCTGACCTGCTCGGTCAGCCGCCCGGAGGACTGACGCCCTCGCGCCGCCCCCGGACGTGGGCACGGCGGGCCGCCGACGAGCGACCCGCCGTGCCGACCGGAGCCACTCCGGCCCCCTACCTGCCTCCGCCCCGGCCGCGGCCCAGCCGCACCCCGCCGAACAGCAGGGCCGCGACGAACAGGACGACGCCGATGACGAGGAGCCACAGCAGGCCCTTCACCAGGACTCCGACGAAGCCGAACACCACCGCGAGGAGCAGGATCCCCAGGATCAGTGCCATGTCCGCTCTCCTCCTTCCGCTCCATCCACTCCTTCCGCGAGCGTTTCCCGTCAGTCGTGACGCTTCAGGGCGCCCTTCACCTGGTCCGCGGCGCCCTTCACGGCGTCCTTGACGTCGTCGGCGGCCCGCTTGACCTTCGACTCCACCTGGTCGGCCTGCCCCTCGCCCTTGAGTTCCCGGTTCCCGGTCAGGTCGCCGGCCTTCTCCTTCGCCTTGCCGGCCAGTTCCTGCGCCTTGTTCGACAGGTCACCCATCGCTTCCTCCAGTTCTCGGTCCGACGGTGCGGCGGCACCGCACTCCCAACACCGTTTGCCCGGTTCTGGGGCTTTCATTCCCCTTCGATCGCTCTCCAGTGCGAGGAACCGGACGGCGGGATGCGGAGCAGATCGGTCGAGACCGCCCAGAGGTGCTCGGCGATGGCGGGGTCGAGTGCCCATTCCTTGACACCGTGCGGGTGGTGCGCGAGGTCCGCGTCGTTCGGCACGGTGTAGGCCTCCTGCGAGTCGTCGAGGTAGTGGCCTCCGGAGTGGGCGAACTGCGGGGCGACGGCCGCGACCAGGGTGGTGGCGGCTCCCTGCTGGACCGTCTTGTACGTGAAGACTCCGGCGGCCTCGGCCGCGTCGAGTGACGCCTTCTGCCGCGCGGTGAAGTTCCGCTGCAGGCCCGTCGCGACGCCGCCGGGGTTGACCGCGTTGGCGACGATGCCGTCGGAGGCCCACAGCCTGGTCGCCTCCACGGCGAACAGGGAGTTCGCCGTCTTCGACTGGGCGTAGGCGATCTGCGGGTCGTAGGCGCGCCGCTCGAAGTGGAGGTCGTCGAAGTCGACACCGGAGCGCATGTGCGCCGTGGAGCTGACCGAGACGATCCGCGCCCCGTCGCGCTCGGACGCGCCGAGGGCCAGCGCGCCGTGCAGGCCGAGGGCGAGGGCGAGGTGCCCCAGGTGGTTCGTCGCGAACTGCAACTCCCAGCCCTCACCGGTTCGTTCGAGGCCGCCGGTGACCACGCCCGCGTTGTTGACCAACAGGTGGAGCGGGCCGCTCCAGGCGGCGGCGAACGACGCGACGGAGGCCCGGTCGGCGAGGTCCAGCCGGACGACCCGGGGGCGGATCCCTCCGGTCGAGCTCTCGATCGTTCCGGCCACGACGTCACCCGCGTCCGTGTTCCGCACAGCGAGCGTCACCTGCGCCCCGGCCGCGGTCAACGCCCGGGCCGTCTCGACCCCGATCCCGGAGGAGGCTCCCGTCACGATCGCCCGGACGCCGGCGAGGTCGACGCCCCGGACCACCTCCTCAGCCGTACTGGACGCGGTGAAGGACGTGGAGAGGGGCACGTGAGCCGTCATGACGGCGAGGCTATACACACTGGACCGAACTTGTATAGTACGACTTCCCGCTCCTATGCTCGCCTCATGAGCAGCCCCGAGGCCGACCCCCTGCCATCGCCCACCACCACCGCCACCACCACCGACCGTCGGACCGTCGTGCTGGACTCCGCTCTGGCCACGTTCGCGCGATACGGCTATCGCAAGACGTCGATGGAGGAGGTGGCGCGGGTGGCGCGCATCTCCCGCCCAGGGCTCTACTTCCTCTTCTCCTCGAAGGAGGCCCTGTTCCGCGCCGCGGTCACCCAGACCCTGTCGCGCGACCTCACGGCGGTCGAACACGTCCTGGCCGACACCGGCCGTCCCCTGGCGACCCGCCTCCTCGAAGCCTTCGACCGGTGGGCGGGCCGCTACGTCGGCCCGCTGGCGCGCGATGTCGTGGTGCTGATCGAGGACAACCCCGACCTCCTCGGGGAGATCGCGGAGACCGCTCCGCGACGCTTCGAGGAACTGATCACCGACGCGATCGCCGCCGAGTCGGGGCGCGGGACGGCCACCGCCGTCGCACAGACGGTGATCAGCGCATCGATCGGCCTGAAGTACCAGGCCGCGTCGCGGGAGTTCTACCTCGAACGCCTGAAGGTCGCCATCGAGCTCCTGGTGCGCTGAAGGCGCGTTCACGGCTGTGGGCGACCACGCCGCCGGGGCCCCTGCGGAGGGGCCCCGGCGGCGTGGGGTGTCGCGGGGTCAGGCGGTGCGGAGGAGGGTGAGGAGGCGGGTGACCTCGGCGGTGACCGCGTCGCGGCCGGCGCCGAGGTAGCGGCGGGTGTCGACCAGGTCCGGGTGGGCGTCGAGGAAGTCGCGGACGGCGGCGGTGAAGGCCTTGTTGAGGTGGGTGGCGATGTTGACCTTCGTCATGCCGTGCCGTACGGCGGCCGCGAGGTTGTCGTCGGCCACGCCGGAGGAGCCGTGCAGCACCAGCGGCACCGGGACGGCACGGTCGAGGGCGGCTATCAGGTCCAGGTCGAGGACGGCGTCCCGGGTCAGCATGGCGTGCGAGCTGCCGACCGCCACCGCGAGGGCGTCCACGCCGGTGCTCGCCACGAAGGCGGCGGCCTCGGCCGGGTCGGTGCGGGCTCCGGCGGCGTGGACGCCGTCCTTGCCGCCGACCTCGCCGAGCTCGGCCTCGACCCAGACGCCCTCCGCGTGGCAGCGGGAGACCACCTCGGCCGTGGCCCGGACGTTGTCCGCGTAGTCGAGCGTCGAGGCGTCGAACATGACGGAGGTGAAGCCGAGTCGGACGCCCTCGCCGACCAGTTCGACGGAGGTCACGTGGTCCAGGTGGACCGCGACCGGGACGGCGGCCGCCCGGGCGACGGCGAGCGCGGCCTGGCCGATCGGGGCCAGGGCGCCGTGGTAGCGCACGGCGTTCTCGCTGATCTGCAGGATCACCGGGGCTCCGGCCCGCTCCGCGCCGGCGACGATCGCCTCGGCGTGTTCCAGCTGGATGACGTTGAAGGCGCCGACGCCGTGCCGACTGCGGACGGCCGGGCCGACGATCGAACCGGTGGCTACGAGGGGCATGGTGCTCCTTCAGGGGCGGAGGGGGGCGCCGGGTACACCGGGTGGACCGTCACCCGGGGCAGCAGCCGCAGGTGGTCGGCCGGGTCGAAGCCGCCGGCGAGCGGGGCGAGGACGGTGGCCGCGGACAGGGCGACGGCCTGGGCCAGGCGTTCGGGCCAGGGGGTGCCGGCCACCAGGCCCGCGGTGAGGGCGGCGACGGCGGAGTCCCCGGCCCCGGTCGGGTTGCCGCGCACGTCCTGCGGGGGCCGGGCCCGCCAGTCGCCCTCGGGGCTGCTGAGCAGCAGTCCGCCGGGTCCGAGGGAGACGGCCACCGCCCGGGCACCGGCCGCGCGCAGCTTGCGGGCCCCGGTGAGCGGGGTGACCGGGCCTGCGGTGGCGACGAGTTCGGCCGCGTTGGGCTTGACCAGCGCCGGGCCGGCGGCCAGTCCGGCGAGCAGGGCCGGGCCCTGCGCGTCCAGGACGGCGGGGACGCCCGCCTCGGTCGCGAGGGTGATGAGGATGCCGTAGGCGTCCTCGGGGACACCGGCGGGCAGCGAGCCGGAGAGCACGACGGCCTCGGCGGTGCGCAGCAGCCGGCGGTAGCGGTCGGTGAAGTGGGACCACTCGTCGGCGCTGACGACCGGCCCGGGCTCCAGGTAGACGGTGGCGTCGCCGGCCGCCTGCTCGACGACGGTGACGGTGCGCCGGGTCGTTCCCCCGATCGGGACGAACTCCTCGCGCAGGCCGGCTTCGGCGAGGTCGGCGCGCAGTTGCCGCCCGGTGGCGCCGCCCGCGAAGCCGGTGGCGACGGTGTCGTGACCGAGCGCGGCGAGCACCCGGGCGACGTTGACCCCCTTGCCGCCGGCCCGCTCGGCCACCGCCGCGACCCGGTTGCTGCCGTGCGGGACCACCCGGTCGAGGCGGTAGGTGGTGTCGATGGCCGCGTTGAGCGTGACGGTGAAGATCACCGGGCACCTCCGGACGGGGAAGCGGCGTCGACGTCGAGGTCGAGGTCGAGGTCGAGGTCGACGGCGAGCAGTGCCGCGCCCAAGCACCCGGCCCGGTGGCCGAGTTCGGCCCGGACCAGGCGCGGCGCGGGCCGGAAGGTCAGCCGGTCGGCGAGCGCCCGGCGGAGCGGGCCGAGCAGGTCCTCGCCGGCCCGGGCCAGGCCGCCGCCGAGGACGATCCGTTCCGGGTCCAGCAGGGTGGTCGCGGCGGCCAGTCCGTCGGCCAGCGCGTCCACCGCCTCGACCCAGATCCGTACGGCCGTCTCCTCACCGTCGCCCAGCCCGCGGTGCACGGACTCGGCGGTGGCGTCGGGGCGGCCGGTGAGCCGGGCGTAGCGGCGGGCGAGGGCGGCGGCCGAGGCGACGGTCTCCAGGCAGCCCCGGTTGCCGCAGGCGCAGCGGTCGCCGTCGGGGCGGACGACCAGGTGGCCGAGTTCCCCGGCCGCGCCGATGGCGCCGGTGAGGGCCCGGCCTTCGTGCAGGACGGCGGCGGCGATGCCGGTGCCGACCGGGACGAAGAGGAAGGAGTCGCTGCCGCGGCCGGCGCCGAGCCTGGCCTCGGCGAGGCCGCCGGCCCGGACGTCGTGGCCGAACGCGACCGGCAGGCCCAGGTGTTCGGCCAGCCAGGGGCGGATCGGGACGTCCTGCCAGGCCAGGTTGACGGCGCGGAGGACCGTCCCGGTCCGCTCGTCGACCACGCCGGGGACGACGATTCCGGCGGCTCGGGGCGGGGTGTCGGCCTGGCGGGCGAGGTCGACGAGGGCGGTGGCGCAGCCGAGGACGGTGTCGATGACGGCGCCGGGGCCGCGCTCGGCGCGGGTGAGCCAGCGTTCGGACCGCAGGACGGTGCCGTCGTCGGCAACGACGGCACCCTTGATCTCGGTGCCGCCGACGTCGAGGGCGATGACGGTCACGGCTGGGCGAGGATGATCGAGCGGGTGAGGTTGCGGGGCTGGTCCGGGTCGACGCCCCGGGCCTCGGCCAGGGCGACGGCGAGGCGCTGGGCGCGGATCAGTTCGGCCATCGGGTCCAGGTCGGAGCCGGTGACGGCGGTCGCCCCGGTCGCCTCGACCTGGGCGAGCAGGCCGGCGGGCGGTTCGCCGAGGAACCAGACGACCCGGCCGGGGGCGCTGATGCTGACCGGGCCGTGCCGGTACTCCATGGCCGGGTAGGACTCGGTCCAACTGCCGGACGCTTCCCGGACCTTGAGGGCCGCCTCGTGGGCGAGGCCGGTGGTCCAGCCGGTGCCGAGGAAGGTGAACTGCTCGGCGTCGACCGCGCCCTCGGGCAGGTCCTGGCGCAGGGCCCGGGCCGCCTGCTCGGGCAGGTCGGTGGCGACGAGGCCGAGGTGGCCGCGGAGCAGGGCCAGGGTGGTGGTGGCGAAGCGGGTCTGCACGACGGACTTCTCGTCGGCGAAGGAGAGGTCGACGATCGTGTCGGCCGCGCCGGTGATCGGGGTGTCGAGGTCCCCGGTGATCGCCGTGGTCGGGGTGCCGGAGGTGCGGTGGAGGGCGTCGATCACCTCGGTGGTGGTGCCGGAGCGGGTGATCGCGAGCACCCGGTCGTAGCGGCGGGTGTGCGGGAAGGCGGAGGCGGCGAAGGCGTCGGTCTCGCCGAGGCCGGCCTCCTCGCGCAGGGCGGCGTAGGCCTGGGCGATGTAGAGGGAGGTCCCGCAGCCGAGGACGGCGACGCGCTCACCGGGCCGGGGCAGGCCTGCGGGCTTCAACTCCAGGGCCCGGGACCAGCATTCGGGCTGGCTGGCGATCTCCGCGGAAACGTATGACATGAAGACTCCTGCACAAAGTTGCAGCGTTCTGCTTGAAGATGAGCACAACATAGACCAATCAATCAGAAATGAACACAGGTGATCGAGTGGTCATCGCCTGCGATCACCGACACACAGAGGTCGCGACCAGGCCTTTGATCGAATTTCGATCGTGCGATACGATTCGATCGACATTCGGCCGACCATCGGACGCTGGTCGCCGGCCAGGAACGACCAGGAGGAGACCTCGTGGCCATCGCGGCGGAGGAGCGTCGGGCCCGAATCCTCGACGTGGTGCGCGAGTCGGGATCCGTACGGGTGACCGATCTCGCCGAGCGCCTCGGCATGCCCACCGTCACGGTCCGCCGGGACGTCGCGGCACTGGCCGACAGCGGCCTGCTCCAGCGCTCCCACGGCTCCGTCTCACTGCCGCAGGGCGCCGCCGGCCACCGCCGCCCCGGTGGCGCCGGCGCGGTCGTCGGCCTGCTGGTCCCGACCGTGGGCTCCTACTTCGACGAGATCATCGAAGGCGCGCGGTCGGCCGCGACGGCGGCCGGCGCCCGCCTGGTGCTCGGCATCTCCCCCTACGAGGCGCAGGACGACCGCGCCCAGGTGGAACGCATCCTCGGCTCCGGCGTCGACGGCCTGCTGTTCACCCCGAACTGGCGCCCCGGCACCCCGGACGAGGGCGACTGGCTCACCAAGCTCCCCGTCCCCACCGTGCTGGTCGAGCGCCGCGCGGCCGCCGGGGCGGTCGCCGCCGACCTCGACGCGGTGGTCTCCGACCACCGGCACGGCGTCCTGCTGGCCCTGCGCCACCTCGCGGCCCTGGGCCACCGGTCAGTGCTGCTCGCCGCCCGCAACGACACCTGGACCGCCCACGAGGTGCGGGCCGGCTACCAGGAGGCCGCCCGGCTGCTCGGCCTGGAGACCCACCCCGTCGTCGAGGTGCACCCCTGGGGCACCGACCCGATGGCCCCGGCCGACCCCGAGTGGCTCGCCGACCGGGTCGCCGAACACGCCGAACAGGGCGTGCGGGCCGTCCTGGTCCACAACGACCGGGACGCCATCCAGCTGCCCCAACTGCTGCGCGCCCGGGGCCTGCGGGTGCCCGACGACCTGGCCCTGATCTCCTACGACGACGTGTTCGCCTCGCTCACCACGCCCCCGCTCACCGCCGTGGCCCCGCCGAAGCAGGCCGTCGGCACCGTGGCCCTGGACCTCCTGCTGCGCCGTCTCTCCACCGGCGCCGACCTCCCGGCCCACCACATCGGCCTGCTGCCGTCCCTGGTCGTCCGCTCCTCCTGCGGCGCCCTGCCCACCCAGCGCTGACCCCGCCGGGCGCCAGCCACCGTCCTCGCGCTCAGACGTCGGCTTCGAGGGCGAAGGTGTTGCCGTCCGGGTCCCGGAACCAGGCGATGCGTCCGCCGCCGGCTCGGGCGGTGATGCCCCTGGCATCGTGCTCCACGCCGTCGTAGCGGGCGAAGTCGACGCCGGCGGCGGCGAGTTCGTCGACGACCTGATCGATGTCGTCGACGTACCAGACCGCCACCGTCGCCCGGCACGTCCCCGCGGTGACCGACTGGTACACGTTCAGCGCCGGGCCGCCGCCGGAGCCGTAGACCCGGCTGCCGTCGGGGACGGCGGCGCTGGGGCCGCTCCGCAACGCCCGTAGGCCCAGCTTTCCTTCGTAGAACGCGATCGCCCGCCGGATGTCGGACACGGCGACCGAAGCGCGCAAGTGGAACTCGCTCAAGGGCATGAGGCACCCTCCCACATGCGGAGTTCGCGTTCACGCACCTCGGCGGCCCGGCGAACGGGAGCCGACAGGACTCCCGGGTCTCCGCCGCACGCACCAGTAGGGTCACTGCTGTGAGCCGCCAGGACCGGTTGCTGCTGCGGCCGGTCAGCGGAGAGACGGGCGCACAGGCCGACCGAGGGGCCGTCGGAAGTGCCCAAGGGGCTTGTGCCAGAGGGCATTTGAGCAGGGAATTTGCAACTTCGACACCGGTCGGAGAAACGGCTACCGTCACCTGACCATCGGTGGTCGCCCACGGCCCACCGCATCGGGTCCACGCCAGGCAGCCCCCATCAGGGAGAGACGCATGCCCCAGCTTGCTCTGTACACGTTCGGCACCCTGAAGTCGCCGCTCGCCGATCCCGCGCCTCTCACGCGCGAGTTCCACGACAGCGCCGAGCCCATCTACCAGACCATCAGCGAGCACCCCGGCTACCTCGGTCACGCCGTGGCCGCCGAAGGCGCCCGGGGCACCCACTTCGAGCTGGACTGGGGCGCCTGGGGGACGTTCGCCGTGCCGACCTGGTACGGCAAGGGCCGCACGCCGGAGACCATGGCCTTCGCCGCGTCCCTCTCGCGCTGGACCGACCTGCGCCTCACCTTCGACGCCATCTACACCGGCCTGCACCGCGCGGCGCTGAACAGGCGTCACGACTGGTTCGAACGGACGGAACACCCGCCCTACGTGCTCTGGTGGGTCGCCGACGGCGAGGTACCCACCTGGCAGGACGGGGTCTCCCGGTTGGAGCGCCTGCACGGCGAGGGCTCCGCGCCGGACGCCTTCTCCTTCCGCCACGCGTTCGCGCCGGACGGGACTCCGGTCAGGGTCAAGGACCTCGCGCCGAAGGGCGGGGACGCTCACTGACGGGACGGGCCTGAACGACCGGATTCGCCTGTCAGACCGCTCGGTCGACCGACGGCGAACACCAGGACGTCAGTAACCGCGCCCCCCGCGCGAGAAGCGGCGGTAGCGGGGCCGCCGTCGGGTGCCAGGGCGCCTCGTACTCCCAGCAGACCCAGGCGCCCGGCGGCAGCAGCCGCAGGCAGTCGGCGATCGGCAGCCGGCCCGCGCCGAGCGCCAGCGGGGTGAGGTCGTCCGGGCCGGCGACGTCCTTGACCTGGACGTGGCCGAGCCGCCCGCCGAGCACGGTGTAGGTGTCGGCCGGGGTCTCCTCGGCCAGCCAGGTGTGCAGCAGGTCCCAGAGCGCGCCGGCCGCGTCGGGCGGGACGCCGTCGAGCAGGCGGGCCACATCGCGCCCGGCGCGGTGCGAGTCGTGGGTCTCCACCAGCACCCGGACGCCGAGCCGCCGGGCCTCCTCCGCGACCGCCGTCAACCGGCGCGCGGCGCGCCGGTCGGCCTCGGCCGCCGGGCCGTCGCCGCCGCGCGGGAAGACCCGGACGGCCGGGCAGCCCAGGTCGGCGGCGAGGCGTAGGGACGCCCGGAGCTCGTCCAGCACCGGCCGGTCGTCGCCGGGGGCGGCCACCCCGACGTAGCCGGCGAGCGCGATCGGGGCGATCCCGGCCGCTGCCAGGGTGGCCGCAGCGGTGCGGCGTTCGGCCGGCGTCATCGCCGGATGGACGGACTCGCCCTCGGCGCAACGCAGTTCGAGCCCGTTCCAGCCGGTGTCGGCGGCGAGTCGGGCGGCGGCGGGGAGGGGGAGCCCGGGCAGGCCCAGGGTGGAGAGGGCGAGCGGCATGGCGGCCTTCCTCAGACGGCGCGGACGGAGACGGAGCCGGCGGCGAGTTCGGCCCGCTGGACGCTGCCGTCCGGCCAGGCCACCGTCAGCCGGTGACCGTCCCGGGTCGGCTCGGCGCGCAGTCGGGGCTGTTCGTCGATCGCGACGGCCACTGCGGCGAGGCGGCCCACGGACACGAACAGGGACGCCCCCTCCCCCGTGGCCCCGGTCAGGACGGGCACCGCCGCGGCGGGCCCGAACGCCGTACCGCCCGGGACCGGTTCGACGGACGCCCGGGTGTAGCCGTGGGCCCCGCCCAGTTCGGCGCTCAGCCGACCGTCCGCGCGGACCCGGGCCGTCAGCCGTTCCGTACCGGCCTCGACACCCGCGCCGGCCACCGCCCAACCGGCCTCCCGCACCACGCTCCCGGGTTCGGCGCCGGCCACCAGGTGGGCGCGCACCTCGTGGTGGCCCCGGGTCAGGGTGAGCGAGGTGATGCCCACCCCGGTGAGCGGCTGCCCGCCGCTGCGGGGGCGGTGGGCCGAGGCGGCCCAGCCCGGGCCGGTGCCCAGCGGGCGGATCCGGCCGCGTTCGGTCGGCCGTCCGGCCACCACCAGGCCGAAGTGGTTGTCGGCCGGGCCGTCGTGGACGGGGGCGGTCGCGGTGGAGTGGGCGAGCCGGGCGTACAGCGGGTCGTCGGCGTGCACCTGGTCGGCGGGCTGGTCGTCGCTGCCGTGGTTGTGCAGCCGTACCAGGCCGTCGGCGGCGGTGGACTGGACCAGCCAGCCCGGCTGCGGCAACGGCACGACGGCGTCGGCCCGTTCGGCCGGGCCGGGCTCCTCGGTCGCGGTCCAGACCGGGTGGTCGGCGGGGAGCAGCAGGCCGAGGAAGCCCTTGCTGGCCCAGTAGGGGGAGGCCGGGCCGGAGTACTCCTGGACCAGCGGCGGGTACGCACCGTACCAGCCGAGCGGCAGCAGGCCGTCGGGGGTCACGGCGCCCCGGTCGAGGAAGTGGCGCAGCGTGCCGGAGGCGAGCCGGCGGGTGGTGCCGGGGCTGAGCGGGGTGTGGCCGGTGAGGGCGCCGGCCCACAGCGGGGCGGCGGCGGCGAACCGGTAGGTGAGTGAGCGGCCCTGGTGGACGGGGGCTCCGTCGGCGCCGAACAGCCGGGCGTAGCCGGTGAGATGGGCTTCGAGGCGGGCGCCGTAGCGGGCGAGGAGGGCGCGGTCGCGGGAGAGGTGGGCGTGCAGGACGGGGTAGAGGTGCAGGGCCCAGCCGTTGTAGTGGTCGAAGGCGCGCGGGCGGCCGTCGGTGTACCAGCCGTCGCCGAGGTACCAGCGGTCGATCCGGTCCAGGCCTCGGTCGACGGCCGCCCGGGCGGCTTCGGTCTCGATGCCCACCTCGGCGAGGAAGCCGCCGACGGTGAGCGGGAAGAGCCACCAGTTGTTGTCGACGGGGGTGTGCCGCAGGGCGCCGGCCAGCCAGTGGCCGGCGTGTTGGCGGACGGCGTCGTCGAGCCGGTCCCAGAGCCAGGGGCGGGTCAGCCGTAGGGCGAGGGCGATGGAGGCGGCCTCGACCATGGGTTGGGAGCGGTCGGTGACGGCGCCCCAGGACTCCGGGTCGCCGTCGGCGAGTTCGCGTTCCAGGGTGGGGTACCGGGTGCCGGCGTCGAGGCCGGCGGCGTAGCGCTCCAGCAGGCCGTGCGGGTCGGCGCCGTCGGCTCCGGCTACGCGGAGGGCGGCGAGCAGGAAGGTGCGGGCGTAGCCCTCCAGTCCGTCGGAGCGCGGTCCGGAGATGCTCGGGCGGGGGCCGGGGAGGTGGATGAGGCCCTGGCCGGGGCTGGCGTACGGGCGGACGGCGGCCAGCAGGCCGTCGGCGGCGGCCTCCCAGTGGGATCTGGTCCAGCCGGTGTACGGGCTGGTGCGGCGGTCCTCGGGGGGCAGGTGCATGGGGGATCCTTCGTCGGCCGGCTGACGCGCCGCCGAATCTAGGCAGATATCGATCACTCGTCAATGTTTCTGATCGAATGATCAATCGGGGAGATCGGCCGAGAACCTCCGGGGGCCCGGCCGATCGGCGATAGCAGCAGCTCAGCCAGGAGGAACCGGTCCTGACGACCGACCCTGGAGAGTTTCGGGAAATCTGGATCATTCGATCAAACGGTCTTGACGGCGATCGAATGCCGGGGTCAGGATGTCCCCGCCCCGCTCGGCCCGTGCCGAGCCCTCGGGTTCCCTCCGGCGTCTGCCACCTTCACCCTGGAGCTGAACCATGCTCTCCCCCACACCCCGCCGCAGAACTCCCCGGCTCACCGCCGCCGCCGTCATCGCCCTCTCCACCACCCTGCTGGCCGGCTGCGGCGGCAGCGGAGGCCACGACGGGCCCGCCGCCGACGGAAAGCCCGTCACCATCACCTTCTGGGGCTGGGCCAAGGGCACCAAGGAGGTGGTCGCCGCCTTCAACGCCTCCCACACCGACGTCCAGGTCTCCTTCGAGGAGATCCCCTCCGGCGTGGCCGGCGGCTACGCCAAGATCTCCAACGCGGTGAAGGCCGGCAACGCCCCGGACGTCTTCAACACCGAGTACCAGCAGTTGCCCGACTTCGTCAGCCAGGGCGCCGTCCAGGACATCGGCAAGCTCGTCCCGACCGAGCTCCGGAACAAGTACCTGCCGCAGGCCGTGGAGCTCACCACCCTCGGCGGCAAGACCTGGGCACTGCCGCTGGACGCCGCACCCCAGGCCTTCTACTACCGCAAGGACCTCTTCGAGCAGGCGGGTGTCACCGTCCCCAGGACCTGGGACGAATTCCGCACCGCCGCACAGAAGTTGAAGCAGGCGAACCCCGCGACCCGGATCGCCACCTTCTTCCCGGACGACCCCAGCCCCTTCGAGACCCTGGCCTGGCAGGGCGGCGCCCACTGGTTCGGCACCGCCGACGGCGCCTGGAAGGTCGACATCGACTCCCCCGCCACCCGGCACGTCGCCGACTACTGGCAGCAGCTGATCGACGACGACCTGGTCCGGGTCCAGCCCTCGTTCAGCCAGCAGTGGACCGCCTCCCTCCAGAAGGGCGAGACCGCCGGGTACGTGGGCGCCTCCTGGGGCGCCGGCGTGCTGAAGAGCTCGCTCCCGGACGCCTCCGGCAAGTGGGCCGTCGCCCCGGTGCCGACCTGGGACGGCACCCCGGCCAGCGGCATGCTCGGCGGCACCACCTTCGCCGTGTCCAAGGACAGCAAGAAGGCCGCGGCCGCCGTCGAGTTCTCCACCTGGGCCACCACCACGCCCGAGGGCATCAAGGCCCGGATCGCCTCCGGCACCTCCTCCGCCTACCCGGCCGCGCCCGACCTGGTCCCGACCGCCAAGGCCGCCTTCAACACCGACTTCTACGGCGGCCAGGACGTCTACGCGCTCTACGCCGACGCGGCCAAGTCGATCCGCACCGACTGGACCTGGGGCCCGACCATGGGCGCCACCAACAACTCCCTGAAGGACTCCTTCGCCAAGCTGACCGGCGGCGGCACCATCGCCCAGGCCGACGGTACGGCCCAGCAGGCCACCACCGCCGAGCTGAAGAACCGCGGGCTCAAGGTCGCCCAGGGATGACGACCGGCACCACCTCCACGGCGGACGACCGCCACGGCTCCGTCCGCGCCGCCACCGTCAGGCGGCGCGGACGGCTCGGGGCGCCCGTCCTGCTCCTCGGGCCCTTCCTGCTGCTGTTCACCGCCTGCACCCTCGTCCCGATCGGCTACGCCGTCTACCTGAGCCTGTTCACCGAACACCGCGACGGCCTCGGCTTCGGCGACGCCGAGACCGTCTTCACCGGCCTGGGCAACTACGCCCGCGCCCTCGGCGACGACGCCTTCCGCAACGGACTGGTCATCACGGCCGGCTACTGCCTGCTGTACATCCCGCTGATGGTCGGCCTCTCGCTCACCCTCGCGCTGCTGCTGGACTCCACGCTCGCCCGGGCCCGCCGGTTCTTCCAGCTGGCGCTGTTCCTGCCGCACGCCGTACCCGGCATCATCGCCGCGCTGGTCTGGATGTACCTGTACACCCCCGGCATCAGCCCGGTGGTCGACGCCCTCGGCTCGGCCGGCCTCCAACCGGACCTGCTCGGCCACCCGCTGCCCGCCGTCGTCAACATCGCGCTCTGGGAGTGGACCGGCTACAACATGGTCATCTTCTACGCCGCGCTGCAGGCCGTGCCGCGCGAGGTGCTGGAGGCGGCCGTGGTGGACGGTGCCGGGCCGCTGCGCACGGCGCTGGGCATCAAGGTCCCGCTGATCCGCGCCTCGATCGTGATGGTCGCGCTGTTCACCCTGATCGGCTCGCTCCAGCTGTTCACCGAACCGATGATCCTGCACGGCGTCGCCCCCGGCGTGATCAGCACCTGGACCCCCAACATGTACGGCTACACGGCGGCCTTCGACCGCAACGACTACAACCTCGCGGCCGCCTCCTCGGTCCTGCTCGCCCTGCTCGCGGCCGGCCTCTCCTTCGTGGTCACCCGCCTCACCGGCGGCTCGCGGCCGAAGCGCAAGGAGACCCCGGCATGACCGCGATCGCCCCTCCCCCGGGCAGCCCCGCACCGGCCCGCCGCCGCCCCTGGAGCCTCTCCAAGGCGGCCGTCAACGGCGCCCTGTTGCTCGCCACCGCCTACACCCTGCTGCCGCTCGGCTGGCTGCTCACCGCCGCCGCCAAGAACACCGGCGACCTGCTCGGCGGCGTGGCCCTGAGCCCCTCCCGCTGGCACCTGGGCGAGAACCTCCACCAACTCGCCACCACCGGCGACGGCATCTACTTCCGCTGGTACCTCAACTCCCTGCTCTACGCCGGGTTCGGAGCCCTGCTCTGCGCCCTGCTGTGCGTCGCGGCCGGCTACGCCTTCCACGTGTACGCCTTCCCCGGCAA
The DNA here is from genome assembly GCF_044749365.1 of Kitasatospora sp. NPDC089509. Classification (NCBI taxonomy): domain Bacteria; kingdom Bacillati; phylum Actinomycetota; class Actinomycetes; order Kitasatosporales; family Streptomycetaceae; genus Kitasatospora; species Kitasatospora sp. NPDC089509. The sequence continues at coordinate 19,618 of NZ_JBIVHS010000016.1, read as the reverse complement.
GGAGAAGCTGTTCGGCCTGGTGCTGGTCGGCGTGCTCGTGCCGACCACCGCGCTCGCCCTGCCGATGTACCTGCTCGCCTCGAAGCTGCACCTGGTCAACACCTTCTGGGCGGTGTTCCTGCCCTCCCTGGTCAACCCCTTCGGCGTCTACCTCGCCCGGGTGTTCTGCGCGGGCTACCTGCCCGGCGAGGTGCTGGAGGCGGCCCGGATGGACGGCGCCGGCGAACTGCGCACCTTCCGGTCGATCGGGCTGCCGATGGTCATGCCGGGCTTCGTCACCGTCTTCCTGTTCCAGTTCACCGCGATCTGGAACAACTTCTTCCTGCCGCTGGTGATGCTCTCCGACAACCGGCTCTTCCCGGTCAGCCTCGGCCTCTACAGCTGGAACAGCCAGACCCGGGCCTTCCCCGAGTACTACCCGCTGGTGGTCACCGGCTCGCTGCTCGCCGTGCTCCCGCTGGTGGTCGCCTTCACCGTCCTCCAGCGCCACTGGAAGGCCGGACTGACGGCGGGGAGCGTCAAGTGAACCCCCGCGAAGCACAACACCCCACTGTCGAACGGGAGTCCCCGGTGCCCACCGCACCCGCCACACCGCCCGACCCGCCCGAGCACCGCACCCGCCGCCCCCGCGCGCTGCTCGCCATGGAACCCGGCCTGGTCGAGCGGCTGATCGACCCGGCCACCATGGCCCGGCTGACCGAACTCGCCGACCTCGACCCGGCCCTGGTCGCCGCCGACTTCGGCACACCCGCGGCCGCCACCGCACTGCGCGAGACCGAGGTGCTGATCAGCTCCTGGGGCTGCCCGCCGCTGGACGCCGCCGTCCTCGCCGCCGCACCCCGGCTGCGGGCCGTGGTGCACGCCGCCGGATCGGTCAAGCACCATGTCACCGAGGCCTGTTGGCGGCGCGGCCTGCGGATCAGCTCGGCCGCCGCGGCCAATGCGCTGCCCGTCGCCGAGTACACCGTCGCGGCCGTCCTGTTCGCCAACAAGCGGGTCCTGCAGCTGAGTTCCGCCTACCGGCGGCAGCGCGACCGGTTCGACTGGCAGTCCGCCCCCGAGGCCCCCGGCAACTACCGGCGCACCATCGGTGTCGTCGGCGCCTCCCGGATCGGGCGGCGGGTGCTGGAACTGCTACGCCCGTACGACCTCGACCTGCTCCTCCACGACCCGTACGTCGACCCGGAGCAGGCCGCCGCGCTCGGCGCCCGGGCGGTCGGACTGGACGAACTCTGCGCCGCCGCCGACGTGGTGAGCGTCCACGCCCCCGAACTGCCCGAGACCAGGCACCTGATCGACCGCGCCCGCCTGGCCGCGATGCGTGACGGCGCCACCCTGGTCAACACCGCCCGCGGCTCGCTGGTCGACCAGGACGCGCTCACCGCCGAACTCGTCACCGGACGCCTGAACGCCGTCCTGGACGTCACCGTGCCCGAGCACCTGCCCGCCGACTCCCCGCTGTACGAGCTGCCCAACGTCCTGCTCACCCCGCACGTGGCCGGTTCCCTCGGCGGCGAACTGCACCGGATGGCGGCCGCCGCGGCCGACGAGCTGGCCCGGTACGCCGCCGGCCTGCCCTTCGCCCACCCCGTGCTGCCCACCGACCTCCCCCGCACCGCCTGACCGACCCCGGCACCACCCCGTACCACCCCCGTACCACCAGAGGAGAACTCCCATGTCCCGCAAGGTCATCGGCATCGTGATGAACGGCGTCACCGGCCGGATGGGCTACCGCCAGCACCTCGTCCGCTCGATCCTCGCGATCCGCGAGCAGGGCGGCCTCCCGCTGCCGGACGGCCGGACCCTGTGGCCCGAGCCCATCCTGGTCGGCCGCAGCGAGGCCAAGCTGCGCGCCCTCGCCGAACGGCACGACCTGGCCCACTGGACCACGTCCCTCGACGAGGCCCTGGCCCACCCGCTCGCCGAGATCTACTTCGACGCCCAGGTGACCCAGGCCCGCGAGCCGGCCATCAAGGCCGCCATCGCGGCCGGCAAGCACGTCTACACCGAGAAGCCGACCGCCGAAACCCTGGACTCCGCCCTGGAGTTGGCCCGACTGGCCCGCGAGGCCGGGGTCGCCAACGGCGCCGTGCAGGACAAGCTCTTCCTGCCCGGCCTGCTCAAGCTCAAGCGCCTGGTGGACGGCGGCTTCTTCGGCCGGATCCTCTCGGTCCGCGGCGAGTTCGGCTACTGGGTCTTCGAGGGCGACTGGCAGCCCGCCCAGCGGCCGTCCTGGAACTACCGCGCCGAGGACGGCGGCGGCATGATCCTCGACATGTTCCCGCACTGGCGCTACGTGCTGGACAACCTGATCGCCCCGGTCCGCTCGGTCTACGCCCACACCGCCACCCACCTGCCGCAGCGCCACGACGAGCAGGGCCGCCCGTACGACGCCACCGCCGACGACGCCGCGTACGGCATCTTCGAGCTGGAGGGCGGCATCACCGCCCAGATCAACTCCTCCTGGGCGGTCCGGGTGGACCGCGACGAGCTGGTCGAGTTCCAGGTCGACGGCACCGAGGGCAGCGCCGTCGCCGGACTGCGCAACTGCCGTGTCCAGCACCGCGCCACCACCCCCAAGCCGGTCTGGAACCCCGACCTCCCGGTCACCGAGCCGTTCCGCGACCAGTGGCAACCGGTGCCCGACAACGACGAGTTCGACAACGGCTTCAAGGTGCAGTGGGAGCTGTTCCTGCGCCACGTCGCCACCGGCTCCCCGTACCACTGGGACCTGCTGGAGGGTGCCAAGGGCGTCCAGCTCGCCGAACTCGGCCTGCGCTCCGCCCGCGAGGGCCGCCGCCTCGACGTCCCCGCGCTGGAGCTGTGATGACGGAGATCCTGCTGCCCGGCCACGGACCGCTGCGCCTGCGCGACCCCGAGCCGCTCGACCTGCCCGCGCACCCGCCGCGCTCGCGCACCGCCTTCGCCGCCGCCCACGTGGTCGCCGACCCGCTCGGCGACAACGCCCCCGGCGCCCCGGCCGCCGTCGACTGGGACACCACCCTGGCCTTCCGCCACCACCTGTGGTCGCTCGGCCTCGGCGTCGCCGACGCCATGGACACCGCCCAGCGCGGCATGGGCCTGGACTGGCCCGCCACCCGCGAGCTGATCACCCGCTCCGGCGCCGAGGCCCGGGCCGTCGGAGGGCTGCTCGCCTGCGGGGTCGGCACCGACCAGCTCGCCTCCCCCGCTCCCTCGCTCCAGGAGGTCACGGCCGCCTACGAGGAGCAGCTCGCCGTCGTCGAGGCGGCCGGCGCCCGGCCGATCCTGATGGCCAGCCGGGCCCTCGCCGCCACCGCCACCGGCCCCGAGGACTACCTGACCGTCTACGGCGGACTGATCCGGCAGTCCGGCCGGCCGGTGATCCTGCACTGGCTCGGTGAGATGTTCGACCCGGCCCTGGCCGGGTACTGGGGCTCCACCGACCTCGACCGCGCCACGGCGACCGTGCTGGACCTGATCCACGCCCACGCCGACCGGATCGACGGCATCAAGGTCTCCCTGCTCGACGCCGACCGGGAGATCGCGCTGCGCCGCGCCCTGCCCGCCGGGGTGCGCCTCTACACCGGCGACGACTTCCACTACCCCGAGCTGATCAAGGGCGACGAACTGGGGCACAGCCACGCCCTGCTCGGCGTCTTCGACCCGCTCGCCCGCCGGGCCGCCGCCGCCCTGCACGCCCTGGACGCGGGCGACGTCGAACGCTACGACGCGCTACTCACCCCGACCGTGCCGCTCGCCCGGCACCTGTTCGGCGCGCCGACCTACCACTACAAGACCGGGATCGTCTTCCTCGCCTGGCTGACCGGGCACCAGGAGCACTTCACCATGGTCGCCGGTGCCCAGAGCGGCCGTTCCACCCGCCATCTGATCGAGCTGTTCCGGCTCGCCGACGCGGCCGGCCTGCTGCCCGACCCGGAGCTCGCGGCCGACCGGATGCGCGCCCACCTCCGGCTCGCGGGGGTGACCGCATGAGCAGGCTGTCGCTGAACCAGATCACCACCCGGGAGTGGAGCCTCGCCGAGGCCGTGGCGGGCTGCGTCGCGGCCGGGATCCCGGCGATCGGGCTGTGGCGCGACAAGGTCGCCGAGATCGGCGTCGCGCACGCCGCAAGGATCGTCCGCGAGGCCGGGCTCGCCGTCAGCAGCCTCTGCCGGGGCGGCTTCCTCACCGCCACCGGGCCGGAGGCCGCCCGGGCCGCGCTCGCCGACAACCTCGCCGCGCTGGAGGAGGCCGCCGAACTGGGCACCGACACCCTGGTGCTGGTGGTCGGCGGGCTGCCCGAGGGCAGCCGCGACCTCGCCGGTGCCCGGGTTCGGGTCGCCGAGCTGCTCGGCCTGCTCGCCCCGCACGCGGGCGACCTGGGCGTCCGGCTGGCGATCGAGCCGCTGCACCCGATGTTCTGCGCCGACCGCGCGGTGGTCTCCACCCTCGGCCAGGCCCTGGACCTCGCCGAGCCCTTCCCCGCCGAGCAGGTCGGCGTGGTGGTGGACAGCTACCACGTCTGGTGGGACCCGCAGCTCGACGCCCAGATCGAACGCGCCGGGCGCACCGGCCGGATCGCCGCCTACCAGGTCTGCGACTGGACGCTCCCGCTGCCCGCCGACGCCCTGTTGGGCCGCGGCCACGTCGGCGACGGCCACATCGACTTCGCCGCGCTCACCACGGCGGTCGGCGCGGCCGGCTACACCGGCTGGATCGAGGTCGAGATCTTCAACGAGCGAATCTGGCACACCCCCGGGGACCGCACCCTGGCCCTGCTCGCCGAACGCCACCGCGCCCACATCGAGCCGCACCTCACGCCGCACCTCGCCCCGGCGGCGGGCCCGGCCCCGGCGGACGGCCCGTGAAGGTCGTCCTCGCCCCGGACTCCTTCAAGGGCACCGCGGCGGCCGCCGAGGCGGCCACCGCCCTCGCCGTCGGCTGGCACTCCGTCCGGCCGCAGGACGAGCTGCTCACCCGGCCGATGGCCGACGGCGGCGAGGGCACCATGGCGGCCGTCGTCGCGGCCACCCCGGGGGCCGTCCTCCGCCGGGTGCGCGGCTGCACCGGACCGGACGGACGCCCCGTCACCGGCGCCTACGCCCTGCTGCCGGACGGCACCGCCCTGGTCGAACTGGCCGTCGCCAGCGGCCTGCCGCTGATGGCCGCCCCGGCCCCGCTCACCGCCACCACCCGCGGCACCGGGCAGCTGATCGCCGCGGCGCTCGCCGCCGGTGCCCGTCGGGTCACCGTCGCCCTCGGCGGCTCCGCCTCCACCGACGGCGGCGCCGGGCTGCTCACCGCGCTCGGCCTGCGCCTGCTGGACGGGCAGGGGGCCCAACTGCCCGACGGCGGGGCCGCCCTGGCCGGCGCGCGCCGGGCCGACGTGAGCCGGCTGCTCCCGCCGCCGCCCGGCGGGGTGCGGCTGCTCACCGACGTCACCAATCCGCTGCTCGGCCCGGACGGCGCCGCCGCCGTGTACGGCCCGCAGAAGGGCGCCGGACCGCGCGAGGTCCGGCTGCTGGAGGCGGGCCTGACCCGGCTGGCCGCGGTGCTCGGCGGCGACCCCGCGGCCCCCGGCGCCGGTGCGGCCGGTGGTACCGCCTACGGGCTGGCCGCCGTCTGGGACGCCGTCACCACCCCGGGCGCGGGCGCCGTCGCCGACCTGCTCCGGCTGGACGAGGCGCTCACCGGCGCCGACCTGGTGATCACCGGCGAAGGCCGGTTCGACGCCACTAGCCTGCGGGGCAAGGCCGTCGGCGAGGTCCTGCGCCGCACCCGCCGGGCCGGTCGGCCGACCGTGGTGATCGCCGGGGAGGCCGCCGAGCCCGCCGTGACCGCCACGGAGTCCGCCGACCCGGCGGTCCACACCCTGACCCGGCTGGCCGGATCGGCCGAGGCGGCCCGTAGCCGTCCGCTGCACTGGCTGCGCCGCGCGGGCGCCCTGCTGGCCGCCCGGTACTGACCGCACCATCGCCCTCCCGCACCACCTCCCTCCCCGCACCCCACTCTCAAGGAGCCCCCGTGCGCCGCACCACCCTGCCCGCACTCGCCGCCGCGGCCCTCGTCGCCGCGGCCGCGACGGTGACCACGCTGCCCGCGCAGCCGGCCGCCGCCGAGTCCGCCCCCGGCAACGTCGCCGACCACACCCTCCAGCCGACCCCCACGATGATCATCCGGCCGGGCAGCTGGCGGCAGACCAATGACGCCCTGGTCCGCGCCGACACCGACGCCGCCGTCGCCGACGGCCTGGCCGCCAAGGGCTGGAACACCGTCGCCGTCGACGACGACTGGATGATCAAGGACAACGGCCAGGACTGGAACGGCACCCAGGTCGTGCCCGCCGCCCAGCACGGCCGCGACGCGAACGGCAACCTGATCTCCTCCCCCAGCAAGTACCCCCAGGGCATCAAGGCCACCATCGACTACGTCCACGCCAAGGGCCTCAGGTTCGGCATCTACGAGGACGGCGGCGACCTCACCTGCGACGGCGGCTCCGGCAGCTACGGCCACTTCGCCCAGGACGCCGAGTACTTCGCCTCGCTGGGCGTCGACTACATCAAGATGGACTACTGCTACCCGCACGGCCGGACCTCCACCTCCGGCCTGCTGCTCACCACCGACCACGACGCCGACGTCGCGATCGACGCCTACCGCCAGGCCGCCCGGGCCATCGCCGCGGCCAACGCCGCCCACGGCACCCACATGGTCCTCAACTGCTCCGCCCCGGCCTACTTCAACTGGGACAACCGGAGCACCGGCTCCCCGGTCTTCCAGAAGGTCATGGCCGGCATCGGACTCTCCTCCCAGGAGTGGCGGATGGCCGCCGACGTCGGCGGGAACAACTGGTCCGCCGCCCTCACCAGCATCGACCAGACCGACGCCACCGCCGGCTACGCGAAGGCCGGCCACTTCAACGACCCGGACCAACTCGCCCTCGGCCAGAGCTCGATGACGGTCGCCCAGCAGCGCGCCCAGCTCAGCATGTGGGCGATGTACGCCGCGCCGCTGAACATCAAGCTGGCCGGCGCCGCCGCCTTCACCCCGCAGGTCGTCGCCGACGCGGGCAACACCGACGTCATCGCCGTCGACCAGGACCGCCTGGGCGTCCAGGCCACCCAGGTCTCCGGCGACGACGACACCGCCGTCTACGCCAAGCCGCTGGCCGACGGCGACCTCGCGGTGGCCCTGCTCAACCGCTCCGCCACCGCACGGACGATCTCCACCACCGGCGCCCAGGTCGGCACCTCGGCCTCCGGCTTCACCCTCAAGGACCTGTGGAGCAAGGCCGTCACCACCAGCTCCGGTGACATCGCCGCCACCGTCCCGGCCACCAGCGCGGTGCTCTACCGGCTGCACCCCGACGCCGGTGCGACGTACGCCGACTGGACCACCGCCCTGAACGCGACCTCGATCAGTGACGACGACGCGGCCACGGCCGGCGCCTTCGACCGCGCCGGGGACAGCTTCTCCTCCGACGCCCTGGCCGCAGCCGGTGTGACCCGCGGCTCCACCGTCGAGGCCGGCGGCCAGAGCTTCAGCTGGCCGGCCGGCGGCCCGGGGCAGTTCGACAGCATCGTCGCCCGTGGCCAGACCCTCGCCTACCCGACCGACAGCACCACCATCGGCTTCCTCGGCGCCTCCAGCGGCGGCGACGCCTCCGGGACGCTCACCCTCCACTACACCGACGGCACCAGCAGCCGCGCCACCCTCGGCTTCCCCAACTGGCTGACCGCCCACCCGACCGCCTTCGGCGACAGCACCGCGATCACCACCACCCACCGCGACACCCCGCACGGGCCCGACCGGTTCGGCAGCCGGTACGTGGTCTCCTACGCCTCGGTCACCGTGCCCGACAGCAAGACCCTCCAGTCGATCACCCTGCCCGACGACCCGGCCCTGCACCTCTTCTCGCTGACCGACTCCTGAGCCCCTGGGCCCCCGCCCTGACAGGGGGCCCAGGTTCCACCGACCCCCGGCCACCCCTGACACCGCCCGCACGCGGTGCGGCCGGGCCAGGAGGGCGGCACCGCTCCGGCGGTGCCGCCCTTCGTCGTCCCCGTCCCCGGGCCACGCCCGTCGGCCGGGCCCCGCACGACACGTCCGCCGGGTTCCCACGGGCATCCACCTCCGTCTTGCAGAGTTGTGTCCGGTTTTGTCACAGTTCAGAGGAGGTTCCGATGTCCCTGACCACCCGGCCCCCCGCCCCACCGGGGTGAGCGAGCCCACCACGGGCGCGGTGCCGACGCTCGAACTCGCGGACATCCAGGGCACCGTGCTGCGTCGCCGCCCGGACGACTACCACGGCACCTACCTGCTCTACCGGATCGACGACCCGGCGGCGACGAAGCGCTCCCTGCGCGACGTCCTGCCGAAGATCACCAGCGCGGCGGACTGGGAGACACCCCGCCCGTTCACCCTCAACATCGCCTTCTCCCACCGGGGCCTGGCCCGGCTGGGCGTCCCACCGGAGTCGCTGGCCTCCTTCGCCCCGGAGTTCCGGGCCGGCATGGCCTCCCGCAAGGAGGTGCTGGGCGACTCCGGCGCCAACGACCCCGCCCACTGGACCCCTCCGCTGGGCGGACCCGAGGTGCACATCGGGGTGATGATCATCTCCGGCCGTCCGGACGGGCTCCACGAACCGGTGGAGGCGGCCCGGCAGCTGGCCGGGGTGAGCCTGGTCTACCGGCTCGACGTCGGCGTCCCGGTCACCGGCCGCGAGCACTTCGGCTTCCGCGACGGCATCTCCGGTCCGTACCTGATCGGCAGCGTCGAGGAGCCGCTGCCCGGCCAGGACCACGTCCAGCCGGGCGAGTTCGTCTTCGGCTACCCGGACGAGACGGGGGTGCTGCCGAAGGGCCCCGCCCCGGACGCACTCGGCCGCAACGGCTGCTACCTGGCCTTCCGCCAGTTGCACGCGGACGTCGCCGCGTTCCGCCGCTACCTGCGCGAGCACGCCCGCTCCCCCGAGGACGAGGAGCTGCTCGCCGCCAAGATCGTCGGCCGCTGGCGCAGCGGTGCGCCGCTCGCCCTGGCGCCGGAGCACGACGATCCGGACCTGGGAGCCGACCCCCGGCGCAACAACGACTTCCGCTACCGGGACGACCCGCGGGGCCTGCTCGTCCCCTGTGGCTCGCACATCCGGCGGGCCAACCCGAGGGACGGTCTCGAAGACACCGTGGTGCAGACCCGGATCCACCGGGTGCTGCGGCGCGGGGCGGCGTACGGGCCGCTGCTGCCGGAAGGCGTCCTGGAGGACGACGGCGCGGAGCGCGGGATCATCTTCGTCTTCATGGGCGCCAGCCTGTCCCGGCAGTTCGAGTTCGTGCAGCAGGTGTGGCTGAACGACGGCGACTTCGCCGGCCTCGGCTCCGAGCAGGACCCCCTGGTCGGCAACCACGACGGCGCCGGTGTGCACACCGTCCCCGCCCGACCGGTCCGACGCCGGCTCACCGGGCTGCCCCGGTTCGTGACCGTGCGCGGCGGCGAGTACCTGTTCCTGCCCGGCCTCAGCGCACTCCGGTGGCTCACCACGCTGCCCGACCCCGCCGAGCCCCCATCCACCCCGGAGGACACCAAGTGACGGCCCCAGAGCTGGACTTCACCCCCGTGCGGTACTCGCCCGAGATCGACCCGCCGGAACCCGACTTCGAGCGGAGCCTGGCGAAGTGCCTCGACGTCATCGAGACCTTCGAGCGGGGTTCGGTCGAGGGGGAGGGCGAGAACCGGGCCGTGCGCTTCGCCCACGCCAAGGCCTACGGACTGGTCCGCGGCACCTTCGAGATCCTCGACGGCGTACCGCCCGCGTACGCCCAGGGCGTCTACGCCGTACCCGGGACGCACGACGCGCTGGTCCGCTACTCCAACGGACTCTCCCACCTGGGCGCCGACCGGATGCTGGGCAACGTCGTCGGCATGGCCACCAAGGTCTTCGGCATCGACGCGCGGACCACCCTGCCGGACGAACCGGTCAGCCGCACGCTGGACTTCAACATGATCAACGGGCCGATCTTCTTCTGCAACACCGCGGCCCACTACACCTTCCTCTCCAAGCTCTTCATCGACCTGCCCAAGTACCGCCTGGACGGCCGCCGGGGCAACCACCAGATGTACTACGACTGGGTCACCGGCTACGGCACGCTGCCCCCGGACCAGTGGGCCTGGGACGAACTCGGCGCGCTGCTGCGGCTCGGCGCCCGGGCCCGCTGGCAGAACCTGCTGCTCTCCTCGTTCTTCTCGATGGGCGCGGTGCGCCACGGCGACCACGTGGCCAAGCTCCGGATCCGCCCGACCGACGCCTCGGCGGCCCGCGTGCGGCTGCGCGACCTCGACCCGAACAGCCGGGACGAGGTGTTCCGGCCCGCCCTGGTCGACGAACTCGCCCGCACGGACCATGAGTTCGACTTCCAGGTGCAGCTGTGCGCCGACCTGGGGACGATGCCGGTGGACGACCTCACCGTCGAATGGGAGGAGCACCGATCCCCGTTCGTGACGGTCGCCAGGCTCCGCTTCCCCCGCCAGGACATCGGCGACGCGGACAACCTGGCCGCCGCGGACGGCCTCTCCTTCACGCCGTGGCGCTGCCCGCCCGAGCACGTGCCGATCGGCCCGATCCAGACCGTCCGCAAGGAGGTCTACCGGCGCTCCTCCGTGCTGCGCCACGACCTGAACGGCCAGCACCGCGCCGAGCCCGCCTCGGTCGCCGACGTGCTGCCCGGCCATGAATGACGACCACGACCGACCGAAAGGCAACCGCATGTACGACTTCGACCCGAAGACCTACCAGCCGATCTCTCCCGACGTCCCGGTCGAGGAGATCGCCAAGGCGTTCCAGCACCCCCGTCAGCAGACCGAGGGGGTCGGCCTGCGGGCGGTGAACCGCTCGGAGTTCACCCTGATCGCACCGGTCATCCAGCCGACCGGACCGGCCGTCTTCCGGGAGCGCGCCGAGAAGGCCTGCATCGAGGCGCCCTACTGGGAGAACCGCCTCGGCACGGTGCACGACCTGCGGGTCGCCCTGGTCAACGACGGGCAGCAGGTGCTGTTCTGCGCGACCTACAGCGACGAGTTCAAGCCCTACGTGCTGGACGTCATCCGCTTCGCCACCCCCTGGATCGACCACATGTTCACCGATGTGGCGCTCGGCTACCCGGGCCTGCAGTCCGAGGACGCCATCCCCTACATCGCCAAGTACCAGGTGCAGGCCGGCGTCTGGTACGGCGGGCCGAACCCGGAGGCCACGCCACGGGACATCGGCAAGGCCATCGCGGTGGCCAGGGCCTTCGACAACCTCCTGGACGCCGCCCAGAGCTGACCCGCCCCCGCCGCCGGGCTCACCGGTCGGCCGGAAGCGCCTTGTGGACGTTGGCCCTGGTCGTGCGCAGCTTGCGGAGGACCTGGGCCACGTGCTTCTCGACGGTCCGTTGGGACAGCACCAGGCTCCGGGCGATGTCCTGGTTGGTGGCGCCCCCGGCGAGCAGTCCGGCCACCTCCCGCTCGCGCGGGGAGAGTTCGTCCCCGTAGCCGCGGTGGCCGGACGGCTCCGGCCCACCGGCCAACCCGAGGTCGCGCACGGCGCGGCGGCAGCGCGCCGCGTCCTCGGTGGCGCCGAGGTCCGTGAAGGCGTCCAGTGCTTCGGCCAGCCGTCCGGACGCCTCGTCGGGCTGTTGCGGCGCGAGGGCCCGGCCCACCTGCTCGGCCGCGTCGGCACTTTCGTACGGGCGACCGATCTCCTGCCAGCGCCGACGGGCGTCCTCGAAGTGCGCGGCCGCATCCTGCGGGGCGTCCACGCGGAGCAACAGGCCTCGGGCCAGGGCGAGTTCCGCGCGGCCCGCCGGCGCGACCCGCCCCACGAGACCCTCCTCGGCGTCCTCGACGAGGCGCCGGGCGAAGTCCCGGCGCCCGGCGGCCAGGGCGGCCTCGACGGCCGTGCGGATCAGGCCGACCGTCCTCGCCCAGGTGCCGGCCTCGCGCAGTGCGGCGACGGCCGGGACGACGGCGGCGAACGCCCCCTCGGTGTCCTGCCGGGCGAGCCGGACGGTGGCCAGGCCCGCCGCGACCCACAGCACGTCGCTGACCTGGGCGTGCCGCTCGGCGTACCCGGAGGCTGCCTTGAGGTGCTCGGCACCCTGCCGGAACTTGCCTCTGGCAATGGCGAGTCGGGCGAGTATCTGTTCTTCCTTGAGGTCGAAGAGCGGCGCCATGTCGGGATACTCGGCGCGCAGCCCGGTCAGTCGCTCCTCGATGCCGGTCCAGCGGCCGGCCAGGAACTCCAGCTGCAGGAGCGCGAGCCGGCTGAAGCAGGTCAGGCTCGTCAGGCCCAACTGTTCGGTCAGGGACCGGCATTCGGCCAGCAGCCGCCCCGCGCGCCGGTCGTGCCCGGTCTCGATGGCCATCCTGGCCGAGTTGTACAGCGCCCGGGCGGTCTGCCGGAGGACCTCGCCGTCCTCGGCGCCGCGCGGCAGCCGGTCCAGCTCCTCCCAGGCGCCGGGCTCGCCGTCCCGGACCAGCAGGCTCAGCCGGGTGGCCAGCACGGCGGCCCGGGCCGCTTCGTCGGCACTCCCGCCGAGCGTCCGCTCGGCCCGGTCGAGCCAGTCCCGGGCCCGTACGGTGGCACCGTCCCGCTCGTTCACCGCCAGCCCGGTCATCGCCCGCGCGGCCAGCACCGGCCGTTCGGCCAACTCCCGGACGGCTTCCTCCAGTTCGCCGAACCCCGAGCGGTCGCCGAGCTGGTTGATGGTCAGCAGCCCGAGGGCGAGCCGGATCTCGCCGCGCACGGGGACTGGCAGGTGTGCGTCCGCCAGGAGCCGCCGCAGCAGCCCGGCGCTCGCGGTGAAGTCCGCGCCGTTCACGGCGAGTCGCGCAAGTGCGAGCGCCACCCGCTCCCGGCGTTCCCCGTCCAGCTCCGGCCGGTCGAGGAGGCGACGCAGCAGGGTCGCGGCCGTGCCGGTGTCGCCGAGCGCGGTGGCCTCCTCGGCGGCCTCCTCCGCCCGCTCGTACCAGGCGGCGAGGTCGCCGGCGGCGAGCGTGTGGTGGGCGATCTGCACCAGCGGGGGCGGGGACCAGCTGCGCAGCTCCTCGACCGCCCGCTCGTGCAGCCTGGTCCGGGTCGGTGCCGGTACGTGCCGGTAGGCGACCTGCTGGGCCAGGACGTGCCGGAAGACGTAGCGGCCCGGCTCGCCCTCGCGCAGCACGGCCGCCCGGATGGCGGCGGCGAGGCCCTCCGCGCCGAGGCTCGGTTCGACCCCGGCGACCCGGGCGAGCACGGGCTCCGTACTCGGGACGGCCAGGACGGCGGCGGCCGCGACGATCGAGGCCCCCGCCGGGGGCAGGGCGTCGAGCCGCCCGGTGACCGCCTCCCGCAGCCCGGCCGGTACGGCGGCGCGGCACAGCCGGGCGACGAGGTCGCCGCGCTCCCGGCCACCGGCCCGGTCGCACAGGGTGATCAGGTCCTCCTCGGCGACCAGCGGCAGGCCCTCGCTGCGGGTGTACAGCGCATCGCCGAGCTCGGCCGCCCCGGAGCGCCCGAGCGCGGCCGTGGCCAGCTCCAGGACGTCCCGTCCGGCGAGGCGCTCGATGCGGACCGTCGTACCGCCGACCCCGGGCGGGCGGCTGTAGGCGGCGCCCAACACGGTGGCCCCGGCGGGCAGGTCCTCAGCCCGGTAGGTCAGCACCAGGCTCAGCTGCCCGGGTGCGTCCCGGGCGAGCAGCAGGAGCAGCTCGCGGGTCGCTTCGTCGGCCCAGTGCAGATCCTCGACCACGAGGACCACCGGCCCGACGGCGGTGAGCAGCGAGCGGACCGCCTGGGCGATCTGGTGCCGGTGGAGCCGTGCCTCCCCCGGTGTGCCCTGCGGCGGCGGGGGCAGCCGGTCCGCGAGGTCCGGCAGCAGCGGCGCGAGCGCCCCGGCCGTGGGCGGGATGCGTCCGACCGGCGGGAGCAGCGGTCCGGCCCCGCGCAGCGCGTCCACGACGGGCCCGTACGGGAACGGTTCGCGCAGCGGATGGCAGAGCCCGGTGAGCACCGGGCGGCCCTCGGCGGTCAGGACCGCCGCCGCTTCGCGGAGCAGCCGGGACTTGCCGATGCCCGCCTCGCCCTCGACCAGGACGACCGCGGGCGGGCGGCGGACCGCGTCGAACAGCACCCGGAGCTCGCGCTCCCGGCCGACGAAGGCGAAACCCCGGCCGAGCCCTCGGACGTCCCCTGGACCGGCAGTCCGCGTCACGCGATCACCGCCTCTCCCGGTCACGCTAGCCCGCGCCCCGACCCCGGGCAAACACGGGACCGGCCGGGCGAAGCGGCCGGTCAAGCGCGTGCGGAGGGCACGGAGAGGGTGGCCACGACCGTGGTCCCGGTAGCGGAGAGGAAGGCCAGCCATCCGCTGGTGGCGTGCGCCACCAAGTCCAGCCCCCGCCCGAAGGCCGCTCCGGCGTCCTCGGGCACCCGGCGCGGCGTCTGCCGGACCCGCCACCGGCCGGAGTCCTTGACCTCGACCGTCAGCTCCCGGCCGCGGTACGTGACCAGCACCGTGACGTCCGGGCTGCCGCTGTGCAGCACCGCATTGGAGACCAGTTCGGTCACCACCAGCTCCAGCGCGTCCACGGTCGTCCGCGGCACCGACCAGCGCAGGGCGGTGTGCCGGGCGAACCGCCGCATCGCGGGGACCGCCCGCTCGGTCGCGGGCATGCTGCTGGCCGCGATCGTCACCGGCGGTGGCGGGGTCGCACCCCGCCGGCGGGAACGGACGGCGGGACGGACGGCGGGGCGGGACGAGGCCTCGACGGTGAGCACCATGAAACTCCTGGATCATCCCGCCGTCGCTGTACCGGCGGGCTTGCTTCGACCGTGCGCCACACCGGGCGCCCGGGGCAACGGGTACGGCCCGGAATGCGTATACCCAAACCCGGTCACGGGCCGGCCGGACACCGCCCCTCCCTTCGGACGTCCCGGGGGCGTGGCCCTCCGCTCGGTCTTCCGGGTGAGTCCGATCGACGGCTCCCTGCCGACCTCGCCCTCTGCCGTTAGGTTCCGACCAGACGGGACACGGCCCCGATCTGACCCGTTCCTCTCGATGGGAGACACCCCTGATGACCGCTGATCCGTCGGAACCGCTCGACCCCTTCTACCGGGTGACCGCCGAGGACCTGCGCGGCGACCCCGGCGACGTGATCCGCTCCAGGCCGCTGACCGGCTCGGCGGCGCTGGAATCCGCCGACAGCACCCACCTGGTCGTCTACCGGTCGACGAGCGCGATGGGCGGGGACCGCCACGGCGAGCCGATCGGCGTCTCCGGTCTGGTCGCGGTGCCCAAGGGCCCCGCTCCCGTGGGAGGTTGGCCGGTGGTCAGCTGGGCGCACGGCACGGTCGGCAGCGCCGACAAGTGCGCGCCGTCGATGGACTCCGACGAGCTCGGGCCGCCCGCCGACAGCGGCATCGGCCTGCTGCGGAAGATCAACAAGGCGCCGCACACCCTGCTCAACGCCTTCCTGGAGGCCGGCTGGGTGGTCGCGATGACCGACTACGAGGGCCTGGGCACCTACGGCAACCACCCGTACCTGCTGGGTGAGTCCGAGGGGCGGGGCATCATCGACATCGCCCGGGCGGCCGGCCGCCTGCCCGGGACGGCCGGTCGGATCTCGGACCGGTACGTGATCGTGGGCCACTCCCAGGGCGGCCAGGCCGCCCTGTTCGGCGCGCACCTGGCCTCCACCGGCCGCTACCCCGGCGGCGGCACGGTGCTGGGCGTCGCCGCCCTCGCCCCGGCGTCCAACATGAAGGACGGCCTGTGGGTGGCCTACCAGAGTCCGGTCCCCATCGAGGACCTCGGCGGCTTCATCCCGCTGTTCTGCAACGGCGTCTTCGGCGGCGACCCCACCATCGACAAGTCCCAGATCTTCCAGGACCAGGCACTGGAGAAGTACCTCGCCGACCACGACACCAAGGCCCGCGTCGAACTGAGCGAGGACCCCTTCTGGGCCGACCGCCCGCCGCTGGCCGCCCTCGACAAGCCCCGCGGTCTCTTCCGCACCCAGGTGCTGGACGCCGCGCGGGCCGAGGCGTGGGCCAGGTACTGGGCCCAGGTCGACGCCTTCAACCCGGCCAAGGAGATCCGGGTGCCCATCCGCGTCTCGCTGGCCGAGGGCGACACCCGGGTCCTGCCGCTGACCACCCGGAAGCTGATCGAACAGCTCGACGGCATCAACACGGACAACCCCGTCCGGGTGGTGGCCTACGAGAAGGGCACCGTCGCAACCCCTGAACCCGCCCTGCTCGGCGAGCACTTCGGCCTGCTCGTCGACCCGGACGAGGTCGCCGCGCTCGTGCGGTGGAGCGGAACGCTGCTGACGTAGCAGTCCCCGACGTCGACCTGCTCGCCGGGCGCCCTGCCCCGGTGCGACGTTCCGGCCCGCTCCCGGCAGACCGGACCCGGCGGCGACACGCCGCTGCGCGCCGCGCCGGGCGGGGTCCGCGGCCGACACGGCATGATGCTCGGGGCCCGGGCACCGGCCGAGCCCCACTCGCTACCCCGTGATCGGGAGGGATGACACATGCTTGCGTCCTGGTACGACGAGCAGGGCCCGGCGGCCGACGTGCTGAAGGTCGGTGAGCTGCCCGACCCGACGCCCGGCCCCGGGGAGGTGCGCGTCCGGGTCACCGTCTCCGGGGTGAATCCCGGCGACACCAAGAAGCGGCGCGGCTGGATCGGGTCGGCCATGCCGTACCCGCGCGTGATCCCGCACAGCGACGCCGCCGGGGTCGTCGACGCCGTCGGCGAGGGGGTCGAGGCCGGCCGCGTCGGGCAGCGCGTGTGGGTGTACGGCGCCCAGTCCTACCGGCCCTTCGGCACCGCCGCCCAGTACACCGTCGTCCCCGGCGACCTCGCCGTCCCGCTGCCCGACCACCTCGGGGACGACCTCGCGGCGAGCCTGGGCATCCCCGGAATCACCGCCCACCGCACCGTCTTCGCCGACGGACCCGTGGACGGCAGGATCGTCCTGGTCAACGGCGTCCTCGGCGGCGTCGGCTCCCTCGCGGCCCGGCTCGCCCGCTGGGGCGGCGCCACCGTCCTCGGAACCGTGCGACGCACCGCCGACCTCGACCGCGTCGACCGCGCCGTCGTCTCCCACGCCGTCGCGCTGGACACCGGAGACCCGGCCGGCGCCATCCGCCGCCACGCCCCCGCCGGGGTCGACCGGATCATCGAGGTCTCGCTGTCCGACAACGCCGACCTGGACGCGGCCGTCGCCGCGAACGACACCGTCATCGCCGCCTACGCCACCCGCGCCGACCGCACCGAACTCCCCTTCTGGACCCTGCTCTTCAACAACGTCACCCTGCGCCTGTTCGGCAGCGACGACTTCCCCGCCGAGGCCAGGCACCAGGCCGCCCGCGACCTCACCGCCGCGAGCGCCGTCGGCGCCCTCACCGTCGACGTCGGTGCGCGTTTCCCGCTCACCGACATCGCCGCGGCCCACGACCGGGTCGACGGCGGCGGCCGGGGCCGCGTCCTGATCGACGTCCCCCGATAGGTTCGTCGCGGCGCCGACCGCTCCACCGCCTGCCAGAACCGGGTCAAGTCCGCCGCCCACCGCGCCCGCTCCCAGGGCGCCTGAGCGGGCCGGTGGCGGGCGGCGGACATGACCGTGCCCCGGAGACCCGCATCAGCCTGACCGACTCCGCATCCGACAACGGGTGAGCGAGGTCCGTACCGTCAGCCCGCCGCAGGCCCCCGGGGGCGGGTCACCGTCGCGGTCAGGCGGGTCGGGTTGAGGGTGAGGCTGGGGAGGTGGGGCCGTTTCAGATCGTGCGGCCCGATGTGCAGGTCCCAGCGGGCGGTGATGGTGGCGAGCATCAGCACGCCTTCGGTGAGGCCGTACTCGTCGCCGATGCACTTGCGGGCACCGCCGCCGAAGGCCGCGGCGGGAACGGCCGGACCACCGGCCTCGGGGGCCCAGCGGTCCGGGTCGAAGCGTTCGGGGCGCTCGTGCAGGGCGGGGTCCTGGGCGAGGACGTACGGGCTGTAGGCCAGGGTGCTTCCGCGCGGGACTCGGTACGGGCCGAGCGTCGCGTCGGCGGCGGCCGTGCGGGTCAGCAGCCAGCCCGGCGGCTTGAAGCGGACGGCTTCGAGGAGGGTCTGCCGGGCGTAGCGGAGGCGGGGCAGGTCGTCCCAGCCGGCCGGGCGGGTGCCGAGCACCGAGCGGCATTCCTCGGTGAGTCGCCGTCCCGCCTCGCGGTCGCGGGCGGCGAGGTAGAGCGCCCAGCAGACGACTCCGGCGGTGGTCTCGGTACCGGCCGCGTACATGGTGACGGCCTGGTCGACGAGTTCTTCGTCGGTGAACGGCCGGTCCGTTCCGTCGGCGCCCCCGGAGGCGTCCCCGGCGGCGAGGAGGGCACCGAACATGCCGTCTCCCGGATTCCGACGCAGCGTGCGGACCAGCTCGGCCATGGTCTCCCGCGCGCGTCGGCCGGCGCGCCGGTAGCGCAGGTTTCCCGGCGTCGGCAGCGCGGCCAGCGGGGCGGGCAGCACGGCTCGCCGCATCACGGCGGTCAGGAGGGTCTGCAGGTCCTCGTCCAGGCTCCGGACGGCCTCCGCCGCCAGGGCGGTTCCGAAGATCGTGGACAGCAGCACCTCGGCGGCCACCGACCTGGTCGCGCCCACGAGTTCGATCCGTCGACCCGGCTGCCAGCTGCTGACCACCGCGTCGATCCGCTCCGTCATGGTCTCGGCGTACCGGGGCAGCTGCGCGCGGTGGAAGGCGGGCTGGATCAACCGGCGCTGGCGGCGGTGGTCCCGGGCCGGGCAGGTGACCAGTCCGTTGCCCGCGACGTCGCGCATCCGGTCGAACAGTACGCCGCCCTTGTCGAACACCCGGTCGTGGGTGAGGACTTCGCGGGTGAGGGCGGGGTCGCAGACGACCAGCAGGCGCTGCGGGCCGAGCCGTACCTCCACCAGGCCCCCGTGCGCGGGTAGGCCGCGCAGGAACGCCAACGGCGAGGCGAGGAAGGCCCCCAGGTGCCCGATGACCGGCCGGGCACCCGGGGCCGGGAGCGCCCTCGCGGACCCGCTCGCCGACGGTGGTGGGCCAATCGGATCGGCACTCGACACGATGCGGACCTCCTGGCGTCAGAACCATGGATCGGGGATCAGGGATCAGATATCAGAGATCAACTTGCAGGTTACGAGACAACTTTGACGATATATCAGATATCTGCAGGCCGGCAGGCCTTCCGCGGAGGTGACTGCGGCTGCGGCCCGTCCTCAACGACCGGGAACCGCGGGGAACCTGTCGCCGCCGACCGCCCAGCGGCCGCGGCGCATGACGGCGACCAGGTCGTAGCTCTCGGAGTCGACCACGACCAGGTCGGCGAGCTTGCCGGTCTCCAGCGAGCCGATCGAGTCGGCGAGGCCGAGCAGCCGGGCCGGAGTGGTGGACAGGGACTGGACGGCCTGCACCAGGGTCGATCCGTGGACCAGCAGGGCTCTTCGGAAGGCCCGGTCGAGGGTGAGGGTGGAGCCCGCGATGGAGCTGCCGTCGGGGAGCATGGCGACGCCGTCCTTGACCTCGACCTGGAGGGGGCCGAGGGGGTAGAGGCCGTCGCCCATGCCGGCGGCGCCCATGGCGTCGGTGATCAGGGCGA
>NZ_JBIVHS010000015.1:0-219698 GCF_044749365.1 Kitasatospora sp. NPDC089509 | reverse complement strand
GGGTTATTGTACACCGGGGTGTTGGCGTCGCCGCTGGGGCGCCGCCTACGCGGCGACGGGTCGATAGGGGAGAGTGTGGAGTTGGGGCACTGATTGGTTGTTTCGGCGGCCCCGGCCAGACTTGGCCGGGGCCGCCGTTGCCTTGTGGTTCCGGGCAGGGCGGGCGGGTGGGGTGCGCAGTCTTTTGGGCGGCCCGGCCGCCCATGAGGTGATCGCTCCATGGACGGGGTGGGTGGGCGGGGTAGGTAGTGGTAAGTGGGGCCCGTGTCCGAGGACACGGGCCCCACTTACCACTACCTACCTCTACGGAGGGCCTGGGAATTCGTTCGCATCTGTTTTTTGCGGATGATTCGCTGCAGGTTTCTCCTAGTGCCGCACCTCGGCGTGCCGAGGTGCGGCACCGGATCCCTGTCCTACTGATGTTTTTCGTCCCCTATTCATCTCTGCTTGGGAAGTCGGTTCGGCCGACTTCTCGTGCAGGGAAAAGGTCACCAGGGTGGTCGCGTGGGGGCGGGGGGGGGGGGGGGCCCGGGGCCCCCGGCCCCCCGGGGGGGGGGGGGGGGGGGCGCGGGGGGGCGGGGGGGGGGGGGGGGGGGGGGGGGGGGCGGCCCCCCCCGGGGTGGTTGGGGGGCCCGCGCCGGGGGGCGCGGGCCCGCCTTGGGAGTTCGCACCACGGCTGGACTCCTCTTCTGTTGCCCCGCTGTTCCTCGGCTGGGCCTCCTCGCTGGAGGAGGCCCAGCCCTCAGTTCTCACGGTTGAGTTCTGGGTGCGGCCCGTCGTGTCGAAGCGGTGGCGGGTCGGCGTGGGTCAGGGGCGGAGCGGGGTGGGGAGCTTGGGGGAGCCCTGCTTGTTGCCGGCGGTGAGGGTGCAGGTGTAGTCGCGCCAGCCGTCCTTGTAGTTGGCCAGGGCGGGGCCGAACTCGCGGGGGTAGTAGGACTTGCCGTCGGTCTGGTGGGCCTTGGCGGTGGTCTCGGCGTCCTTGCAGCCGTCGCGCATGGCGACGGCGATGGGGAGTTCGCCGCTGAGGTTGTCCGGGAGCTTGAGGTTGGCGACGACCTCGCCGTCGTGGTCGCCCGTGCAGGGGCGCTGTTCGGCCTTGGTGATGACGGGGCTCAGCTGGGGGTGGTCGAAGCAGGTGCCCACCGGGAAGTAGGCGTACGGGGGCGGGGACTTGGTGGGTGTGGGTGTGGGGGAAGGGGTGGGGGTAGCCGTGGGGGTCGGCGGGGGCGGGGCGGCGGCGGGCTTGGCGGCGTCCTCCGGCCAGAGCACCACGGTGGCCACCACCGCGAGCAGCACGGCCAGGACGGCGGCGACGGTGATCACCAGGCCCCGGGACGGACGGGAGGCGGCGGCTTCGGGCGGCTGCTGCTCGGAGGTCATGGCCATGAGGATGGCCCAGGGCGGCCCCGCGCGGCAGGTGGTTGACGGAAGTGACCCCGAACGGACCCTCCGGCCGGGCTGACACAATGGCCCCATGTCCACCACACCCGCCGCCCCCGGCACCACCTCGCTCGACCCGGCGATCGCCGCCCGCCTCAAGCGCACCGAGGACGGCCTGGTCCCGGCCGTCGCGCAGCAGTACGACACCGGTGAGGTGCTGATGCTGGGCTGGATGGACGACGAGGCGCTGCACCGCACGCTCACCACCGGCCGCTGCACCTACTGGAGCCGCAGCCGCAACGAGTACTGGGTGAAGGGCGACACCTCCGGCCACGTCCAGGCGGTCAAGTCGGTGGCGCTCGACTGCGACGGCGACACCCTGCTGGTGAAGGTCGACCAGAGCGGTGCCGCCTGCCACACCGGCGACCGGACCTGCTTCGACGCAGACGTGCTGTTCCAGACCTCCTGACACCCCGCCCACAACTCCAGAAGGTGCCGCCCCGCATGGACCTCGAAGCCTTCCGCAAGCTCGCCGTCGACACCCGGGTCATCCCCGTCACCCGCAGGCTCCTCGCGGACGGCCTCACCCCGATCGGCCTCTACCGCAGCCTCGCCGAGGAGCGGCCCGGCACCTTCCTGCTGGAGTCCGCCGAGCAGGGCAGCTGGTCGCGCTACTCCTTCGTGGGCGTGCGCAGCGCCGCCGTGCTGACCGCCGGCCCGGACGGCGACGCCCGCTGGCTGGGCACCCCGCCGGTCGGCATCCCGACCGGCGGCGACCCGCTGGAGGTGCTGCGCGCCGCCCTGGAGGCGCTGCACACCCCGCGGCACGCCGACGACGGCCTGCCGCCGCTGACCGGCGGCCTGGTCGGCTACCTCGGGTACGACGTCGTCCGGCGGCTGGAGAAGCTGCCCGACCTCAACCCGGACGACCTCGGCCTGCCCGAGCTGACCATGCTACTGGCCACCGACCTCGCGGTGCTCGACCACTCCGACGGCACGGTGCTGCTGATCGCCAACGCCGTCAACCACAACGACCTGGCCAGCGGCGTCGACGAGGCCTACGCGGACGCGGTGGCCCGGCTGGACGTGATGGAGGCCGGCCTGCTGAAGCCGGTCGACCCGGGCCTGGCGACCTTCACCCCGGCCGGCCCCGGCGAGGTGCACTCGCCGTTCGGCGGGGCGCCGTACCGGGCCGCGGTGGAGGAGGTCAAGGAGCGGATCCGGGCCGGCGAGGCCTTCCAGGTGGTGCCCTCGCAGCGCTTCGAGGCGCCCTGCCCGGCCTCCGCGCTGGACGTCTACCGCGTTCTGCGCACCACCAACCCCAGCCCGTACATGTACCTGTTCCGCTTCCCCGGCCCGGACGGCGGCGCCGAGGGCGGCTTCGACGTGGTCGGCTCCAGCCCGGAGGCGCTGGTCAAGGTCACCGACGGCGAGGCGATGCTGCACCCGATCGCGGGCACCCGGCACCGCGGCGCCACCCCGCACGAGGACGCGGCGCTGGCCGCCGAGCTGCTCGCCGACCCCAAGGAGCGGGCCGAGCACCTGATGCTGGTCGACCTCGGCCGCAACGACCTGGGACGGGTCTGCGAGCCGGGCAGCGTCGAGGTGGTCGACTTCATGCAGATCGAGCGCTACAGCCACGTGATGCACATCGTCTCGACGGTGACCGGCCGGGTCGCCCCCGGGCGGAGCGCCTTCGACGTGCTGACCGCCTGCTTCCCGGCCGGGACGCTCTCCGGCGCGCCCAAGCCCCGGGCGATGCGGATCATCGAGGAGCTGGAGCCCACCCGGCGCGGCCTGTACGGCGGTTGCGTCGGCTACCTGGACTTCGCCGGGGCGTCCGACACCGCGATCGCGATCCGCACCGCGGTGCTGCGCGACGGCACCGCGTACGTGCAGGCGGGCGCCGGCGTGGTCGCCGACTCCGACCCGCACGGCGAGGACACCGAGTGCCGCAACAAGGCGGCCGCCGTGCTGCGGGCCGTCGCCACCGCCAATACGCTGCGGAGGCCGGAACTGTCCTGAGGCGTGAGGAGGCGGCCGGGATGCCCGAGGTGCCGTACGACGAGCTGCGCTGGGAGGTCGTGCTCGCCGCCGCCGTCCAGCTCAGGGACGAACTCGGGGGCCGGGGGCGGGTGTTGTCCCGCGTCCTGGTCGACTTCCCGGCCGCGCACGGGCCGCTCGCCCCGGACCTGGTGGTGGTCGCCGCGGACGCCGTCCGGGACGCCCGGGGCCGGTGCGGCGCCGCGGACGTGGAGGCGGTGCTGGAGGTGTCGCACCCGGGCCGCGACCACGCCTGGGCGCGGGCCTGCGCGGAGAGTGGCGTGCCGCTGTACGTGGTGGTCGACCCGGCGGCCGCCGGCTGCACCGTGCACACCGCGCCGTCCCCGGGCGGGTCGTACCGGGAGGCCGAGCGGGTGCCCTTCGGCAACGACCTGTTCCTGCCGCTGGGCGGGCGCACGGTGGTGCTGCGGACGGACGGGTTCCCCACCCCGGGTACGGCGTAGCGGGTGACCCGGGGGATAGTGGACGGGTGACCGCTGCAGACGAGACCCCCGCCCCCGCCGCTCCCGCCCCGGCCCCGTCCAGGGCGGGCCGCCGCACCCTCGGCGTGATGCTGCTGCTGACCGTGCTGAGCGCCGTGCTGGTGCTCACGGCGGTCGGACGGGTCTGGGCCGAGGGCCGGGCGGGCACCCTGGACGTGTCCGTGACCGGCGGCAAGATCTCCGAACTGCCCGGCGGGCTGGCCCTGGTGGGCCTGGCCGCCGCCGTCGCGGTGTTCGCGGTGCGCGGCGTCGGCCGGCTCGCGGTCGGCGCGCTGACCCTGCTGGCCGGGCTGGGCGCGGCCGCCGCCGCGGTGGCCGGGTCCTCGGACACCGCCGCCCTGGACTCCGCCGCCTCCGGGAAGCTGGCGCTGGCCGGCACCACCGCCACCGAGGTCTCGCACAGCGCCTGGCCGTGGGTCGCCGTGGTCGGCGGACTGCTGCTGGCCGTGGCCGGGCTGATCACCCTGCGGTACGGCCGAGGCTGGCCGGCCATGGGCAGCCGCTACGAGGCGCCCACCCGCAAGGCCCCGGTGAAGGCCGACACGCCCGGCGACCTGTGGAAGGCCCTGGACCGGGGCGAGGACCCGACCGCGGTCTGAGCGGTCCGGGCCGGGCGGCGGGTGTGACGCGACAGACCCGCGGGGGTGACGCGACAGGCCCGCGGGTGTGACGCGATAGACCCGCCACCCGCTTTGGGCCGCCCGTGTGTGGCCCGGCACAATGGGAACCGACAGACCCGCCGGCGGCCCCGCAGGCCCGGCCGGGCCCCGAGAGCCTAGGAGCACCATCGATGTCAGCAGCAGCGCACGGCCACAACCCCGCCGCCTGGACCGGCGTCGTCATCTCGTTCGTCGGCTTCGGCGTCGCGGGTGTCGCGATGATCCTGCCGTCCCCGCTGCTGGTCTGGGCCGGCCTGGCGATCGTCCTGGTCGGCGGCATCGTCGGCAAGGCCATGTCGATGGCCGGCATGGGCGCGCAGCCCAGCACCAACGTCTACAAGTCGGTGGCGGAGCAGACCGCGGCCCGCAAGGCGGCCATCGAGGCCCGTGAGGCCGTCGCCGCCGCCTGAGGCCGGACCGCCGCGGTCCCCATGACCGCGTAAATCGCACGACCGAACGGCGGGCGCGCCACGCCCGCCGTTTCGTTGTGTCCGGGCCCGGCCCGGGCACAATCGGGGCGTGAACGCCGCCCCCACCGCCTCCGCCCCGCCGACCGTGCTGCGCCGGACGGGGCCGCCGCTGGCCGCGCTGGCGGCGGTGGCGATTCCCGCCGGGTACGTCGCGGTGGTGGACCCGAACGCCCCCGGGCACTACCCCGACTGCCCCTTTCTGGCCGCCACCGGCTGGTGGTGCCCCGGTTGCGGGGGCCTGCGCTGCGTCCACGCGCTGACCCACGGGGACCTCACCGGCGCGCTGCACGACAACGCGCTGGCCGTCCTGCTGTTCGGCGTGCTGGCGGTGCTCTGGCTGCGCTGGGCCTGGGCCGCGCTGACCGGCGGGAGGCCGGTCCGGGTCTCGGTCGGGGGCCGGCGCTGGGCGCTGATCCTCCTGTTGGTGCTGGTGTTCGAAGTGGTGCGCAACCTGCCGGTGGGGGCCGGGCTGGCGCCACCGGTGGTCTGACCGGCCCGGCCCGGCCGGGGAGCGCGCCGGGAAATCCGGCCGGGAGCCCGGTGGAGGGCCGGTGAAGCCGCAGCTGGGGGCCGCCGCACGGAGCGTCCCGTTCCGCGAGACGCGGGCCGGACCGATGCGCTGCGGGCACCCGGGTGCCGATACCATCGAAGAGCCGGCGGGCCCCGCCCGTCCGGCCCGCGCCGGCGACACCACGCGCCGGCGAACCAGCAGAAGTGATGGGGGCTCCTGAGTGAGTGTGCTCGACTCGATCATCGAAGGGGTCCGCGAGGACCTCGCCGAGCGGCAGGCCCGGGTCTCCCTGGACGAGCTCAAGGCGCTCGCGGCCAAGGCCCCGGAGGCCAAGGACGGCGTCGCCGCCCTCAAGGGCGACGGGGTCCGGGTGATCTGCGAGGTGAAGCGCTCCAGCCCGTCCAAGGGCGCGCTGGCCTCGATCGCCGACCCGGCGGCGCTGGCCCGCGACTACGCGGCCGGCGGTGCCGCCGCGATCAGCGTGCTGACCGAGCAGCGCCGCTTCGGCGGGTCGCTCGCCGACCTGGACGCGGTCCGCGCCGAGGTGGACACCCCGCTGCTGCGCAAGGACTTCATCGTCACCGCCTACCAGCTGTGGGAGGCCCGCGCGCACGGCGCCGACCTCGCGCTGCTGATCGTCGCGGCCCTCGACCAGCCGGCCCTGGTGTCGCTGATCGAGCGCGCCGAGTCGATCGGCCTCACCCCGCTGGTCGAGGTGCACGACGAGGACGAGATCAAGCGCGCGGTGGACGCCGGGGCCCGGATCATCGGGGTCAACGCCCGGAACCTGCGGACCCTCGAAGTCGACCGCAACACCTTCGAGAACGTCGCCCACGCCATCCCGGACGGCATCGTCAAGATCGCCGAGTCGGGGGTGCGCGGCCCGCTGGACGTCATCCACTACGCCAACCTGGGCGCCGACGCGGTGCTGGTCGGCGAGTCGCTGGTGACCGGCAAGGACCCGCGGGCGGCCGTCGCCGACCTGGTCGCGGCCGGGGCCCACCCCGCCGTCCGGCACAAGGACTGACCCGACCCCGTGAAGATCGCCTCCCGACTCGCCCCCGGCTGCCGCCCGCGCGGCTGCCGCGCGCCCGCACGCCGGGTGCTGGGCCGTCGGGTGCGGTACGTGATCGGCTGCGAGCCGGGGCAGGTGCCGGGGCGGCGATGGCGCGTGACGCGCGGCTGAACCCAGCCGATCAGACGTCACTGTCATCCATCTCCGCAAGGGAAACCACCATGTCCGAGAAGGACTACCTGCCCGGCGCCCAGGTGCCGGACGCCCGCGGCTACTTCGGCGCGTACGGCGGCCGCTTCATCCCCGAGGCGCTGGTCGCCGCGGTCGAGCAGGTCGCCGAGGAGTACGAGAAGGCGAAGGCCGACCCGGCCTTCGCCGCCGAGCTGGACGGGCTGCTGAAGGACTACACCGGTCGGCCGAGCCCGCTGACCGACGTGCACCGCTTCTCCGCCGAGGCGGGCGGCGCGCGGATCCTGCTCAAGCGCGAGGACCTCAACCACACCGGCTCGCACAAGATCAACAACGTGCTGGGCCAGGCCCTGCTCACCAGGCGGATGGGCAAGACCCGGATCATCGCCGAGACCGGCGCCGGCCAGCACGGGGTGGCCACCGCCACCGCCTGTGCCCTGTTCGGCTTCGACTGCACCATCTACATGGGCGAGGTCGACACCGAGCGCCAGGCGCTCAACGTCGCCCGGATGCGGATGCTCGGTGCCGAGGTGGTGGCCGTCAAGTCCGGCTCCCGGACGCTCAAGGACGCCATCAACGAGGCCTTCCGCGACTGGGTCGCCAACGTCGACTCCACCCACTACCTGTTCGGGACGGTCGCCGGGCCGCACCCCTTCCCGATGATGGTCCGCGACTTCCACCGGATCATCGGGGTCGAGGCGCGGCAGCAGGTGCTCGACCGCACCGGGCGGCTGCCCGACGCGGTGGTCGCCTGCGTCGGCGGCGGCTCGAACGCGATGGGGATCTTCCACGAGTTCATCCCGGACGCCGGGGTCCGGCTGATCGGCTGCGAGGCGGCCGGCGAGGGCGCCGACACCCCGCGGCACGCGGCCACCCTGACCAAGGGCGACCCGGGGGTGCTGCACGGCTCCCGGACGTACGTCCTCCAGGACGAGGACGGGCAGACCATCGAGTCGCACTCGATCTCGGCCGGTCTGGACTACCCGGGCGTCGGCCCGGAGCACGCCTGGCTGAAGGACACCGGACGGGCCGAGTACCGGCCGGTGACCGACGACGCGGCGATGCAGGCGCTGCGGCTGCTGTCGCGCACCGAGGGGATCATCCCGGCGATCGAGAGCGCCCACGCGCTGGCCGGGGCGCTGGACCTGGGCCGGGAGCTCGGGCCGGAGGCAACCATCCTGGTCTCGCTCTCCGGGCGCGGCGACAAGGACATGCACACCGCGGCCCAGTACTTCGGGCTGTACGACGAGCCGGCCGGCGGCGCGGCCGAGGGGGGTAAGTGATCATGGCTTCGAAGCTGAGCACGGTGCTGGCCGCGGCCAGGGCCGAGGACCGGGCGGCGCTGATCGGGTACCTCCCGGCCGGGTTCCCGACCGTCGACGGCGGGATCCGGGCGGTCAACGCGCTGATCGAGGGCGGCTGCGACGTCGTCGAGGTCGGGCTGCCGCACTCCGACCCGGTCCTGGACGGGGCCGTGATCCAGACCGCCGACGACATCGCGCTGCGCGGCGGGGTGCGGATCAAGGACGTGCTGCGCACCGTCCAGGAGGTCGCCACCGCGCACCCCGGGGCGGCGGTGCTGGTGATGACGTACTGGAACCCGGTCGACCGCTACGGGGTCGCCCGCTTCGCGGCGGACCTGGCCGCGGCGGGCGGGGCGGGCTGCATCCTGCCGGACCTGCCGGTGGAGGAGTCCGAGGAGTGGCGCAAGGCGGCGGAGGAGCACGGGCTGGACACCGTGTTCGTGGTCGCCCCGAGCAGCAAGGACGCGCGACTGGCGGAGGTCACGGCGGCCGGCAGCGGCTTCGTGTACGCGGCCGCGGTGATGGGCGTGACCGGGACCCGCTCCGCGGTCGGCTCGCTGGCCGAGGACCTGGTCGCCCGGACCCGGGCCACCACCGACCTGCCGGTCTGCGTCGGCCTCGGGGTCTCCGACGCCGTGCAGGCGGCGGAGGTCGCCCGCTTCGCGGACGGGGTGATCGTGGGGTCGGCCTTCGTCAAGCGGATCCTGGCGGCCGGCGAGGACGAGGCGGCGGCGCTGGACGCCGTCCGCGCGCTCGCCGGTGAGCTCGCCGCGGGTGTCCGCAGGAGCTGACCCACGGTCGAACCGACGGCCCGCCACCTTCCGGGGTGGCGGGCCGTCGTGCTGTCCGGCCCGACGCGCCGGTCGTCCACTTCGCGGCGGCCCCGAACGAGTGAACAGCGAGGGCGACACGCATCAGGCGGGATTGACCGGCGTTGAGAGGAGGGACGAGTGCACGGACCACGTGCACGGGGTGGCCGAGCGAGCGAAGGGGTGAGCCGGTGGCGGGTCTTCATCGGGCCGTGCTGCTGCGGGCGGCAGCGGCCGCGCTGGCCCTGGGGGCCGCCGTCGGCGCCCACACCGAGGTGGGGCAGGCGCTGGCCAAGCGGGGGGCCGAGCGGGCCGAGCGGGAGGCGGTGGCCTGTGCGGAGGCGGCGCGCTGGGACGCGGCCGAGCGGGCCGCCCGGGCGCCGCGGGAGGGGCGACCGGAGCTGTTCGACCCGGGGCGGCTGCCGGGGTGCCGGTGACGGAGGATTGTTCGACGTAATCGGACAGAACGTCACTCGTCCGGCGTAATTCCTGAATCCGGAGGAACCGCCCTTCATCCATTACGGTTCATCAGGGAGTGAACGAGTTTCCTGAGGGGGGTTCCCTGATGACCGGCCCGGCGGTGCAGCCCGGTGACCCGGCCGTGCGGCGGCCGGCGCCGGTCTGGAGCGAATGGTTGGGCACCGCCGTGCGGCTCGGCCTGGCGGTGGTCTGGGGGTGGGCCGGACTGGCCAAGATCGCCGACCCGGCGGAGGCCGCCCAGGCGGTCCGGGCCTACGAGATCCTGCCCGAGGGCCTGGTCAAGCCGATCGGCTACGGGCTGCCCTTCCTGGAGCTGGCGCTCGCCCTGCTGCTGGTGATCGGCCTCGGGGTCCGGCTGGTCGCCGGGGTCTCCGCGCTGCTGCTGCTCACCTTCATCGCCGGCATCGCCTCGGCCTGGGCGCGCGGCATCTCGATCGACTGCGGCTGCTTCGGCGGCGGCGGACACGTCGACGCCTCGCAGACCGAGTACCTGCAGGAGATCCTTCGCGACACCGGGTTCCTGCTGCTGGCCGGGTGGCTGCTCGTGCGGCCGCGCACCCGGCTCTCGGCCGACGGCTGGCTGGCCAGCTGACCCGTCCGGCCGTGTCCCCCACTCCCGCACCCGACGAAGGCCCCCGACCGTGGATGTCAAGGCAATGAGCGAGAAGAACCGAGAAGGCAAGCGCACCGCCCGTGAGCGGATGCTGGACCAGCGGGCGGCCGAGGAGGCCTCCTCGCGGCGCAGGAAGAAGCTGATCGTCGGCGGTGCCGTGCTCGCGGTGATCGCCGCCGCGGTGGTCGTCGGCGTGGTGGTGCAGAACCAGCGCTCCAAGCCGGAGACCCCGACGGCCGTCCCGGCCGGGACGATCGGCGACAAGAACCTGGTGGTCCCGGTGGGCGCGAGCAACGCGCCGTCGGTGCTCACGGTGTACGAGGACCCGCGCTGCCCGGCCTGCGGCATCTTCGAGCGGGAGTTCTCCTCCACCATCGACCAGCTGGAGGACCAGGGCAAGATCTACACCAACGCCCACGTGGTGTCCTTCATCGACCGCGCGCTGCCGGGCAAGGGCTCCAAGAACGGGGCCAACGCGCTGGCCTGCGCCCAGGACGCCGGGCACTTCCGGGACTTCCACGACGTGCTGTACCGCAACCAGCCGGACGAGACCAACGACGCCTTCGGCAACAAGGCGGTGCTGCTCAACCTGGCGAAGCAGGTGAACGGGCTGGACACGCCGGAGTTCCAGGCCTGCGTCAACGACAACAAGTACGGCGGCTGGGTCTCCGCGGTGCAGCAGGACTTCGACAAGTCCAGCTACAAGTCGACGCCGACGGTGCTGCTCAACGGGAAGCCGATCTACCCGAAGAACGGCGACGAGGAGATCACCCCGGCGAACCTGGTGAAGTGGGTGGACGCCGCCAACGAGGGCAAGCAGCTGGGCACGCCCGGCACCAACGGGCAGACCCCCGCGCCCACGGCGGCCGCTTCGGAGGCCAACAACCCCTCGCCGACGGCCGGCTGAGCCGTTCCGGTGGCCGCAGCCCCCTTCCGGCCGGGAGGGGGCTGTTCGCTATCTGTGACCCCGGGGGTGCCCGATGGGGACGTCGGACCCTGTAGCGTCGGAACCGCCATGGATATCGCCTACATTCCCAGCCCGTCGCGGGGCGTCCTCTACCTCGGACCGATCCCGCTGCGCGCCTACGCCTTCTGCATCATCCTCGGTGTCGTCGTGGCCGTCTGGCTCGGCAGCAAGCGCTGGGTCGACCGGGGCGGTGCCAAGCACACCGTCGGCGACATCGCCGTCTGGGCCGTGCCCTTCGGCCTGGTCGGCGGCCGGCTGTACCACGTGATCACCGACCACCAGCTGTACTTCGGCGAGGGGAAGAACCCCTGGAACGCCTTCAAGATCTGGGAGGGCGGCCTCGGGATCTGGGGGGCGATCGCGCTGGGCGCGGTCGGCGCCTGGATCGGCGCCCGCCGCCGGGGCGTGCCGCTGCCCGCCTACGCCGACGCCATCGCGCCGGGCATCGCGCTCGCCCAGGCGATGGGCCGCTGGGGCAACTACTTCAACCAGGAGCTGTACGGGCGGCCGACCACGCTGCCCTGGGGCCTGGAGATCCACAAGACGCTGCCCGGCGGTGAGGTGGTGACCGGCGTCTACCACCCGACCTTCCTGTACGAGTCGCTGTGGTGCGTGGGTGTGGCGCTGCTGGTGATGTGGGCGGACCGCCGCTGGAGTCTGGGCCACGGCCGGGCCTTCGCGGTGTACGTGGCCGCGTACACGGTGGGCCGGTTCTGGATCGAGTACCTGCGGATCGACGAGGCCCACCACTACCTGGGCCTGCGGCTGAACGACTGGACGTCGATCGTGGTGTTCCTCGCCGCGGTGGCCTACTTCGTGATCGTCGGGAAGCGCAAGCCGGGCCGCGAGGACCCGGCGAGCATCGACCCGGCGGCGCACGAGGGTGCCGAGGGTGTCCCGGGCGCCGAGGAGAAGCCGGCGGGCGAGAAGACGACCGAGAAGACGACCGAGAAGACGGGCGCGAAGGCGGCCGAGAAGGCGCGCGAGACGGTGGACGGTGACAAGCCGTCTCAGCTGCTGGACGTCGAGGCGGAGGAGAAGGCGGCCGGGAAGCCCGCCGCCACCGCCGCCGGCACCGCCGAGAAGACCGGCAAGGACGCCGCGAACCCGATCTGAGCAGGCACTTCCACTGACTGAGGCTGCCCTTCGCGAGAGCTGCGAAGGGCAGCCTCAGCATCGTTCGGGAAGCCTTACTTTGCTGGAAATGCCCAGGTCAGAAGGGCTACGGTCAGGGCGACGAAGAAAGACGGAGGGGAAGAACCGTGACTGCCAGCACCCTGGAAGCCGAGCCCGCCCAGCACCCGCGGATACCCGCCGCCGACCACCACCGGGACGTCAACGGCGGCTGGCTGCGGCCCGCGGTGTTCGGCGCGGTGGACGGCCTGGTGTCCAACTTCGCGCTGATGACCGGTGTGGTCGGCGGCGCGGCGTCCCACGGCACGGTGATCCTCACCGGGCTGGCGGGCCTGGCGGCCGGCGCCTGCTCGATGGCGGCGGGGGAGTACACCTCGGTGGCCTCGCAGCGGGAGCTGGTGCAGGCCGAGATCGAGGCCGAGCGGCTGGAGCTGAGCCGCAACCCGCACGGCGAGCTGGCCGAGCTGGCGCAGCTGTACGTCTCGCGCGGGGTGGAGCCGGAGCTGGCCCACGAGGTGGCCCGGCAGCTGTCCCGGGACCCGGAGCTGGCGCTGGAGATCCACGCCCGGGAGGAGCTGGGCGTCGACCCCCACGACCTGCCCTCGCCGCTGGTCGCGGCGGCCTCCTCGTTCCTGTGCTTCGCGCTCGGCGCGCTGCTGCCGCTGCTGCCGTACCTGCTGGGGGCGACCACGCTGCTGCCCGCGATGCTGCTGGCGGGCCTCGGCCTGTTCGGCTGCGGCGCGGTGGTGGCCCGGGTGACGGCGCGCAGCTGGTGGTTCAGCGGGGTGCGGCAGCTGGTGCTGGGCGGCGCGGCGGCCGGAGTGACGTACCTGCTCGGCCGGCTGATCGGCGGGCACGTCGGTTGACCGTCGTCGACCGTATGACGGTCGACCGCACTGCATGACTATGCCGGGCAACGCGTGACGTTCCGCACATGGACGTCGCGGGTTGCCCGGCATCGTCTCACCATCCGGGCCTCTGGACCGCTGATTCGCATCCGTCGACCCCGGTCCCGGGATGGATTCCCAGGCGTCCATGATCAGGGTGTGTGGCGTTCCGGTTTCGCCCCTGTTTCAGGCGGGGGACGGTTGGGCACAATCGTCGGGACGTGCACTGTGGCACGTCCTCTCTCCCAGCCTCCTGACCTGCGTGTCCGTCCGCCATGTGGACGGGATATTCCGCTTCTCGGGATCCTGGGCATCATGGAACTTGCACCGCACCACCCGCATCAGGGCCAGCGTCGTCCCTACTTGCACCAACTTGCCGAAAGACGACGACGGGAGAGCCGATGCTGTCTGCATCCATGCACTCCGCCAACGAGCCCCAGGCCGGCGCCGCCCGCCAGCCGTACACGCTCGTGCCGGATGCGCGACCTGCTGCTCAGGGCCTGTACGACCCGCGGAACGAGCACGATGCCTGCGGCGTCGGTTTCGTCGCCACGCTGACCGGCGTCGCCGACCACACGATCGTCGGGCAGGCGCTGAACGTCCTGCGCAACCTGGAGCACCGCGGCGCCACCGGCGCCGAGCCGGACTCCGGTGACGGCGCGGGCATCCTCACCCAGGTCCCGGACGCCTTCCTGCGCGGGAAGGTCGACTTCGAGCTCCCGGCGGCCGGCCGCTACGCGGTGGGCATCGCCTTCCTGCCCGACGAGGACGCCGCCGCCGCGGCCGCCGTCGAGCGGATCGAGACGATCGCCGCCGAGGAGGGCCTGACCGTCCTCGGCTGGCGCGACGTCCCGGTCACCCCGGACCTGCTGGGCGCCACCGCCCGCAGCGTGATGCCGCGCTTCCGCCAGCTCTTCCTGACGGACGGGGCGAAGGCCGGGATCGAACTGGACCGGATCGGCTTCGTCGTCCGCAAGCGGGCCGAGCGCGAGGTCGGGGTCTACTTCCCGTCGCTGTCCGCCCGCACCATCGTCTACAAGGGCATGCTGACCACCGGCCAGCTGGAGCCCTTCTTCCCCGACCTGTCGGACCGCAGCTACGCGTCCGCGATCGGCCTGGTGCACTCGCGGTTCTCCACCAACACCTTCCCGAGCTGGCCGCTCGCCCACCCGTACCGCTTCGTCGCCCACAACGGCGAGATCAACACGGTCAAGGGCAACCGCAACTGGATGCGGGCCCGGGAGTCCCAGCTCGCGACGGACCTGATCCCCGCCAACCGGAACGGGCAGGGTCTGGAGCGGATCTTCCCGATCTGCACGCCGGACCACTCCGACTCGGCGTCGTTCGACGAGGTCCTGGAGCTGCTCCACCTCGGCGGCCGCTCGCTGCCGCACTCGGTGCTGATGATGATCCCGGAGGCCTGGGAGAACCACGCCACCATGGACCCGGCCCGCCGGGCGTTCTACCAGTACCACTCCAACCTGATGGAGCCCTGGGACGGCCCGGCCTGCGTCACCTTCACCGACGGCACCCAGATCGGCGCCGTGCTCGACCGCAACGGCCTGCGCCCGGCCCGCTACTGGGTCACCGAGGACGGCCTGGTCGTGCTCTCCTCCGAGGTCGGCGTGCTCGACATCGAGCAGGAGAAGGTCGTCCGCAAGGGCCGGCTGCAGCCCGGCCGGATGTTCCTGGTCGACACCGTCGAGGGCCGGATCGTCGCCGACGAGGAGATCAAGTCCGCCCTGGCCGCCGAGCACCCGTACGGGGAGTGGGTCGGCGCCGGGCAGATCCAGCTCGCCAAGCTGCCCGAGCGCGAGCACATCGCCCACACCCACGCCTCCGTCACCCGCCGCCAGCAGACCTTCGGCTACACCGAGGAGGAGCTGCGGGTCATCCTCGCGCCGATGGCCAAGACCGGCGCCGAGGCGCTCGGCTCGATGGGCACCGACTCGCCGATCGCGGCGCTGAGCGAGAAGCCGCGGCTGCTGTTCGACTACTTCGTGCAGCTCTTCGCGCAGGTCACCAACCCGCCGCTGGACGCCATCCGCGAGGAGCTCGTCACCTCGCTGCTGTCCAACCTCGGCCCCGAGGGCAACCTGCTGGCCGCCGAGTCCGCCTCCTGCCGCTCGGTCGGGATCACCTTCCCGGTGATCGACAACGACGAGCTGGCCAAGCTGGTCCACGTCAACGCCGACGGCGACCAGCCCGGGCTGAAGGCCGTCACGCTGTCCGGCCTCTACAAGGTCGCCGCCGGCGGCGAGGGACTGGCCGCGCGGCTGGCGGCGGTCGCCGCCGAGGCCGACGCGGCGATCGCCGACGGCGCCCGGATCATCGTGCTGTCCGACCGGCACTCCGACGCCGAGCACGCGCCGATCCCCTCGCTGCTGCTCACCTCGGCCATCCACCACCACCTGATCCGCACCAAGCAGCGCACCCAGGTGTCGCTGCTGGTCGAGGCCGGCGACGTGCGCGAGGTGCACCACGTCGCGCTGCTGATCGGCTACGGCGCCGGCGCCGTCAACCCGTACCTGGCGATGGAGTCGGTCGAGGACCTGGTCGCCCAGGGGGTGTTCATCCAGGGCGTCGAGGCCGAGAAGGCGATCAAGAACCTGATCAAGGCGCTCGGCAAGGGCGTGCTCAAGGTGATGTCCAAGATGGGCATCTCGACCGTCGCCTCCTACCGCGGCGCCCAGGTCTTCGAGGCGATCGGGCTCTCCCAGGACCTGGTCGACGCCTACTTCGCCGGGACCACCACCAAGCTCGGCGGGATCGGGCTGGCGGAGGTCGCCAAGGAGACCGCCGCCCGGCACGCCAAGGCCTACCCGGCCTCCGGCATCCCGGCCGCGCACCGCGCGCTGGAGATCGGCGGCGAGTACCAGTGGCGCCGCGAGGGCGAGCCGCACCTGTTCGACCCGGACACCGTCTTCCGGCTGCAGCACTCCACCCGCAACCGCCGGTACGACATCTTCAAGCAGTACACCGACCGGGTGAACGAGCAGTCCGAGCGGCTGATGACGCTGCGCGGCCTGTTCCAGCTGGACGGCCTCGACCGGGAGCCGATCCCGGTCGAGGAGGTCGAGCCGGTCTCCGAGATCGTCAAGCGCTTCTCGACCGGCGCCATGTCGTACGGCTCCATCTCGATGGAGGCGCACGAGACCCTGGCCATCGCGATGAACCGCCTCGGCGGCAAGTCCAACACCGGTGAGGGCGGCGAGGACCCGGAGCGGCTGTACGACCCCGAGCGGCGCTCGGCGATCAAGCAGGTCGCCTCCGGCCGGTTCGGCGTCACCTCCGAGTACCTGGTCAACGCCGACGACATCCAGATCAAGATGGCCCAGGGCGCCAAGCCCGGCGAGGGCGGCCAGCTGCCCGGCCACAAGGTGTACCCGTGGGTCGCCCGGACCCGGCACTCCACCCCGGGCGTCGGCCTGATCTCGCCGCCGCCGCACCACGACATCTACTCGATCGAGGACCTCGCCCAGCTCATCCACGACCTCAAGAACGCCAACCCGGCCGCCCGCATCCACGTGAAGCTGGTCTCCGAGGTGGGCGTGGGGACGGTCGCCGCGGGCGTCTCCAAGGCGCACGCCGACGTGGTGCTGGTGTCGGGGCACGACGGCGGCACCGGTGCCTCGCCGCTCACCTCGCTCAAGCACGCCGGCGGACCCTGGGAGCTGGGGCTCGCCGAGACCCAGCAGACCCTGCTGCTCAACGGGCTGCGCGACCGCATCGTGGTGCAGACCGACGGCCAGCTGAAGACCGGCCGCGACGTGGTGATCGCCGCGCTGCTCGGCGCCGAGGAGTTCGGCTTCGCGACGGCCCCGCTGGTGGTCTCCGGCTGCATCATGATGCGGGTCTGCCACCTGGACACCTGCCCGGTCGGCGTCGCCACCCAGAACCCGGTGCTGCGCGAGCGCTTCTCCGGCAAGCCCGAATTCGTGGTCAACTTCTTCGAGTTCATCGCCGAGGAGGTCCGGGAGATCCTGGCCTCGCTGGGCTTCCGCTCGATCGAGGAGGCCGTCGGCCGCGCCGAGCACATCGACGCCCGGGCCGCGATCGACCACTGGAAGGCCGTCGGGCTCGACCTGGCCCCGCTGTTCCACGTGCCCGAACTGCCCGAGGGCGCCGCCCGGTACCGCACCACCGAGCAGGACCACGCGCTGGACAAGGCCCTGGACAACCAGCTGATCGCGCTGGCCGAGGACGCCCTGGAGCGCGGCGAGTCGGTGCGCATCCAGCTGCCGATCCGCAACGTCAACCGCACCGTCGGCACCATGCTCGGCCACCGGGTGACCAAGCGGTACCGCGGCGAGGGCCTGCCCGAGGGGACCATCGACGTCACCTTCACCGGCTCGGCCGGCCAGTCCTTCGGCGCCTTCGTGCCCAAGGGCGTCACCCTGCGGCTGGAGGGCGACGCCAACGACTACGTCGGCAAGGGGCTCTCCGGCGGCGTGCTCGTGGTCCGCCCGGCCCGCGAGGCGGCGGCGATCGGCAACGACGCCCAGAACCACGTGATCGCCGGCAACACCATCGGCTACGGCGCCACCTCGGGCCGGATCCACCTGCGCGGCAAGGCCGGTGAGCGCTTCGCCGTCCGCAACTCCGGCGCCACCCTGGTCGTCGAGGGCGTCGGCGACCACGCCCTGGAGTACATGACCGGCGGCCGGGTCGTCGTCCTCGGCGAGACCGGACGCAACCTCGCGGCCGGCATGTCCGGCGGCATCGGGTACGTCCTGGACCTGCGCCCCGCCAACGTCAACGACGGCATGGTGGGCATCGAGGCCCCCAGCGCCGCCGACCGCGACTGGCTGCGCGACACCGTGCAGCAGCACTACGAGGAGACCGGCTCCACCGTCGCCGCCGAACTCCTCGCCGACTGGGGCAGCGGGGTCTCCCGCTTCTCCAAGATCATGCCGACCGACTACAAGGCAGTGCTCGCCGCCAAGGACGCCGCTGAGCGCGATGGCCTCTCCGAGGCCGAGACCACTCGCAAGATGATGGAGGCGGCTAATGGCTGACCCCAAGGGCTTCCTGACCACGCCCAAGCAGCTGGCGGAGCGCCGACCGGTCGACGTCCGGATCAAGGACTGGAACGAGGTCTACGTCGAGCGCAGCCTGCTGCCGATCATCACCCAGCAGGCCGGCCGCTGCATGGACTGCGGCATCCCGTTCTGCCACAACGGCTGCCCGCTCGGGAACCTCATCCCCGAGTGGAACGACCTCGCCTACCGCGAGGACTTCACCGGCGCCATCGAGCGGCTGCACGCCACCAACAACTTCCCGGAGTTCACCGGGCGGCTGTGCCCCGCTCCCTGCGAGTCGGCCTGCGTGCTCGGCATCAACCAGGACGCGGTGACCATCAAGAACGTCGAGGTCACCATCATCGACAAGGCCTGGGACCGCGGCGGGGTCACCCCGCAGGTCCCGGAGCGGCTCTCCGGCAAGACCGTCGCCGTGGTCGGCTCCGGCCCGGCCGGCCTGGCCGCCGCCCAGCAGCTCACCCGGGCCGGGCACACCGTGGTGGTGTACGAGCGCGCCGACCGGATCGGCGGACTGCTGCGCTACGGCATCCCCGAGTTCAAGATGGAGAAGCGCCACATCAACCGCCGGATCGAGCAGATGCGGGCGGAGGGCACCCGGTTCCGCACCGGCGTGCACGTCGGCGAGGACCTCACCGGCCAGGACCTGCGGTCGCGCTTCGACGCCGTCGTCGTCGCGGCCGGCGCCACCACGGCCCGCGACCTGCCGGTGCCCGGGCGCGAGCTCAAGGGCGTCCACCAGGCCATGGAGTACCTGCCGCTGGCCAACAAGGTGCAGGAGGGTGACCTGGTCGACTCCCCGATCAGCGCCCGGGGCAAGCACGTGGTGGTGATCGGCGGCGGCGACACCGGCGCGGACTGCGTCGGCACCGCCCACCGCCAGGGCGCCCTGTCCGTCACCCAGCTGGAGATCATGCCGCGACCCGGCGAGGAGCGGCCCGGCAACCAGCCCTGGCCCACCATGCCGATGACCTACAAGGTCACCTCCGCGCACGAGGAGGGCGGCGAGCGGATCTACTCCGTGAACACCACCCACTTCACCGGCGACGAGGACGGCAACGTCCAGGAACTCCACCTGGTCGAGGTCGAATTCAAGGACGGCCGGTTCGAGCCCGTCCCCGGCACCGAGCGGACCCTGCCGGCCCAGCTGGTCACCCTGGCCATGGGCTTCACCGGGACGGACGTGCGCAACGGGCTGGTCGAGCAGCTGGGAGTGGACCTCGACGCGCGCGGTAACATTGGCCGCGACGGCCGGTTCGCCACCAATGTCGATGGCGTGTACGTCTGCGGAGACGCCGGCCGAGGCCAGTCGCTGATCGTCTGGGCCATCGCGGAAGGCCGTTCGGCCGCCGCCGCGGTGGACAAGTACCTGGGCGGCAAGACCCCGCTTCCCGCCCCGATCCGGCCCACGGACCGCCCACTGGTGGTCTGACGGCCCCGGACGGTCCCCGACCGGCCCACCCCGAACCCCCGGCGCCGCATCGCCGGGAGCTCAACCCGCTGCCCCCGCCAGCGTCGCCGGGCCAACGCGGTCTCCTGGCGCCTGCCCTCTTCCCCGACCAGTTGGAGGGCGGGCGCCGTCGCGTTCCCCGGGGCCTTTCGACGGCGGTGTCGGCGGCGATGTCGGTGGCAGTCCCGACGGGGTTCCCGGCAGCGGTCCCGGCAGCGGTCCCGACGGGGTTCCCAGGCGGTTCTCACCCGCCGTCCCGGCCGCCTTCCGCGTCCCTGTCACGGGCGCTCTCACCAGGCTCTTACCGGCGCCCCCAGCAGCGGTTCCGTCCGTGCACCGGGAGCCCACTCCCAGCGTTCTCCCAGGCTTCGCCGGACGGACGGAATGCCCACCGGCACGGGCTGTTGTTCGTCGGTGCCAGGTGAAAGACTGCCGCCGACGGCCGGGGGGCTGCGCGAGTGCGGAGGGTGACTTCGATGGGCACGACTCAGGCAGGCGGGGGCGCCACCGTACGGCGTCTGCTGCTCGGCAGCCAGCTGCGCAAGCTCCGCGAGGCCAGAGGCGTCAGCCGGGAGGAGGCCGGGTACTCGATCCGCGCCTCCGAGTCCAAGATCAGCCGGATGGAACTCGGCCGGGTCGGCTTCAAGGAGCGCGACGTCGCCGACCTGCTGACCCTGTACGGCGTGGACGCCGAGTACGAGCGGGCCAATGTGCTCGGGCTGGTCCGGGAGGCCAACGCCACCTCCTGGTGGCACGACTACGGCGACGTGCTGCCGCCCTGGTTCCAGAACTACCTCGGACTGGAGGAGGCCGCCGCCGAGATCCGCAGCTACGAGGTCCAGTTCGTCCACGGGCTGCTGCAGACCGCCGACTACGCCCGCGCGGTGATCGCCGCCGGCGGCCACTGCGAGCAGGAGGAGGAGATCGAGCGCCGGGTCGAGGTGCGCCGCAAGCGCCAGGACCTGCTCACCGCCGACCACCCGCCCCACCTGCTCGCCGTCCTCGACGAGGCCGCGCTGCGCCGCCCCTGGGGCGGGCCCGGGCTGATGCGCGGCCAGCTGGACACGCTGCTCGAACTCTCCGAACTGCCCAATGTGCGGCTGCAGGTGCGGCCGCTGGGCGGCGCCGCGCTGAGCGCCGAGAGCGGCGCATTCAGCGTGCTGGGCTTCTCCGAGGCCGAACTCGCCGACGTGGTCTACCTGGAGCAGTTCACCACCGCGCTGTACGTGGACAAGCCGGCCGAGGTCGCCTCGTACCGGCAGGCGATGGACGGCCTGGCCGCCGAGAGCCTCGGCCCGGAAGAGACCCGCGGTCTTCTGCACTCCGTACGCCAAGAGCTTTGACACATCAGTACGATGAGGTCCCATCAGGTCGGGCACGAGAGGGATCAGATGTCGTACTTCTCCGAGTTGGCGCTGCAGTACATCGACGGCGAATGGTGCGGCGGCGGCGGCTCCTGGGACATCGTCGACGTCGACCCCTACACCGGTGACAAACTGGCCACCATCACGGTGGCCACCGTCGCGGAGGTCGACCGGGCCTACCGCGCCGCCGAGCGCGCCCAGCGCTCCTGGGCCGTGACCAACCCGTACCGGCGCCGGCTGGTCTTCGAGCGCGCGCTGCGGCTGGTCGAGGAGCGCGAGGGCGAGATCGTCGAGGCGATCATGGTCGAGCTGGGCGGCACCGCGCTCAAGGCGGGCTTCGAACTGGGCCTGGTCAAGGACATGTTGCGGGAGTGCCTGCACCTGTCGGTCGCCTCCGAGGGGCGGCTGCTGCCCTCCACCGCGCCGGGCAAGGAGAACCGCCTGTACCGGGTGCCGGTCGGCGTGGTCGGCGTGATCAGCCCGTTCAACTTCCCGCTGTTCCTGGCCCTGAAGGCGGTGGCCCCGGCGCTCGCGCTCGGCAACGGCGTGGTGCTCAAGCCGCACCAGGAGACCCCGATCGTCGGCGGCAGCCTGATCGCCAAGCTCTTCGAGGACGCCGGCCTGCCGCCCGGCCTGCTGAACGTCGTGATCACCGACATCGCCGAGATCGGCGACAGCTTCCTGGAGCACCCGGTGCCCAAGGTGATCTCCTTCACCGGCTCCGACCAGGTCGGCCGACACGTCGGCACCGTCGCCGCCGCGCACTTCAAGCGGTCCGTGCTGGAGCTCGGCGGCAACAGCGCGCTGATCGTGCTCGACGACGCCGACGTCGACTACGCCGTGGACGCGGCGGTGTTCAGCCGCTTCGTCCACCAGGGCCAGGTCTGCATGGCGGCCAACCGGATCCTGGTCGACCGCGCCGTGCTCGCCGAGTTCTCCGCGAAGTTCGTCGCCAAGGTCTCCTCGCTGACCGTCGGCGACCCCAGGGACCCGGCCACCCACGTCGGCCCGCTGATCAACTCCGTCCAGGCCGACGCCATCAACGCCCAGGTCGACCAGGCGATCGCCGGCGGCGCCACCGCCCTGCTGCGCGGCACCACCACGGGCAGCCTGATGGCGCCGTCCGTGCTCACCGACCTGGCCGAGGACGCGCCCATCCTGCAGCGCGAACTCTTCGGCCCGGTCGCCCTGTTGGTGCCCTTCGACGGCGAGGAGGAGGCCGTCCGACTGGCCAACGCCTCGCCGTTCGGGCTCAGCGGCGCGGTGCACACCGCGGACCTGGAGCGCGGGGTGCGGGTCGCCCAGCGGATCGAGACCGGCATGATCCACGTCAACGGCGGGACCATCGCGGACGAGCCCGGGGTGCCGTTCGGCGGCGAGAAGAACTCCGGGGTCGGACGGCTCAACGGGGAGTCCACGGTGGACGCCTTCACCACGGTGAAGTGGATCTCGGTGCAGCACGGGCGGGCGCCGTTCCCGTTCTAGCCGTTCCCGTTCTGGGCCCCATTCAGGGCCTGCTGCGTCACGCGGCGCGGGCCTCCCGGCGGTAGCCGCCGGGGGCCTGCCCGAACTCCCGCTTGAACGCCTTCGCGAACGCGTACTCCGAGCCGTAGCCGGTCTGCGCGGCCACCGACGTCAGCGGCGCCTCCGACTCGCGCAGCAGCCGGGCGGCGGTGGTCATCCGCCAGCGGGTCAGGTACGCCATCGGCGGCTCGCCCACCATCGAGGTGAAGCGGCGGGCGAAGGCGGCCCGGGACAGGCCCGCCCGCTCCGCCAGCGACTCCACCGTCCACGGCGTGGCCGGGGCCCGGTGGATCGCGGTCAGCGCGGGCGCGACCGCGGTGTCCCGCAGCGCGGCCGCCCAGCCGGCCGCGCCCGCCGCGGGCTGGTCCTCGAACCAGGCTCGCAGGATGTACAGCAGCAGCGAGTCGACCAGTGCCGGGACGATCCCGGTCGAGCCGATCCGCGGGTTCTCCAGCTCGGCGCCCAACAGCTGGACAGCGGAGGCCAGTTCGGGATGGCGGCCGTGCCGGGTCGGCAGGTGGATCAGGGCCGGCAGTTGGCGCACCACCGGGTGCGGACGGCCCTGGTCCAGGTGGTAGCTGCCGCACAGCAGGCTGGTCGGGGCGCCGTCGCCACCCAGGGTGAGGGTGCCGATCGGGGAACCGCCCTCGATCCGGCAGTCCTCGGCCTCCACCGGCACGGTGTCCGGGTGGTCGGCCAGCACGTGGCCGCGGCCGTCCCGCAGGAACACCACGTCCCCCGGGCAGAGCGGGATCGGCCCGCCGGCGCTGTCGCCCACCGGGATCAGCCAGCAGGTGCCGTACAGCACCACGTGGAAGCCGGCTCCGGCCACCGGGGGCAGGCGCAGTGCCCAGGGCGCCCGGCCGTCGGTGCGCACGGACGCCGGGTGGGCCGTGCGCATCGAGGCCAGCGCCTCGGTCAGGATGTCCATCGTCCGCCCCCTGCTCACTCGACCGTCAGCACGACCTTGCCCTGGACGGTACCGGAGCCGACCAGCTCGTGCGCCCGGCCGGCCTCGGCGAGCGGGAAGGCCGCGGCGACGTGCGGGCGGATCCGGCCCTCGTCGACGAGGGCGGCGATCGCCTCCAGCGAGGCGTAGTCCGGCTCGACGGAGACGCCCGCGAAGCGGCGGCCGGCGGCCTCGATCGCGGCGGCCAGCTCCCGGTTCCCGTGCTCCATGATGCTGACCAGGGTGCCGCCGGGCTTGAGCACCTTGAGGGCGTTGGTGCCCTCGGAGGAGGAGTCGAAGACGACGTCGAGGTCCTTGGCCGCCTCGGTGTAGTCGGTGGTCCGGTAGTCGATCACCTCGTCGGCGCCGAGCTCCTTCAGGAACGCGTGCTTGGGTGCGCTCGCCAGCGCGATCACGTACGCGCCACGGGCCTTGGCGATCTGCACGGCGAGGTGGCCGACGCCCCCGGCCGCGCGGTGGACCAGCACCCGGTCGCCCTCGCCGACCTCCGCCAGGTCCACCAGGCCCTGCCAGGCGGTGAGCGCGGCCAGCGGCAGGGCGGCGGCCTCGGTGTGGTCCAAGGTGGCGGGCTTGCGGGCCAGTTGGCGGGACGGCGCCGCCACGTACTCGGCGTAGGCGCCGGCCGCGCGGGGGAAGAACGGCATCCCGTACACCTCGTCGCCGACCCGGTAGCGGGCCCCGGGGCCGGTCGCCTCGACCACCCCGGAGACGTCCCAGCCGATGGTGAACGGCGGCTCGCCCAGCAGCGGGTAGGCCCCCGCCCGCACCCCCACGTCCACCGGGTTCACCCCGGCGGCCTTCACCCGCACCAGCACCTCGCCGCTCAGCGGCTCCGGCCGCTCCACCTCGGCCACCCGCAGCACCTCGGGGCCGCCGAACTCCTGCTGCACGATCGCGCGCATCGCTCTCTCCCTCACCCGGTCCAACACCGGCCCCCCGTGGGGCCGTTCTCGATGGGCTCAACAGTAGGGAGATCGGAAGAGCGGATGAATATCCTCAAGTCTTCGCCGGATGTCCGATCGTCTCGCGGCACGAGCGGATCAGGCGGGGAGAACGGCAAGGGCCCCCGCACCGCCTGAAGCGGTGCGGGGGCCGAGCGGTACCCGAGGGCTTAGAACACCGGCTGGCCGGCGCGGACCAGGCGCCAGGAGTTGGTGAAGAAGTCGGCGGGGTCGATGACGCCCTTGGCCTTGACCCAGGCGATCATGGTGTTGCGGATCTCGTCCGAGTTCGCCCAGACCGACTTGGCGGAGGCGACGTGCGGGAAGTTGCCGCCGCCGTTGGCGCGGTAGTTGTTGACCGCGAGGACGAACTGGGCGTTCGGGTCGATCGGCTTGCCCTGGAAGCTGAGGTTGACGATCCGGCTGCCCTTGGGCTGCGAGATGTCGATGTCGTAGCTCAGGCCGTAGACCGAGTCGTAGTTGTAGTCCGGGGTGTCCTCGGCGTTGGTCAGGGTGTCCTTGTTGACCGCGGCGCCGACCGCGAGCTGGTTGTAGTACTTGGCCGAGAACTCCAGGTAGTCCTTGAGCTGGGCACCCGTCAGGAGGC
Source organism: Kitasatospora sp. NPDC089509 (assembly GCF_044749365.1). Classification (NCBI taxonomy): domain Bacteria; kingdom Bacillati; phylum Actinomycetota; class Actinomycetes; order Kitasatosporales; family Streptomycetaceae; genus Kitasatospora; species Kitasatospora sp. NPDC089509. The sequence goes on along the minus strand of NZ_JBIVHS010000015.1, from coordinate 194,839 downwards.
GGGCCTCCAGGGTGTTCTCGTAGATGTACAGGCCGGCCGCGTCGCGCAGCTTGACCTGGCCGGACGGGATCAGCGCGGTGCGGTTGAACGGGGCGGCCTGGGCCAGGACCGGGAGGTTGGCGTACTGCCCGCCCGCCAGCGCGGCCTTGACGGCGTCGGCCTGGACCTTGCCGATCAGGTCGATGATCGGGGTGGCCTTGAACCGGGCGTCGGCGATGGACAGCTCGATCTTGCTGTTGCCGATGTTCTGGTTGACGTACTCGACGACCTTCTTGTGCTGGCCGAGGATGGCGTCGCTGATCTCCGGGTTCTCCGGCACGGTGTTGGAGTTCAGCACCCGGGAGGAGACCGAGGCGACCGTCCAGCGGCCGTCGGTGAACTCGACCTCGAAGTCGAAGCAGCTCAGCCGCTGGCCCCAGCACAGCGGCTCGGAGAGCACCACGGTCTTGCCGGTCTTCTTGTTGACGATCAGGCGCTGGGCGACCTCCTTGTGGGTGTGGCCCACCAGCACCGCGTCGATGTCCGGGACGGTCGCGGCCATCTCGCCGGAGGCGTCCTCGGGCCAGGGCAGCTGGTCGCCGTAGGTGGTGGCCTCGTCGATGCCGGAGTGGGCGGAGACCACGATGACGTCCGCACCGGCCGCCTTCATCCGGGGCACGTACTTGGCGGCGGTCTCCACGATGCCCGGGAAGATCATCTGGCCGGCCACGTTGGCCTTGTCCCAGATCGCGATGCCGGGGTTGGTGAGGCCGAGGATGCCGACCTTGATCGGGGTGTCCTCGTCCAGCCACACCTCCTTGATCACGTACGGCTTGAAGGCCGGCTTCTCGTTCTTCGCGTGCAGCGCGTTGGCGCCGAGCAGCGGGAACTCCAGCTGGTCCTCGAAGGCCTTCACGGTCGGGATGCCGTAGTTGAACTCGTGGTTGCCGAGCGCGGCCGCGTCGTAGCCCATGAGGTTCATGGCGACGGCCATCGGGTGGTCCGGCACGTTGTCGCCGTCGGTGGCGATCGGCTCGATCCGGGCGTAGTAGTAGGTCAGCTGGGTGCCCTGGATGATGTCACCGGAGTCGATGAGCAGGCAGCGGTCCCAGCCCTTCTCCTCGCGGACCTGGTTGGCCAGGGTGGAGACCTTGGCGAGGCCGACCGCGTTGTGCGCCTTGTCGACGTACTCGGCGTCGGTGAAGTAGTCCCAGTTGAGGACCCGGCCGTGCAGGTCGGTGGTGCCCATGACGGTGAAGGCCTGGCGGTGGGGCTTGCGCTTGTGGCCCTTGGCGGCCGCCGTGTCCGGCTCGGCGGCCGCGGCGGCGGGGGCGGCGGCGACGACGGCTCCGCCGGCCAGGGCGGCGCCTGCGGCGGTGGCGGCGGACCGGGTGACGAAGTCACGGCGGTTCAGCGACATGGACGACTCTCCCGAGTGGGGAACGACGGCGGATGGGCCGTCAACTTGTGTACGTGTGGGGTCCGTAGCGCGTCCGCTGCTGCGGTGACGCGCGTAGAAGGACGCGCGTAGAAGTGTGCCGTGCGGCCGGGGCGCTGAATAGTCCTCCGACGTTTCCAACAGGTGAGATCTTGGCGACTCGTTCGTGACCGGGATGGGGGGAGGAAGGGGTGGTAAGGGGCGGGAGGGCCGAAATCCGGCCACCCCGCCCCCGATCCCGTCACGCCGGATTCGACGCCCGGTCCAGCCCGGCGGACAGCAGCTTCACCTCACGGCCCAACTCGCCCGCCGGGTCCGGTGCGTCCGGGCCCGCCCAGGGCAGCCAGGTGCGGGCCCGCAGATAGCCGTCCACCGCGACCGGCAGGCCGTGCCCGACCACCGGGTCGGCCGCCGGACCGGGCCCCGCCTCGCGCAGCGACGCCAGCAGGACGTCCACCCCGGCGGAGGCTGGCAGCGGAACGGTGTCCAGGAACGCGGCCAGCGCCTCCAGTTCGGGGAACGGCGGGGGCGGTGGAGGCGGCGGCGGGGGCGGAGGCGGCGGGGGAGGCGGTGGCGGCGGGCCGGGCGTCAGCAGCGCGCCGACGCCGTACAGCCCCGCCACCACCGCCGGCCACCAGACCCCGCCCAGCCCGGCGAAGTGCAGCCCCAACCCGATCGCGCCGCCCCCGCAGCCGACCAGGTTCCGGGCCGACCCCAGGTAGTCGACCACCTGCCGGCCGTACCCGTCACTGGTAACCACGGATCTCCTCGAACACCCCGTCCAGCGAGCCGCCGCCGTCGAACAGCTTGCCGCCGCTGAGGTCCGCGATCCCCTGCAACTGGGCCACCGCGGCCTCGCCGAACTTGATCGGGAACACCGGGATCGACTGCTCCGCGGCCGGCAGCCCGTCGTGGAAGCGCTTGAAGTCCGCGTCGGTCGCGCCCTCGTTGCTCTCCCCGTCCGTCATCAGCACGATCGAGGTGAAGCGGTCGTCCCCCGCCGCCTTCTGCTGGCCCTCGACCACCCGGTACGCCTGCTCCAGCGAGTCGTACAGCGCGGTGCCGCCCTCGGCCTTCAACGACTGGACGTCGCCGTTGATCGAGGCCAGCTCCGCCTCCGGCCCCGGGGTGGCCCCCGAGGCCGGCACGACGTGCGTCCTCGTCCACTTCACCCGGGAGGCGAAGGAGATCAGCGTCACCTCCTCGCGGTCCCGGAACCGGCTCACCCCGCGGGTGTCGTCCGCGCCGGTCAGCCGGCCCAGCGCCGTCTTCAGCGAGTCCAGCCGCGGCCCGTCCATCGAGCCCGAGGTGTCCAGCACGTACACCGTCCGGGACGGCCGGCGCAGCTCGTTCTGGTACGCGGCCAGCAGGCCGTCCGCGACCGCCTTGGTGCCCGGGAACGGCAGCTCCCGGCGGCGGTCGGACGGCAGCCCCGCGGCCGGGGAGGCGCCGGCCGTCACCGGACGGCGCAGCGTCAGCTCGGAGATGCGTTTCTGCACGTCCGGCTTCAACAGGTAGCCGGTCAGCCGCTGGAAGGAGTCGCGCTCGCCCTGCTGCGCCGAGGACAGCAGCGACAGCGGGTAGTCCGCCGAGACCACGCCGTCCACCGGGCGCACCACGGTCAGCCGCTGCTCCGCCGGCAGCGTCCGGTTCAGCGACAGCAGCACCGACTCGTAGTTCACCAGGGCGCCGACCTTGCCCGGCTCCGCCCGGCCGTAGGCCTGGGCCAGCCAGCCGGAGGAGCCGGAGGTCAGCTTCTGGCCGGTGAAGAACTGCTTCAGCTGCGGCGCCGCCTTCCGCACGTCCGCCTCGGTCAGCGCCGCCCCCGCACCGGAGAACGCCGAGGCCACCGCGACCAGCGCGGAGAAACCGGAGTTGGAGCGGGTCGGGTCGGACATCCCGTAGGACAGCTTCCCGGCCGCGGCCGCGTCGCCGATCTGCGCCCAGGTGACCTTCGAACCGTCGCCCCAGCCGAGGTCGCCCAGGACCGAGGAACGCACCCCGACGGCCACCGGGGAGACCATCACCGGGGTCTCCGACAGCACCTTGGACCGGCCGGCCGGATCGAGCCGCAGGTACTGGTTGGACGGGAACCAGGTCGCGTCGTACTTGCCGTCCGCGCGGCCGGTGGAGACGGTGTCCGCGCCGTCCAGGGTGCCGGTGAAGGCGAGCTGCACCGTCACCCCGGTCGCCTTCCGGGCCTCGTCCAGGACCGGCTGGATGTCCTGCAGCTCACTGCCGGCCAGCACCCGCAGCACCCCCGGCTTCGGGGTGTCGGCGATCGGGTCGGACGGGTTCGGGTGCGGGGCCGGGCCGGACGAGGAGGTGCAGGCGGTGGCCGCGGCGAGCACCGCCGCCAACACGGCCGCGACCGCGGACGCGGCCCGACCGCGGTGCTTGGTACGGAGGTTCACTTCGGGGTCCCCTTGGCCGCGGCGGTCAGTTTGAGCAGGTTGTCCAGGGACGGCACGGTCGCCTGCTTCACCTGCGCCGCGTTCAGGTCCTGGGCGAAGACCGGCTGCTTGACGTTCTTCACCTGCTCGGCGAAGGCGTCGGCGCGGGCCTGCGGGCGGAAGCCGTACCGCACCTCCAGGCCGCGCAGCTTCTCGTCGTTCTGCAGCAGCCCGGCCAGCTTCCGGCCGTTGTCGGTGCGGGCGATGATGGTGTGGTCGGAGTACGCGGTGGTGTCCGGGTACATCACCACCATGTCCCCGGTCGGCTGGCCCTGCAGCGCCATCGCGGCGACCTGGGACTCGTAGCCGAAGATCAGCGGATTGCCGACGCCCGCCTGGAAGTCCCGGAACGGCTCGTCACTGCTGCTCTTCTGGCCGCCCTGCAGTGCCGTCGCCTGGTACAGCACCGTGTGGGCCCGGTCGACGCCGGCATCGTCCGAGACCACCGAGTGGCTGTTCAGGATGTACGACAGCAGCGCGATGTACAGGGCGCCCGAGGAGGAGCTCTCCGGGTCGGTGGTGGTCACGAACAGCGGACCGGCCAGCTCGCCGTGGCCCTGGACGCCCGTCAGGTCCTGCCACTTCCTGGCCGCCGTCAGGTCGTCGACGTAGGTGTCCATCTTGAACGTCCAGACGCCCGAACCCCCGTCCCTCGCCGCCAGGTTGTTCTTCGCGAGGATGTCCGCCACGTCCGCGTGGGTGACGATCACCAGCGGGGAGTAGAACGGCACCAGCGGTGAGTCCTGCTGTCCCCACTTGCGCTGGATCTCACGGGCCGGCGCGGTGCTCGCCGGGAACGCGAAGTCCAGGTCGCGCTGGCTCTTCGCCTGCTCGCTCATCGTCCAGGAGCCGGTGGAGTCGACGTGCACGTCCAGGCCCTGTTTCGTCAACTCCTTCCTCACCTCGGGGTCTTCGAAGAAGGCCCGCTTCTCCGAACCGATCAGCCCGGTGACCTTGACCGTCTTGTCCGGCCCCGGATCCGGGATCAGGGCGTACGTCACCCCGCCCAGCAGGGCCAGGGCCGCGAGCACCCCCAGAGCGCGTCTCATCGCGAGCGCCTCCCCCTCGTCGCTGCGTCACCCCCGGGTGCGACACCCGGGGGTGACGAGCGTCCCGCCGGGCGGGGAGCACGGACGGAAGCGGTGGTGAACCGGGGGTGAACACCGTTTCACGGAATCGCATCGGCCGGAGCCCCGGCACGGGGAACCGGGCGGCCGTCGCACACCGGTCCGAGGGCGTGTCAGATTGTTCAACTCGCCTTCCCGGAACGGTCATCCCGCAGTCCGGACCCACGTCGTGGTTACGCGCCGGTAATGCCTACCCTCAGCAGTATGCGCCGAGCAAAAATCGTCTGCACCCTAGGGCCGGCCACCGACTCGTACGACCAGATCAAATCGCTGGTCGACGCCGGGATGGACGTCGCCCGATTCAACCTCAGCCACGGCACCCACGCCGAACACGAGGAACGCTACCGTCGGGTCCGCAAGGCCGCCGACGAGACCGGCCGGAGCGTCGGCGTCCTCGCCGACCTCCAAGGCCCGAAGATCCGCCTCGACACCTTCGCCCACGGGCCCGTACTCCTCGAACGCGGCGACGAGTTCACGATCTCCACCGACAACGGCGTCGTGGGGGACAAGGACATCTGCGGCACCACCTACGCCGGCCTGGCCGGCGACGTCAGCCGCGGCGAACGCATCCTGGTCGACGACGGGCGGGTGACCCTGGAGGTCGTCGCCGTCGACGGACCACGGGTGCGGTGCCTCGTCATCGAGGGCGGGCTGGTCTCCGACCACAAGGGCCTCAACCTCCCCGGCGTCGCCGTCTCCGTCCCCGCGCTCAGCGACAAGGACGTCGCCGACCTGCGGTGGGCGCTGCGCGCCGGGGCCGACCTGATCGCACTCTCCTTCGTCCGCACCGGGCGCGACATCGACGACGTGCACCGGGTGATGGCCGAGGAGGGGCGGTACGTCCCGGTCATCGCCAAGATCGAGAAGCCACAGGCGGTCGAGAACCTGGAATCCATCGTGGACGCCTTCGACGGCATCATGGTGGCCCGCGGGGACCTGGGCGTGGAGATGCCCCTCGAACAGGTCCCGCTCGTCCAGAAGCGCGCCATCAAACTGGCCAGGCGCAACGCCAAGCCGGTCATCGTGGCGACCCAGATGCTCGACTCGATGATCAACGCCTCCCGGCCGACCCGCGCCGAGGCCTCGGACGTCGCCAACGCCGTGCTGGACGGGACGGACGCCGTGATGCTCTCCGGGGAGACCTCGGTGGGCAAGTTCCCGGTCGAGACGGTCAAGACCATGGGCCGGATCATCGAGGCCGCCGAGAACGACATCCTGGCCGCCGGACTGCCCCCGCTCACCACCGGCAACAAGCCGCGGACCCAGGGCGGCGCCGTCGCCCGCGCGGCCGCCGAGATCGGCGACTTCCTGCACGCCAAGTACCTGATCGCCTTCACCCAGTCCGGCGACACCGCGCGCCGGTTGACCCGCTACCGCTCGCCCATCCCGGTGCTCGCCTTCACCTACGAACCCGCCGTGCGCAGCCAACTCGCCCTCACCTGGGGCGTGGAGACCTTCCTCGGACCGTTCGCCCCGACCACCGACCAGATGGTCGAACAGGTCGACGCGGCCCTGCTCTCGCTCGGCCGCTGCCAGAAGGGCGACATCGTCGTCATCACCGCCGGCTCCCCGCCCGGCCTGGCCGGCTCCACCAACCTCGTCCGCGTCCACCACGTGGGGACGCTGGACGACTGACGCTGTCCGGCATCGGGCGGCATCCCTCGTGTGAGGGATGCCGCCCGTGTGTCGGTCCGGGTGAGAATCAGCGGGATGAACGACCACACGCTCTGGTGCGAATTGCGCCAGGAGATCCTCGGCCGCCCCGGCGCGGGCGCGGCCTTCGAGGCCGCAAGGGTCCGCTTCGAGCGAACCGCTGTGCTGCCGTCAGTACTTGGGGCCGATGTGGGTGTCCATCAGGGCCACGGAGTCCTTGCGGGCGACGGAGATGTTGAAGCCACCGTTGGAACGGGAGGCGGTCTTCCACTGGATGCCGACGGCGTCGAGGGTGGTGGTGAAGAGGCCGATGATGTCGACTGAGGTGTTGGTGAAGAAGTAGCGCGGGTACTCGTGGCGCTTCGTGACGCCGGCGACCGTGCGGGTGGCCCAGTTGGTGATGCGGCAGCCGTCGGAGTGGATCAGGCCGCGCAGGAACTCCCAGGGGTGGGCGTCGACGATCTCCTGCTGCCAGGGTTGCAGGGCTATGGTTCGCAGGTGCTTCTTGCCGGGGCCGTGCTGGGGGAACAAGCAGGTCAGGTGGTTCGAGTAGACCTTGATGTCGTGGCATCCGGTTCGTCGCACCCGGCAGGGCTTGTTGTTGGGAAGAACCTGACGCATGGCCTGCTCGACGGAGTCCTGGATGCCCGGCCACTTGTCGTCGCAGGTGATCTGGAGACTTTGGGTCCTGCGGTACTCGTTGGGCAGGAGGATGTGGCCGTCGCCGAGGTAGAGCCCGAGCAGGTAGGCGTAGGCGGGGCGGTTCAGCTCGTCCCCGTAGCAGTGCATGCATGCGGAGCGCTTGCGGCCGGGGAGTTCATCGCGCTTGGCGCGGTCCCGGTGCTTCCACCAGGAGACTGTGCCTCGCGGCACATGGAGACGGCGGGCCACCTCGGCGTTGCTGACGCCTCGGCGAAGGAGGTGGATGGCCTGTTCGCGTGCGGAGAGAGCTGTCATGTGCGCAAGACTGAGGCGCGTCAAGCCGACCGAGGGATGCTTTGGATGCGATCCACTAGATGTAGTGATTCCTGAGCATCTGGGAATTCAAGGGAAAAACTGGTGCCGAGTGTGGGATTCGAACCCACACGCCCTTTCAGGCAATCGCTTTTGAGGCGATCGTGTCTGCCCTTCCACCAACCCGGCTGGTTCGCGCCCGTGAAGGATACCCTGTGAGCACCGTCGGGCGCAGCTAGGTACCCTCGTGCATGCAGTACCCCGCCGGAACTAGGAGCCCCGTGAGCACCGCCGACGAGCAGGCACAGCCGCTTGAGACCGAATCGCCCCAGATCACCCGGATCGTGATCGCCGAGGACGAGGCGTTGATCCGCCTCGACCTGAAGGAGATGCTGGAGGAGGAGGGGTACATCGTCGTCGGTGAAGCGGGGGACGGGGCGACGGCGGTGCGGCTCGTGGAGGAGCTGAAGCCGGATCTGGCGATCTTCGACGTGAAGATGCCGGTGCTGGACGGGCTGTCGGCCGCGGAGCAGATCCACGACAAGCACCTGGCGCCGGTGCTGATGCTGACCGCGTTCTCGCAGCGGGAGCTGGTGGACCGGGCCCGTGACGCGGGCGCGATGGCGTACATCGTGAAGCCGTTCTCCAAGTCGGACCTGGTGCCGGCGATCGAGATGGCGGTGTCGCGGTACACCGAGATGCGGGAGCTGGAGAAGGAGATCGGGGATCTCACCCAGCGGCTGGAGACCCGGAAGCTGGTGGACCGCGCCAAGGGTGTGCTGCAGACCAAGTTCGGGCTGAACGAGCCGGCCGCGTTCCGGTGGATCCAGAAGACCTCGATGGACCGGCGGATGACGATGGCGGCGGTGGCCGAGGCGGTCATCGAGGAGGGCGAGGCCCAGGACCGCAAGAAGGCGGACGAGGCCGATAAGCCCGAGTAGGACGGAAGCGAAGGGCCCGGCGGACGCTGTCCGCCGGGCCCTTCGCGCGTGCGGGGGGTCAGTCCTCGCCGAGGTAGGCCTTGCGGACGGACTCGTCGTGGAGGAGGTCGGCGCCGGTGCCGGAGAGGACGATCCGGCCGGTCTCCATCACGTAGCCGTGGTCGGAGAGGGAGAGGGCGGCCTGGGCGTTCTGCTCGACGAGCAGGATGGTGGTGCCGGAGGCCTTGAGTTCGACGATGGTGGACATGATCTTCTGCATCATCAGCGGGGAGAGGCCCATCGAGGGCTCGTCCAGCATGAGCAGCTGGGGCCGGGACATCAGGGCCCGGCCCATGGCGAGCATCTGCTGTTCGCCGCCGGAGAGGGTGCCGGCGGCCTGGCGGCGGCGTTCGCCGAGGATGGGGAAGAGGGTGTAGGCCCGTTCGACGTCCTCGGTGATGCCGGGGGTGTCGGAGCGCAGGAAGGCGCCGAGGAGCAGGTTCTCCTCGATGGTCATCCGGGGGAAGATGTGCCGGCCCTCGGGGGAGTGGGCGAGGCCGAGGGCGACGATCTTGTGGGCGGGGACGGTCGAGAGGTCCTGGCCGGCGAAGGTGATCCGGCCGGCGGTGGGCCGCAGGAGGCCGGAGAGGGTGCGCAGGGTGGTGGTCTTGCCGGCGCCGTTGGTGCCGATCAGGGTGGTGACCTCGCCCTGGCCGACGGTGAAGCTGATGCCCTTGACGGCCTCGATCTTGCCGTAGGCGACGCGGAGGTCCTGGACTTCGAGAAGTGCGGTCACTGGTCGGACTCCGTAACGGCCGGGGTGGTGCCTTCGAGCGGGGCGCTTTCGAGCGGGGCGCCGAGGTAGGCGGTGATGACGCGGTCGTCGTTCTGGACGGTCTCGCGGTCGCCCTCGACGATCTTCTCGCCCTGGACGAGGACGGCGGTGCGGTCGCAGAGGTTGAAGATGAACCGCATGTCGTGCTCGATGACGAGGACGGAGACGCCCCGGTCGCGGATGGCGAAGACGAGTTCCTCGGCGGCCCGGGTCTCCTGGGGGTTCATGCCGGCGGTGGGTTCGTCGAGCAGCAGCAGTCCGGGGTCGGAGGCGAGGGCGCGGGCGATCTCCAGCTTGCGCTGTTCGCCGTAGGGGAGGTTGCGGGCGAGGTGGTCGGCCTTCTCGGCGAGGCCGGTGAAGGCGAGGAGTTCCATGGCCTTCTCGCGGCTCTCGGCTTCGGCCCGGTGGTAGCGGGGGCCGCGGAGGATGGCGGTGAAGATGCCTTCCTTGGTGCGGCTGTGCCGGCCGACCAGGACGTTCTCCAGGACGGTCATGTTGGAGAACAGCCGGATGTTCTGGAAGGTGCGGGCGATGCCGGCCTGGGTGACCAGGTGGGGCTTGGGCGGCAGGACGGTGCCGCGGTAGCGGACGCTGCCCTCGGTGGGGACGTACAGGCCGGTGAGGCAGTTGAAGAAGGTGGTCTTGCCGGCGCCGTTGGGGCCGATCAGGCCGATGATCTCGCCTTCGCCGACGGTGAGGGAGACGTTGTTGACGGCGGTGAGGCCGCCGAAGCGCATGGTGACGCCGGTGACGTCGAGCAGGGGGCTCGCTGCGGTGGTCATCGGGGTGGTCACGCCCCTGCCTTGGTGAGTGCGGTGGTGTCGTCGCCGGTGGGCTGGGACGGGATCTCGGCCTCGTGGAACTCCAGTTGCCGGCGCCGGTTGGGGATGAGCCCCTCGGGGCGGACCCGCATCAGGATGATCAGGACGGCGCCGAAGGCGAGCAGCTGGTAGTCGGCGAGGAACTCCAGCTTCTTGGGGATCAGGAACAGCAGGGTGGCGCCGGCCAGCGGGCCGCTGATGGTGCCCATGCCGCCGAGGATGACGGCGGCGAGCAGGAACGCGGAGTTGGGTGGCAGGGCGTCGGCGAAGGTGTACTGGTCGGGGGTGACGGTGTAGCTGACGTGGGCCTGGACGGTGCCGGCCAGGCCGGCCAGGCAGGCGCCGAGGGCGAAGGCGAGCAGCTTGAGCCGGAAGCCGTTGATGCCCATGGCCTCGGCGGCGGTCTCGTCCTCGCGGATGGCGACCCAGGCGCGGCCGATCCGGGAGTTGCCGACCCGGGCGAAGACCAGCACGACGACAGCGGTGACCAGCAGCATCAGCAGGTAGTAGTTGGAGAAGCGGCCGAGTTCGATGCCGCCGACGGTGTGGGTCTTGCCGAGGTCGAAGCCGAGGATCTCCAGGTCGGGGATCCGCGGGATGCCGTTGGAGCCGTTGGTGACGTTGGGTCCGGTGGTGCCGTTGAGGCTCTGCATGGTGATGCGGAAGATCTCGCCGAAGCCGAGGGTGACGATGGCGAGGTAGTCGCCGCGCAGCCGCAGGGTGGGGGCGCCGATCAGGACGCCGAAGACCATGGAGGCGGCGGCGCCGGTGAGCATCGCGGCCCAGAACGGGAACTGGACGTGGATGGGTGAGGCGGGGGAGCCGGAGACCAGGGCGGCGGCGTAGGCGCCGACGCCGAGGAAGGCGACGTACCCGAGGTCGAGCAGTCCGGCCAGGCCGACCACGATGTTGAGGCCGAGGGCGACGGTGGCGAAGATCAGGATGTTGGTGGCGACCGAGGTGTACTGGTCGCTGCCCTGGGTGAACGGGAAGCTCGCGGCGGCGGCGAAGGCGGCGCCGGTGGTGACCGGGCGGTACTTGACGGTCAGTGCGCGCAGCCGGCCGAGCAGGCCGGAGGTGGCGATCGCGGCGACCGCGGGGCCGACCAGCAGCAGGTAGCCGATGAAGAGTTCGCCGTACTCGGTGTCGATGCCGAAGGTGATCGCGAACAGGCCGAGCCCGAAGGCCAGCACGATCAGCAGCACCTCGGCCCAGGACGGGAGTTCGCGCGGTGCGGGCAGCGGGCGGTCGATCTTCCCCAGCCGCAGGCCGCTGTTGGCGAGGTGGCCGAGCTGGAGCAGCAGGACGGCGCCGGTGGCGATGGCGAGGGCGCCGGACAGGGCGGTCATCACCGGGGCGACGGGCTGGTCGCCGGGGATGGCGTGGGCGCCGAACCAGCCGAGCGGGGCGGCGGGCACCAGCAGGAAGAGCCGCTTGTCGAGGATCCGCAGCGGTACCGCGGTGCGCCGGTCCAGGGGGAGGCCGAGGGCGCCGAGGACGCCGAGCAGGCCGCCGGCGGCGAGCACCCAGCCGCCGGGGTCGAGGTTGGCGAGGCCGCCGAGTTCGACCGCGATGGCGGTGACCGCGTAGACGGCGACGGCGAGGCCGCCGGTGGCGGCGTACAGCACCGCGTTGTTGCTGCGGGTGGGGGCGGCCCAGCGCAGGCCGGGGGTGCCGTGGGTGGCGAGCAGCAGGACGAGGGTGAGGACGCCGGCGGCGACGGCGAGCCACTGGAGGCCGGCCGGGGAGCCGTAGTAGGTGAGGTCGCCGGGGAAGTCGCTGGTCCAGGTCCAGGACATGGCGGCGGAGGCGGCGGTGAGGAGGGCGCCGAGGCCGGTGAGGGCGGTGGCGGCGGGGCGGGGCAGCGGGATGACCGGGGTGGTCTCGGTTCTGGTGGTCATGGTGGTCACGCCCTGTCCGCGACGCGCTCGCCGAGCAGGCCCTGGGGCCGGACGAGGAGCACGAGGATGAGGAGTACGAAGGCCCACACGTCCTTCCAGGCGCCGCCTCCGAAGAGGTGCATGCCGGGCAGGTGCTGGATGTAGGCGGTGGCGAGGGTTTCGGCGAGGCCGAGGGCGAGGCCGCCGAGCATGGCTCCGTAGATGTTGCCGATGCCGCCGAGGACGGCGGCGGTGAAGGCCTTGAGGCCGAGGATGAAGCCCATCCGGAAGTCGACCTGGCCGGTGCGCAGTCCGTAGGCGATGGCGGCGACGGCGGCGAACGCGGCGCCGATGGCGAAGGCCAGGACGATGATGCGGTCGGTGTCGATGCCCATCAGCTTGGCGGTGTCCGGGTCCTGGCTGGTGGCCTGCATGGCGCGGCCGGAGCGGGTGCGGGTGACGAACCAGCCGAGGGCGAGCATGCAGAGCGGGGCGGCGATGATCAGGAAGAGGTCGCTGCGCTGGATGCTGACGGAGCCGAGGTTGAACGGGTCGCCGGGGATCTTGGGGAAGACCCGGGCCTTCTTGGCGTCCGGGTAGAAGGAGAACACCAGTTGCTGGAGGAAGATGGAGAGCCCGATCGCGGTGATCAGCGGGGCGAGCCGGGGGGCGTTGCGCAGCGGCCGGTAGGCGAAGCGCTCGGCGGCGACGGCGGTGAGGGTGGAGACCAGGATGCCGGCGACCAGCATGAGGGGTAGGGCCAGCCACAGGGTGGTGCCGCCGGGGAGGGCGAGGTAGGCGGTCAGGGCGCCGAAGCCGCCGACCATGACGATCTCGCCGTGGGCGAAGTTGATGAGCTGGACGATGCCGTAGACCATCGTGTAGCCGATCGCGACGAGGCCGTAGAGGGCGCCGAGGATCAGGCCGTTGGCCAGCTGCTGCGGTAGGTCGTGCACCGCTGGGCCTCCGTAGTGCGTTCTGGGGTGTCCGCGTGGGTGGTGGGTGTGGGGGCGCGGGGGGGCACTCGTGGTGCCCCCGCGCGGTGGTGCGGGTGCGTGCGGGGTGTTGAGCGGCCGTCAGCCGTTGAAGGTGCCGGACTTCTCCACGGTCCACTTGCCGTCCTTGACGGTGTAGACGGTGAGCTGCTTGTTGGTGGTGTCGCCGTATTCGTCGAAGGAGACCTTGCCGGTGACGCCGTCGAAGGAGACCTTCTGCACCGCGTCGCGGACGGCGGCGCGGACGTCGCCGCCGGGGAGCTTGCCGTTGTTGGCCTGGACGACGTTCTTGACGGCCTCGATGATGGCCCAGGCGCTGTCGTAGGAGTAGCCGCCGTAGCTCTCGTAGGCCTCCTTGTAGCCGCCCTTGGCGTAGTCGGAGATGAACTTCTTGGCGGTGTCGAGGGATTCGACGGGGAGTCCGACGGCGGTGGCGAAGTCGCCCTGGCCCTTGGGGTTGAGCTTGATGTAGTCGGTGCTCTGGAGGCCGTCGCCGCCCATCAGCGGGATGTTGACGCCGGCGTCCTTGAGCTGGAGGGAGAGCGGGCCGCCCGCGGGGTACTCGCCGCCGTAGTAGACGGCGTCGGCGCCGGAGGCCTTGACCTTGGTGACGATGGCGGAGAAGTCGCGGTCGTCGGGGTTGACGTGCTCCTGGCCCGCCAGGGTGCCGCCGAGCTTGGTGAACTCGCCCTTGAAGGTGGAGGCGAGGCCGGCGCCGTAGGTCTTCTGGTCGTCGATCAGGAAGACCTTGGTCTTCTTGGCCTCGTTGTAGAGGAACTGGGCGGCGAACGGGCCCTGGATGGCGTCGGTGGTGGCGGTGCGGAAGTAGGACTTGAACGGGCGCTTCTTGTCGCCGGTGGCCCACTTCTCGCCCTGGCTGAGGGCGACGCCGGTGTTGGCGGGGGAGATCTCGACCAGGTTCTTGTCGTCGAAGATCTGCTGCATCGACTGCGCCACGCTGGAGTTGAGCGGGCCGACGACGCCGAGGACCTTGCTGTCGGCGACCAGCTGGGTGGCGTTCTGCTGGCCGGGGGCGGGCTTGCCGGTGTCGTCGAGGGGCTTGACCTCGAACTTGATGCCGGGGACCTCGTTGGTCGCGTTGGCGTTCTTGACGGCGAGGTCCACGGAGTTGCGGATGCCGAGGCCGAGGGTGGAGAGGTCGCCGCTGAGCGGGGCGTCGACGCCGATCACGACGGTGGTGGTGCCGCTGTCCTTGCCGCCGGCGTTGTCGCCGGACTTCCCGCCGCGGGAGCCGCAGGCGCTGAGGCTGAGGGCGCCGATCACGGCAATGCTCACGACAACAGCTGAACGATGACGCACGAGGGTCCCCTTCGGTTCAGGAGGCGCCCGCGCCTGAGTGGCGGGAGCCGGGATGCGCGGAGGGCCGGGCCCAATCCGGATGGCGCGGTGACTGGCCGTGACTCTAGATGTCGTTGGGCTACTCGGGCAGTGGTGCGAGCAGGCTGTGATTCTCTTGTTATGAGCACACGTATTAATTGTCTCAGCATGTGGTCGATTTGAGTCGACCGCGCCCGAAGTGCCGGGCGTTTACCGGCTGGTGGCGGGATGTAAGGCCCAGAAATGCGGGTTGCAGCTGGCACGGTCGATAGTCGGACGGTGGCGTCCGGTGTGCTGCTTTCGGCCGTACACGTCCGCATTGCGGACAGGGAGGGCGCGACGAAGGGGCTCCGGGGTGCCCTGGGGCCCCGGAACCGCCGCTGGTGGGGATTTCGCGCTTGTTACGCAGGGTTACGAATATGGGGGCGGGTCGGACGCGCTGTCGGGCGTGCCGTCGGGCGGTGCCCGGGCATGCCGACGCCCCCTCGTCCAGACCAACGCCTGCCCACGGTGGCGGAAGGTCAAACAAGGGGGCGCGAAAGGGAATTGATGTCTACCGGCGTGAACGGGCTTTGCCCGGAGGGCCGTTACAGGTCGCGCAGCATGCAGGTCAGTCGGCAGCTGGTGATCCGCTTGCCGGTGTCGTCGGTGATCGCGATCTCGTAGGTGGCGGCGGTGCGGCCCTTGAACACCGCCGTCGCGACCCCGGTGACCAGACCGGAGGTGGCCGAACGGTGGTGGGTGGCGTTGAGGTCCACGCCGACCGCGTACCGGCCCGGGCCGGCGTGCAGCATCGCGCCGATCGAGCCGATCGTCTCGGCCAGCGCCGCCGACGCCCCGCCGTGCAGCAGCCCGTACGGCTGCTGGTTGCCCTCCACCGGCATGGTGCCGACCACGCGGTCGCCGGAGGCCTCGACGATCCGGATGCCGAGCTTGTCGCCGAGGTGGCCGCCGGAGAAGGTCTCCGGGCTCACCCCGAGCTTGGCGAAGTGGTCCAGCACGTCCTGCGGGACCTTCAGCACGGCGGCGCCGTCGGTGCCGGTGCCGGCGGTGCTGTGGGAGGTGTCGGGGGCCGCGTCGGTCATCGGGGGAACTCCTGCCGCTCGGGTGTCTCGTGGTGGTGCGGTCTGGTGGTGCTGCCTGGCTGTTGCCCGGTGGTGCTGCCTGTGATCGTACGACCGTCCTACTCGCTGGTAGCAGGCCCGGCCGGACCGGCGCGGCGCCCCTTTTGTCGGTGCCGGGCCATAGGATCGGGGGCCGGTAGTGGAATCGGCAGGAACGGACGTTGACGTGGCTACGCAGAGTACGGACAAGGGCGCGACGGGTGGCGGCGGGGCCGGCCCGCGGCCCCGGCTGATGCTGCTCGACGGGCACTCGATGGCCTACCGGGCCTTCTACGCCCTGCCCGTGGAGAACTTCAACACCTCCACCGGCCAGCCCACCAACGCGGTCTACGGCTTCGCCTCGATGCTGGCCAACACCGTCCGGGACGAACAGCCCACCCACCTCGCCGTCGCCTTCGACCTCTCCCGGCAGACCTTCCGCTCCGCCGAGTTCCCCGACTACAAGGCCAACCGGGCCAAGACGCCGGACGAGTTCAAGAGCCAGATCGGCCTGATCGGCGAACTGCTCGACGCCATGAACATCCCGCGGATGACGGTCGAGGGCTTCGAGGCCGACGACATCATCGCCACCCTCGCCACCGCCGCCGAGGCGGCCGGCTACGACGTCGACATCGTCACCGGCGACCGCGACTCGCTCCAGCTGGTCACCGACCACGTCACGGTCCTCTACCCCACCAAGGGCGTCTCCGAGCTCACCCGCTTCACCCCCGAGAAGGTCACCGAGAAGTACGGCGTCACCCCGCGCCAGTACCCCGACCTCGCGGCCCTGCGCGGTGACCCGTCCGACAACCTGCCCGGCATCCCCGGCGTCGGCGAGAAGACCGCCGCCAAGTGGGTCAACCAGTTCGGCTCCTTCGACGAACTCGTCTCCCGCGCCGACGAGGTGAAGGGCAAGATCGGCGAGAAGCTGCGCGACAACCTCGACTCGGTCAAGCGCAACCGGGTGCTCACCGAGCTGGTCCGCGACGTCGAGCTCCCGCTCGGCGTCGAGGACCTGGCCCGCCAGGGCTTCGACAAGGGCGCCGTCGGCACCCTGATGGAGTCGCTGGAGTTCCGCAACGCCAACTTCCGCGACCGGGTCTTCGGCATCGACCCCACGGGCGCGGAGGCCGCCGAGGCCGAGCTCGCCCCCGGCGTCGAGGTCGACGGCGAACTGCTCACCGATCCGGGCACGTTGGCCGCCTGGCTGCGCGAGCACGCCTCCGACGGCAAGACGCCGGTCGCGCTGGCCGCCGTCTACCGGTGGGCCCTCGGCAGCGGCGAGGTCACCGAAGTCGCCCTCGCCGCCGGGGAGACGGCCGCCTGGTTCGACCCGGCGCTGCTCGCCGAGGAGGACGAGCAGGCCTTCGCCGGCTGGCTCGCCGACCCGGCCGCCCCCAAGGCCCTGCACATCGCCAAGCAGGTGATGCGCGCCTTCGCCGAGCGCGGCTGGACCATCGACGGCGTCGTCGCCGACACCGCGCTCGCCGCCTACCTGGAGAAGCCCGGCCGCCGCACCTTCACCCTGGAGGTGCTCGCCGAGGAGTACCTGGCCCGCTCGCTCACCCCCGCCCCGGCGTCCGAGAGCGGCCAACTCGCCTTCGACGCCCCGGAGGAGGACCCGACGGCGCACGCCCAGGCGCTGATGCTCCAGGCCCGGGCCGTGCTCGACCTCGCCGCGCTCTTCGACACCCGCCTCGCCGAGGTCGGCGCCGCCGGGCTGATGCACGACATGGAACTGCCCATCGCCGCGCTGCTGGCCCGGATGGAGCGCTACGGCATCGCCGCCGACAGCGACTGGCTCACCCGGCTCGAAGCCCAGTTCGCCGCCGAGATCCAGCGCTGCGTCGAGGAGGCCCACGCCGCCGCCGGGCACGAGTTCAACCTCGGCTCGCCCAAGCAGCTGCAGGAGATCCTGTTCGGCGAACTCGCCCTCCCCAAGACCAAGAAGATCAAGACCGGCTACACCACGGACGCCGACGCCCTGACCTGGCTGGCCACCCAGACCGACAACGAACTGCCGGTCATCCTGCTGCGCCACCGCGACCAGGCCAAGCTGCGCACCACCGTCGAGGGCCTGCTCAAGACGGTCTCGCCGCAGGGCCGGATCCACACCACCTTCAACCAGATGGTCGCCGCCACCGGCCGGCTCTCCTCGCAGGACCCGAACCTGCAGAACATCCCGGTCCGGACGGAGGAGGGCCGCGCGATCCGCCGCGCCTTCGTGGTCGGGTCGGGCTACGAGTCGCTGCTCACCGCCGACTACTCGCAGATCGAACTGCGGATCATGGCCCACCTGTCCGAGGACGAGGCCCTGATCGAGGCCTTCGCCTCCGGCGAGGACCTGCACACCACCGTCGCCTCCCAGGTCTTCGAGGTGCCCGGGGCCGCCGTGGACGCCGAGATGCGGCGCAAGATCAAGGCGATGTCCTACGGCCTGGCGTACGGGCTCTCCGCGTACGGGCTCTCGCAGCAGCTCAACATCAAGCCCGGCGAGGCCCAGGGCCTGATGGACACCTACTTCGAGCGCTTCGGCGGCGTGCGCGACTACCTGCACCGGGTGGTCGAGGAGGCGCGGGCGACGGGCTACACCGAGACCCTGCTCGGCCGCCGCCGCTACCTGCCCGACCTCAACAGCGACAACCGCCAGCGCCGCGAGATGGCCGAGCGGATGGCCCTGAACGCCCCGATCCAGGGCTCGGCCGCCGACATCGTCAAGATCGCCATGCTGCGGGTGGACGAGGCGCTGCGCGCCGCCGGGCTCGCCTCCCGGATGCTGCTCCAGGTGCACGACGAAATCGTGCTGGAGCTGGCCCCGGGCGAGCGCGAGCCGGTCGAGGCGATCGTCCGCGAGCAGATGGCCGGCGCCTACCCGCTGCGCGCGCCGCTGGACGTCTCGGTGGGCGTCGGCGCCAACTGGGAGGCCGCCGCGCACTGACGCGTGCGTCTTGCCGGCGTGCGCGTCCCGGCGACGCGGCCGTCCCGGCGACGCGGCCGTCCCGATGGCGGGCCCGGACACCTTGGGTGTCCGGGCCCGTTCCGTTCGGCCCGATTGCGGATGATCACCGCAATGTGGCCGAAATATTCAAGCTTCCCGAACACGTCCAAGCGAGACATCTCGGCCCCATTGTTCGACCCCGGTCGACGTTCGAGATCGGCCATCTTGGCCGTTCGAACCGCCTCCTCCGGTGATCAGCTGACCAGCGTCGTTCCCGGGCCGGTGGTCCGGGGTGCGGTTGGGCCTGGCTGGAATCGACCCTCGGGCGTCCGAACGGCGTGCTAAAAAATCTCCTACAGCCGCTCCTACGTGCGGAATTTGTTGAAACCCGGTCGGGGGAGCGGGAAGGATGAATTCATGATGGAGGTAAAAATGGAGCAAGACTTCGACCTCGACGTCCGTGTGGCTGTTGCTCCGAAGGTGGCCGCCACTCCGGACGGTTTCGCCAGCATCGGCACCACCTGCTGGTCCTGTGCCGACTCCTGCAACTGCCCGATCACGGTGGGCTTCCCCACCATCTGCTGATCGCCCGTCGGCGTCGACGCCGAATCGGGGAGGCTCCCGGCGCTGTTCTGCGCCGGGAGCCTTCGGGGAAAGCCGGGAGTTTTCCGGGAAGTCCTCGGCGATCGGACCCGGCGCACTTTTGGTGCGCAATTCGGGAACATTGCCGGGAATTGGTGATGTGAATCTGGGGGAATTCGCAGTGGCGGTGCTGGAACTCGACGTGCGGACCACGGAGGTGGCCCGGGCGGTGGCCGACCGGCTGGCGGCCTTCGCCGGTACGACGGGCTCGTCCGAGCAGCCGACCTGGCCCGATCCGCTCAAGGACGAGGCGAGCCTGGCCGACGGCTACCCGGGGATGGCACTGGCGCTGCTGCACGCCGGAAAGGCGCTGGACGAGCCCGGGCCGATCGGCGCGGCGCAGGCCCTGCTCCGCCGCTCCGCGCAGGCCACCGCCGTCCGGCCGCTGTCCGAGGCGGGTCTCTACAACGGCACCGCGGGCTTCGCGAGCGTCCTGCTGGAGTTCGCGGCCCACGACGGCCGCTACCTGCCGTCGCTGCGCCGGGTCGCCGACAGCTTCGGTGAGCAGATCGCGGCCCGTGAGCTGCCCGAGCCCGGCGAGGGCCTGCCGCTCTCCGCCTTCGACGTCATCTCGGGTGCGGCCGGCCAGCTGGCCGCGGCCGTGCGGCTCTGCACGGCCCTGGAGGCCGCGCCGGGCGACCCGATCCGCACCGCGGCCGAGCGGCTGACCGAGTACCTGCTGCGGGTGAGCGAGCCGGACGACCGGCAGCGGCCCGGCTGGTTCACGCCGCCGGACTACTACGGCGCCTACCCCGGCTACGACGAGCAGGCCCCGCACGGGATGTACAACCTGGGCTTCGCGCACGGCCTGCCGGGCATCGTGTCGGCGCTGTGCGTCGCGGCCGCCGCCGGGATCGGCGGGTCGGGCCCGAGCGAGGCGATCGCGCGGGGCACGACCTGGCTGGTCGAGAACCGGCTCGCCGACGACGTGCCCGGCGCCGCCTGGCCGAACCTGCTCAAGGCCGAGGAGGGAACCGGGCTGCCGCTCGCCCCGACCGGACGGCGGTCCGCCCGGGCCGCCTGGTGCTTCGGCGCCCCGGGCATCGGCATCGCCCTGCTGAACGCGGCCGGGGTGCTCGGTGACAGCGCCCTCCGGGAGACCGCGGTCGGGGCCCTGCAGCGGGTGGTGGACTGGTCGCCCGCCGAGCGGTACATCTTCGCGCCCAACCTCTGCCACGGCCACTCCGGGCTGCTCGCGATCTACCGGTGGGCCCACGAGGTCACCGGGACGGACTCCTTCCGGATCATGGCCGAGGACTCGCTCCGGGCCGTGCTGTCGAAGGCGGACGAGGCCCGCCCGTACGTGGTGGCGGACGAGCCCAGGCCCGGCGAACTCGTCGACGACCCGGGCTTCGTCAACGGTGCGGCGGGCGTCCTGCTCGCGCTCTGCGGGGCGCTCGCGCCGCGGGCGACCGGGTGGGACGAGCTGTTCCTCCTCACCCCGGCCTGACCGGGGCCGTGGGGCAGGGTGGGGCGGGCGTGGCGGGCGGGCCGAAATGCCGTGTCCGGCAGGCGCGTTGTCCCGTGACCGCTCCCGTCCCGCAACCGCGCTGCCCCGCAACCGCGCTGCCCCGCAACCGCGTTGCCCGTACCCGCGTCGCCCAGCACAGCTAAGGAACTGAGTGTGACTCGTCGGAACGCCGAGACCAGCGACCGGAAGTCCGGCGGAAGCCGCGGCTACGTCGCACGGGACTTCTTCCTGCTCCGCGCGCCGGCCCTGCCGACCCGGGCGCTGACCGACCTGCTGGCCGGCTCGGCCGCCGGGACGGGCTCGCCCGCCGGCACGGACCCGGCGGGCGCGGATCCGGCAGGCACGGACCCGACCGACTGGGAGGACCGCTACCTGCGGGGCCTGCTGGAGCTGTGGGCGCGGCCCGGGGTCCGCGCGGCGATCGCGCTGGCGGCGCCGGACCTGGCCCGGGCGGTGACCGGGATCGACGCGCTCCCGGCCCGGGACCGCCGGCGCGCGATGATGAGCCTGGGCCGGTACCTGAACCGGATGAGCATGCGGGCGACCCCGCTGGGCACGGTGGCGGGCGTCGCAATGGGCCGCTTCCCGGGGCCGGACGCGACCCCCGAGCCCGTCCGGCTCGGCGTCCCCGCGATCGGCACGGCCGTGGCCAGGCCGGACATGGGCTGGGTGCTGCACCTGTTCCAGGCGGTCGCCGACGCGCCGCGGCTGCGGCCCGAACTGGAGCTGCGCGCCAACGACCTGATCCACCGCGGCCGGGGCCGGGCCTGGCTGTCCACCGCCGACGCCTACGGTGCGGGATCGCGCCGCTCGGTCTCCGTCCGCTGGTCCCCGGCCGTCGAGTTCGTGCTGGAGGCGGCGCGCACCCCGAAGACCTTCGGCGAGCTGCGGGAGCAGCTGGCGCAGCGCTATCCGACCGTCCCGGTGGAGAAGGTCACCGCGCTGCTGGACCAGCTGGTCGAGTTGGCGTTCCTGATCACCTCGCACCGGCCCGCCCTGCTGGAGGGTTCGGGGCAGCCGTCGCTGTCGGCCCAGTTGGCGAGCAGCCAGGACGGTGAGGCGGCCGCCGCACTGGCCTCCGTCGAGGCGGCGGTGGCGGAGTTCAACGCCGTCGGCGAGGTGACCGGCCTGGAGGCGCTCCAGGAGCGGATCGCCCCGCCGGCGCGGCGGGTGAGCGAGGACTACGACGGTCCGTTGCTGCGGGTCGACGCCCGGTTGGACCCGGTCGCCCGGCCCGAGCTGCCGGCCGAGGTCCAGGCGTTGGCGGCGGAGGCCGCGGAGCTCCTGGCCACCGTGGGCGCCGGCCACCGGTACCCGTCGCAACTGGGCGACTTCGCCAAGGCGTTCACCGAGCGCTACGGCGCGCAGGCGGAGGTGCCGGTCCTGGAGGTGCTCTCCGAGGAGACCGGCCTCGGTGCGCCGAACAGCTACCAGAACCCGCCGCGCTCCTTCGAGTTGCAGCCGGTGACCGCGCGCGACCGCAGCCGGGACGAGCGGGAGGCGGTGCTGTACCGGCTCGTCGCCGACGCGCTCAGCCGCGGCAGCGTGGAGGCGGTCCTCGACGAGCGGTGGACGGCCGAGCTCACGACCGGTGTCGACGACCGGCCGTGGCGGCCCGCGGTGGACGTGCACCTGCAGTTGGCGCCGCCGACGGCCCCGGGTGCGCGCTGGCGCGGGGTGGTCACCGCGGTGGCGAACGGCGGGCGCACCTTCGCCCGGTTCCACGACCTGCTGGGCACCGAGGACCGCGAGCGGCTGCGGGAGCTGGCCGAGGCGGAGGCGGCGCAGCTGCCCGGGGTCGCGGTGGTCGAGCTGACCTATCTGCCGGAGAAGGCCCGGGCCGCGAACGTGTCGGTCCGTCCGGCGGTGCGGGCGCTGGAGCTGCCGGTCAACGTGGCGCCGGGGCGGGGCCCCAAGGAGGTGATCGCGCTCGACGACGTGGTCGTCGGCGTGCGCGAGGGCCGACTGTACCTGCACAGCCCCGCCCTCGGGTGCGATCTGCACGTCACCCAGCACACGATGCTCAACCCGCTGATGGCGCCGAACGTCGCCCGCTTCCTGCTGGACGTCTCCTCGGCGGCCTTCCACAACGTCCCGGCCTTCGACTGGGGCACGCTGGGCACCGTCCTGCCGTTCCTGCCCAGGGTCGTCCGGGGCGACCTGGTGCTGAAGCGCGCGGGCTGGCTGCTGCGCGCCACCGACCTGCCGGCCGGCTGCACCGGTTCGGCGGCGGACTTCACCGCGGCCGTCGCGGCCTGGCGCGCGCAGTGGAAGGTGCCGCGCCTGGTCCACCTGGCGCACGGCGACAACACGATCCTGCTGGACCTGGAGGCCGAGCCCTCGCGGGAGGAACTGCGGCTGGCGGCCGCCCGGGACGCGGCGTCCTTCTCGCTGCGGATCGAGGAGGCCCTGCCCGGCCCGGAGGAGGGCTTCCTGCGGGACACGGACGGCGCCCCCTACGCCGCGGAGGTCGTGGTCCCGGTGCTGTCCGCGCGGCCGGCCCGGGAGCCCCGGGCGGCGGCCGCCCTGCGCCGGCGGACCACCGAGGCGGAGCGGCTGCGCCCGGTCGGCGGGCCGTGGGTCTTCGCCAAGCTGTACGTGGAGAACGAGGCGCTGGACGCCCTCCTGGTGGACCAGGTGACGGAGCTGACCCGCTCGCTGGCCGAACGCGGCCTGACCGGGCACATGTTCTACCTCCGGTACGGCGATCCCGCCCCGCACCTGCGGCTGCGCTACCGGGCCGCGGACCCGGCCCGGTCGGGCGAACTGCTGGCCGAGGTCGCCCGGTGGGCGCACGGCCTGGCCGTCGAGGGCCGGATCGCGGACGTCGAGTTCGCGACGTACCGCCGGGAGATCGAGCGGTACGGCGGCCCCGACCTGATCGACGCGGCCGAGGAGCTGTTCTGTCTGGACAGCGCCGCGACCCTGGACCTGCTGCGGCACCTCGCCGGGCCGGTGCCGGCGGGCGAGGCCCCCTTGGAGCGGGACGCGCTCACCGTGCTCAGCCTGGAGGCCGTCGGCCGGGTACTGGTCCCCGACTTCGCCGAACGGCACGCCCTGGTGCGGTCGATGACCGGTTCGCGGACCGGCGGCGCGGAGTACCGGGCGGTCGCCCGCCGGCTCTGGGCGGGCCTGACCGCGCCCGGCGGTGAGGCCGCGGTGCTGGAGCGGGTGGGCGCCGCCTGGGGCCCGGCGGGGACCGGATTCGCCGCCAGGGTGGCCGAGTCGGCCGAGAGCGGCGAACTCTGGTCGGACCGTACGTCCGTCCTGCGCAGCCTGTTCCACATGCACTGCAACCGGATGGGGCTGCGGCGCGAGCAGGAGGACGCGGCCTACGGCATGTGGCGGCGGCTGCTCGACCGGGTCGCCACGGCCGGGGGCTCTTCGGCGGGGACGTCCCGGTGAGCGCGGGCTCCCGGCTGCGGCGGCTGGCGGCCGTGCCGCGCCCGGTCCTGACCGTGCTGGGCCAGTCCTGGCGCTGCGACCGCTGGGGGACGGCGCAGGTGCTGCTGATCTCGCTGGTCGTCGGCATCCTGCCGGCCTGGCAGGTGAAGACCACGGCGGCGTTCGCCACGGCCCTGCTGCGCACGGCGGAGGGCTCGCACGAGCAGGTCCGCGGCATCCTGTTCTACCTGGTCGTGCTGGCGGTGCTGGGCCTGGCCTCGCAGCTGCTGTCGCTGTTGCAGAACCGGGCCATGCAGCGCTGCCAGAGCCGGCTCTCGGCCCATCTGGCCGATGAGATCATCAGCCGGGCGAGCCGTTTCACGCTCTCCCAGGTGGAGGACCCGACCGTGCAGGACTCGCTGCAGCGGGCCGTCCGGGAGGTGGCGTACCGGCCGGGGATGCTGTTCTCCCAGCTGGTGCAGGCGGCAACCCCGGTGGTCACCTTCGGCTCGGTCGGCGCGATCCTGTGGACCCTGGACTTCCGGATCGCGCTGCTGGCCATGGTCGCCCCGTTCCCCACGGTGGTCGCGCAGATCCTCCAGGGCCGCCGCACCCACGCGCTGGAGCACGGCCGCTCCGAGGAGCGGCGCCGGATCAACTACTGGCAGCACCTGGCCTCGCAGCCGAACTCGATGAAGGAGGTGCTGGCCTTCCGGCTCGCCCCGGTGGTGCTCACCAACCACCGGCGGCTGCTGGCCGGGATCGTCGGCGCGGACCTGCGGATGGCGAACCGGAACTTCGGCCTCGCCGTGCCGATGGTCGTGCTGACCGCCCTGCTGACGATCTCCGCTCAGGCCACGGCGATCCTGGTCGGCAGCAGCGACGCCCGGCACGTGGCCGGCCTGCTGGCGGTGATCCAGGCGATCGGCATGCTGCAGGCCAGCATGCAGCAGCTCTTCGGCTCGGTGTCCGGGATGTACGTCAACCAGCTCTACCTGCGCAACGTCGACGAGTTCCTCGCGATCGAGCAGGAACGGGAGACCCAGGGCGAGGTGACGTTCCCCCAGGACATCGTCGGCGGCATCGAGTTCCGCGACGTGTCGTTCAGCTACCCCGGCAGCGGGCGGCGCGCCCTGGACCGGGTCTCGTTCACGCTGAAGCCGGGCCAGGTGACGGCGATCGTCGGCCTCAACGGCGCCGGGAAGTCCACCCTCGGCAAGCTCATCGGCCGCCTCTACGAACCGACCGAGGGCTCGATCCTGGTCGACGGCGTCCCGCTCGCCGACTTCCGGCTGGACAGCCTGCGCGACCGGGTCTCCTACGTCTTCCAGAACTACGTCGAGTACCAGCTCTCGGTGGGCGAGAACATCTCGCTCGGCATGGTGCACGAGGCCGACCGCTCGGGCGGGCGGGTCGAGGCCGCGGCCCGCGAGGTCGGGATGCACGAGCACATCACCGGCCTGCCGCAGGGCTACGAGACCCAGGCGGGACGGCTGTTCACCGGGGGCGTCGAGTTCTCCGGCGGGCAGTGGCAGCGACTGGCCATCGCCCGCAGCGCGGTGCGGTCCGCCAGCGTCCGGGTCATGGACGAGCCGACCGCCGCGCTCGACACCATCACCGAGGCCGAACTGCTCGACACCCTGACCGCCGCCTCGGCCGGCCGGGTCTCGCTGCTGATCGCCCACCGCTTCTCCTCGGTGCTGCGCGCGGACCGGGTGCTGGTCTTCGACCGGGGCCGGCTCGTCGAGGACGGTGACCACCAGGAGTTGATGCGCCTGGGCGGCCTGTACGCGGAGATGTACGAGGCGCAGAACGCGGGGCCGCCCGAACCCGCGTCCGGTGGTGCTTCGAAGGCCGGGACGAAAGCCGGGACGAAGGCCAGGACGGGGGTCCGATGATGCAGCTCACCGCGTTCGACCAGGTGCTGGTCTACGGCGGCACCGGCCCGGCCGGCGCCGCCCGGGAGTCGGTCCGGCTCGCCGTGGCGGCCGAACGCCTGGGCTACCACCGGTTCTGGGTCGCCGAGCACCACGGCGCGACCAGCGGCTGCGGCTCGCCCGAGGTCCTGGTCGCCGCCGCCGCCGCGGCGACCGCCGGCATCCGGGTCGGCACCGCCTCGGTCCTGCTGCCCCACTACGCGCCGTTGAAGGTGGCGACCACCTTCAACCTGTTGGAACGGCTCCACCCCGGCCGGATCGACCTCGGCATCGGCCGCGGGCCCGGTGCGGGCGAGAGCGTCACCCGGCTGCTCGCCCGGGAGGGCGAGGCGCCGTACCACGAGAAGATCGAACAGCTGCTGGCCCACCTCACCGCGGGGACGGACCTGCTGCCCGACTCCACCCCGCCGCAGCTGTGGCTGACCGGCGCCGGAGCGGGCGGGGCGCACCTCGCCGCCCACTTCGGACTGCCGTTCTGCTTCGCCCAGTTCGCCCACGGCGTGCCACGGCCGGAGCTCGTCGAGCTGTACCGGGAGAAGTTCCGCCCGGGCCCGCTCGGGGCGGTCCCGCGCGTCGCCGTCGCGGTCCGGGTGGCCTGCGCGGACGCCCCGGGGGACGTCCGGCTGCTGCGCGCGGGCCTCGCCCTGGGCGCGGCCGCGGCGGGCCGCCGGACCCTCCCCTCCTGGGACGAACTCCACGCCCTGGCGCCCACGGTGGCACTGCCCGACGCGGCGGACCCGGCGGACGTGTCCGTCCTGGCCGGGGTCCCCGCCGAGGTGGCCGAGCGGCTCGCCGCCCTGACCGCCGCCTACGCCCCCGACGAGCTGGCGATCACCACCCTCTGCCCCGACCTCGACCTCCGGATCCGCACCTTCGAGCTGCTCCGGGCGATGGTTCCGGGCCCGGCGGCGTCGGTCGGGCGGTGACGTCGGGCGGTGATCGTCTGGTGGTGATCCTGGTCAGCCCCCGAGGTGGGCCAGGAGCAGTGGCACGATCTGCTCGGCGTTGGCCTCCGGCAGCCAGTGGGTGGCGCCGTCCAGTGCCACGAAGCGGTACGGGGCGTTGATGTGCTTGGCCGTCAGCTCGGCGGCTTCGCGGCCGAGGGCGCGGTCCTCGGTGCCCCAGACGAAGAGGGTGCGGACGGTGATCTCGCCCGCCGGGATGCGGAGTTGCTCGTTGGTGGCCCGGTACCAGTTGAGCCCGCCGGTGAGCGCGCCCGGTTCGGTGAACCGGCGGACGTTGGCCTCGGCCTGCTCCTCCGGCAGCGCGCTGCGGTAGAGCGAGCGCAGTCGGGCCGCGTCGTCGGCCAGGAGGGACTGCTCGGCGACGTGGCCCGGGAGCCGGAACTCGTGGACGTACTGGGAGCGTTCGCTCTGGTCGCTGTCGTTGTTGAGGGCTTCGTAGAGCGCCTCGGGGTGCGGGGTGGAGAGTACGGCCAGGCTGTGCAGCCGCTCCGGGTGGGCGGAGGCCAGCGACCAGGCGACCAGGCCGCCCCAGTCGTGGGCGACCAGGTGGAAGCGCGGGGCGTCCAGGGCGTCGGCGAAGCCGAGGGCGTCCGCGACCAGCAGCTCGACGGTGTAGTCGGCGATGTCCGCGGGGCGGGCGTCGGGGGAGTAGCCGCGCTGGTCCACCGCCACCGCGCGGTAGCCGGCGGCGGCGAGTGCGGTCAGTTCGGCGCTCCAGCAGTCGGCGAACTCGGGGAATCCGTGCAGCAGCAGGACGAGTTCGCCGTCGGCGGGTCCGGCGGCAAGCGCGTCGAAGGTGTGCTCGCCGACGGTCAGGCGGAGGGGGGTGGGCTGGGTTATGGACATGGTTCATCTCCAGTCAGGTGACAGTGACGGTGACGCGTCAACAGGACGATGAGATCACAGAGAGGGGGCCGCAGGGCCGACTCCGGGTGTCCGGCGGGCGTGAAGTCCCGCACAGGACGTCGGCGGGGCCGACTTCTGGTGCGGGGGCGGGGCGAGATGAATGATTGACTGGGTTGTGTTTTTAACCGAGTAACGCTTTCATGGAGGTATGAATCGCCCAGACCTTCCCCCTGTGCTCGTCACCGGGGCGACCGGCCGGATCGGCCGCCTCGTCATCGACCGGCTCCTCGCCGAGGGTGTGCCGGTCCGCGCCCTCACCCGTCGCCCCGAGGCGGCGGTGACCCTGCCGGCCGGGGTCGAGACCTTCATCGGCGACCTCACCGTGCCCGAGTCGCTCGACCCGGCCCTGAACGGCGCCGGCGCGGCCTTCCTGGTCTGGACCGCCCCGCCGCAGACCGCCGCGGCGGTCGTCGAGCGGCTGGCGGCCCACGTACGACGGATCGTCTTCCTCTCCTCCCCGTTCCGGACGCCGCACCCCTTCTTCCAGCAGCCCAACCCCGCCTCGGCGCTGCACGCCGAGATCGAGCGGCTCATCGCGGCCACCGGGGTCGAGTCGACGATCATCCGGCCCGGGATGTTCGCATCGAACTCGCTGGCCTGGTGGGCGTCCGCGATCCGGCCGGGCCGGGCCGTCCGCTGGCCCTACGGCGCCGCCGCGACGGCACCCGTCGACGACCGCGACATCGCGGCCGTCGCAGCACTGACACTCCATCAGGACGGTTACGCGGGAGCCGACTTAGTCCTCACCGGCCCCGAGTCGCTGACCCAGGCCGAGCAGGTGGGCGTCATCGGCGACGCCCTGGGGCGCCGGATCGCCTTCGAGGAGATGACGCCGGACGAGTTCCGGAACCTGTCGCAGGGCACGGTGCCCGGCCCGGCCGTCGAGATGCTGCTCGCCGCGTGGAACGCGGCCGTCGGACGGCCCGCGTACGTGACCACCACGGTGGCCGACGTCCTCGGGACGGCGCCGCGGACGTTCCGCCAGTGGGCCGCCGACCATGCCGAGGCGTTCACGCCGGATTCGGAGGGTTAGGGCCTGTCCGGCGGCCTGGGCGCGGGGGTCAACAGCTGCGCTCGTACTCGACCTGGTCGAGGGGGTTCCCGTCGCCGAAGTCGTGGGGGCGGGTGGCGCCGGACTCGGTGAAGCCGCACTTGGTGTAGAAGCGGCGGGACTGCGGGGTGTCGCGCAGCGTCCAGAGGTGGACCCGGGCGTACCCGTCGTCGCGCAGGTGGCGCAGGGTCTCGGTCATCAGCGCCGGGGCGATGCCGCTGCCCCAGCTGTCGGGGTGGCTGTAGAAGGTGGTGAGCTCGGCGGTGCCCGGTCGGGTCGGGGACGGGCCGAAGGCGGACAGCGCCAGTGGGCGGCCGTCGCGTTCGGCCAGCAGGATCGTGGACGTCTTCTGCGCGGTCCTCTCGTGCCACCGTGTCCGCCTGCTCCGGACGGCGCGGGCGGCGAACTCCGGCTCGAAGAAGGGGGCGTAGGCCGCCTGCCATGCGGCGGCGTGGATCTCGCCGAGGACGTCCCCGTCGTCGTGGCCGGCGCGCCGCACTGTGAACATTCGGTCAGCCTAGCGGTGGCGGCGCGTCGATCCGGGAGTTCACCGTGGGACGTGCGGTATCGCTGTCCGCGCCCAGGCCGGCCAGCAGGCGCAGTCCGTCCTCGGCGGGGCTGCCGGGAGGGGCGGACATCACCAGGAGCTCGACGCCGGGTTCGCCCGGCAGCGCGAAGTTCTCCTGGTGCAGTTCCAGCAGTCCGACCAGGGGATGCCGGTACGCCTTGCGCCCGTGGGTGCGGGCGCGCACGTCCGCGCGGGCCCAGAGTCGGCGGAAGCGTTCGCTGCCCATCGCCAACTCACCGATGAGCGAGGCCAGTCGGGGGTCGTCGGGGTAGCGGCCGGCGGCCAGCCGCAGGTGTCCGACCACGTCGAGGGTGCAGTTCTCCCAGTCCGCGTAGAGGCCGCGCTCGGCCTCCTCCAGGAAGATGTGCCGGGCGGTGTTCAGGTCCGCCGGCGGGCGCCCGAGGAGGAGCCCGGCGAGGCGGTTGCCCGCGAGCACGTCCATCCGGTGGTTCATGATCAGCGCGGGTGCGTCGGCGACCAGGTCGAGGACGCGCAGCAGCTCCGGCCGGAGCCGGCCGCCCGGTGTCTTGGTGCGGCGGCGCTGCCGGGCGAGGCGGTGGAGGTGCCCGCGTTCGGTCTCGTCGAGGTCGAGGACCCGGGCGAGCGCGTCGAGGACCTGCTCGGACGGCTGGGTCGCGCGGCCCTGTTCCAGGCGCACGTAGTAGTCGACGCTGACGCCGGACAGGTGCGCGACCTCCTCGCGGCGCAGCCCCTCGACCCGGCGGCGGCTGTCGGTGGGGATGCCGACGACGGCCGGGTCGACCCGGGCGCGCCGGGTCCGCAGGAAGCCCGCGAGATCGTCCATGCCCCCAAGTATGGCTGCGGCCGCTCCCGGTGAGGGTGGTCCTGCTGATACCAGGAAGTCCCGTCCGACGGAGGCGGCGCCCCTGAAAGTCCGGCGCGGCGGCGGCCAGGATCGAAGGCAACCGATCCGAAGGAGTCCCCGTGAAGACGCTGATCGTCCACGCCCACCCCGAGCCGAAGTCGCTGAACAGCGCGCTGAAGGACCTCGCGGTCTCCACGCTGGAGGGCGCCGGGCACGAGGTGCGGGTGAGCGACCTGTACGCGATGAACTGGAAGGCGGTGGTGGACGCCGAGGACTTCGGCCCCGCGGCCTCCGGCCGGCTGAACGTGGCCCGGGACTCGGGCCGGGCCTTCGACACCGGGACGCTCACCCCGGACGTCCTCGCCGAGCAGGAGAAGCTGCTCTGGGCCGACACGATCATCTTCCAGTTCCCGCTGTGGTGGTACTCGATGCCCGCGATCCTCAAGGGCTGGGTGGACCGGGTGTTCACCTTCCACTTCGCGTACGGCGTCGGCGAGCACAGCGACACCAAGTACGGCGAGCGCTACGGCGAAGGCACCCTCGCCGGCCGCCGGGCCCTGGTCTCGGTGACCACCGGTGGCCCGGCCTCGCACTACGCCGCTCGCGGGATCAGCGGCCCCATCGACGACCTGCTGTTCCCGTTCCAGCACGGCGTCCTCTACTACCCGGGCATCGAGGTGCTGCCCCCGTTCGTGCTGCACCGCACCGACCGGATGACCGAGGAGGAGTACGCGGCCGCCGCCGAGGCCTGGAAGCAGCGCCTGCTCACCCTGGAGACGACCGAGCCGATCGCCTTCCGGCGGCAGAACTTCGGCGACTACGAGATCCCCTCGCTGCACCTGAAGGAGGGGCTGGAGCCCGCGGGTCGCACGGGTTTCGGGCTGCACGTGCGCGGCTGAGGGCGGGCGGACGGCTGAGGTGTTGCGCAGGAAGTCGGCGGGGCCGACTTCCTGCGCTCGCGTGGTGGCGGCGAGCGGAAATCCGTTGCCGCACGCCGGACGGGCTGCTCGAATCGCAGACGTGGACATCTACCTGGAAACCCGGCGGATGACGCTCCGTCGCTTCACCGGGGCGGACGTCGACGCCCTGGCCGCCCTGCACGGTCACCCCGAGGTGATGCGGTACATCGACGACGGCCGCCCGGTGCCCAGGGCCGACGTCGAGCAGCGCCAACTCCCGCGCATCCTCGACGAGTACGCCGAACTTCCGAGCGGTCAGGGCTGCTTCGCGGCGGTGGAGAAGTCGACCGGGGCGTTCCTGGGCTGGTTCGAGCTCCGGCCCGCGTACAGCGTCGGCATGAACGGTGGGACGGAGCTGGGATATCGGCTGCTGCCGTCCGTCTGGGGCCTGGGCTATGCCACCGAGGGTGCACGGGCATTGGTGCGCCACGCGTTCACCGAGCTGGCGGTGGACCGGATCGTGGCCACCACGATGACGGTCAACACGGCTTCGAGGCGGGTGATGGAGAAGGCCGGCCTGTCCTTGGTCCGCACCTTCTTCGAGGACTGGGACGAGCCGATCGAGGGCGCTGAGCACGGTGATGTGGAGTACGCGGTCACCCGCGAGGCCTGGCTCCGGGGACACGGTGACCGGTAGGGGGCGCGCTTTCAGACGAGGGCGGGGGAGAAGGAAGGCGCGATGAGAGCCCAGACGAACTTGCCGATGCCGCCCGCGCGGGGGCAGCAACCCCAGCGTTCGGCGAGCTCGTTGACGAGGAACAGCCCGCGCCCGTGCTCGTCGTCCGGGGTGGCGGAGCGGACGGAGGGCCGCCCGGTGCCGGCGTCGTGGACTTCGAGGCGGAGGCGGTTGCCGACGAGGGCGAAGCGGACCTCGACCAGGCGGTCGTCGGGGGCGGCGGAGTGCTGGACGGCGTTGGCGAAGAGTTCGCCGAGGAGGAGTTCGGCGATGTCGCGGTAGCGGTCGCCGCTGGGGAGCGCGGCGAGGTACGCGCGGAGCAAGTGCCGGGCGAGGGGGGTGGATTCGACGCACGAGTCGAGGCGGGCGGCGAACGCGCGGGGGCGGCGGGAATCGGGCATGGCGGAGTTCCTCGGGGGGCGGATGGGGGAGCGTGAGGGTAGCGCGCAATCACGCTATGCATGCAGATGATTGCGTTCCGACATCAATGATCGACCGCTGGGGCTACGGTGACGACCAAAACGGGGTGCGGGGATCCGTAGCACCTGAGGGGATCGGGATGGCACATCGGCGGTTGGAGAACGGGCTCACGTCGAGTCCGGCGGTGATGTTCGGTGAAGCGCTCCGCTTCGCTCGTGAGCAGGCCGGCCTCAAACAGGAAGACCTGGGCAGGCTGCTGCACTGCCACCGAACGGTGATCACCCGCTACGAGGGTGGCAAGCGGCCCATGGATCGGGACACGGTGGAGAGGGTCGACGAGCTGCTCGCCATGGGGGGCTTGTTGGTGCGCCTGTGGGAGCGGGTGGACTGGGATGCGGACATCGAGCACCCGGACTGGTTTCAGAAGTACGTCGAGCTTGAAGAGGAGGCTGTGGCGGTCCGAGTGCTCCAGTACATGCGGATCAATGGCCTGCTCCAAAGCGAGGAGTATGCCTACGAGATCTTTCGCCTCGGAGACGCGCGGAACAATCCGCAATGGTTGGCCGAACGGGTGGCGGCTCGACTGAGTCGCCAGGATCGCTTCCTGGCCGACGACGGACCGTCAATGATCGTGATCCTCCATGAGAGCGCGATCCGGAGCGTCATCGGCGGGCCGGGCGTCATGAGAAGGCAGATGGAGCATCTCCTCTCGGTGGGAGAGCGGGCGAACGTGGTCATCCAGGTGGCACCGTTCGCGTTCAGAGCGCGGAAGTTGCCGACCACGTCCGTGGTTCTGCTGGAGATGCCTGACAGGAAGGAGTGGGTCTACTCGGAGAGCCTCTATCGGGGGCACTTCAGCGACGCTCCTGAGGTCGTACAGGAGAGCCGCCGGGACTTCGATCTCGTGAGAGGGGCGGTACTCTCGATGGACGACTCCCACGGCCTAATCGCCGAAGCGATGGAGGAATACCGATATGCAGAACGCCGAGCTGAGCGGGGCGTTGTGGCGGAAGAGCAGCTACAGCGGGGACAACGCGGGCGAGTGCATCGAGGTGGCCCCCGGGTTCCCCGGCCTCGTCCCCGTGCGTGACTCCAAGGACCCCCACGGCCCGGCCCTCCTCTTCCCGGCCTCCGCCTGGTCCTCCTTCCTCTCCGGCATCCAAGCCGGTGACTTCCCCGAGAGCTGATCGGCGACCGGGGGCGCGTAGCTTTCCGTACGCGCCCTTTGGTCAGGGGAAACGCTGCCCGGTCCCTACGCTGAGTGCCGGCCCGCCAGCCTCCTCGAAGGACCGCCCATGCGTCGTTCCCGTCTCGTGCTGTCCCTGGCCCTGTCCGCCGTGACCGCCTCCGCCCTGGTCGCCGCCGATGCCGCGCCGGACGAAGAACCCGTCCGCTCCGTCAGCCTGCCGGTGCTCCGCGACCCGCAGGCCCAAACCAAGCTCCACCGCATGACGGACCCGGTGCAGGACTGGGTGGAGTCCGGCGCCCCGGCGGCCGACGGCTACGCCGGGACGGTGATCGACGCCTCCGACCAGCACGCCGACCTCTACTGGAAGGGCGAGGCCCCGGCCGAGGTCCGGACGCTCCTCGACGCGAACGCCAACCCCGGCTACACCGTCGACATCCACCGGAGCCCCTACTCCCGTACGGAGATGCGCGCCGCGATCGACCGGTTCACCGCCGCCGTGGCCCCCGAGGAGTGGACCTCGATCGGCCCCCAGGAGGACGGCGCCGCCATCGCGATCACCTACGAACCGACGAAGGCGACCCGGCTGACCGGCGGCGCCACGACCGAGCAGGCCTACGCCCGGAAGGCCGCCGAGCTCGCCGGAATGCCGGTGACGGCCACCGTCGCAGACATCCCGACCCCACTGTCCGGCAGCCGGCACTCCGACAGCGCGCCGTACTACGCGGGCGCCGAGGTCAACACCGGTAAAGCCGCGTTCTGCTCCACCGCGTTCAGCGGCTGGAAGGACCGGACGAAGGTACTGCTGACCGCCGCCCACTGCGGCAACGGTCGGTACTACAACGGCACCGGCGGCTACATCGGCGACCTGTACGCGATCGGCGACGGGCTGGACGTCGGCATGATCGCCATCAACGGCAACGGCGCCGGCCGGTTCTACGACGGCGCCTGGTCGGACAGCAGCGGCTCCTCCCGACACACCTACGGCGCCGGGCGCAACAACGTCGGCGACCTCGTCTGCCTCAGCGGCGCCCAGTCGGGCTGGAAGTGCGACATCGAGGTCAAGAGGGTCGACGTCGAGACGACCAACGACGAGGGCACGAGGATCAAGCCGGTGGACGTCGCGGAGTCCAAGGGCGGCGACCGGCGGGCGATCGGCGCCAAGGGCGACAGCGGCGGCCCCGCGCTGGCCAACCCCTCCGGCGCGAACGGCGACATGGAGGCCCGTGGCGTGATCGTCGCCGGGCAGTCGGAGGTCGGCTGCCCGGCCGGTTCGACGGCACACTCGACCACCTGCTACGCGCAGGTGATGTACGTGCCGATGACGCCCGTGGTGAACCAGATGGGCTTCTCGATCTCGTGACGGGCGTCAACGGCGTGCGGCAGTG
The DNA here is from genome assembly GCF_044749365.1 of Kitasatospora sp. NPDC089509. Classification (NCBI taxonomy): domain Bacteria; kingdom Bacillati; phylum Actinomycetota; class Actinomycetes; order Kitasatosporales; family Streptomycetaceae; genus Kitasatospora; species Kitasatospora sp. NPDC089509. The sequence continues at coordinate 160,026 of NZ_JBIVHS010000015.1, read as the reverse complement.
CGGTAGATGGGATCCATCGCCCCTGGCGGGCGCTACGGTTCCATCCGGCGGGCGTACACGCCCTCGGTGAGCGGAGCGAAGCCGTGCCCCTCCCATGCCCTCCGGAGCTTCGCCATCGCCTCCTCGTCCGGTCGCCGGACTTCCGGGTCGTCCGACTCGTACGAACACGGCTCGTCCGGCCCGTGGTCGTGGATCGGTGCCGGGTAGCAGACGGCGAGTGTGCCGGGTACGGCGAACCGGCGCAGCGCCTCGACGGCCAGGCGCATCCCGACACCCTTCCCCCGCCATTCGGCCGACACCTCGACGGACTCCAGCAGGAGCAGCAGCGAAGGGCGCAACTCGGCGACCACCGGGGCGAGTCCGCCGTCCTCGGTGAAGATCACGCGCGGAATGCGGTCGAGCAGGCCGGGGTCCTGGCCCAGGGCTTCGGAAGGGTTCGGTGTGACGCCGGGGATGACGCGGGTGATGTCGGCGGTGCCGAAGACCTTGCCGCCGTTCTCGTAGAAGCTGGCTCGCCAGCGGTCCGCCTTCTCCGACCAGTCGACGTCGGCGAAGTGGCGAGACGCGTACGAGATGACGAGGCGATCGGCCATCGGTGCTCTCCCTCGGAAGCGGAGGGCAGGCCCCCCCTCGCATGCGAGCGGGGGCCTGCCGGTGTGTCGGGTGTCGCTCTACTGGGACGGCGGGGTCGGCTCCGGGGCGGGCTTGCCCGCGTGCTTCGGCGGGGGCTTCTCGTTGCCCTTGTGCTTGGACACGATGCTCTCGATGCGCATGGCTGACTCCTCCTACTCGGCGGGGACGGTCGCGGTGCAGTCGGGGCCGGGCGGCAACTGCGGCGGCCGCTCGGGCGGGATGTAGCGCATACTGATGCCTCCTCACACTGGGGACCGGTCACCGGAAGGCGCCCGGACCGTTCGGTGTTGCGGACCCCGCTCCGACCGTTCGAGCTGTCCAGGTCCGCCGGTCGGGGCGGGGCTTATGGGCGCGTCGAGACCGTCATGGGCTCGGCGCCACAGTGGTGATGACCTGCCATCAGGACGTTAGGGCCGCCGGAACCGCAAACCCAACGAGATTGCGAGAAGTTGCGCGACGTCACTCCAGGGCGGCGATCGCGTCACCGATCAGCATCCGTGCCTTGGCACCGAACAAGGCCATGCCGTGCAGCTCGGCGAAGGTGTCCAAATACTGGCGTACCTCATTCGGTGCGGTCACGTTGACTGCGGCCGTGACGAGTTCGACTTGCACGCGGGATTCGTCGTAGACCCGGAAGGACTCCACGGGCCACAGGGTCCGGCGGGCGGCGAACGGGATCACTCCCAGGCTGACACGGGGCAGGGACATCACGGTGAGCAGGTGGCCGAGCTGACCGGCCATGGCCTCGGCATCACCGAGTCGGTACCTCAGAACCGACTCCTCAAGGAGGAACAGGAACCGGTGCATGCCCCGGTGGATGATGCCGGCCCGCTCCACCTTCGTTGCGATCGCTTGTTCCATGTCCTCCTCGGAGTGGCTTGTTCCGGCCGACCTCGACATGATCGCTCGCACATACGCGGACGTCTGGAGAACCCCGGGGATCACGTCCGACGTGTAGAACCGGAACAGCTGCGTCTGTTCGTACAGAGCGGCATAGGACTCCTGGAGATTCCGGAGTCCTGCCGACTTCAACCGTTTCCACTCGACGTACATGGACTCGACGGAGCGGGATGCGGCGATCAGGTCGGCTACCTGATCCTCGGCACCGCACGCGACGCACCATGTTCGGATGTCCGCCTCTGACGGCGCGGCCTTGCCGTCCTGGATGCGCGAGGTCTTGGCCGGGTGCCACCCGCAACGTGCCGACAGCTCGCGGCCGTTCAGCCGGGCATCCCGGCGGAGGTTCTGGAGACGAACAGCGAGCGCCCTGCGGGCTGCCTGGGCGCTGGACGACGCGGAAGCTGGCGACATCGGCGGGCGATCCGGTGATCGTGACGGTAGCCGTCAGACGGAGAAACTCTCGTGCGGGACAGCCCGCTCCCACACCGCCTCGAACGCCGTGGAGCACAACTTCACCACGTCGGGCTCATGCCGCAGCTCCTTGGGCGGCTCGGCCCAGTTTCCCACCCCCGTGAAGTGGTTGAACTGGACGAGCTTGCCATCGAACACCCAGAAGTCGTTACCCGGCAGCGCGATGTCGGACGCCAGCCGACGCGGGAGCCAACGCACCAGCTCACCGGACGCGAGGTTGACATTCGTACCGCCGTGTTCATACCGGATGTAGTCCGTCACCGGTTCCGAGACGATGCGCGCACGCCGGATGACCACACCACGGTCGACCGTAGCGCGGATCATCTGCACCCAGTCACGCCAGTAGTCCGAGTTCGGGTCGTTGTCCCGCTCTCCGGTGCGGAGCCAGCGAGCGAAGCCCGACGACTCGTCTCCGACGCCGTAGGCGTCACGCATCTCCAGGTGCACCGCTGACGTCTTCGCCTCCCGAAGAAGCGTCGCGAAGTCCGGCACGTTCGATTGCATCGCACGCCTTCCTGATGAGCGGGATCATGCTCGCGGGAATGCTGATCACAGACTCGTGGTCAGGCACACCGACCACGTGACCGGCGACCCACTCGGTCTCGTCGACCTCGGCGAACTCGTCCCCGATGACGGTGTCGCTCTGGATGACGAGCCGACGATCGGTCAGGTTCGCCCACACGGTAGGCGAACCCTCCTTCTCGGTGTCGGGGTCGATTCCGAAGAACTCTAGGCTCATGACCAAGTCTCCTGTCATGCCGCTCGCGGAATCCTGCGTGCCTACGGACTTTCATCGTGTCGCGAACAGTGAGTACCCGTCTGCCTTTCGGGTAACTCGGCGGAGCGCCGGCCAGTCCTCGGTCAGGAGGTCACCGGCTGGTGACCGTGCCACCGGGACTCACTTCCGGGTGTTGGTGCGCTTTGTGGGCTCGGCGGTCGTCGGGTCCTCGGGCCAGGGATGGCGGGGGTAGCGGCCCCGTAGATCCGCGCGGACGGCTCGGTATCCCTCGCGCCAGAAGGACGCCAGGTCTCCCGTGACGGCGGCGGGGCGGCCTGCCGGGGACAGCAGGTGGATGGTGAGTGGGACGTGGCCGCCGGCCAGGGCGGGAGCTGCTGCCCAGCCGAAGAGTTCCTGCAACTTGACTGCCAGCACCGGGCGTTCCGTCGAGTAGTCGACTCGTATCTTCGAGCCGGACGGGACGGTGATGCGCTCGGGGGCGAGCTCGTCCAAGCGGCCGGCCTCGCCGGTCGCCCACGGCAGGAGGCGTTGCAGGGCCGAGGTGGTGTCGATCCTGGCGAGGTCGCTACGGCGGCGAGCGCGGGAGAGTTCGGGCTCCAGCCACTCCTCAGCCCTCGACAGCAGTGCCTCGTCGCTGACGTCGGGCCAGGGGTCTCCAAGGGCCGTGTGGAGGAAGGCGAGACGCTCGCGGAGGCCGGGGGAGGGCCAGGTCAGGACCGTACTGATGCCCTCGCGGGTGAGGCCTTCGACCAACGCAGCGCGGACGAGGGTTGAGTCAGGCCGCTTGAGGGGTTTCTCCGCCAGTTCGATGGCGCCGAGGGCCTCGACCTGGCGGGAGACGACCTCGCCCCTGCGGGTGTCCCAGTGGACTTCCTCGCGCGACGTGGCCAGGGCGGCCCCGGCGAGCAGGGCGGTGGACTCGTCCAGCGCCGCCGCGTGCAGGATCCGCGCCGAGTGCGACCCCGCCTGCCGGTCGGCGACCGCGACGGCGAGCCAGGGCACGGCGCCGAGCCGGGTGTCGGGGGCGAGTTCGGCGGCCGTCCCCGAGGCCATCAGGTACGGGCTGCGCTCGCCGGGAGCGGGCCGCTCGACCCGGGCGCGGGCGATGCGTTCCGGGAAGGCGAGGGCGACGACGAGGCCGACGGCGACGGCCTCGGGGAGCTGAGTGGCGGGCTCGTCGGAGGTGGCACGCTGCAGGCGGCGGACTTCGTCGCGCCAGCGCCCGGCATACGGGTCGCTGCTCGAACGGACCGTCCGCCAGACCGCGTTGAGGTCGTCCCCCAGTGCACGCGGCGGCTCCTCGGAGAGCAGGGCGACCACTTCGGCGGCCCGCCGCGCGCCGACGGCCGCCGCGCCGTCGACCAGGGCGCGCCCCAACCGGGGATGCAGTCCCGTACGGGCGAGGCGGACACCGCGATCGGTGGCCCGGCCGTCCGGCGAGACCGCGCCCAGGGCCACCAGGGTCTGCCGGGCCGCCGCCATCGCCCCTGCGGGCGGGGCGTCGGGCAGGGCGAGCCCGCTGGCGTCCGGGTCGCCCCAGCACGAAGCCTGGAGGGCGAACGACGTCAGGTCGGCGAGGGCGATCTCCGGCGTCGGGAAGCGCGCCGCCCGGGCGTCCTCCGCCTCGTGCCAGCAGCGGTACACCGTTCCCGGGGCTTCGCGCCCGGCACGGCCCGCACGCTGCCGGGCGGCGGCCAGCGAGGCCCGTACGGTGACCAGCCCGGCGAGCCCGCGGGCGTGGTCGGTGCGGGGTTCGCGGGCGAGCCCGGCGTCGACCACGACCCGGACGCCGGGCACGGTGAGCGAGGACTCGGCGACGGCCGTCGCCAGGACCACCCGCCGCGCGGCGGACGGCGTCAGGGCCGCGTCCTGCACGGACTGCGGGGCGCGGCCGTGGAGTTGCAGGACGTCCACCGGCAGGCCGCCCAACTGGCCGGCGACGCGGGCGATTTCGCCGACGCCCGGGAGGAAGCAGAGGACATCGCCGGACTGTTCGTCCAACGCCCGCCGCACCACCGCCGCGACGTGGTCGAGCAGCGCCGGGTCGACCCGCGTCCCGTGCGCGGGCCGGACGGCACGTGGCGGCGGTGCCCAGACCACGTCCACCGGGTGGGACACCCCGTGCGCTTCCACCACCGGTGCCCCGCCGAGGAGTTCGGCCCAGGCCTCGGTGTCGGAGGTGGCCGAGGCGCAGACCAGTCGCAGTTCGGGCCGCAGGGCCGCCCGGACGTCCAGCAGGAAGGCGAGTGCGGTGTCGGCGTCCAGATGCCGTTCGTGGCACTCGTCCAGGACGACGACGTCGACGCCCGGCAACTCCTGGTCGCGCTGCAGCCGTTGGAGCAGTACCCCGGTGGTGACCACCTCGACCACGGTCGAGGCCCCGACCCGCCGGTCCCCGCGCACGGTGTAGCCGACCTGCCCGCCGACGGTCTCGCCGAGCAGCCAGGCCATCCGCCGGGCGGCCGCCCGGACGGCGAGCCGGCGCGGTTCGGCGACCAGGACCCGCCGGACCGGACGGCCGTCGGACAGCAACCCCGCCAGCGCGAGCGGCACCAGCGTCGTCTTGCCCGTCCCGGGCGGCGCGGCCAGGACGGCGGCACCGTCCCCGTCCAGCGCCTCGTGCAGCGCGGGCAGGGCGGTGCGGACGGGCAGTTCGCGCCAGGCGGGGTGCACGGGGCTCAGCCCCGCTCGGTGACGAAGATCGCCGTGCCGGGGATCAGTCGCCCGCGCAGCGGGGACCAGCCGCCCCACTCCTGCTCCAGCCCGGCCGGCCACTCCGGCTCGACCAGGTCGACCAGACGGAAGCCGGCGGCGACGAGTTCGCGGACCCGGTCGCCGAGGGTGCGGTGGTGCTCGACGTAGGTGGCGTCGCCGTTCTCGTCCTGCTCGACGTACGGGGTGCGGTCGAAGTAGGAGGACATCGCGGTGAGCCCCTCGACGCCGGGCTCGTCGGGGAAGGCCCAGCGGATCGGGTGGGTGACCGAGAACACCCAGCGCCCGCCGGGCCGCAGCACCCGGTGCACCTCGCGCATCAGCCGCTCGGTGTCGGCGCTGAACGGCACGGCCCCGTACGCGGAGCAGGCGAGGTCGAAGGAGCCGTCGGCGAAGGGCAGTACCGCGGCGTCGGCCTGGACGACGGCGACGGGTGCCACGCCCCGGCCGAGGTCGATCCGGCGGGAGTGCTGGAGCTGGCGGTAGGAGATGTCCAGGGCGACGGGGCGGGCGCCCTGGGCGGCCAGCCAGCGGGAGCACTGGGCGGCGCCGGCGCCGATCTCCAGGACGTCCCGGCCGTCGACCGGCCCGAGCAGGCGGGCGTCCGCCTCGTCCAGGCCCTCGGGGCACCAGGTGAAGCGGTCGTCGCCGAGGAACTCCCCGTGTTCGTCCTGGTACTCGTCGGCGTTGCGGTCCCACCAGTGCCGGCTGGCCCGGCTGCTCTCCCCGACGCCGGCCTCGCGCCGGAGCGCGTCGTCGCCGTCGTCCTCCGCCTCGGCTTCCAGTTCCCCGACTTCCAGGGCCTCCGGGTCGGAGGTGACAAGATCGTGGAGGTTCGACTGGGGGGTGGTGGCCACGGTGACAATGCCCATCGCGTAGGGTATGGAGTGCGGAAGCGCCGCTGCCGCGAACCGGCCCTCTCGGGGACGGATCCTGGCGGTGGCATCCGGGGACTGGGGCCCCTTCGAATCGGCACCGCGAGGTGCGCAATCGGAGGATATGGCCTGATCCGTACCGGGCTCCACCGTCTTGCCTCTTCTGGCGTTGACCGTGCCTGGCCGTCCCCGTATGCTACAAGTTGCGCTGCGGGCCTGCGCGCCTCGGACGGAGCAGGTCGCGCTCGCATCTGTCGAAGACCCCACGGTCGCAAGACGGACGCCGGTTTCCCCGTTGTTCACGGGATCATCGGTGCGCCGTGTTCTTGGCTGTCCGGCTTTCGGTGGGAGCGATACGGGCCCTCCGCGTGGCATTACCTACGACTTTCATGTCCGTACCGGAGCCCTTTTCCTAATGACGAGCCCCACCGACTCCTCCCTCAGCACCACCCCGCAGGTCGCGGTCAACGACATCGGCGACGCGGAGGCCTTCCTCGCCGCGATCGACGAGACCATCAAGTACTTCAACGATGGCGACATCGTCGAGGGCGTCATCGTGAAGGTCGACCGTGACGAGGTCCTCCTCGACATCGGTTACAAGACCGAGGGCGTCATCCCGTCCCGCGAGCTCTCGATCAAGCACGACGTCGACCCGCACGAGGTCGTCGCCGTGGGCGACAACATCGAGGCCCTGGTTCTCCAGAAGGAGGACAAGGAGGGTCGTCTCATCCTGTCCAAGAAGCGCGCTCAGTACGAGCGTGCCTGGGGCACGATCGAGAAGATCAAGGAAGAGGACGGCATCGTCACCGGTACCGTCATCGAGGTCGTCAAGGGTGGTCTCATCCTCGACATCGGCCTCCGTGGCTTCCTCCCGGCCTCGCTCGTCGAGATGCGTCGCGTCCGCGACCTCCAGCCCTACGTGGGCAAGGAGCTCGAGGCCAAGATCATCGAGCTGGACAAGAACCGCAACAACGTGGTCCTGTCCCGCCGTGCCTGGCTGGAGCAGACCCAGAGCGAGGTCCGCCAGACCTTCCTCACCACCCTGCAGAAGGGCCAGGTGCGCTCCGGCGTCGTCTCCTCGATCGTCAACTTCGGTGCCTTCGTGGACCTGGGTGGCGTCGACGGCCTGGTGCACGTCTCCGAGCTGTCCTGGAAGCACATCGACCACCCGTCCGAGGTTGTCGAGGTCGGCCAGGAGGTCACCGTCGAGGTTCTCGACGTTGACATGGACCGCGAGCGCGTCTCCCTGTCGCTGAAGGCGACCCAGGAGGACCCGTGGCAGCAGTTCGCCCGTACCCACCAGATCGGCCAGGTCGTTCCGGGTAAGGTCACCAAGCTGGTTCCGTTCGGTGCGTTCGTCCGCGTGGACGAGGGCATCGAGGGTCTGGTCCACATCTCCGAGCTGGCCGAGCGCCACGTCGAGATCCCGGAGCAGGTCGTCCAGGTCGGCGACGAGATCTTCGTCAAGGTCATCGACATCGACCTCGAGCGTCGCCGCATCAGCCTGTCGCTGAAGCAGGCCAACGAGGCCCTGGGTGCCAACCCGGCCGAGGTCGAGTTCGACCCGACCCTGTACGGCATGGCCGCCTCGTACGACGACCAGGGCAACTACATCTACCCCGAGGGCTTCGACCCCGAGGCGAACGACTGGCTGGCCGGCTTCGAGAAGCAGCGTGAGGAGTGGGAGCGCCAGTACGCCGAGGCGCAGTCCCGCTTCGAGCAGCACCAGGCCCAGGTCATCAAGAGCCGCGAGGCCGACGCCGAGGCCGCTGCCGAGGGTGGCGACGCCGTCGCCGCTGCCGCCGGTGGCTCCTACTCGTCCAGCAGCGACGAGGGCTCGGGCGCCCTGGCCTCCGACGAGGCCCTGGCCGCCCTGCGCGAGAAGCTGGCCGGTGGCCAGAGCTGAAGCTCTCGCCCCCCGCTAGCTGACAGCTAGGGAACGGGCCCCATCCGGATCTTCCGGATGGGGCCCGTTTCGTGTTGTCCGGGCGCCTGCTTCGTGTTGTCCGGACACCTTGTCCGGGCACCCGCCCCGGCGGCCTTCGTTTTCCGGTTTGACTTATGTATGGTTTATGTGTAGGGAAATGTGAGATGAGGCTCATTGCCCTGCTATAGGCCGGAGTTCGGCTTGCACCTAGATTGAGGGGAGCTGCCCGAAAGGCTCCTCATGCGCAACCCCACCTCCGTCGGCCCCACCGCTGTGGTCGGCGGCCGGCTGGCCGCGATCGGCCGGTTCTGCTTCCGCCACCGCCGCTGGGTGCTCGGTTTCTGGGCCGTGGTCCTGGTGGCCGGGGTGCTGATCGGCGGCCGGGTCTTCGAGGGCTCGGTGGCCGGGGCCTCCTCCGCGACCGCCGAGGCGGACCGGGGCGGTGCCGTGGTCGCCGCGGCGGATCCGGTCAAGGGCACGGTGACCGCGGTAGTGGACGGCAGGCCGGTGGACGATCCGGCCGTCCGGGCCGCCGTCCAGCGGGCCACCGCCGAGATCACCGCGCTGCCCGGGGTGGCCGGCACCCAGGACGCGTACGGCACCGGGCCCGGCCCGGCCGCGCTGCGGGCCCCCGACGGGACGGCGAGCCTGGTCAGCGTGCGGATGGCCGACACCGCGACCTCCGCCCAGACCGACGCGGTCACCCATCGGCTCGCCGCGCTGAACGGAGCGGGCGGGGCGCACGTGACCGTCGGCGGGGACCTCGTGCTCCAGCAGGAGGTCAAGAAGCAGACCGAACAGGACACCCGCTTCGGCGAGATGGTGACGCTGCCGCTCACCCTGGTCGTCATGGTGCTGGTCTTCGGCGGCCTCGCCGCGGCCTCGCTGCCGGTGATCGGGGCGGTCGCCTCGGTGGGCGGGGCCCTGCTGGCGATGTTCGGTTTCAGCCGGATCATGGACATCGACACCAGCGTGCTGCCGATCGCCACCGTGCTGGGGCTGGGGCTGTCGATCGACTACGCGCTGCTGATGGTGAATCGTTTCCGCGAGGAACGGGGCCATGGCGCGGGCATCGCCGCCGCCGTCGAGCGCACCGCCGCGACCGCCGGGCGCACCGTCGCCTTCTCCGGGCTGACCGTGGCCGTGGCGCTGTCCGGCCTGTTCGTCTTCACCAGCCCGGTGCTGGGCGCGGTCGCCGCGGCCGGGGTGAGCGTGGTGGTGATCGCGGTCGCCGCCGCGCTCACCCTGATCCCCGCGCTGCTCGGCTTCGCGGGCGGCCGGATCAAGGCGCCCAGCGCGCCCGTGCCCGACGAGGGCTTCTTCAGCCGGACCGTCCGCCGGGTCCGCAAGCGGGCGGTGCTGGTCACCCTCGCCTGCGTGGGACTGCTGATGGCGGCCGGGGCACCGTTCCTGCACGCCGAGATGCGCAGCTCCGGCGCCGCCGTGCTGCCCGCCTCCTCGGCCGGGCGGCAGGTCGCCGAGGCGATCGACCACCGCTTCCCGCAGGTCGCGGCCGCGCCGATCACGGTGGTGGTCGAGGGCGGGGCGCCGGTGGCGCAGGCGTACGCGGACGACGTGGTCGCCAAGCTGCCCGGGGTGAGCGGGGTGCGGGCGGTCACGCCGATCGGCGACGGGGTGTCGACGGTGGACGTGCTGGTCCCCGGGGATCCGCAGGGCGCCGAGGCCAAGCGGGTGGTGGACGAGCTGCGGGCCGACCGGGGCGGGCTGACGACGTACGTCACCGGTGGCGCGGCCTCGGTGGTGGACTTCCAGGACGAGCTGCTGTCGCGCGGGCCGTGGGCGCTCGGCCTGGTGGCGGCCGGGACGCTGGTGCTGCTGTTCCTGATGACCGGCTCGGTGGTGATGCCGGTCAAGGCGCTGCTGATGAACCTGCTCTCGCTCGGGGCCTCGCTGGGGGCGCTGACCCTGGTGTTCCAGGACGGCTGGTTCAGCGGGCTGCTCGGGTTCAGCCCGACCGGCGGGCTGGAGACCTTCATCCCGGTGCTGGTCTTCGCGTTCGCCTTCGGGCTGTCGATGGACTACGAGGTGTTCCTGCTCGCCCGGATCAAGGAGCTGACCGCGCGCGGGCACGGCTGCGTCCGGGCGGTGGAGCTGGGCGTCCAGCGCAGCGGTCGGATCATCACCTCGGCGGCGCTGCTGATGGTGATCGTCTTCGCCGGCTTCGCGCTCGGGGACATGCTCATGGTCAAGCAGATGGGCATCGCGCTGGCCGTCGCGGTCGCGGTGGACGCCACCCTGGTGCGGTGCCTGCTGGTGCCCGCGGCGATGAGCCTGTTCGGCGAGTTCAACTGGTGGGCGCCGGCTCCGCTGCGGAGGCTGCACCGGCGGTTCGGGCTGAGCGAGCACGTCGACCTGCCGGAGCTCGGGCGGCCGGGGATTCCGGTGCCGCGGCCGGAGGCGGCGGAGCCGGACCTCGTGAAGGCCTGACCGGTGCGGTGAAAGGCCTGGCCGGTCTGGTGAAAGGCCGGACCGGTCTGGTGAAAGGCCGGACCGGTCCGGTGAAAGGCCGGACCGGTCAGGTGAGAAAGGCCTGACCGCCTGGTCGCCGCCCCGGACGGGGCTCAGGCCAGGCGGCCCAACAGGGCCACGGCGGTGCGGAGTTGGTCCCGCTCGGTGGCGGACAGCCGGGACTCGATGGCGGTCGCGATGTGGTGCTCGCGGCGGGCCCGCTGGTCGAGCAGGGCGGTGCGGCCGGCCCCGGTGGCGGCGATCAGCTGCTTGCGGCCGTCGGTGGGGTGCGGCTGCTGGGCGACCAGGCCGGCCTCGGTCATCAGCGCGACGGTGCGGGCCATCGACTGGTGGCGCACCCGGCGGCGGTCGGCGAGCTCGGCGACGGTGTAGGAGCGTTCGTCGCGGACCAGCAGGCCGAGCACGGCGGCCTGGTTGGGCGGCAGGTCGTCGCTGTCGCGCAGGGTCCGGACCAGGCTGCCGAGGGCGGTGCGCAGGTCGGCGGCGAGGTCCAGGGTGTCCGGGTGCGGGGCGTTGCTGGTCATGGGAGCAGTGTATCCGGAAGGTGTGCAGCAAAACTGTACAGTTGTGCTGTATGGTTTTGGACATGCGAATCACCAAGTTCGGACACGCCTGCGTACGCATCCAGCACCACGGGACCACCGTCGTCGTCGACCCGGGGGCCTTCACCGACCCCGCTGCACTGGCCGGGGCGGACGCCGTCCTGATCACCCACGAGCACATGGACCACTTCGAGGAGTCCCGGCTGCGCGCCGCGCTGGAGGCCGACCCGGCGGTGCGGGTCTGGACCAACGACGCGGTCGCCGCCCAGCTGGAGGGCCTCGGGCAGCGGGTCACCGTGGTCGGCGAGGGCGACGCCTTCGAGGTCGGCGGGATCGACGTCTCGGTGCACGGCGAGTGGCACGCGGTGATCCACCCGGACGTGCCGCTGGTGAAGAACATCGGCTTCCTGTTCGACGGCCGGCTGTTCCACCCCGGCGACTCCTTCACCGTGCCGCCGCACACCGTGGACACCCTGCTGCTGCCGCTCGCCGGGCCGTGGAGCAAGGCCGGTGAGGTGATCGACTACGTCCGGGAGGCGGGCGCGCGCCAGGCGGTGCCGGTGCACGAGGCGACGCTCAGCCCGATCGGACAGATGGTGGCCACCCGGCTGCTCGGGCCGGACGGGCCGGGCGTCGGCTCCGAGCTGGTGGTGCTGGGCGAGGGCGAGGACCTGGACCTGGGCTGAGCGGCCCAGATCGGACGGGCCCGAGGGGTCGGGGCGGACGGGCCTTGAGGGGTCGGGGCCGAGGGGTCGGGGCTGACGCCGCCGAGTCGGCGCCGGTAGCCTGACGCCATGCTGAAGATCGGACTGACGGGCGGGATCGGCGCGGGCAAGAGCGAGGTGTCCCGGCTGTTCGCCGCGCGCGGCGCGGTGATCGTGGACTCCGACCTGATCGCCCGCGAGGTGGTCGCCCCCGGGACGGACGGTCTGGCGGCCGTGGTCGCCGAGTTCGGCCCGCAGGTGCTGCGGGAGGACGGCGCGCTGGACCGTCCGGCCCTCGGGGCGATCGTGTTCGCCGACCCGGAGAAGCTCCGGGTGCTGAACGCGATCGTCCACCCGCTGGTGCGGGCCCGCTCCGCCGAGCTGGAGGCGGCCGCCGCCCCCGACGCCGTCGTGGTGCACGACGTGCCGCTGCTCGCCGAGAACGGGCTGGCCCCGCTGTTCGACCTGGTCGTGGTCGTCGACGCGGACGACGCGGTGCGGGTGGACCGGCTGGTGCGGCTGCGCGGGATGGCCGAGGAGGAGGCCCGGGCCCGGATGGCCGCGCAGGCCGCGCGGGCGGACCGGCTGGCGATCGCCGACCTGGTGATCGACAACGGCGGGGCACTGGAGGCGCTGGCGGCGCGGGTCGACGAGGTGTGGGCGGAGCTGGTGAAGCGGGCGGCGGCCGGCTCCTAGGACGGTTCGCTCAGGCAGCGGTGAGCGGCAGTCGGGCCCGGACGGCGAAGCCGCCCTCGGGCGTCGGCCCGGCGTGCAGGGTGCCGCCGAGGTCGTCGGCGCGGGTGCGCATGCCGACCAGGCCGTGTCCCCCGGAGGGCAGTTCCGGCTCCGGGGCGGTGGTTCCGCCCGGTCCGGTCGCTTCGGCCGTGCCGTGCGTTCCGGTGGTTCCGTGCGTTCCGGTGGTTCCGTGCGTTCCGGCGGTCTCGGTGGGGGAGTTGACCACGGCCAGCCGCAGCCCGTCCGGTTCGACCGCGACGGTGACGGCGACCTCGGCGGCCGGGGCGTGCTTGTGCGCGTTGGTCAGCGCCTCCTGGACGATCCGGTAGGCCGCGTACTGCACCTTCGGGCCGGGCGCGGGCAGCCCGTCGTCCGGGCCGGTGACGGTCAGGCCCACCGCCAGCCCGGCCTGCCGGGACTCCTCGACCAGGGTCGGCAGGCCGCGCAGCGAGGGCGCCTGGTCGGAGGCCGGGGTCAACACGCCGAGCAGGCCGCGCAGTTCGGTGAGCGCCTGGAGGCCCAGGGCGCGGATCAGGCCGAGGGTCACCCCGACGGCGGCCGGGTCCCCGGCCTGGGCGACCTGCCCGGCGCCCGCGTGCAGGGTGATCAGCGAGACCCGGTTGGACACCACGTCGTGCATCTCCCGGGCGAGCCGGGCGCGTTCGGCGGCCGCGGCCCGCTCCTCGGCGTGCAGCCGGGCCTCCACCAGCAGCCGGTTGCGCTCGGCCAGCAGCCGGGCGCGTTCGGCGAGCACCCGGACGGTGCGGCCGCGTTGGTGGGCGGTCAGCCCCAGGGCGAGCGGGACGGCGCCGAACACCAGGGGGTCCTCGACCAGGTTGGCCAGCGCCGAGGGGTTGCTGATGTCGCCGAGGTCGAAGGGGACGAACAGTCGGAGCTCGGCCAGCACCGCCAGGACGTACAGCAGCGGGCCGGCGCCGCGCCGGATGGCCAGCCCGTACAGCGCGAAGGCGAGCGGGAGTTGGCCGCTCAGCAGGGTGGCCGCGGCGGTCGCCGCCGGGAAGCGGCTGCGGAAGGCGAGCGCGCAGGCGCCGAACGCCATCAGGGCGGCGTTCGTCCCGGGCGAGGCGGTGGGGCCGAAGTCCGGGTCGTGCGCGGCCAGCGGGACGAGCAGCAGCAGGACCACGGCGGTCGGCGCCAGGACCCGGACCGGGCGGGGCAGGCGCAGCAGGGGGCCGGGCAGCGGTGCGGTGAGGTCGTCGGCCGGCTGGTCGGTGGGCTGGCGCATGAGGGGAATGTTTCCACACGTCCGAGGAACGGGCTGATCATGTGACCGATCCGCTGGCCGGGAGGGGACTTGGAGGCCGTTCGGCTGGGCATGGAGCATGGAGTGATGAATGATCGTTTTTCTGTTGAGCCACTGCCCGTCGAGCGCCTGGAGACGTACTCCCGTGCCGAACAGGAGGAGATCCTCGGCGCCGGCGAGGACCCGTACGGCGTCGCCTACACCGGGCTGAGCTTCCGTTCCAAGGACGTGCACTTCGGCATCCGGGCCGCCGACGGCCGGCTCGTCGCCCACACCGGGCTGCTCCCGATCCCGCTCACCGTCGGCGGCACCGACCTGGAGGCGATCGGCGTCGGCGGGGTCTGCGTCGCCGCCGAGCGGCGCGGCGAGGGCCTGGCGCACGCCGTGGTGGAGACCGCCCTGGAGCACGGGCGCGCGCTCGGCTTCCGCTACGCGCTGCTGTTCTGCCGTCCGCCGCTGGCCGCGTTCTACCGGGGGCTCGGCTTCCGCGAGGTGGCCGAGGAGGTGACGGTCGAGCAGCCGGAGGGGCGGCTCGCCGTCATGCCGCTGCGCACCATGTGGCGGGCGCTGGCGGAGGGCGCCGGGTGGCCGGAGGGGCCGGTGCGGCTGCGGTCGTTGCCGATGTGACGCCTGCTCGCGGGGGTGCCGCTCAGGCGGGCGTCGGCTCGGCCTGGGCGGCCGCGGCCTGGGCGGTACGGGCGGCCTGGGTGGCCCGGGTGGCGTGGGCGACGGCGGCCGCGGCCAGGGCGCGGATCATCGGGTGGGCCCTGGTGCCGTCGCCGGACAGCTCGGGCTGGAACAGCGAGGCCAGGAAGAACGGGTGCCCCGGCAGCTCCAGGATCCGGACCTGGTCGGACTCGTCCGCGCCGCTGAAGCGCAGGCCGTGGGCGCGCAGCCGGTCCAGGTAGTCGGCGTTGAGGCCGTAGTTGCAGTGGTAGCGCTCCAGCGAGCGGGAGGTGCCGAGGGCGCGTTCGGCCAGGGTGTCCGGGGTGATCACGACGGCGCCCTCGTGGCCGACCAGGGAGCAGGCGAGCGGCACGATCACCTGCTGCTCGCGCTCCGGGTCCTGCTCGCCGTGGACGGTGTCGGCCAGGCCGCAGACGTCGCGGGCGAACTCCAGCACCGCGTGCTGGAACCCGGCGCAGGTGCCGAGGAAGGGGATGCGCTCCTCGCGGGCGGTCCGGATCGCGGCCAGGGCGCCCGCCTCGCTGCGGTACGGGCTGCCGGGCAGCAGCCAGACCGCGTCGAAGCCGTCGAGGGCGCCGGGCGCCTCGGCGTCCTCGGTGGGGATCCAGTAGGCGTCCAGCACCAGCTGGTCGCGCTCGGCGAGGGCGTCGAGCAGGCCGGGGATGCGGGCGTGCGAGCGGACGGCGGGGGAGCGGTCGCCGACCAGGGCGATCCGGGGGGTCAGGTAGGTCATGCGGCTATCCTGGCCCCGCACCCGAGATCAGCGCCAACGATGATTTCTTACGTCTCGATCAGATCGGTTGATGACCGCCGTGGATCCGCAGCAGCTGCGCACCTTCGTCACCGTCAGCCGGCTCGCCTCGTTCTCCGAGGCGGCCCGGGAACTCGGCTACACCCAGTCCGCGGTCTCCCAGCAGATCGCCGCCCTGGAGGCGGACCTCGGCACCGCCCTGCTGGTCCGCCGCCCGGTCGGCCCGACCGTCGCCGGGCGGCGGCTGCTGGAGCACGCCGCCCCGCTGCTGGTCCGGCTGGAGGCGGCGCGCGCCGACGTCGCGCGCCTGGCCGGTGCCCCAAGCGCCCGGCTGGTGCTCGGCGCCACCCCGCTGGCGGTCGGGGCGTCCCTGGGGCGCGCGCTCGGCGAGGTGCGCCGGGCGTACCCGCAGGTGGAACCGGTGGTCCGGGTGCTCGCCCAGGACGTGCTGCCCGCCCAGGTCGCCACCGGCGAGGTCGACCTCGCCCTGATCGACGGCCTGGCCGCGCCCAGCGACCCGCTGCCACTGCCCGAGGTCGGCCCGCTGGCCACCCTCGCGGTCGACGAGCAGCCGGTCGCGGTCGCCCTGCCGGTCGGGCACCCGCTGGCCGGCCGCCCCGGCCTCGCCCTCGCCGACCTGTCCGCCGCCCGCTGGCTGGACGCCCCCGACCTCACCCCCACCGCCGCCCGCCTGCGCGCCGCCACCGGCGCCGACGGCTTCCGGCCCGCCACCCGCTACCGGGGCACCGACCTGCACGGCCTGCTCGCCTTGGTCGCCACCGGCCACGGGCTCACCCTGCTGCCCGAACCGGTGGCGGTGGCGGCGACGGGCATCGCCCACGCGGCGATCGCCGCACCCCGGCTGGTGCACCGCACCGAGCTGGTGCACGGCAGCCTGCCGGAGGGGCCGGCGGCGCTGCTGGCGCGGCTGTTGGCGGAGGGGGCGTAGGGCGACGGGGACGGGGCTCAGAGCGACGGGGATGGGGACGGGGGCTCAGGGCGGGACCGGTCAGGGGGTGCGCCGGGCCGGCGGGGTCGCGGTCGAGGCGAGGAAGCCGGCGACCATGCCGCTCAGGGCCGCCGGGTCGTCCAGCCACGGGTAGTGGCCCGCGCCGGGCTGGACGGTGAGGATGACGTCCGGGAACAGGGCGGCCGCCGCGGTGGCCGAGGCGGCGGTGGGCCAGAGGTCGAGCTGGCCGGCCAGCAGGAGCACCGGGCAGGCGAGCGCGCCGAGTTGCCGGCGGAGGGCCTCGGTGTCCGGACTGTAACCCGCGTAGTAGTGCTCGCTGACCGGGAGGGAGCGCTGCGCCGGGTCGGCGGCGGCGTGGGCACGGGCGGCGTCGTCCCAGCGGCCGTACATCAGCGGCTCGAAGGCGAAGCGGTACCGCGCGGCCTCGGCGAAGCCGGTCGCGGACTGCATCCCCTCGTACGCCGCGACGGCCTCGGCGTACCAGGGTTCGGTGGCGCGGGCGGCGATCACCTTCCGGGCCCCGAGGTCGGAGGGCAGCCCGACGCCGGCGAAGGAGGGCGTGATCAGGGTCAGGCTGGTCAGGCGGTCGGGGTGGGCGGCGGCGTAGAGCATGGCCAGGCTGCCGCCGGCGGAGTGGCCGAGCAGGTCGATCCGGTCCAGGCCGAGGTGCTCGCGCAGCGCCTCGACGTCGGGGACCAGCCGGTCGACCCGGCAGCTGGTGAGGTCGGCGGGCAGGGCGGAGGCGCCGGTGCCCCGGGTGTCCGGGATGATCAGGGTGTGGTCGGCGCTCAGGCCGCCGAGGTCGCCGAGGTACTCGCCGGCGCGGCCGGGGCCGCCGGGCAGGCAGAGCAGGGCGGGGCCGCTGCCGAGGGTGCGGAAGGCCAGCTCAGTGCCGTCGTACGAGGTGAAGAACTCCATGGCGGACAGCTTGGGAGGCCGGGGCGCGGCCCGGCTATCGTTCAGCCACGGCTAAACGGTCGGGGCCCGGCGATCAGGGGCCCGGTGAGCAGGGGCCCGGTGGCCGGGGCGGTCAGGTCGGGGCGGAGTGGCCGGGAGCAGGGTGCTCCGGGCCGAGTGGTCGAGGGGGCGGCATGGCGGTGGCGATCCGGTTGTCGGCGGCGGAGGTGGCCCGGGTGCGGTTCGCCGTGTCACCGCTGTCCGAGACGGCGCTCGGGCTGCGGGCGGCGCTCGGGTTCGCCGCGCACGAGGTGCACCGGCCGTGGGTGCGCGGGGCCCGGGCGCTGCTCGCCGACGAGCCCGAACTCCCGCTGCTGCTGGCCCTGTTGAAGGGCTGCCTGCCCTCCTTCCTGTTCCCCGTGCCGGCCGTGCGGCTGCCCGCCTTCGAGGCCGAACTGGCCGGTCTGCGGGCCGCCGACCCGGCGTACGTGGAGGCCGAGTGCGCCGCCGCGCTGCGCGCCCGGGCCGGTGAACTACCGCCCGCGGCCGAACTGTTGGAGCGGATCGCCGACGCGATGGAGCGCTCCCACGCCGCGCTGACGGCCCCGCACTGGGCGCGGATGCGGGCCGTGCTGGAAGCGGACCTCGGCCGCCGGGCGGCGGCCCTGGTGGACGGCGGGGTGGAGGAGCTGTTCGCCCGGCTGCACGAGGACGTGGTCTGGCGGGAGGGCGAGGTGCTGGTGCACGGCCGCCGCCGCACCGGCGCGGTGCGCACGGTCGGGACGGGCGGGCACGGCCTGGTGCTGATGCCCTCCGTCTTCGGCCGGCCGGACGTGATCGTCGACTACGCCCCGAGTGCCGCCGCCTCGATCCGCTACCCGGCGGACGGGGTCTGGACGCTCTGGGGGCGGGCCGGGGCCGGGTCCCGCCCCCGGCCGTCCTCCGCCGGCCTGGCCGCCGTGCTGGGTCGTACCCGTGCCGAACTGCTCGTCGCGCTCGGCGAACCGCTCGGCACCCCCGAACTCGCCGCCCGGCTGGGCGTCACGCCCGGGGCCGTCTCCCAGCACCTCGGCGCGCTGCGCGGCGCGGGCCTGGTGACGACCCGTCGGACCGGCCGCAGTGCCCTGCACCTGCGGACCCGGGCGGGCGCGGTGCTCACCGGGGAGGCGGATCCGGGGGACCCCGGCGCCGGGGTGGGGGAGTGGGGCCCGGGGGTCGAGGCCGGGGGCCTGGCGCCGGGAGTGTGAAGGCGTTCCCGCGGATGTGGAAGCCCGGTCACCACGCGTTCACGTCCCGGGGCTGACGGCGGTCGCGCGGGCGGTGCTGTCATGGGCACAGTCGCCCGGCGGTCGGCCGGGCCGGTCCAGGGAGAGCGCCCACCATGATGCTCCGTCAGCGTCTCGCCGTCGTCGCCGCGGCGGCCGTCCTCGCCGCCGCCGGGCTCGCCACCGACACCGCGCAGGCTGCCGCCCCGGCCCACCACACGCCGGTCAAGACCGGTGCGGCGAGCGCCAGTTGTTCGCAGGCCTACCTGCCGCTGCCCGACCCGTCCTGCACCCCCGGCGCGTACAACCCGGCGGTCACCCAGGCCACCATCGGCCAGACCATCTGCGTCTCCGGCTGGACCGCCACCGTGCGCCCGCCGACCAGCTACACCAATGCGCTGAAGACCCAGCAGATCGCCCAGTACGGCTACGCGGACACCAACCCGGCGGACTACGAGGAGGACCACTTCGTCCCGCTGGAGCTCGGCGGCGCGCCGCGCGACCCGCACAACCTGTGGCCGGAGCCGCGCTACGGCAACGAGCCGGCGCAGAGCAAGGACTCGGTCGAGACCAGACTGAAGAACGCGGTGTGCGGCCACAAGGTGACCCTGGACGCCGCCCGCAGCGCGATCGCCGGCGACTGGACCACGGCGCTCAGCCGACTGGGGCTGTGAGCGGCTGACGGCGCGCCGCCCGGGCGGCGGGTGCCGTCCGGGAGGTGAGCGCCGCCCGGGAGGAATGCGCCGCCCGGTCCGTCCGGTCCCCTGTGCCGGACGGGCCGGGCGGCCGTCTGTGTGGGTGTTGCGGGGTGGTGAGGGGCGGGGGTGGTGCGGGCGCTGCCGCGGAGGCCTGCGAGGGTCCGCCGCCGCCCGGTCGACCCCTGGCTGCGGGCACTCGGCACGGCTGTCCCCTCCCCCGTCGGTCCCGCCGTCAGGCCCCCTGCCTCCGCGGCTCACCGTTGCTCCGAGGAACGGTCGGAGCGGGTGCCGCGGCGACGGCGGCACGAAACCTATGACACGGCGGCGCCGGGAGCAAAGCGGGTTTTCCGCCGGGGGCCGGGGGAGCGGTGCAGTTGCAGCGGGCTGGTGGTGAACCTGTGTGCGACCGCGGCGGAACCGATGGGCGGCGGGCGGGGGTCCGGGGGGTGTCGGGCGTGCGCCCGGTGCGGCGGAACTCCGTACCGGGCGCGCGGTTTCGGCGGTGGATCGTGCTCGTCCCGGACGGCGTCGACGAAGGCCGCGGCGGGGCCGAGGCCAAGTGTTTCCCCTGGTCGCGGGCGGCTGCGGGGCCGCCACGGTCCGTGTCCGGGCGGTCGGCGCAGGGTGTGCGGCGCGGGGTGTGCGCGCGGGGTGTACGGTGCGCGCGGCCGCCGCCGCGCTACGCGTGGGTGCCCGGGACGCCGAGTTGGGCGGCGAGCCAGGGCAGGGCCTGGGTGAAGGTGGCCGCGCCGGTCTGCCAGGAGTGCTTGCCGGAGCCGACCGCGTCGGTGGTGCGGATGCCGTCCTTCTTGGCGGCCGCCTCCAGGGCCTTGGCGGACTCGATCTGGCCGTGCTCCTCGTCGCCCTGGCCGAAGTAGCCGGAGACGCCCTGGTACTTGCCGTGGTGGGCGCCGAGCACCGTCAGCGGGTCGTGGGCGGCCCAGGCCGCCGCGTCGCCGCCGTACAGCTCCTGGATGGTGTGGTCCTTGTCGCCGATGTACGGGCCCTTGTCGCCGGAGAAGTCGCCGAAGTGGGTGAACCGGTTGGGGTGCTCGACGACCAGGTCGACGGCGCAGGTGCCGCCCATCGACCAGCCGGCCACGCCCCACTTGTGCGGATCGGTGGCCGCGTTGAAGGTCTTCTCGATGTACGGCGGGACGTCCTTGAGCAGGTGGCTCTCCGAGTTCCCGTGCGGGCCGTCCACGCACTCGGTGTCCACCCGGAAGCCGCCGGTGGCGTCCACGAAGACCAGGATCGGGGCGAAGCCGTTGTGCTGGGCCGCGAAGGCGTCCGCGGTCTTCGCCGCGTTGCCGGAGCGGATCCAGTTGTCGGGCGCCGCGAACTCGCCGCCGATCATCTCCAGCACCGGCAGCTTGGGCCGGGACTGGCTGCGGAACCAGGCGGGCGGCAGGTAGACCAGCTCCTGGCGGTGGGTGAAGCCGCTCGCGGTGTCCGGGATGTCGACCTGGACGATGCGCCCGGTCTTCGTCTTGCCGTGGATCTTGGCGAGGTCCGCCACGGTGATCTGGTCCGGCAGCGGCTGGCCGCTGAGCTCGCCGATCGCGTCGTCGACCGTCGGGTAGTAGCCGGTGGCCATGTTCACGCTGTTCGCGGCGCAGAACAGCGCCAGCAGCGCGGCCGGCAGCACCAGCACCCGCCGCCACCACCGGGCGCTGCGCCAGCCGAAGCCGAGCACCGCGAACGCCCCGATCGCCACCCCGCTCCACAGCCACACCCCGAACGGGATCGGATCGGTGATCCCGGACAGCGAGAGCACGGAGACGGCGACGACCGCGGTGACCGCCAGCGCGGTGCCGAGCGCGATCGGACCCCACTTGCGCTGCCAGGTCCGGTCCCGCCATCCCACCGCGGTCAGGAACAGGGCGAGGGCGGCGGCCTGGACCGTCCAGGGGAACCAGCCGTCGAGCAGGGAGACGTTCATGCGCGGAGGCTAGGCCTGGTGGATGAGAAGGGGCTGAGAGGCTGACCGTCGGCTGGGAGCGGGCTGACCGGCGGCTGGGAGCCGGTCGACGGCGACGGTCGGGCTGGTCCCGGGTCGTCGCCGGGCGGTCAGGACGGGACCGGGCCGCGCTCCTCGTACCACTGCCGGACGGAGCGCACGATGTCCTGGCCGATCCGCTCCAGCAGCGCCGACGCGTCGTCCATCCGGGTGCCGGCGGGGGTGGCGGGTCCGAGCAACTCGGCGCCGTGGCGGGTGATTCCGGCCAGCATCGCGTTGCGTTCGGCGCTGGCCAGCAGTGCGCGGTACCAGATGTCGCCGTCGATGACGTACCGCTCCCGGCGCTGCCGGTCGTCGCGCTCCCGGCGGACCAGCGCCTGCCCCTCCAGGTAGCCGATCGCCTTGGAGACGGCGGCCGGGCTGACCTGCAGCCGCCGCACCAGGTCGCCGGAGGTCAGGCTGCCCTCGTCGGTGACGTAGAGGCAGCCGAGCACCCGGGCCACCATCCGGGGCATGCCGACGTGCACCAGCAACTCGGCCAGCTGGCCGGCGAATTCGTCGACGGCGGCCGGGTCCCGGTCGACGGCGACGGTGACGGCGGCGGGGGCCCGGGTGGTCGGGCGCGGGGCGGGCGCGGTCCGGCTGCGGCGGGAGCGCTGGGCGGTCGCGCGCTGGGCGCGCTCGGCCTGGTAGCCGGACGGGCCGCCGTTGCGGGCGATCTCGCGGGTGACGGTCGAGGTCGGGCGGCCGAGGCCGCGGGCGATCTCGCCGTAGCCGAGCCCCTCGGCCAGGCCGGTGGCGATCCGCCGGCGGTCCTGCTGGGTCAGTCGGCCTCCGGGCATCCGGCCTCGTCCTCTCGTCCTCGCGGGCTCCGCGCGTGGGTTCCTCGCGTGGGTTCCTCGCAGGGGTTCCTCGTGATGGTCAGGAGAGTATCCGGCCGATGCCCGCATCGTTGCAATGGGAGCGTGGAGGTGTTGCGTTCACAAGCAGTCCCATTGCAAGGAAAAACGTCAACTGAGCTGCGATGATGTGGAAGTGGCCGGGGAGTTGACGTTGACGGTGTTGTGAATTCGCGGGAACGTTCTCTCCGTCAACGGGAAACACCGCCGAGGGGGAACACACCATGAGGACCACCACCCGCGCCGCCGTCACCGCCCTGCTCACCGGGGCCGTGCTCGCCGCCACCGTCACCACCGCCGCGCCGGTGTTCGCCGACCAGGTCGCCGGACAGGCTGCCGGCCAGGCGCAGGCCGGACGGACCGGGCAGGCCGGGGAGCGGGACCGTCACCCGGGCGTGCAAGCCGTGCTCGGCCAGGGCGTGACGACCGGTGGACTCCCCGGCGCCGTCGCCGAGGTGCGGGACGGGCGCCACCGCTGGTTCGGCCGGGCGGGCGTCGCCGACCTCACCACCGGGCGGCCCCGCCAGGAGCAGGACCGGTTCCGGATCGGCAGCACCACCAAGACCTTCGTCTCCACCGTCGTGCTCCAGCTCGCCGCCGAGGGCGAGCTGAACCTGGACGACAGCGTGGAGCACTGGCTGCCCGGAGTCCTCGACGCCCCCGGCTACCAGCCCGACAAGATCACCGTCCGACAGCTGCTCAACCACACCAGCGGGGTCCCCAACTTCGCCACGGACGAGGAGATCGGCAAGAAGTTCTGGCACGAGCCCTTCCTCCAGCACCGCTTCGACGACTTCACCCCCGAGCAGCTCGTCGGCATCGCCAGCGCCCACCAGCCCGACTTCGCCCCCGGCACCGGCTGGACGTACTCCGACACCAACTACGTCCTCGCCGGGATGATCGTCGAACGGGCCTCCGGCGGCACCCTGGCCCAGCAGATCCGGCAGCGCATCACCGCCCCGCTCGGCCTCACCAGCACTTACGAGCCCGCCTCCGACGACGTCACCATCCACGGGCCGCACGGGCGGGAGTACTCCCACCTCGGGTACACCGAGCCGACCACCCCGGACTACGACGTGACCGAGCTGAGCCCGTCCTGGGGCTGGGCGTCCGGAGACATGATCTCCACCACCCGCGACCTCAACACCTTCTTCGCCGCCCTGCTGGGCGGACGGCTGCTGCCGCCCGCCCAGCAGCAGGAGATGTTCACGATGGTCCAGACGCCGAAGGACGCGTGGATCAAGGACACCACCTACGGGCTGGGCGTCAGCTCCGTCAAGCTGAACTGCACCACCGTCTGGGGCATGGGCGGCGCCATCAACGGCTCGTGGACCTACACCTACGGCAGCCGGGACGGCCGCCACCTGCTCTCCACCAACGTCAACGGGGACTGGCTGAACGGCGGCAGCGGGCCGATCGACCTGTTCACCGCCGAGCTGAACGCGGAGTTCTGCCCTAACTCCTGACGTGGCGTCAGATCGTGGTGGTGGCAGTGTCAGTGGCAGTGGCGATGAGGCGGCGCAGGGCGGCGTGGCCGGGCGGGCCCCAGGAGGGCTTGCCGCCGGGGCGGCCGCGCAGGCCCGCCTCGCCGATGTGGATGCCGCCGAGGGCGCGGAACAGGGCCCAGCCGCGGGCGCGGCGCAGGGTCGCCGGGTCCGCGGTGGGCCGGTAGGCGCGGTGGAAGCGGTCGGCGACGCCGTCCGGGAGCAGGTTCCAGGGGGCGGCGAGGTCGCAGGCCGGGTCACCCGCGCACAGGTCGCCGAAGTCGATAACGCCGCAGAGCATGCCGTCCTCGGTGAGGACGTTGGCCGGGTGGAGGTCGCCGTGGATCCACAGCGCCGGGCCCGTCCAGGCGGGAGCGGTGACGGCGTCCTCCCAGACCGCGAGGGCGGCGTCCGGATCGGGGATCAGCCCCAGGTCGGCGGCCTCGGCGATCCCCCGGACGACCCCGTCGGCGACCCCCGCCAGCGGCCCGCCCCGTTCCCCGGTGGGTGCGGCGGCGGGAGCGGGGCGGTGCAGGGCGCTCAGGAAGGCGGCGAGTGCGTCGGCGGCCGCCTCGGCCCGGGTGATCGGCGCGCGGTCGGCGGGCGCGCCCGGGAGCCAGGTGGTGACCAGCCACGGGTGGGGGAAGCGCCCGGAGGGCTCGCCCAGCCGCTGGGGCGCCGGGACCGGCAGCGGGAGCGGCGCCGGGAGGGCGGGCAGCCAGGCGTGCTCCTTGCGCAGCCGGTCACCCGCGGTCTCCGTCGCCCAGGGCAGCCGGACGGCGAGGTCGTCGCCGAGCCGCCAGATCTGGTTGTCCCAGCCGCGGGCGCCGAGGCGCAGCGGGAGGTCGGCCAGGTCGGGGTGCTGGTCGCGCAGCAGCTGGCGGACGAGGTCGGCGGTGAGCTCGTTGTGGGGCATGGGGGGAAGGGTAGTTGGGGGAGCGGCCGGGCAGGTTCAGGTGGCGGTCAGTTGGCGGGCGTGGCCTCGGGCGCGGCCTCGGGCGCGGTCCAGCTGGCCAGGACCCGGAGGGACTGGGCGGTCTCCGATCCCGGTTCGACGTTGTAGACGCACAGGGTCTGCTCGTCGTCACCGGGGACCTGGAAGGACTCGTACGAGAAGTGCAGCTCCCCGACCAGCGGGTGGTGGTAGTGCTTGGCGCCGTGGGTGCGGCGCAGCACCCGGTGGTCGTTCCACCAGCCGGTGAACTCGGGGCACTGGAGGGTGAGTTCGCCGACCAGGTCGGCCAGTTGCCGGTCGTGGGGGTAGCGGCCCGCTTCGAGTCGCAGGATGGCCACCGTCTCGGAGGCGAGCCGCGGCCAATCGCCCACGGTGTCCCGGGCCTTGGGGTCCAGGAGGTAGTGGCGGGCCACGTTGCGGCGGTTGGCGGGCAGGGCGTCGAAGTCGGTGAGGATCTCCCGGGCCAGCCGGTTGGAGGCCAGGACGTCGGTGCGGCGGCCCATCACCAGGGCCGGCACATGGGTGAGCGTCTCCAGCATCAAGTGCAGCCCGGGGCGCACCCGTTGGGCCCGGGCCGGGGCGCGGCGGGCGGGCTGGGCGCCGCCGTGCAGCAGGTCGTCGAGGTGCTCGCGCTCGGTGGCGTCCAGGCAGAGGGCGCGGGCGATCGCCTCCAGCACCTCGGAGGAGGGGTTGAGGGCCCGTCCCTGCTCCAGCCGGGTGTAGTACTCGGAGCTGACGCCCGCGAGTCGGGCCACCTCGTCCCGGCGCAGGCCGGGGACGCGGCGCACCCGGCCGTCGGAGGGCAGTCCGGCGTCCTCGGGGGTGATGCGGGCGCGGCGGGAGCGGAGGAAGCCGGCTATTTCCTTGGTGCGGTCCATGGGTGCCATGGGTCCATTGTCGGGGTGGTGGTGCCGGTGCGGGTGGGGCCCGGGTGGTCCTGGCAGTACCAGTCGGGGCAGGGCCAGTTATGGCGTCCCGAGGGGCTGTCGCGGGGCGTCTACTGGATCTGCGGCCGACGGAGAGCGGCCGCGGAATCCCGGACAACTCCCCTGGAGGGAACGCATCATGTCTGTCAACACCACGTCCGACACCACGTCCAACAACACGTTCGGCACCACGTCCAACGCCACGTTCCGGCCGCTCGCCGGTCGCGTTGCCGTCGTCACCGGTGCGTCGAGCGGAATCGGCGAGGCCTCGGCGGAGAAGCTGGCCGAACTCGGCGCCCAGGTCGTCGTCCTGGCCCGGCGGGCGGACCGACTGGCGGAGCTGGTCGAGCGGATCGAGAAGAACGGCGGCCGGGTGGTGGCGATCGCCGCCGACGTGACCGACGCCGAGGCGCTGAAGGCCGCCGCCGAGCGGGTGGACACCGAATTCGGCGGAGCTGACCTGCTGTTGAACAACGCCGGGGTGATGCTGCCCGCGCCGATCGAGGAGCTGGCGACGGACCAGTGGAAGCAGCAGATCGACCTCAACATCACCGGGCTGATGAACGCGATCGGCGCCTTCACCCCCCAACTGGTGAAGGCCGGAGCGGAGAAGGGCGTGGCCGACCTGATCAACACCTCGTCGATCGCGGCGCAGAACCTCTTCCCCACCTTCGCGGTCTACGCCGGCACCAAGGCCTACGTCAGCCACCTCTCCCGGACCCTGCGGACGGAGCTCGGCCCGAAGAAGGTCCGGGTCTCCGCCCTGGAGCCCGGCATCGTCGGCACCGAACTGCAGAGCCACGTCACCGACCAGGGCGCCCGGGAGTGGCTGGAGGGCTCCAGGGACACCATGGAGTGGCTCACCCCGGCGGACGTCGCCGAGGCGGTCGGCTTCATCGCCACCCTGCCGCCCCGGGTCAACCTCCAGCAGGTCACCATCATGCCGACCGGCCAGGCCAGTTGAGCGGTGCACGGTAGCCACGACGGGCGGCCCCACGCGATGCGCGGGGCCGCCCGTGGCTCTCCACGACCTCACTTCCGCCAGAACAGGTGGTGCGTCACCCCGCTCGGGCTGGGCACGACGTCCCGGTGGAACCGGTCGAGCAGCTCGTCGGAGGACTCCCAGAGCCGTAGTCCGGATCCGAGCTCCACCGGCGAGACCGCCACGTGCAGGGTGTCGACGAGGTCGGCGTCGAGGAACTCCCGGATGGTGGTGACCCCGCCGCCGAGCCGGACGTCCTTGCCCCCGGCCGCCTCCCGGGCCCGTTCGAGGACCGTGGCCGGATCGCCGGCGACGAAGTGGAACGTGGTGTCGGAGAGCGTGAACGAAGGACGCTCGTGGTGGGTCATCACGAACACCGGGGTGCGGAACGGGGGCTCGTCACCCCACCAGCCGCACCACTCATGGTCCTCCCAGGGCCCGCGCTGGGGCCCGAACTTGTTGCGGCCCATGATTTCGGCGCCGATGTTGCGGGCGTAGTCCCGGGTGAGGTAGTCGTCGAGCCCCCGGCTGCCCCCGGGCTCGGTGCGCATGGGCCAACTCGCCGTGGCGCCGGCCCAGGCGAACAGCCGCTCGGGCTCGACATGACCGAACGGCCTCGCGAGGGTCTGGTCCTCACCGGCACCGATTCCGTCACTTGAGACGTTGAAGTTCTGGACTCTCAGCAGCTGAGCCATGTGTTCCTCCTGTGATGGCGACAACGGGCGACAACGGTGGTGCGACGTGGATCGTCACCAGGAGGTCGGAGCCGGTCGACGGATCTTGACCCGTACCGGCAGAATCATCCGATCTGCTGAACCCGCCGCCGGCACGTCAAGAGCGGTCGGCCCGCGACGACCACCCGATGACGGGGCCCGACCGGGCGCCGCGACGGTGAGGAGTTGGACATGAAGTTCCTGCTGATCATGCACATCGACCCGGCCATCATGGCGGAACTGACCGAGGCCGAGCGCCAGGAGATCATGGCAGGCCACGGCGAGTTCATGAAGACGCTCCGCGAGTCCGGCGAGCTGATCAGCACCGAGGCGCTGGCCGACCCGTCCCGGAGCTCGGTGGTCCGCGTCCGCGACGGCGTGCCGGTCGTCACCGATGGTCCCTACCTGGAGGCCAAGGAGTTCCTGGGCGGCTACTACCTGGTCGACGTCGAGAGCAGGGACCGCGCGCTGGAGCTGGCCGCGATGATTCCGGACGCCCGGTTCAACGGCCTGGGCATCGAGGTCCGCCAGGTGATCTTCTCCGGAGGCCCGACGGAGTGAGCGCCGACCGCGCCACCGTCGAGGGCCTGCTGCGCGCGCTCGCGCCGCAGGTCCTCGGCGCGCTGGTACGCCGGTACGGGCAGTTCGAGCCGAGCGAGGACGCCGTGCAGGAGGCGCTGCTCGCCGCGGCGACGCAGTGGCCGGCCGAGGGCGTCCCGGACAACCCGCGCGGCTGGCTGACCACGGTCGCCGGCCGCCGCCTGGTCGACCGGATCCGCAGCGAACAGGCCCGGCGCCGACGCGAGGACGAGGCGGCCGCCCGGGAACCGGAACCGACGTCGCCCGGCCCCGGCGAGTCCACCCCGGCCGACCGCGACGACACCCTCACCCTGCTGTTCCTGTGCTGCCACCCGGCGCTGAGCCCGGCCTCGCAGATCGCGCTGACGCTCCGCGCCGTCGGCGGGCTGACCACCGCGGAGATCGCCCGCGCCTACTTCGTGCCGGAACCGACCATGGCGGCCCGGATCAGCCGGGCCAAGGCGCGGATCAAGGCCGGCGGCAGCGAGTTCACCCTGCCGATCGGGCACGACCGGGCAGAGCGACTGCGGGCCGTGCTGCACGTGTTGTACGTGATCTTCAACGAGGGCTACACCGCCGGCCCCGGAGACCAGCGGCGGCGCGACGACCTCGCCGCCGAGGCGATCCGGCTGACCCGCCTGCTGCACCGGCTGCTGCCGGACGACGGCGCGGTGGCCGGCCTGCTGGCCCTGATGCTGCTCACCGACGCCCGCCGGGCCGCCCGCACCGGCCCGCACGGCGAACTGATCCCGCTCGACGAGCAGGACCGCTCGCGCTGGGACCGCGACTGCATCGCCGAGGGCGTCGCACTGGTCACCGACGCGATGACCCGCTCCACACTCGGCCCCTACCAGCTGCAGGCCGCCATCGCCGCGCTGCACGACGAGGCGCCCAGCACCGGCGAGACCGACTGGCGTCAGATCAACACGCTGTACAAGATCCTGGAACGGCTCGCGCCCAACCCGATGGCCAGCCTGAACCGGGCGGTGGCCGTCGCCATGATCGACGGACCGCGAGCCGGCCTGGCCCTGCTGGACGAGCTCGCCGCGGACGACCGGATCACCGACCACCACCGGCTGCACGCCGTCCGCGCACACCTGTTGGAGCGGGCCGGCGACCACTCGGCGGCCCGCGAGACCTACTACCGCGCCGCCCGCGGCACCACCAGCCTGACCGAGCGCCACTACCTGGAAACCCGCGCCGCCCGCCTGACGCCCCGCCCCGCC
The DNA here is from genome assembly GCF_044749365.1 of Kitasatospora sp. NPDC089509. Taxonomy (NCBI): domain Bacteria; kingdom Bacillati; phylum Actinomycetota; class Actinomycetes; order Kitasatosporales; family Streptomycetaceae; genus Kitasatospora; species Kitasatospora sp. NPDC089509. The sequence goes on along the minus strand of NZ_JBIVHS010000015.1, from coordinate 131,042 downwards.
ACCGACTGACTTCACCGTGCCGCGCCGCCGCCCCGGGTCAACCTCCAGCAGGCTCGCACAGGAAGTCGGCGGGTCCGACTTCCGGTGCGCTTGTCCACTCCCGCGGACCAACTCCCAGGAACGGCAGCGGCCCGCGAACTCCGAGAGGAGATCCGGACCGCTTCACGCAGCTGCTCAGCCGGTGCGGGTCTCCGCACCCACCCACTCCAGGTAGGCCGCGGAGCCCGTGACCACCGGTACGCCGATGATCTCCGGGGTGTCGTAGCTGTGCTGCTCACCGATGAAATCGGCGAGCCGGCCGGCGAGGTCCGCGCGAGTCTTGAGGTCGATCCTCCACTCCGCGGCGTCCTGCACCTCACCCTCCCACCAGTACACCGACCGCACGGGATACACCTGCGCACAGGCCGCCAACCGCTCCCGCACCACCGCGGCGGCCAACTCCCGGGCCTTCGCCTCGCTCTCGTGGGTGGTGGTCACCACGATGCAGTCACGGTTCGTCATGCCGCAAACCTACCGAGCATCAGCCGCGGGCCGCCCCGCCCGTGGCCCTTCAGCCGTCTCAGTCGTCGAGAACGCCGACGGGGTTGCCGGGGTCGTCCAGCCAGACCGTGTTCGTCTCCGTGGTCACCGTCAGCCCGTAACGGTCCAGCCCGGGGCGTCCCTCGGACAGCCAGGCCGTGGCGGTGGCCTCCAACCGGGCCCAGAGGCTGCGCGGGCCGCCCTGGTAGGCGCGGATAGCGCCGTCGTTCCCGCTCTCCAGTGCCGCCCACGAGCCGTCGGGGTGGAGGAACCACCGGCCTTCGGCCCGGTCCGTGGCCAGGCGCAGCCGGGTCGTGCCGGGCATGGCGAGTTGGGCGCGCCACAGGAAGGCGGGGTCGTCCAGGAGGTCGGGGTGGAGGGTCGTGTCGAGGCCGCCGGAGTCGTCGCGGGCCCGGACGGCGGCGCGCATGAGGGGCCCGATCTCGGGCCGCCGGGTCTCCCGGGAGAGCATGAACGAGACCTCGGAGTCGATGAACCAGCCTCGGGCCTCGCCGTCGTGGACGTGCAGCTTCACGTAGCCGTAGGCGTCGAGGCCGCCGACCAGTGACACCAGGATGACCGCACCGGGGCGGGCCTGGGCCAGCCAGGCGCCCGGGACACGGCCGGGCGAGTACGTCGCGATGATCCGGTCGTACGGGCCGCCGTCGGGGCTGCCCTCGGCGCCGTCGCCGACGATCAGGCGGGGGCGGTGGCCGAGGGCGGCGAGCCGCTCGCCGGCGGCGGAGGAGAGGTCGGCGTCGTGCTCGACGCTGGTGACGTACCGGGCGCCGAGGCGGGCACACAGCAGGGCCGTGGAGTAGCCGGTACCGGTGCCGACTTCGAGCACGTCCGCGCGGTCCGGGACGTCGAGGTCTTCGAGCATCCGCACCACGACGCCGGGCAGCGTCGAGGAACTGGTGGGCGTCCCGGCGCGGGGTTCGCCGTTCGACGCGGAGCTGGCGCCGTGGTCGAGCTGGGTGACCCAGGTGGTGTTCTCGTAGGCGAGGCGGAGCCATGTGTGCGGGTCGACGTCCCGGCTGACCGGGGTGTACCGGGTGATGCCGTCCGGGGCGTCCACGGTGGTGTAGAAGGCGGGCAGGAAGACGTGACGGGGCACGGCCGAGACGGCGTCCCGCCACGGCGGGGTGCGCAACGACCCGTCACGTTCGAGGGCCGTCACGAGTACGGCGCGCAGGTCGCGTGCCGCTTCCTCGGCGTCGGTCGGGGTGTCATTCATCCGTGCTGCCCTTCTCCAGAAGATCCGCGAGGGCGCCTGAGATCGGCACGCCGGTCCTGTGCTCGATCCACGACCACTGGCCGTTGGGGTTCATTTCGAGGAAACGCCAGTCCCCGAAGAGGTGGGCCATAGCAGCTCATCGATGCTTGGAACGCTCTGCGAGACCTCACGCCTCCTTCGGCGCATAGCGCAGCAGCACCACGTCGCCCACCGTTTCAGCGCCCAGCAGCTTCATCCGGCGGGTGCTGCCACCGGGGAACTCGGCCGGGTGGACGAAGCGCGGTGCACCGGCCTCGCCGACCAGCAGCGGCGCCATGGCCAGGTGGATCTCGTCGGCCAGGCCCTGGGAGAGGAACTGGGTGTGAATCTGCCCGCCGCCTTCGACCATCAGCCGACCCACACCCCGGGCCGCCAGATCTTCGAGCATGGCGCCGAAGTCGACCGTGTCCCCGGTGCTGACGATGTCGGCCAGGTCGTCCAGGCGGTCGCGCAGCTTCAGGGCACCGGCGTCGGTCGTGTAGACGACCTTCTTGTCACCGAAGTGCCAGAACTTGAGGTCGCGGTCCAGGTCGCCACTGGCCGTGACGGTGACCTTCAACGGGTACTCCGGCTTGCCGGCGGCCACCCGGTCAGCCCGGCGCTTGTCGTTGTTGACCAGCAGGCGCGGGTTGTCACTGCGCAGGGTGTTGCCGCCGATGAGGATGGCGTCCGACTCGGCCCGCACCTGGTCCACCCGGTCGAAGTCGGCCGCGTTCGACAGCAGCAGCCGCTGAGGCGAGGCGTCGTCGATGTAGCCGTCGATCGAGCTGGCAACGCTCAGCAGGACGAAGGGGCGCTCGGCCATCGTGGTTCCGTTCTTCGCGGGTGCGGTTCATGGTTCTGGGGAGATCACACTTCATGGAGCATGACGCTGTCGAGAGCCCGGCGGAACTGCGCAACTTCGGGCACCGTCCCCCAGCATTGCAACTTACTGTCGAGAGAGGAAAGTTCACCAAAGATCCGACCCGAGCCGGTCCCCACTCCCACTGACAGGGCTTCAGTTGCCGTGATCGCGGCCTGCTCCGGTCCGACGACACGCAGCTGAGCTGAGGCCGACCGGGCCAGGTACACTCCACGGTCGCGCCGGAACGTGGCAGGCAAGGCCCGGATGGCCTGGTCGAACCCGCGCACCGCCGCCTCATACTGGCCCAGGACGGCCAGTGAGCGCGCTCGCTGCGCTTCGACGTAGGTGGCTTCCAGCCATCGGCCGCGGCTGACCGGCACGTCCCTTGGGCCGGCCACCAGCCCCAGCGCCTCGTCGTACGCTCGCTGGCAGGCCAGCTCGTCGCCGGCCAGTGCGTGGCCGTGAGCCGCGTAGACCCTCGCCATGGCAACCAGCCGACTGCTCTGTGGGGAGATCCGCTGGGCCGACTCGGCCAGATCGATGGCGTCGAGCGGTTCCTTCATGTCGCCGGCCAGCTGCGCTTTGCGGGCGGTGATGTAGGCGGTCAGGTGGTGGTCGCCGGCAGAGTTGGACCAATCGAGCGCCCGGTCCGCCCAGTACTGCGCCGCCCGGTGGTCTCCGCTGTCCTGGTACAGCCAGCTGCAGAACTCGGCGTACTCGGCCTGGACCTGCATGAGGTCGAGTCGGTCGCGGCCGGCGGCCTCGCGGCGCAGCTGTTGGATCAGGCGCAGATGGTCCTGGGCGCTGGCGACGATGTCACGCGGACCCAGCACGTTGTCGCACTCGACCAGAGATCTGCGCAGCTGGCGCAGGTTCTCGACCGGGTGCAGGTCGGGCGACAGCAACGGCTTTGCCGCAGGCGCACCAGGTACTCCCGTGGTCAGAGCTGCGCCAGCGGCCGCAGTGGCTGAGCGCAGTAGGGCGCGGCGCGGCATGGTCACGAAGGTGATCCTCCCGTCGGACGCGCGGCAGCAAACTCTGACCTCGTTGCCCATCAGGGCCATGGACGCGCCGAGAGTGGCGGCTTTGTGCTCCAGTTCACCCGGGCCGGGCTGCCCGGTGTCAGCACCCCTGAGGTCAGGTAGTGGTGCCGGGAGATGGGGGCTTTCGGCTCGCGGAGCCGGCACCCACTCGATGACAGCTGCTGGCTGATCCGGCACCGCAAAGAGCGACCCCAACTCGATGGTGCTGATCTTCAGCAGCCGAGCCAGCTTTACCCGCATCCACGGTTGCGGCTCGCCCTGGCCGCGCTCCCACCGCACCACCGTTGAACGATGGACTCCCAACACGTCGGCCAGGGTCTCCTGGGTATGGCCGGCATCCTTGCGCCGCTGAGCAAGCCGTTCCCGCTTGACCGCCATCGGCCCCGCCCTCTGCTACGCCAGAATCGTCTGTCCTGATAACGCGCCATGTCACGTCCAGGTATGCGTCATGGATGCGACATCGATGCGTCAATTCTGCTCTGGTCCACGCTGGTTGGAGGCGGTTCTGTAGAGACCTGTCGGAAGGGATTCGGCTGCTGGCCGGCTCCTTTCCTCAGCTTGGTTGGCATCCCACCACCCAAGTCCTCCCGCCGGAACCCCGGCGGGATTGTCCATACAGAAGGGAAAGAGCATGGTGCACAACAGCACCCCGGCGGCTCCGGCCGCGGAGGGCGGCCTCCTCGTTGCGGCGCGGAAGATCGCTGCGGCGCGGGTTCGCACCGAGCAGCCGTCCGACGTCAGCAGTGGCCGTTCCGACGGCAACGACTGATCCGGCCGCCCACGATGCTTGATGCTGCCTCGTGGGCGGCGCGTCTGGGCGGGGACTCGTTCCTCGCCCAGACGTTCAACCGCTCCTACGCCGTCATCCCTGGGCAGGTCGCCGATGTCGCCGACCTGCTCTCCTGGGATGACCTCAACGCCATCCTCGCCACACAGCGGCTGGAGCCCCCACGGCTGCGGCTGTCGTTGGAAGGCGAGATGGTGCCGCTTCACCGGTACGCGTTGCCGGTGACCACCCGCCGGTCGGTGACATGGCATCGTGTTCAGCCGGCCGAGCTGCACGCCCGCCTGGCCGAGGGCGCTTCGCTCGTTCTGGACTCCATCGAGAAGATCCACCCGCCCATCGGAACGGCCGCTGAAGGTCTGGAGCGCTTCCTCGGCACGCTGGTGCAGGTCAACGCCTACGCCTCGTGGACCGGGAAAGAAGGCTTCGGCACCCATTGGGACGACCACGACGTGGTGGTTGTACAGATGTACGGAGCCAAGCGCTGGCGGCTCTACGGCTCCACCCGTGAAGCTCCGACATTCCGAGATGTCGAAAGCCCGGACCCTCCCGAGGGTGAGCCGGTCGCCGACATCGTGCTGACGGCTGGTGACGTGCTCTACCTGCCACGCGGCTGGTGGCACGCGGTGTCGGCCGACCAGGGTTCGGAGTCGCTGCACCTCACCTTCGGCCTGGTCACCAACACGGGAGCCGATCTCCTGACCTGGGTGGTCGACCAGCTACGATCTCGTACCGCCCTGCGGCTGGACGTGCCGCGGTTCGCTTCGCCGTCGGTGCAGGCCAGATACGTGGAGAACCTGCGGGCAGAGGTGCTGCGCGAGCTGAGCGACCCCGACCTGGTCAATCGGTGGGCCGAGTCGATGGACACCACTCACTACGGCCGGGCGATCACCTCGTTGCCGTACATCGAGGGCCTGCCGGTCAAGGCCGAAGTAACGGTGCGCCTGACCACACCACGGGCCAGGCTGACGGAACACGCGCCGAAGGGGATCGTCACCTTGGCGGCGGCGGGCACGGCATGGGACTTCGCTGTTCAGGCCACCCCGCTGCTCCGGATGCTGCTTACCGGGGAGCCGGCCACGCTGGGGGCGCTGGCTGAGATCGCCAGACTGGAGGTCAAGGACGTGGCTGCCCTGGTGTCAGTGCTCATCGAGGGGCAAGCGGTTGCTGTTGTCGGGACGGCACTGTGACGGCCGTGTTGGGGCTGGGGACGTACCGGGTGCGCGCCGTTGCTCAAGCGGCGCGCACCGCCCTCGCGGCGGGCGCTGCCTGGGTCGACACCGCCCCGAACTATGCGGACGGCTTCGCCCAGCAGCAGTTGGCGCAGGTGTTGGGAGATTTCCCGGATGTTCGGATATCGACCAAGACCGGCTTCTTCACGGCGGCCCAGGGTCGAGCTGCGGTCGCCGCCGGCGTGCTGCCCGCCGACGCGGCGGCGGGCAGCCATAGCCTTGCGCCGATCTTCGTCCGATGGCAGGCGGAGCGCGCGCTGAACGTGCTCGGCTACGCCGATCTGGTGTTCGTCCACAACCCCGAGCGAGTCGACCATGACCGTGTTCAGGTGCTGTTCGAGCTTCGGGAAGCCTTCGCGGTGCTGGAGGAGCTCGCCCAAAGCGGTCAGATCGGCGGGTACGGCGTCGCCACTTGGTCTGGCCTGACCTCGGGCGCGTTCACGGTGCTCGAATTGCTCGGCCTCGCCGGGGAGGCTGCCGGCTCAGACGCACACCACTTCACGGGCCTCCAACTGCCGGTCAGCCTGGTCATGGCCGATCCCATCGACCAGGCGCTCGGTGGAGGTGGGCCGCTCGTCCAAGCGCAAGACGCCGGTGTCATCACCTTCGCCTCTGCACCGCTGCACGGCGGTGAGCTACCCGGCCTGATGACGCCCGAACTGGTGGAGTTCATTCGTCCCGGCCTGTCGGCTCCGGCCGCTGCACTCCTGACGGTTGCGTCCTGTCCCGGCCTGGACGTGGTCCTCGTGTCAGCCAGTACTCCGGAACACTGGGACGATGCTGCGAAGGCCGTGGCCGTCCCCCTGGCACCTGAACGTTTGAGGAGCATCCTTGATGAACTCGCCGCCGGATGAGGCGACTCAAGCCCGCATGGAGGCCGCCCACCAGACCGCTGCCCTACTCCTGGGGCTGATCTGTACCGGCCCCGCGGTCTGGGGTTTCCAGGGCCGAACGCTGGGCCGACGAGCCGGCAATCGGTGGCTGCGAGTCAACTGCACGACCAAGGCCAATGCTCAGCGCAAGCCGGGCGAAGGCATCGTCGGCGCGTCCACCCTGATTCCGGACGATGTCCCCCGACCGCGTCTGCACGACATGATCGACTGGTCGGAGGACGAATGCATGTACCAGGCCGAGGTCACTGACTACGTGACCCACCCGGTCATCTCGCCGGATCGCGCTGACCTCGCCCATGACCCCGGCCTACCGGACGAGTGGTGGAGCAGCCTGCGCGACGCCCTGAGTCGGCTTGGCCAGGCGGAAGGCGTCCGCACCACCGTCCGACCCGAATGGATCGAGCGGGCCTTCCCTCAGTTCCTCGGTATCCCCGCCCCGGAGAAAGTCGAACGGGTCACCGGCCATGCTGATCTGCACTGGGGCAACCTGACGGCCCCGCTCACCCTGCTCGACTGGGAGCGCTGGGGGCTGGTTCCCGTCGGCTACGACCCGGGCCTGCTCCATGCCAACAGTCTGCTCGTCCCCACGGTGGCCGCCCGTCTCCAGGCGGAGTTCGTGTCGGTGCTGGACAGCCCTGCTGGCCGGATCGGGGAGCTGGTCGCCCTGGCCGAGATGCTGCAAGCCGTTGCCCGAGGTTGGTACCGCGAGCTGGCCCCTCTGTTGGCCGACCGCGCGGCCGAACTGACCGGTGTCAGACCGCCCGCCAGCGCGAATCCAATGCTCACGGCGTGACGGTAATCGGGGGCACCGTGAAACCCGCAAGCGCTGGGCAGGACGTAGAAACTGCCTGCCCAGCGCTTGTGGCTATGGGTACGAGGTAAAGGGTCGCCATCCCCTCGAACATCTGAAGTGCAGGAAGCAGACGGAGGGATCCGCCGTTCCGGCCATCGAAGCCGATCTGCACATTTTGGTCGAACGATCAGACCGCGAACGTCTCGTGGTCGACGCGACGCTCCCACACGGACCGGAACGCTGACGTGCAGAGTGGAGCCGATCAACTCGAAGAAGCTGGGCACCTTCTGCGACATCACAGGCCCTCCTGAGCACGGGCACCGGCAGGGGCGGAATCCGGATCAGGACCTCGTCGGCCGGGATCGTGTTGTCGTGATCGGGACCATGCCCTGCTTCCAGGCCCCGGCGATCAGTGCGAAGAGCGGGCGGCCCCGCGTGCCACGCGGGGCCGCCCGGGAGATTTCAAGGGGTGGCGGGGAAGTCGCCGGAACGGATGCCGGCGATGAAGGAGCGCCAGGCCTCGGGAGAGATGCCGAGGGCCGGGCCATGAGGGTCCTTGCTGTCGCGGACCGGGACGATGCCAGCGATGCTGTCGGCCATCTCGACGCAGTCGTCATTCGGGTTGCTGGCGGCTGCCTTCTTCCACTGCACGGGGAGTGCGGAGGCGACAGGAAAGTGGGTCACTTGAACGTGTCTCTCTTCTGTGTGATGAGGTCGCGTGACTTGTCGAGGGACAAGGCGGTTGCCATGATTTCGTCGAACGCCGCTCGGTAGATGTCGACTTGGTGTGGATCCTCCACCCAGTCACTGCTGAGCATCCCGCTGAGCAGAACCAGGTCGAGATCGCGCTGTCGAAACTCCAGGAGTGCGAACGGACCGGTCATTCCGGGGTGTGGTGGAGCCATGGCGGGCATGACCTGGATCCTGATGTTGGGGAGCTGGCTGAACTGCAGCAGCTTGTCCAACTGGTCGACCATCACGCCGGAGGCGGCGCTCATACTCAGGGCTGCCTCATGGATCACGGCCCACAGTTTGAGTGGATTCTCGGATCGAGTCAGGACGGACTGCCTGTTGATCCGGACCTCGACACGTTCTTCGACACTGGGATTGTTGATCACGCCACTGGAGATGATCGCGTGGGCGTATTGGCGGGTCTGTAGCAGGCCGGGGATGTAGGCGGACTGATAGGACTTGTTCGCTATTGCTGTTTCTTCAAGGCGGATCAAGTCGGTGTAGAGCGGGTTCAGCTGCTCGTAGCCGGCCATCCAGCCGGGGCGGCGCTTGTCCCGCAGGATCTCGACGAGGACCTCCTTGAGCTCCTCGTCGCACCCGTAGAAGTCGAGCAGCGCGCGGACGACGTCGGGCTTCAGCTGGACGCGAGCGTTCTCGTAGCGGCTCAGCTTCACGAGGTTGATGCCCTCGACTTGGGCCGCCACCTCTTCGGCTGACAGGTTCCTCAGCTCGCGAAGCCGCTTCAGCTCAGCGGCGATGCGTCGGTACCGCACGGCTGGCACTGCGACTGCCATGTACGTAACCCCTTCAGGACGTTCAGGGACCAGTGTGCATGCGAGTGGTGACGGTTCGCCACCATCGGCAGCAGCCTAGAGGGCGCACCTTGCTCTCGAATCTGAAAGTTTTCATATTTCATCGACTTGCCTTGCGATCTCTCGCGGCGATGCTCCATGCTGTGCGTAACGAAGCGCTGTCTGTGTGTGACATGCATGGCGTGAGGCTGTAGCGCGCTCTCGTGGGGCGCTTCGTGTTGGACGTGTACGGGCTGCCGCTGTCGCCGCCCGGCCTTCTCCACTCATTTCGTGTGCCTGGAAGGTGATTTCGCCATGTCTCGAACCTCCTCCTCCACCATCTGGCTCCCGCGCAGCCGTCGTTCCCCCGCCATCGCGCGCCAGCGGCTCGCCGCCCTCCTGTCCTCTGCTCCCGACGGCGGCCGCTTCCTCGACTCCGGGCTGGTGGTCACTACCGAGTTCGTCACCAACGCCGTTCTGCACGGCACGCCGATCGGGCACCTCATCTACTTCGCCCTCGACCTCGACCCCACGCGGCTCCGCATCGAGGTGCACGACGCCCGGGGTGACCGCCTCCCCGCCCTCGCCGCGCCCGGTCTCGACGGCGAGACCGGGCGCGGCCTCCAGCTCGTCGACTCCCTTACCGCGAACTGGGGTTGCAGCCCGCGCCGTCCCATCGGCAAGATCGTCTGGGGCGAGGTGGCGGGATGAGGGCTGACCATGAGATCCGGATCGAGCCCCCTGGGATCCGGCCGACGGGCCGCGCGCGGCGCCAGGTCCTGGGGTGCGTCCGGCGGTGGGTGCTCGCCGGGCCCAGAGGCCGAGGGCACGCCTGAGCGGCTCCGCCCCCGCGTGTTAGATTTGAACTCGTTCAAATAAAGGGGGCGGCATGGCCGGGATTCCGGTGAGTGCGCGGTGGCTGGCTGGAGCTGCCGGCACTGTGTTCCTGGTGCCGTTCATTCTCACCGCGCTCACGCGCGGGGTCAGTGGGCAGCTCTACCTCTGCGCGATCGGGCTGCTGACCGGCACCTTCTGCACCGTGCCGGTCTTCTATCGCCGCAGGGACCGCTTCCGGGTCGCCTGTGCGGCGGCCGGGTTCAGCGTCGCCGCCGTGTGGGTGCCGGTGCTGGTCATCGGCCTGCTGGCCGCGATCGGTTTGGGGGCCTGGGGGTGGTTCCTCGGCTACCTGGTCCTCCCGCTCGCGGCGATCGCCGCGCTGATCGGGGCCTTCCAGCGAGCCTGCGGGCCCGGAGTCGGCCGAGCGGCGGTGGCCGTCGGCTGGTCAGCGGCGGCCGTCTCGGCGGCCTGCTGGTTCCCGCTGGCGTTCTGAGGCCGGCCGACCAGGCACGTGGTCGACCGGTCCCGTCCTATGCCGAGGTCAGCCGGCCAGGACGGTGGCCGTGGCGCGGGAGTGGTGAGCTCGGCGTCGGCGATGTACGCGGAGAGGTCCACCGAGAACCTGGTCCACGCGCCGTCGGTCGAGGCGGCGCTCACCGGCACGGTCACGGTCTTCGGCCCGCCGAAGCAGGGGGCGTGGACCGAGCCGCGGCCCGACACCCCCGACTGGGTGCCCTGCACGGTGATGGCGGCCGACTGGTAGTCCGGCAGACACTGGTACGTGACCGAGACGTTCAGGGTCTGTCCGGCGTCCGCGACGGCGGCGCCGTTGATGCCGACCTTGAGGCCCCCGACGGCGTGCGCGGAGCCGTCCGATAACCGGATGCCCGGCCCGTAGCGGCATCGGTACCCTCGCCCGGTGATCGACCACGGCATCTCCCTCCCGTACTTCCGGCTCCACGTCGTGCCCGCCGTCGTGGCCCTGGCCAGCCCGACCTGGCAGCGCGAAGTGTGGCTGGACCAGGAGCAGTTGGAGGATCTCGACTACATCGTGCACGTGCTCTTCGACGACTTCTGCGACGCGCACGAGCCCGCCCGCTTTCTGGGCGGGAGCCTGCGCACCGAGCAGGAGGTCGAGTTGATGGCCCGGCTCGGCGTCGCCTACAGCGCGGTGCAGGACGCCGTCGGTGCCCGGTCGCCCGACGAGGTGTTCCTGGATGCCCCGGGCTGGCCCGCAGTGGTCTCTGCGGCGGCCCGGCTGGCGCAGGTGATGCTGGCAAACGACTATGCGGCCCTGGCCGCACGGCCCGAGGCCGGGCACTCCTGACCGACGGGAGCGGCCGGGCGCGCGGGAAGCTCGTGCTGTTAGGCGGTTGATGCGGCGGCCCGGCCGGGATCCGGCCGGGCCACGGGCCTCAGCCCGCGAACTGCTCCCGCAGGGCGGCCAGGCCGACGGTGAAGACCCCGTGCACCCGCTCGGTGGACTCCTTGCGGTGCTCGGCCTCGATGTCGTACGTGACGCTCCACTCCACGAAGCTGGCGCCCAGCTCGGTGACCGGGGTGACCCGCAGGGTGGCCCGGTAGCCGTCGAAGTGGAAGGTGCCGTCGGGGAAGCTGTAGGTGTAGCTGCGGGCCTCGCCGTCGTAGGCGACCAGCGTCTCGTGCAGCACGATGCCGTCGAACTCGAACACCCGCACCGTGCCGATCGTGTTGCCCGTCAGCTCGTTGCCGAGGGTGCTCGGCGGCAGGTGGGGGTGCCAGTCGCCGAGGGCGTGGTAGTTCCCGATCACGTCCCAGACCTGCTCGGCCGGGGCCTCCACCACCGTGCTGACCGTCAAGACCGCCATGGTCCTCGCCGCCTTCCGTCCGTTCGTCCGTTGATCCGTTCCGTGCGGCACCATCCTGAGGCAATGTCAGGCGCCGTCGCCAGGAGGCCGGTGCTCCCTGCCGCCGTCAGCGGTGGACGAGCCGGCGCAGCAGCCGTACGCGGGTGCTCCAGCGCGCGGGGGAGTCGACGGTGCCGCCGCAGGCGCGGACGGCCCGGTCGAGGGAGTCCTCCACCAGGGCGTCGTGCAGCCAGCGGAAGGCGAGTGGCCAGGCGAGCCGTGCCGGGCCGCGCAGCCGCATGGCGATGGTGTGGTTCAGCACCGAACCGCCGTCCCCGGGTCGGACGGTGAACTCGTGGAACCCGTCGAACCCGCGCGGGGCGCTGAACCGGAAGCGCACCCACCGGCCCGGCTGGTACCCGACGACCCGGTAGCGGATCGGGCCGTGTCCGCCGGAGGAGCCGACGGCGAGCGGGCCGTCGAGGTGCAGGCGGGGCCAGGCGGAGCCGGGCCAGAGCCGGTCGTCCGGGCCGGCCAGGCCGTCGAGGAGTGTGCCGACCGTCGACTCCGGTGCCGGGATGGTGCGTTGGTGGACGTTGATGACCGCCATCGTGGATCCTCCTGGTTTTGGATGGGTCCCTCCAATTGAATTGGAGAGTACTCTCCAATGCATGCCCAGGCCACCCCGTCACGACGAAGCCACCCTCCTCGACGCCGCCGTCCGCCTCGCCGCCACCGGTGGACCGGCCGCCGTCACGATGTCCGCCGTGGCCCGCGAGAGCGGCGCGCCCAACGGCTCCGTCTACCACCGCTTCCCCCAGCGCTCGGCGCTGCTCGCCGAGTTGTGGCTGCGGACGCTGGACGAGTTCCACGCGGCCTACCTGCCCGCCTTCGCCGCGGACGCCGAGCCGCGCCCCGCCGCCGGGGCGGCCGCCCGGCAGGTCGTCGCCTGGAGCCGGGCGAACCGGGAGCGGGCCGTCGTCCTGCTGCACGGCGTGCACGCCTTCGGCCGGGCCGAGTGGCCCGAGGAGCAGCTGAAGCGCGAACGGCAGGCCGCGGTCCGGGTGCGGCGGGCGGTGGCCGGGCTGGCCGAGCGGCTCGGCGCCGCGACACCGCTGGACCTCGACCGGGTCACCCTCGCCGTCGTCGGCCTGCCGCTCGCCGTCGTCCGGCCGCACCTGCACGCGGGCACCCCGCTGCCCGCGCACGCCGAGGAACTGGCCGCGCAGGGCGCCGTCGACCTGGTGGGCGGGATCGGGTCGTCGGCGTAGGGGCCGCCCCGGCGCGGCCGCAGGCCGCCGGCCGGAGCTGGGTCACCGGCCGGAGCTGGGCTGCCGCTGGATCAGGGCCGTAGGATCGCCGATCATGGACCCTCGCACCGGACTGATCGCCGTCCCGCCCGGCCGCGTCACCCTCTCCGACCGCCGCACCCAGCGGAGTTGGAGCGTCGAGGTGGCCGCGTTCGAGCTGGCGGCCTGTCCGGTCACCCGTGAGCAGTACGAGGGCGCCGCGGGCGACCGCCGCCCGGCGCACAGCGTCTCCTGGCTGGACGCCGTCCGGTACTGCAACGAGCTGTCCCGGCGCGAGGGTCGTCGGCCCGCCTACGAGCTGGACGGGACGGACGGCGAGGACGTCGCCTGGGACCGCACCGCCGACGGCTACCGGCTGCCCGCCGAGGCCGAATGGGAGCACGCCTGCCGCGCCGGCACCGACGGCCCGCGCTACGGCCCGCTGGACGAGATCGCCTGGCACCGCGGCAACTCCGGCGAACGCCCGCACGAGGTCGGCGAGTTGCGGCCCAACGCCTACGGGCTGTACGACCTGCTCGGCAACGTCTGGGAGTGGTGCTGGGAGCGCTACGACCCCGAGGTGTACGGAAGTTACCGCGTGCTGCGTGGCGGCGGCTGGTTCGACGAGCACTGGAGCTGCCGCGCCTCCGTCCGCCGCCGCAGCCACCCGACGCTGCGGATCGACGACGTCGGCTTCCGGGTCGCCCGCTCGGCGACGGACTGAGGAACAGTCAAACGATCTCGGGCGTTGGCGGCTGCGTGAACGCAACGAAGATCACCCTCCGTCCGATAGTCGAAGCCGACCTCACCGCCATGGGCGGAATGCTGAACGACCCCGACGCGCTGGGCGAGTTCCAGTGGTACGGCTGGGGCGATCCCGAGCGCTTCCGCCGGCGGTGGGCCGAGCACGGACTGCTGAGCGAGGAGCAGTGGGTGTTCGCGGTGGCGGGAGACGCGGGCGAGTTCCTCGGCTTCGTCGCCGCCAGTCGCAAGGGCGCGCGCCCGACCGCCCCGTACTGGAGCATCGGCGTGCAGCTGCTGCCGCAGGCGCGCGGGCGGGGGATCGGTACGACGGCCCAACGCCTGCTGGTGGACTACCTGTTCGCGCACACCCCGGTGATGCGACTGGAGGCGGACACCGAGGCCGGGAACCTCGCCGAGCAGCGGGTGCTGGAGAAGCTGGGCTTCACCCGCGAGGGGGTGCACCGGGCGATGGCCTTCCGGGACGGGCAGTGGCGCGACATGGTCTACTACAGCCTGCTGCGCACCGATCCGCGCCCCTGGCAGTAGCCGCAGGCCGCAAGCCGCCAAGCCCGCAAGCCGCCAAGCCCGCGAGCCGCCAAGCCGCAAGCCGCGTCACCCGAGCCAGGCCGCCAGCGCCGCGCCCAGCAGCGCGAGATCCGGGGTGCCGCCCGCCCGGCAGGTCCAGGCGATGACGCCGTCCGGGCGGATCAGCGCGGCGGAGAGGTTCTCGCCGTGGATCGCGGTGACCTCCCTGGCCCGCAGTCGGTCGTCCAGCCGGGCGCGGGCCGCCGCCAGCGCGGGGCTGCCGGGCGGGGCGAGTAGCAGGAAGCCGCCGCCGGTGGTGAGTCGGCTCAGTCGGGTGCTGGCGCCGCCCGGAAGGTCGAGCAGCAGGTCGGGGGCGGGCCGGCCGAACCGGGGGTGCGGTTCGGCGGGCGCGTACGGCAGGTCGTAGCGGGTGTCGAGCCCGGACAGCAGCCGGCCGAAGTAGCGGTTCACCTCGGGGAAGTCCATCAGGTCGGCGACGATCGACCGCAGGGCCTCGGTGTGCGGGCCGGGCAGCAGCAGGGCGGACTGGGCGCGGGCGTTGTGCAGCACGGCGGCGGCGACCGGGTGCCGTTCGGCGGTGTAGCCGTCGAGCAGGCCCTCCGGGGCCTCCTCGCGCACCACGGCGGCCAACCGCCAGCCGAGTGCGACGGCGTCCAGCAGCCCGAGGTCGAGGCCCTGGCCGCTGCCCGGTGAGTGGACGTGGGCGGCGTCCCCGGCGAGCAGGATCCGGCCGTTCCGGTAGTCGGTGACCTGGTGGGCGTGGTCGGTGAAGCTCACGGCGTCGGTGAACCGGGTGACGAAGACCCGGGCGTCGGCGGCCCGCCGGGCGCTGCCCTCCAACTCCTCGGCGGTGATCGGCCCCTGGTGGTCGGAGTGCGGGACGGCGGGCTCGTACACCTCGACCGAGCCCCCGCCGTGCAGCACGGTGCCGTGCGGAGTCCGGACGGTGGGTGGCAGGGCCTTCCAGGAGACCAGGTCCGCCCGGGCCCGGCGGCCGGTGACCAGCGGCCCGGTGCCCGGGAAGTCGAAGCCGGCCAGCTCGCGGACGGTGCTGAGGTGGCCGTCGCAGCCGACCAGGTACGGAGCCCGGCAGGACCGCGACTGCGGCGGCGAGACGGTGCCGGCGGTGAAGGAGACGGTGACGCCCCGGTCGTCCTGCCGGAGTCCCGTCACGGTGTGGGCCTGCCGGATCCGCACCCCGAGGTTCTCCGCGTGGGCGCGCAGGGCGGCCTCCAGGCCGGACTGCCCGATGGGCCGGCCCCGGCGCTCGGGCTCCTCCTGGAGCGCGGGGTCGATCGTCCCGATCCGGGCGAAGTGCCCGTTCCCGCGGTCGGGTTCGACGACCGCCCCGGCGTCCTTGGCCTTGGCCCTGCGCTTGCCCCGGCCCCTGCTCTTGCCCTTGGCTTTCCGGTGGGCATCCTCCGGAGCGTCGTCGTCGTCCCACCGGTGCAGGGCCAACAGCAGTTCGAGGCCGCGGCGTTGCAGGGCCTCGAAGGCGAGCGGGCCGATCCCGGGGGCCCGGCGCCGCGGGGACGGGCGGGGGACCTGCTCCAGGACGATCGTCTCGGCTCCGGCGAGGCGGAGTTCGGCGGCGAGCAGCAGTCCGACCGGCCCGGCGCCGACCACGATCACCTGGGTGTCATGGTTCATCGTTCCTCCTCGGGTCGATCGCCGGTCAGGGAACTCTACGGGAGCGGTGATCCGGGATCCGGGGCTGCGGGCGCCGTCCTCGCGGTCCGGCTCAGGCGACCCCGAACCACTCCTCGGCGAGGGCCTCCAAGGTCCGCGCCGATGGCTTCAACTCCCTGAGATACCAGGGTAGATCGCTGTACACGTGCAGAAGGGTGTACGCCATCAGCAGGCGCGGCTCGACGGGGCGGCCGTAGGCGGTGAGCAACTGCCCGAGCAGGTGCGGGTCGGCGCGGGTGGTGAACAGGCCGACGGCGACCAGGTCGTAGGCCGGGTCGCCGATCATCGCGGGCTCGAAGTCGACCAGGCCGGTGAGGCGCCAGCCGCCCGCAGGGTCGGTGATCAGGTGCTCGCGCATGAACTCGGTGTGCAGCAGGGCGCGTTGCTTTCCTGACGGGAGCGGGCCGGACGGCAGCGGGGCGGCGGCGAGGAAGTCCGGGATCTGCTCCAACCAGGCCTCGGACAGGCCGCGTTCGCGCTGGCGCTCGACGGCCCCGGCCCGCTGCCGGTCGAGGAAGGCGCGCCAGTCCTCGGGCCCGAGTACGTCGGCGAGCGGCTCGGCGTCCAGGGCGTGCAGGGTGGCGAGCGCCTCGCCGCAGTCGTGGGCGATCCGCGCGCGCTCGGCCGGTGGGATGCGCGGCCAGGCCCCGGCCAGGCCCTCGCCGTGGAGCCGGGACATCAGCAGGTAGCGCCAGCCGTCGACGTCCGCGCCGGCCGCCCGGACGGACGGCGTGGGGATTGGCAGTGCGCCGTCCAGGAAGGCCAGGACGCGCTCCTCCGTCAGGGCGTCCCGCGCGCTGCCGGCCGGGAACAGCTTGAGCACGTGCTCGGCGCCCACCGCGTAGACCGGGACGGACCCCGCCGCGAAGCGCTCCAGCGGCAGCCCGCCGAGGCCGAGGCGCGCGCACAGCGCCTGGGCGCCCGGGCGCAGCACCGACTCGTCGGGGAGGACCGCGTCCCCCTGCTCGTCCGTCTCCACCAGGGGCAGCATGCCCCGCACCGTAGGCACACCAACGGCCCTGCGCCAAATGGTTTTTCAGCGTGCTGCCCGACGGGTTCAGCGTGCGTGCCTCAGCGTGCGGCCCGGCGGGTGGCGCAGCCGTCCGGGGCGTGCACCGGGGCCGGCTCCGGGCCGCTCTCCGGGTCGCGGGTGAGCAGGTAGCGGGCGCCGGAGCCTGTCCGGCCGGCCCGGTCCTCGGCGTTGTAGAGGGCGCAGCGGGTGAGCGAGAGGCAGCCGCAGCCGATGCAGCCGGTGAGCTTGGTCTTGAGCCGTTCCAGCTCGGCGATCTGCTCGTCGATCCGGCTCTGCCAGGAGGCGGCGACGGCGTCCCACTCGGTGCCGCTGGGGGCGGGCCGTTCGGGCAGCCGGTCCAGGGCGACCTTGGCCTCGTCCAGGGAGAGGCCGACCCGCTGGGCGGCCCGGACGAACGCGATCCGGCGCAGCGTGCCGCGCGGGTAGCGGCGCTGGCCGCCGGCGGTGCGGGTGGCGTGGATCAGGCCGAGGCTCTCGTAGTAGCGCAGGGCGGAGGCGGCGAGCCCACTGCGGGCGGCCAGCTGGCCGATGGTGAGCAGGTCGCCGGTGCGCGGGCCGGCGGGGCGGCCGCCGTCGGAGGTCGCGGTCATGGGCACCCACTGTAGCCGCTTGACCTCAAGCTGGCTTTAAGTTGCACGATCGACGCATGACGACGAAGACCAGCACGGACCTCGTGGCCGGGGCCCGTTTCGAGGACCTCCAGGCGCTGATGGCCCTGATGACCGGCGACGAGAAGCACGGCCCCGCCGCCACCTCCACCCTGGACGCGCTGTGGGTGCTGTACGACCGGGTGCTGCGGGTGACCCCGGACACCGCCGAGGCCCAGGACCGCGACCGCTTCCTGCTCTCCAAGGGGCACGGTCCGATGGCCTACTACGCCGTGCTCGCGGCGAAGGGCTTCATTGACCCGGCCGTGCTGCCGAGCTTCGGCGGCTACGACTCGCCGCTCGGCCACCACCCGGACCGCACCCTGCTGCCCGGCGTGGAGATCTCCTCCGGCTCGCTCGGCCACGGCCTGCCGCTGGGCGTCGGCACCGCGCTCGGCCTGCGGGCACAGGGGCTGACCGACCCGGCGGTGTGGGTGCTGGTCGGCGACGCCGAGTTCGACGAGGGCTCCAACCACGAGGCGGTGGCCTTCGCCGGCGCGTCCGGGCTGGACCGGCTGCACGTGGTGGTGATCGACAACTCCTCGGCCACCCACGGCTGGCGGGGCGGCATCGCCCAGCGGTTCGCCGCCGAGGGCTGGTCCACCGCGACCGTCGACGGCCGCGACCACGAGGCGCTGCACCGGGCGTACACCGCCGAGCACCCGGGCCGCCCGCACGCGGTGGTCGCCCGGGTCGAGCCCAAGAACCCCTGACCCCTATCCAGTCGACATCCAGCCAACCGCCGGACGATGAGAGGCACTTCACCGATGGACACCATGCGCGACCGCTTCGTCGACGTCACCACCCGTCTGCTGGACGAGGACCCCCGGCTGGCCGTGGTGCTCGCCGACATCACTGCCGCCGCCTTCGAACCCGCCCAGCGGCGCCATCCCGACCGGGTGGTCAACGTCGGCATCCGCGAGCAGCTGCTGATCGGCGCGGCCGGCGGGCTGGCGCTGACCGGGATGCGGCCGATCGCCCACACCTTCGCCAGCTTCCTGATCGAACGGCCCTGGGAGCAGGTCAAGTTGGACCTGGTCCACCAGGGCGTCGGCGCGGTGCTGGTGAGTGCGGCCGGCTCCTACGACTGGCCGGCCGGCGGCCGCACCCACATGTCCCCGGGCGACGTCGCCCTGCTGGACACCCTCCCGGGCTGGACGGTGCACGTCCCCGGCCACCCGGACGAGGCCGAGCAGCTGCTGCGCCATGCCTACGCGGACGGTGACCGCAACGTGTACGTCCGGCTGTCCGCCCACCAGAACGACGCGCCGGTCGCGGTCGAGCCCGGCCGCTTCACCACCGTGCGCACCGGCGGCCGGGGCGTGGTGCTGGCCGTCGGCCCGATGCTGGACGCGGTGCTGGCGGCGACCGAGGGCCTGGATGTCACCGTGCTGTACGCGGCGACGGTGCGCCCCTTCGACGCCGCCGGGCTGCGCGCCGCGCTGGGCGAGAAGGCGGACGTGGTGCTGGTGGAGCCGTACCTGGCGGGCACCTCGGCGAACGAGGCGCACGCGGCGCTGGCCGACCGCCCGCACCGGGTGCTGGCCCTGGGCGTGCCCCGGGAGGAGCACCGGCAGTACGGCGCGATCCCCGAGCACCTGGCCGCCTACGGCCTGGACGCGGCTTCGCTCAAGGCGCGGATCGGCACCTTCCTCTGGTGAATCAGCCGGTCAGTACCACCGCCACCGAGTCCGCCGCCAGCCGCACCGCCCCGCCCTCCGGCACCCCCGTACCCTCCGGCACCTCCGTACCCTCCGGCACCTCCGTACCCTCCGGCACCTCCGTACCCTCCGGCACCTCCGTACCCTCCGGCACCCCCGTACCCGCCAGCGCCGCCGTCCCGAAGGCCGCCACCACCTCCCGCCCGGTGCCCGCCAGCGGCACCGCCGCCTCGCCCGGGCCCAGGTTGACCGCGACCCGGTACGGCCCCCGGTGCACCACCAGCCAGCCCGCCGCCTCGTCGTACACCACCCGCACCGCGCCGAGGTCCGGATCGGCGAGCTCCGGCCGGGTGCGCCGCAGCAGGATCAACGTCCGGTACCAGTCGAGCAGTTCGGAGTGCGGGGCGCGCCGGGGCTCGGTCCAGTCGAGCACCGAGCGCAGCAGGGTGGCCGGCTCCTGCGGGTCCGGCACAGCCTCGGCGGCCCAGCCGTGCTCGGCGAACTCCCGCCACCGGCCCCGTCGGACGGCCTCCGCCAGCTCCGGGTCGGTGTGGTCGGTGAAGTACTGCCACGGGGTGGCGGCGCCCCACTCCTCGCCCATGAACAGCATCGGGGTGAACGGCGAGGTGAGCACCAGTGCGGCGCCGCAGGCCAGTCGGCCGGGCGGCAGCGAGGTGGAGATCCGGTCGCCGAGCGCCCGGTTGCCGACCTGGTCGTGGGTCTGCAGGTAGCCGAGCAGCCGGTGGCCCGCCGTCGAGCCGAACGGCCGTCCGTGGCCGCGCTCCCGGAAGGTGGACCAGCCGCCGTCGTGGAAGAAGCCGTGGCGCAGCGCCTTGGCCAGGGCGGCGAGCGGCGCGCGGGCGAAGTCCCCGTAGTAGCCCTGGGATTCGCCGGTGAGCGCGCAGTGCAGGGCGTGGTGGAAGTCGTCGCTCCACTGGGCGGTGAGGCCGTGGCCGCCGGCCTCCCGGGCGGCGGTGGTGCGCGGGGTGTTGAGGTCGGACTCGGCGACCAGGAACAGCGGGCGGTTCTCCGTGACGGCCAACCGCTCGACGGCGCACGACAGTTCCTCCAGGAAGTGGACGGCCCGGTCGTCCACGAGGGCGTGCACCGCGTCCAGCCGCAGGCCGTCGATCCGGTAGTCGCGCAGCCAGGCCAGCGCGCTGCCGATCAGGTAGGCCCGCACCTCGTCCGAGCCGGGCGCGTCCAGGTTGACCGCCGAGCCCCACGGGGTGTGGTGCCGGTCGGTGAAGTACGGGCCGTACGCGGGAAGGTGGTTGCCGGACGGGCCGAGGTGGTTGTGCACCACGTCGAGGACCACCCCGAGCCCCTTGCGGTGCGCGGTGTCCACGAAGCGCTTGAGCCCCTCCGGCCCGCCGTAGGGCTCGTGCACGGCCCACGGTGACACCCCGTCGTAGCCCCAGCCGTGCCGGCCGGGGAACGGGCAGACCGGCATCAGTTCGACGAAGTCGACCCCCAACTCGACCAGGTGGTCGAGGTGTTCGGCGGCCGCGTCGAAGGTGCCGCGCGCGGTGAAGGTGCCGATGTGCAGTTCGTAGAGCACCGCGCCGGGCAGTGCGCGCCCGCGCCAGCCGGTCCGCGACCAGTGGAAGGCGGCGTGGTCCACCGCCCGGCTGGGGCCGTCGGGTCCGTGCGGCTGCCGGGGCGAGCGCGGGTCGGGCAGTGCCGGGCCGTCGTCCAGCCGGAAGGCGTAGTCGCCCTCGGGCGCCTCGCCGGACCACCAGCCCGAGCGCTCCGGGCAGCGCGCCAACTCGTGCTCCACGCCGTCGACTTCGACCCTGACGCGGACCGAGGCGTACGGCGCCCACACCTCGTACCGTGCCATCCTCAGCCCCTCCTCGTCAGCAGTGCCACCGGCGACGCCGCCAGCAGCTCGGCCACCGGCACCGGCCCGGCCGGGAAGCCGCGCAGCGACAGCAGGTCCGTCCAGGGGCCGCCGGCCGGCAGCTCCAGGACGGCGTCCCGCCAGCCGCCCGCCCGGGCCAGCCCGTACGGCAGCCGGGTGACGGCGGTGACCACGTCCGCCCCGCGGGCGAAGGCGAGCAGGTGCTCGGGGGCGTCCAGCGGCCGGTACGCGCCGAGCGGGCGGGAGCGGCGCAGGTGCAGGGCGGTGGCGGTGAGGTGCAGCTTCTCCCGGGCGAGGTCGCCGGGGCGCGGGGTGGCCGCGTCGGTGAGCCGTACGGCCAGCGCGCCGAGGTCGACCACGCCCCGGTTGTCCGGGTCGACCAGGGTGTACAGCGGCTCCTCGCTGCCCTGGTAGAGGTCGGGCACGCCCGGGACGGTCAGGTGCAGCAGGGCGGCGGCCAGGGTGTTGGCGCGGGCGTACGGGCCGAGCGCCCGCACGGTGCCCTCGATCCGGGGGAGCAGCCCGGCGTTGCCGTACACGGCGCGGGCGCGCTGCTCCAGGGCTTGTTCGTAGCGCGGGTCGGGGGTGGTCCAGGAGGTGTGCAGCTTGGCCTCCCGGGCGGCCTTGAGCAGGGCGGCGACCAGCCGGTCCGGGTCGATCGGCCAGGCGGCGACCAGGGTGTGCCAGAGCAGCCAGTCGGTGTCGCGGTCGAGTCCGGGGGCGGCGGGCCCGGCGGCGGTGGACCAGGCGGCGGCCTCGGCGGCCCAGGCCTCCGGCTGCTCGGCGAGGACGGCGAGCCGGGCCCGGGCGTCGGCGCTGCGCTTGGTGTCGTGGGTGGAGAGCGCCGTCATGCTGTGCGGCCAGGCCCGCTCCAGGTAGCGGCACCAGTCGTGGAACCCGGCCGGGGGCAGCCCGGGCCGGGCCGGTTCGCCGCCGACCTCGTTGAGGCCGGGCAGGGCGTTCCAGCGGTAGAAGGCGGTGTCCTCGACGCCCTTGGCGGCGACCGCGGCGGCGGTCTGGGCGAAGCGGGCGCAGAACTCCTCGTGGTCGGGGCCGCGCCCCAGCTCGCCCAGCGCCAGCGCGGCGACCAGCCGCACGGTCGGGTCGTCCGCGTCGTCCACGGCCAGGTCGGGGTCCGCGGCGGGCTCCCCGGGCCGCGCGTACGGCCGGTACGCCGGGTACTCGGTGAGCAGCCGCCGCAGGGCCGCGCGCAGCTGCCAGGGCGCGTGGTCGGCGTGGGCGGGTTCGGCCGCGCCGATCCGCAGCGCGATCCGGACCAGCCGCTCGATCTCGGCGCTCAGCTCGCCGCCGGGCCCGGTCATGTCGGCCCGGCCGCGCCGGGCGGCGGCCACCGCCGGGTGCGGGTCCTCGCACCTGCCCTGGGCCGGACCGCCCGCCGGCCCGCCGTGCAGGAAGGCCCGGTACGCCCCGGCGAGCCGCCCGGCGCCCGCGTGGTCGAGGAGCACGCCGTCGATCCGGCGCAGCGCGTCGTACCCGGTGGTGCCGGCCACCGGCCAGTCCGCGGGCAGCCGCTCCTCGCCGGTGAGGATCTTCTCGACGACGACGTAGGCGCCGCCGGTGGCCCCGGCCAGCCGGCGCAGGTAGCCGCGCGGGTCGGCGAGCCCGTCCGGGTGGTCGATCCGGAAGCCGTCCAGGACCCCGTCGGCGTGCAGCCGCAGCAGCACGGCGTGGGTGGCGGCGAAGACCTCCGGGTCCTCGACCCGGACGGCGATCAGCTCGTTGACGGTGAAGAACCGCCGGTAGTTGAGCTCGGTGCGGGCGAGGCGCCACCAGGCGAGCCGGTACCACTGGCGGGCCAGCAGTTCGGGCAGCGGCAGCCCGGCGGTGCCCGGGCGCAGCGGCAGCTCGTGCCGGTGGTAGCGCAGCGTGTCCCCGTCCACCACCAGCTGGTCGAGGGCGGCGCCGAGCCGGTCGCCGAGCAGCGGCAGCAGCACCCGCCCGCGCGCGGGGGCGTCGGCGGGGCCGGGCTGCGCCGTCCAGTCGATGTCGAACCAGCGGGCGTACGGCGAGTCGGGCCCGTCCCGGAGCACCTGCCAGAGCGGGTGGTTGAGCCGTTCGGGGACGGGCACGGCCATGTGGTTGGGGACGACGTCGGCGATCAGTCCCAGGCCCTGCCGGTGCGCCTCGGCGGCCAGGGCGCGCAGGGCGGTCTCGCCGCCGAGCTGCTCGCTGATCCGGGTGTGGTCGACGGTGTCGTAGCCGTGGGTGGAGCCGGGGGTGGCCTCCAACAGCGGGGAGAGGTGCAGGTGGGAGACGCCGAGCGCGGCCAGGTAGGGGACGGCGGCGGTGGCGTCGCGCAGGGTGAATCCGGGCTGGAGCTGGAGGCGGTAGCTGGCGGTGGGGTGGGTAGCGGCCGGGCGGGGCTGCGCGGGCTCGGCGGCGGAGGTCATAGGTCCATAGGTACCCGGCCGGGCCCGCCGCCAAGACCCGCAGCTGACCCGAACAGGTGACCGCAAGATCCCTACGCCGGGCCGGGGATCCCCGCACGGACCCGGGAACGTCACCCGGCCCCGAGTCCCTCACCCGGCCCCGGGAGCCTCACGCGGGCCGCTGCAGCACCAGCAGCGAGCGGTCGGTGAGCCACAGCGCGTCCCCGGCCTTGACCCTCGCCCCGCCGCCGGGGGCGGGCAACCGGGGCTGGGCGGTGTCGACCACGACCTGCCACTCCTGCCCGTGGCCGGCGGGCACGGTGAACTCCAGCGGTTCGAAGTGGGCGTTGAACATCAGCAGGAAGGAGTCGTCGACGATCCGCCCGCCGCGCCGGTCCGGCTCGGAGATCGCGTAGCCGTTGAGGAAGACGGTCAGCGACTTGGCGTAGCTGGCGCCCCAGTTGCGCTTGGTCATCTCCTCCCCGGCGGGGGTGAACCAGGCGATGTCGGTGAGGTCGTCGTAGCCGCTCACCGCCCGCCCGTGGAAGAACCGCCGCCGCCGGAACACCGGGTGGTCGCGGCGCAGCCAGATCATCCCCTGGGTGAACTCCAGCAGCCGGGCCGCCGGGCCGTCGCCCTCGGGCCAGTGCACCCAGGCGAGTTCGTTGTCCTGGCAGTAGGCGTTGTTGTTGCCCTGCTGGGTGCGGCCGAGTTCGTCGCCGTGCGAGAGCATCGGCACGCCCTGGGAGAGCATCAGGGTGGCGATGAGGTTGCGCTGCTGGCGGGCGCGCAGCTCCTCGACGGCCGGGTCGGTGCTGGGGCCCTCGACGCCGCAGTTCCAGGAGCGGTTGAAGGATTCGCCGTCCCGGTTGTCCTCGCCGTTGGCCTGGTTGTGCTTGTCGTTGTAGGAGACCAGGTCGCGCAGGGTGAAACCGTCGTGGCAGGTGACGAAGTTGATGGAGGCGATCGGGCGGCGGCCGTCGTCCTGGTAGAGGTCGGAGGAGCCGGTGAGCCGGGAGCCGAACTCGGCCAGGGCGGCGTTCTCGCCGCGCCACAGGTCGCGCACGGTGTCCCGGTACATGCCGTTCCACTCCGTCCACAGCGGCGGGAAGTTGCCGACCTGGTAGCCGCCCTCGCCGAGGTCCCAGGGTTCGGCGATCAGCTTGGCCTGGGAGACCACCGGGTCCTGCTGGACCAGGTCGAAGAACGAGGACAGCCGGTCCACCTCGTGGAACTGCCGGGCCAGGGTGGCGGCGAGGTCGAAGCGGAAGCCGTCCACGTGCATCTCGGTGACCCAGTAGCGCAGCGAGTCCATGATCAGCTGGAGCACGTGCGGGCTGCGCATCAGCAGGCTGTTGCCGGTGCCGGTGGTGTCCTCGTAGAAGCGCTGGTCCTGGGCGAGGCGGTAGTAGGAGACGTTGTCCAGGCCGCGCAGCGACAGCGTCGGCCCGAGGTGGTTGCCCTCGGCGGTGTGGTTGTAGACGACGTCGAGGATGACCTCGATCCCGGCCGCGTGCAGCGCCTTGACCATCGACTTGAACTCCTGCACCTGCTGGCCGCGGTCGCCGGTGGAGGAGTAGGAGGAGTGCGGGGCGAAGAAGCCGATGGTGTTGTAGCCCCAGTAGTTGGCCAGGCCGAGGTCGCGCAGCCGGTGGTCGCGGACGAACTGGTGCACCGGCATCAGCTCGATCGCGGTGACGCCGAGCTTGGCCAGGTGCTCGATCACCGCCGGGTGGGCCAGGCCCGCGTAGCTGCCGCGGATCTCCTCGGGGATGCCCGGGTGCAGCCGGGTGAGGCCCTTGACGTGGGCCTCGTAGATGACGGTGCGGTGGTAGTCGGTGCGCGGCGGGTGGTCGGTGCCCCAGTCGAAGTACGGGTTGATCACCACCGAGTGCATCGTGTGCGGGGCGGAGTCGAGGTCGTTGCGGCGCTCGGGGGCGCCGAAGTGGTAGCCGTAGACGGACTCGTCCCAGTCGATGTGGCCGCTCATCGCCTTGGCGTACGGGTCCAGCAGCAGTTTGGCGCTGTTGTGCCGCTGGCCCAGGCCCGGGTTGTACGGGCCGTGCACCCGGAACCCGTAGCGCTGGCCGGGCTGGACGCCCGGGAGGTAGGCGTGCCGGACGAAGGCGTCCGTCTCGCGCAGTTCGACGGCGGTCTCCGAGCCGTCCCCGTCGATCAGGCACAGCTCGATCCGGTCGGCACTCTCCGAGAACACCGCGAAGTTGGTGCCGGCCCCGTCGTAGGTGGCACCGAGGGGGTAGGGCTTACCGGGCCAGACCTGCATGAGTCCTCAACTTCCTTGTGACAACTTCCTTGTGGCATACCGGAACTGACGTCCATTCGGATGTACGGTCGGACGACCCGGCCGGACCCGGACGCTCTCTTCCCGGCCGGGCGGCCGGGCATGTGCGGGCTCGGCGCGCCGTGACGCACGGCACAGCCCGCACACTCCCGGAGATACTCCCCGAGCGCCTCCCCGGCGGCCGGGAGGTACCGCCGGGGTTGCTCCGAACGGGTGTCCGGCGGGCATTCGTGTGAAGAGTGCCGGCCTCGTTGCGACGGGTGGGGCCGGTGGTGCGGACGGGCCCCTGGCCCATCCGGCTGCGGGCGGCTCGCGGCGGGCAGTACCCTTGATCGTCCGGCCGCCCCGGCCGACCGGTGCTTGTCAACGGCCCGTCAACGGCCCCCGCCCCTGCGGAGGTCAGCCGCAGATGAGGTGGCGCATGGTGTTCCCCGCTGGCGGCCGCGGCCCCGGGCCCGACGGCCCCGACCGAGGCGGTACCCGCAGCGAGGCGCCCACGGTCGTCATGCGCCCCACCCTGACCGGCCGGGCCCTCGTCCCCGCCCAGGCCGGCCCGGTCGAGGTCCCCGCGCTCGCCTGGTCGACCGGCGAGTGGGAGGAGTCCTACCAGCGGGTCCGGCTGTCCGGCCGCGCCTACGTCTGGCTCAACCTGGTCGAACAGCGGCTGCGCTCCCTGGTCGACGAGGTGCTGCACCCGATCTACGCCCCCGCCCACGGCGAGGACTGGGTCACCGCCGCCGCCGGACCGGCCGGCGAGGAGTGGGCCCACCGGGCCGGCGCGGTGCGCGAGGTCAGCCGCCGCAAGGGCTACCTGCTCGACCCGGCCGACGACGACCCGCTGGTCTTCCTCACCCTGCCCCAACTGCGCGAACTCATGGTCCAGCACTGGCCCTGCTTCGAGCCCTACCTCGCCGACCGGCGCGAGATCGAACTCGCCCTGGACGAACTGGAAGTGGCCCGGCACGTGGTCTCCCGCAACCGGGTGCTCACCCAGACCGTGCTGGCCCAGACCGAGCGCGCCGCCGCCCGGCTGCTCGCCGTCCTGGACGGCGGCGCCGGCGGGGTGCCCGCCGACGTGGTGGAGTCCCTGGTCGCCGGCCGCTACGCCGACGTGGTCGCGGTCCACGCCGACCGGGTCCGGCTGCAGCGCGACCTGCCCGTCGAGGACCTGCTGGACGGCGCCCGACGCCTCGACGCGCTCGGCATCGGCCTCGGCATGCTCTGCCAGAACTACACCGGCAAACGGCTGGTCCGGCTGGCCGGCGAGGGCTGCCGGGTCCGGCTGCTGTTCCTCAACCCGGCGAGCAGCGCGGTGCGCCGCCGCGAACGCGAACTCGGCCTCTCCCGAGGCGAGTTGTCCCGCTCGATCGAGATGAACATCATGCACGTGCGGCGGGTCCGGGCCCGGCTGCGGGACCAGGGCGGCTTCGAGATCCGGGTCTTCGACGAGACCCCGCGCTTCACCGCCTACCTGGTCGAGGGCCCCCGCCCCACCGGCCCGGTGGCCGGCCGACGGCAGAGCCGCGACCTCGGCGTCATCCAGCCCTACCTGCGCCGCTCCCGGGGCATGGAGTCCCCGGCCCTGATCCTGCGCGGCGGCGCCGGCCAGCAGCCGGGCGGCAGCGAACCGGGCCTGCTGGAGGTCTACCGCGAGGAGTTCGAGGGGATCTGGGCGGACTCCCGGAACGTGTCCTGAGAAAACCCCTGGTCAGGGGCGGGGCACCGGTGGAACACTGCGCGCCGTGAACAGCCTCCCCACCTGGACCCTGGTACCGGCCGGCCCCGAGGACCTCGACCCCATCGTCGACCTCAAGGCCCAGGTCATGCGCGCCGACCTGGAACGCCTCGGCCGCTGGGACCCGGACCGCTCCCGGGAACGGGTACGGAAGTCCTTCTCCGTCCGGCACACCTCGGTGCTGCGGATCGACGGGGCCTTCGCCGGATGCGTCACGATCCGCCCCGACGAACGCGGCGGGCGCCACCTGGAACTGTTCTACCTGGCCCCCCACCTCCAGGGCCGCGGCCTCGGCACCGCCGTGCTGCGCCACCTCCTCGCCGAGGCCGACACCGCGGGCGAACCCGTCCACCTGGTCGTCCTGCGCGGCAGCGCCGCCCGGCGGCTGTACGAGCGGCACGGCTTCGCCGTCGTCGCCGAGGACCCGATCGACGTCGCCATGCACCGGCCCGCGCCCTGACGGTCCACGTCGGCCCACGTCGGCCCGCGCCGTAACGATTCCCCCAAAGCGGCTGGTCAGCGCCGTCGCGCCCGTGGTAGGTGTAGCCGCTGTGAAGATCACGGGGGATGACGGGGCCGTACTGCGCCTCGAAGACGTACACCGCACCTACGGCACCGGCCCGGAGGCCGTCCACGCGCTCAGGGGGGTGGACGTCAGCTTCGACCGCGGCACCTTCACCGCCGTGATGGGCCCCTCCGGCTCCGGCAAGAGCACCCTGCTGCAGTGCAGCGCCGGCCTCGACCGCCCCGACAGCGGCCGGGTCGTCCTGGCCGGCACCGACCTCGCCGGGCTCACCGAGACCCGGCTCACCGTCCTGCGCCGACAGCAACTCGGCTTCGTCTTCCAGGCGTTCAACCTGGTCGGCTCGCTCACCGCGGAACAGAACGTCGGCCTGCCGCTGCGTCTGGCCGGGCAGCGCCCCGACCGCGCCGAGGTGCACCGCGCACTCGCCCAGGTCGGCCTCGGCGAGCGCACCGGCCACCTGCCCTCCCAGCTCTCCGGCGGCCAGCAGCAGCGCGTCGCCATCGCCCGCGCCCTGATCACCAAGCCCCGGATGCTGTTCGCCGACGAGCCGACCGGCGCCCTCGACAGCTCCAGCAGCCGCGACGTGCTCACCCTGCTCCGCGAACTCGTCGACCGCGAGGGCCAGAGCACCGTCATGGTCACCCACGACCCGGTCGCCGCCTCCTATGCCGACCGCGTGCTCTTCCTCGCCGACGGCCGGATCGTCGACGACCTGCCGCGCCCCACCGCCCAGCAGGTCGCCGAGCGGATGACCGCCCTGGAGACCGTGGCATGAGCGAGCCCACCGAGAGCACCGCCGGCCGGCGGTCGTTCGGCACCCTGCTGCCCGTCGCCGCCGCCGGCCTGCGCCGCCGCAAGGCCGCCTTCGCCGGCTCCTACGTCGCCCTCACCCTCGGCGTCACCCTGGTCGCCACCACCGGCAGCCTGCTCAACCGCACCGCCGGCGACGACTCCCCGCTCGGCGCGCCCTCCCTGCACAAGGTGCTCCAGTTCACCTCCGCGATGGCCGCCTTCGTCGCCGTCTTCGTCGTCGCCGGCACCTTCGCCTTCGCCGTCGCCCAGCGCCGCCAGGAGATCGCGATGCTGCGCGCCGTCGGCGCCACCCCCCGGCAGATCGTCGGACTGATCACCGGCGAGGCCGCCGTCGTCGGCCTCGCCTCCGCCGTCAGCGGCTGCCTGCTCGCACTGCCCGGCGCGCCCGCCCTGGCCGCCTGGCTGGTCGACCGCGGCGCCGCCCCGGCCGGCTTCACCGCCCGGCCCGCCGTCGGCCCGATGCTGCTCGCCGCCGCCGTCGGCCTGCTGGTCGCCCTGCTCGGCGCCGTCACCGCCGCCGTCCGGGCCGGCCGGGTGCGCGCCGTCGAGGCGCTCGGCGACGCCGCCGCCGACCGCACGGTGATGACCCGACCGCGCTGGGCCGGCGCCCTGCTCTCCCTGCTCGCCCTGGCCGGCACCGTCGGCTACTACCTGTCCGCCGACACCATGCCGCCCGCCCCCGGCGACCAGCCCGACGACCCCCAACTCGCCTCCCAGTGGGTGCTCGGCGCCGACCTGCTCACCATCACCACCCTCGCCCTGTTCGCGCCCGTCCTCGTCCCCGCCCTGCTCCGGCTGCTCAGCGCCCCGCTCGCCCGGCTCACCGCCGCCGCCCCGCTGCTCGCCCGGCAGAACGCGCTCACCGCCGTGCGCCGCACCGTCTCCACCGCCACCCCCGCCTTCCTCACCATCGCGCTCGCCGGCACCGTGATCGGCTCCACCGCCGCCTTCGCCGACGCCATGACCGCCCAGAACCGGGCCACCGCAGCCGCCCGCTACGTGCTGCGCCCCGGCACCGCCCCACTGCCCGCCGACGCCGCCCACCGGCTCACCGCCGACCGGCCCGGCCTGCACGCCACCGCCACCACCGCCACCGTCGTCACCGGCCTCGGCGCCGACCGGCCCGCCTTCGACGACCACGGCGAGGACTCGCCCGCCACCGTGCCCTCCGCCGCCACCGTCGTCGACGGCGACCTCGCCACCGCCTGGACCCTGCCCGCCGTCGCCGGCACCGCCGCCGACCTGCACGGCGCCACCCTCGCCGCCTCCACCCACCAGGCCCGCGGCCACGGCTGGAAACTCGGCGACCAGATCAACCTGCGCCTCGCCGACGGCACCGTCACCAGCCTGCGGCTCGCCCTCGTCTACCGCACCCAGCTCGGCCTGGACGAGATCCTGCTCAGCGGCGACACCGTCACCGCCCACCTGGCCGGCGCCCGCCCCGACGCCGTCCACCTCGGCGCCGAACCCGCCGACCGGCTCGGCGGCACCCTCACCGACGCCCGCAACCCCGGCCCCGACCAGGGCGCCCACTACACCTGGATCGCCACCACGACCATCCTCGGCCCGGCACTCCTCTACGCGCTGATCGCCATCGTCAACACCATGGTGATGAGCACCGCCGACCGCCGCCGCGACTTCACCGTGCTGCGCCTGGCCGGAACCGTCCGCCGCCAGGTGCTGCAGACGGTCGCCCTGGAGGCCGTCCTGGTGGTCGCCACCGCCACCGTGCTCGCCCTCGCGGTCACCGCCCTCACCCAGTACGGCACCACCGCACTGCTCGACCACCGCATCCTCACCGGACAGGCCACCGTCCCCCTCCACCTGCCCTGGCTCCCGCTCGGCGCCGGCGCGGCACTCTGCCTGGCACTCGCCCTGGCCGCCTGCCTCCTCCCCAGCCGCCTCGCCCTGACCACCCGCACCACCGCCCGGTAGGCCACGCCCGCCCGCCACCCCGACCGGAACGAGCCTGTCAACCCCCTTGGGGGATGCCGGAGTTCACCCCGGGTGCGCGCCCCGCCGCGCACCTGGACCGGGCCCGGGCGGATCCCCGGCGGCCGGGTTGTCGGTGGGGCGGGTGATGATAGGGGCTTCGTGCAGGAGGACGGAAGGACAGACCTGATGAGCTGGTGGCAGCAGCCACTGGTCGGCTTCGACCTGGAGACCACGGGCACCGACCCGGCCGTGGACCGCATCGTCACGGCCGCGCTCGTGGACACGGTCGGCGCCGTCCGGGTGGAGGCCGCCAACTGGCTGCTCGATCCCGGGGTGCCGATCCCCGCCGAGGCGGAGGCGATCCACGGGATCGGGGACGCGGTGGCCCGCGGCCGGGGGCGGCAGGCCAAGGAGGCGGTGGAGGAGATAGCCGCGGCGCTCTGCGCGCGGATCGCGGACGGCCGGCCGGTGGTGGCGTTCAACGCGCCCTTCGACCTCTCGCTGCTCGACGCCGAGCTGCGCCGGTACGGGCTGCCCACGCTCGCCGACCGTCTCGGCGCCCCGGTCGGGCCGGTGCTGGACGCGCTGGTGATCGACCGGGCGGTGGACAAGTACCGCAAGGGCTCCCGCACCCTGCAACGCGTCTGCGAGGTGTACGGCGTCGAGCTGACGGACGCCCACGAGGCGGGCAGCGACGCCCTCGCCGCCGTGCGGGTCGCCGTCGCCCTGGCCGGGCGCTACCCGGCCGAGGTGGGGGAGGTGGCGCCCGCCGAACTGCACCGGCGCCAGGTCGGCTGGTACCGGGAGTGGGCCGAGGGCCTGCAGGCCTGGCTGCGCCGCGGCAAGGACCCGCAGGCGGTGGTCGACCCCCGCTGGCCGTCCAGGGCGACGGCGGGGGACGACGCCTGACGGACCTCCCGTGCCGGAGGCCCGCCCGCCCTACGAGGCGGGGAAGTCGAAGGTGTACCCCTGGGCGACCAGCCAGGGCAGCAGCTGCTTGAGCGCGGCCACGGTCTGGCTGCGGTCGCCGCCGCCGTCGTGCATCAGGATCACCCCGCCGGGCTTGAGCTGCTTCTGCACGGTGGCGACGATCGCGGGCACGCCGGGGCGGGACCAGTCGCGCGGGTCGACGGACCAGCCGAGGGAGGACATCCCGAGGCTCGCGGTGATGTGCTCGTTGTCCGCGTTGAAGCCGCCGCCGGGCGCGCGGAACCAGCCGACCCGGGTGCCCGGGCCGCCGGCCTTGACGATCATGTCCCGGGCGGCGCTGATCTCGTACACCGCCTTGTCGTGCGGGAGCTTCTCGAACGGCTGCGGGTGGTGGACGCTGTGGTCGCACAGCCGGTGCCCCTCGGCCAGCACCCGCTTGACCAGGGCCGGGTTGGCGGCGGCGTTCTGGCCGATCTCGCAGAAGGTCGCCTTGACGTGGTACTGGGCGAGCAGGTCGAGGATCTGGCCGGTGGCCGGGCCGGGGCCGTCGTCGAAGGTGAGCGCCACGGTGCGACCGCCGGAGGCGGTGGAGCCGATCACCCTGGTCGGCGATCCGGTGTGGGCGGGCGGGGCCGACGGCGCGGGCGCGGAGGTGGGCGCGTCGTGGGTGCCGCCGGCCGGGCTCCGGCCGGGCGTGGTGGGCGGGTGCGGCTTGGTGGCGGCGGGCGGGGCCGCGGCACCGGTGGCGGCGTCGGAGCCGGGGCCCGAGCCGGAGCCGGAGCCGGGCGCGATGCTCGCGGCCGCGCCGCCGGTCGGCTGCGCCGGGGTGGTGGTGGCCGCGGCGGCGGTGGTCGGCTGGAGCGCGCCGCTGGCGGTGCCGCACGCGGACAGGCCCAGCACGGCGGCCACCGCGATGCAGCCCGCGACCAGCCGCCGACGGCCGGCCGGACGGCCGGGGAGGGAGGGGGAGGGGGAGCGGCGACGGGGGGCGGTCCGGTGCATGGCGGCGGCTCCTGAGGGGCGAGAAGGGGGCCGATCCCTCGGTCAGGATGACTGTGCGATAGGACGCCGATCGTACGTGTCCCGGTTGCGGGCCGGACCGCTCCGGCGTAGGAGTCTTCTCACACTCGACCGGTTCGGCGTCCGCCGCTCAGCGCGGCCACCCCTGCCCGGTCAGAACGGGTACCAGCGCACCTCGGTGGCCCCCTCCCGGAGCGAGGCGACCCGTCGGCCGAACTCGGCGAGCGCCGCCGGGTTGCCGACCGCCTGCTGGGCGACCCAGGAGGCGCTGGCGGTCTCCCGGGCTCCGCGCAGCACCGCGAACCCGGGCCAGTCCCGCACGTCCCGCCCGTACGCCTCGGTGAACGCCCGGTACTCCTCGGCCGGCACGCCGTAGCGGTCGTGGGCGAGCGCGAGGACCACCAGGTCGTGCTCGCGCAGGTCGTCGGCGAAGGTCTCCAGGTCGAGCAGCACCGGTCCGTCCGGGCCGACGTGGACGTTGCGCGGCAGCGCGTCGCCGTGGATCACCCCGGGGCGCAGCTGCGGCGCGAGGTCGGGCAGGGCGGCGGCGAAGGAGTCCCGGCGCCGGCGCAGGAAGTCGACGTCCGCCGGGTTGACGTGCCCCTCGGCGGAGGCCAGCCAGCGTTCGACCGGTGCGAGCAGGTCGCGCCGGCCGAGCGGGAAGGGCGGCAGCGGCAGCGCGTGCAGGGCGCGCAGCAGCGGGGCGAGGTCGACCGGGCGGGCCGGGCGGACGGCGGGGGCGAGCCGGTGCCAGAAGGTGACCGGGTGACCGTGGGCGAGTCGGGGTCCGGGGGCCACCTCCCCGTAGGGGTCGACCACCGGGATGCCCTGTCCGGCGAGCCAGTGGGCGACGGTCAGTTCACGCCGGGCCCGCTCGTGCAGTTCGGGGGCGCGGCCGACCTTGGCGACCACGGCCGGGTCGCCGAGGTCGAAGACGGCGTTCTCGCCGAGCGCGATCAGCCGGGCCCCGGCCGGGTCGGGCAGTCCGGCGGCCGCGCAGGCCCCGGCGAGCAGCAGCCGG
Organism: Kitasatospora sp. NPDC089509; assembly: GCF_044749365.1. Classification (NCBI taxonomy): domain Bacteria; kingdom Bacillati; phylum Actinomycetota; class Actinomycetes; order Kitasatosporales; family Streptomycetaceae; genus Kitasatospora; species Kitasatospora sp. NPDC089509. The sequence continues at coordinate 97,327 of NZ_JBIVHS010000015.1, read as the reverse complement.
GCGCGGTCCTCGTCGAAGGGGATCATGGCTGGGCTCCGTTCCGCGGCCGTTCATCCGTGCGTCCGGAGGATTCCGGACGGTGATCATCATGACGCACGGCCGCCCGGCCGCGCGGCGGGTCCCCGTTCCCGAGGTGAAGCTCGGGGTGAACCGCAGGGTGGACCCGGCCCCCGGGGTGGGGTGGGTCCACCCCTACCCCGGGACCCTGATCTCTCCTCCCCCGGGGTAGGGGGCGGACTCCACCCTGAGGGGGAGATGACTCCACCCGGAGCACGAGGTCAATCACCTTGCGGGCACGAGACACTGGGGCGGGGCCGGTTCGGGTCGGTCCCGCACGGGGGTTGGAACACGGGGGCTCCTTGCCGCGCGGCAAGCAGGTACTCGTAGGATGACGCCCAGTCCCACTTACCTGCCGACCGGCTAGGGAGCGCCAGCGCGCGCGGCCCGGCCGTTCCTGCCGTCGCCCGGCGTCCCGTCCCCCAAGGGCTGCGGTGAACCATGCCCAGGAGGCATTCGAGCATGTTCCACCGACTAGGACACTTCGTCGTCCGTCGCGCCTGGTGGGTGATCGGAGCGTGGCTGATCGCGGCGGTCGCGATCATCGGGTCCGCTCCCGCACTCACCACCAACACCGACCAAGCGGCCTTCCTGCCGAAGCACTACGAGTCCATCCAGGCGGCGGACGTCCAGCAGAAGGCCTTCCCGTCCGACAAGTCGCCGTCCGCGCTGCTGCTCTTCGAGCGCACCGACGGCGCCGCGCTGGACGCGAACGACCAGGCGGCCATGGACAAGGTCACCCAGGGCCTGGCCGACAAGAAGATCCCGCTGGTCGAGCAGGTCCTGCCGGTCTCCGACCAGACGGGCTCCTACTCCAAGGACCACAAGTACGCGATGGCGCTGGTCGCCATCGACAAGAGCAAGATGCAGCAGCCGGAGTACACCGACGCCGCCAAGAAGATCCGCGAGGACGGCAAGGAGCTCGCCGCCGGCAGCAACCTGAAGTTCCAGGTCGGCGGCGACGCGGCGACCGCGCTGGACCAGAAGGAGTCCAGCGACAAGGCTGGCATCCTGATCGGCCTCGGCACGGTCGTGATCATCCTGCTCACGCTCGGCATCATCTTCCGCAGCCCGATCGTCGCGCTGCTGCCGGTCGTCTCCGTGATCATCTACTCGCTGGTCGCCACCGGTCTGATCGGCTTCGCGAGCGACTGGTTCGGCCTCAAGGCCGACAGCTCGATGTCGCAGATCCTGACCGTCGTGCTCTACGGCGTCGGCACCGACTACTTCCTGTTCCTGATGTTCCGCTACCGAGAGCGGCTGCGGGCCGGGGACAACCGCAAGGAGGCCGTGGCCAACGCCGTCGGCCGGGTCGGCGAGGCCATCACCTCCGCCGCCGGCGCCGTCGTGGTCGCCTTCGCCGTGCTGGTGCTGTCCAGCCTCGGCATGTTCAAGGCGCTCGGCCCCTCGCTGGCCATCGCCGTCGGCGTCACCGCGCTCGCCTCGGTCACCCTGGTGCCCGCGATCCTCTGCCTGATCCCGCAGAAGGTCCTGTTCTGGCCCTCCAAGGCCTGGCAGCGCGAGCCCTCGAACGCCCGCTTCGCCGCCATCGGCCGCACCGTGGGCCGTCGTCCGGCCGGGGCCGCCCTGGTCTCCGGCCTGGTGATGGTCGGCCTGGCGATCGCCGCCCTCGGCTACCAGGGCACCTTCGACATGGCCGGCAGTGCCATGCCGAAGGACAAGGAGTCGATGGTCGTCCAGAACACCATGATCAAGGCCTACTCGGCCGGCGCCGCCGACCCGGCCCACATCCTGCTGACCAGCCAGAACGGCAACAAGATCGACGTCGCCGGGCTGCAGGGCTACGTGAACGACCTGGGCAAGGTCGACGGCGTGGCCGCCGCCGCGCTGCCCACCCCGGACCGCGGCATCAGCAAGGACGGGCTCACCGTCGACGTCACCGTCGTGCTGAAGGACCAGTCCACCACCAACAAGGCCATCGACACCATCGGCAAGGTCCGCACGGTCGCCCACGACGAGGCGCCGGCCGGCACCAAGGCCTACGTGGCCGGCACCACCTCGGTGCTGAAGGACATCAACACCGCGATGGCGCACGACTACAGCCTGGTGTTCCCGATCGCCGCGGTGCTGATCATGATCATCCTCGGCCTGCTGCTGCGCAGCGTGGTCGCCCCGTGGTACCTGATGGCCTCGGTCGGCCTCGGGTTCGGCGCCACCCTCGGTGCCACCACCCTGGTGTTCCAGGACTTCAAGGGCGAGTCCGGACTGATGTTCATGCTGCCGATCCTGATCTACCTGTTCGTGGTCGCGATCGGCACCGACTACAACATCCTGATGATCGCCCGACTGCGCGAGGAGGCCCGCGAGGGCCGCAGCCCCCGCGAGGCGGCCAGCCAGGCCATCCGCCACGGCGGCCCGACGGTGGCCGCGGCCGGCTTCATCCTGGCCGCGACCTTCGGCACCATGCTGCTGGCCGGCAACACGATGATGAGCGAGATGGGCTTCTCGATCGCCATCGGCATCATCATCGCGGCCTTCGTGATGTCGATGTTCTTCACCCCGGCGCTCACCGCCCTGCTCGGTCGCCGTGCGTGGTGGCCCGGTCACGGTGACGTCAAGGGCCACGGCGAGGAGCCGACCCAGCTGGTCGGCACCACCATGCCGCCGGAGCCCGTCGGCCGGCACTGAGTCCGGCACCGGGTCCGGCCCTGCGTCCGGCGCCGAGTCCGGCGCCGAGTCCGGCGCCCTGATCGAGGGTCGTACAACCAGGCGGCGCCCCGCTCCGGCGGGGCGCCGTCCCCCTTTCCCGGGCCCGGCAAACGTGATCTGTTGAGCAGAAAAGTCCCCGGTCAATCGGGGTGTCGCCGTGCTACAGTCGAGTCAGTTGCAGTTTTGGTTCCCATGAACGCTTGTGTGCGCCTGCTGGTCCCAACCAACAGGCGCATTTGTTTTGTCCGGTGTTTCAGTCTCCGGATGGGGATCGCGGCTACTCCGGGATTCACGAGGTGTGAGTCCCTGATGCCCCAATATGAGGAGACGGTTATGGCTACCGGCACCGTGAAGTGGTTCAACAGCGAAAAGGGCTTCGGCTTCATCGAGCAGGACGGCGGCGGCCCGGACGTCTTCGCCCACTACTCGAACATCCAGGCCAACGGCTTCCGCGAGCTCGTCGAGGGCCAGCGCGTGGAGTTCGAGGTCACGCAGGGCCAGAAGGGCCCGCAGGGCGAGAACATCCAGGTCATCGGCTGACGCCAGCATCACGCTGACGCGCGATCCATGATCTCGTGAAGCGGGGGCCCGTACCGCTCGACGGTGCGGGCCCTCGTTCATGCCGCCGAACGGCCGGGGCGGCGCACTCCCTTCCGACGGCCGATCGGCCCGCGATCCCGCGGGCTACCGACCAACGGACGGAGACCCCGTGACCACCCCTGCCCGCACCCCGCGCGAGCGCGGTGACCGCAGCGCGGACCGCACCACCACCCGCTCGGCCGAGCGTTCGGCCGACCAGGGCCGCACCGGCCGCCCCCGCCGCACCGCGGAGGGCGTGGACCGCCCGCGCAAGCCGCGCGGCCGCACCGGCGCCCCCAAGGCGGGCGCCCCCAAGAACGGCCGTGCCGTCGCCGCCGAGCCCGCCGACTTCACCGTCGTCGAGGGCACCCCGGCCCGGCCGCCGGCGGCCACCTTCGCCGAGCTCGACCTGCCCAAGGCGATCCTCTCCGCGCTCACCCGCGAGGGCGTCACCGAGCCGTTCCCGATCCAGGGCGCCACCCTGCCCGACTCGATCGCCGGCCGCGACGTGCTCGGCCGCGGCCGCACCGGCTCCGGCAAGACCCTGGCCTTCGGCCTGCCGCTGCTGGCCCGCACCGCCGGTCGCCGCGCCGACTCCCGGCACCCGCTGGCGCTCGTCCTGGTGCCCACCCGCGAGCTCGCCCAGCAGGTCACCGACGCGCTCACCCCGTACGCCACCGCCGTCAACCTGCGGATCACCACCGTCGTCGGCGGCATGGGCATCAGCCGGCAGGCCAGCGCGGTGCGCCGCGGCACCGAGGTCCTGGTCGCCACCCCCGGCCGCCTGGACGACCTGATCGGGCGCGGTGACGTCAACCTGTCCGACGTCGCCATCACCGTCCTCGACGAGGCCGACCAGATGGCCGACATGGGCTTCCTCCCGCAGGTCAGCAGGCTGCTGGAGCAGGTCGCCGAGGGCGGGCAGCGGATGCTGTTCTCCGCCACCCTGGACCGCAACGTGGACCGGCTGGTCAAGCGCTTCCTGACCGACCCGGTCACCCACTCGGTCGACCCCTCGGCCGGCGCGGTCACCACCATGGACCACCACGTCCTGCAGCTGGAGCCCACCGACAAGGCCTCCGCCACCGCCCACATCGCCTCCCGCGACGGGCGCGTGATCATGTTCGTGCACACCAAGCACGGCGCCGACCGGCTGGCCAAGCAGCTGCGCGCGACCGGCGTGATGGCCGCCGCCCTGCACGGCGGCAAGTCCCAGCCGCAGCGCAACCGGGTCCTCGACCAGTTCCGCGAGGGCGAGGTCACCGCGCTGATCGCCACCAACGTGGCCGCCCGCGGCATCCACATCGACGGCCTCGACCTGGTCGTCAACGTCGACCCGCCGATCGACCACAAGGACTACCTGCACCGCGGCGGCCGCACCGCCCGGGCCGGCGAGTCCGGCACGGTCGTCACCCTGGTGCTGCCCGAGCAGCGCCGCGAGGTCAACCGGCTGATGACGGTCGCCGGGATCCGCCCCACCGTGACCAAGATCCGCCCCGGCGACGCCGAGCTGACCCGGATCACCGGCGCCCGCACGCCCAGCGGCGTCGCGGTCGCGCTGGCCGTCCCGGTCGCCGCCCAGCCCGCGGCCCCGGCCGGCTCCGCCGACGGCAAGGGCGCCGACGGCCGGTCGGGCGGCCCGCGCCGCCGCTCCGGCAAGCGCTCCGGGCTGCCCACCGACGTCGACATGAACGGCAACCCGCGCCGCCCCCGCCCCAAGCAGCGCCTCGGCGCGGCCGGCCAGCAGGGCGAGCGGCAGCAGGCCGCCGGGTTCATCGGCCGCTCCTCCGGCCGGGCCCGGCCGGGCAGCGGCACCAAGTCCGGCTCCAACTACGGCACCGGGCGCCAGCGCCGCACGGCCGACTGACGGCCGGCGGCGTTCGGCCGCCGACCCGGGGTTCCTACGGACGGGCTCCGCGACCTCCCACTGACGGGGAGGGCGTGGGGCCCGTTCCGCGTTTCGGGCCGGGCCGGGCCGGGCCGAGCCGGGGCGATCCGGGCCGATCCGGGCCATCCGACGAAGCCCGTGCCGTTCGGCCCCCGGCTGGCTGAAATCATCAGCTCAGATGAATCAGTTGCAGACTGCTTTGAACTAACGCTTGACGGAGGACTGCGGAGGATCGATTCTTCTACACGGCCCGCACACACCTGTCGCACCATCACCATGCGGCCACAGAAGTTGAGTTGACGTGATCCGCCGACCCGGAAGGACCATCCCCCGATGCGCCGAACCTCCGCTCTGCTGACCACCGCCCTGCTCGCAGGAGCCGCCGCCCTGGCCGGACCGGCCACCTCCGCCCAGGCCGCGCCCTCCTGCGGCGCCTACGTCGCCGGTTGGAACGCGATCGGCACCTGCAGCGGCCTCGACCCGATGCAGACCTGGACCGTGACCGCCACCTGTTACTACTGGAACTCCAACCACACCGTGCAGTTCTCGCGCCCCGCGTTCGGCGGCGTGGCGATGGGCGACGGCAGCGCCTCCGCGGCCTGCGGCATCGGCGACACCGTCATGTTCCCGCGGGTCATCGTCGGCGCCGCCCCGCCGGCCGGCCCCACCGGCCAGATCACCGGCTACGCCAGCAAGTGCGTCGACGTCAAGGGCGCCAACTACAGCAACGGCACCCCCGTCCAGATCTACGACTGCAACGGCAGCCTGGCGCAGAAGTGGCGGATCGGCTCCGACGGCACCATCCGCGCCCTCGGCAAGTGCATGGACGTCTCCGGCGGCGGCACCGTCAACCACACCCTGGTCCAGCTCTTCGACTGCAACGGCACCGGCTCCCAGCAGTGGCAGGCCCGCGCCGACGGCTCGCTGCTCAACCCGCAGTCCGGCCGCTGCCTGGACGACCTCGGCTTCTCCACCGCCAACGGCAACCAGCTCGGCATCTGGGACTGCAACGGCGCCGCCAACCAGAAGTGGAACCTCCCGGCCTGACGCCCGCCGGGCCGACCCGGGTCCGTCGGCGGACGGACCCGGGTCGCACCCGTACGACGGACCCGGGTCACGCCCGCACGGCGGCGGCCGTCGGGGCCAGCAGGCGCAGCCGCTGCGCCGTCCGCTCGTCCCGCGGCGCCATCACGATCAACTGCAGCCCCTCGGCGGCCAGCAGCACGTGCTGGTCGATCCGCAACTCGCCCAACTCCTCGTGCCGGACCACCTTCTCGGCCCCCGACCGCTCCGCCACCTGGTGCTCGTCCAGCCAGCGGTCCGCCTCCGGGTGCTCGCCCCGCACGTGCTGGATCATCCGGCCCAGGTGTCGGCCCACCGCGGTGGCCTCACCGCCGCGCTCCGCGTACGCCGACCGCAACTGGGCCAGGAAGTGCCGGGCGTGCTCCTCCCAGTGGTCGACCCGGCGCCGGTGCACGGCGTTCCCGAACACCACCCAGGCCATGTTGCACTCCTCCGGCGGCCGCCCCTCCAGCCCGAACAGCGCGTCCGCGCCCGGATTCCACGCCCGCAGGTCCCAGTTGGCGTCCATCACCCAGGCCGGCGCCGGCCACTGAGCGTGCATCAGCCGCAGCAGCGCGGCCGGGACCTCGGCGGGCGCGCTCACCTCCCCGTCCGTCGGGTGGCTGCCCGCCAGCCGGAACAGGTACGCCGTCTCCGCCCGGTCCAGCCGCAGCGTCCGGGCCAGGCTCGCCAGCACCTCCGGCGAGGGGTGGATGTCCCGCCCCTGCTCCAGCCACGTGTACCAGGTCACCCCCACCCCGGCCAGCAGCGCCAGCTCCTCCCGCCGCAGCCCCGGCGTCCGCCGCCGCACCCCCGGCGCCATCCCCACCTGCTGCGGCGTCAACCGCGCCCGACGGCTGCGCAGGAAGCCCGACAGCTCCGTGCGGCGCTCCTCCGACTCGTCCATGTCCCCCGCCCTTCCCGGTCCTTCCTGGTGGTCCGACTACCAGTATCCCCACGCACTGCTGGCGCGACGGCGCCCGCGGGAGGCTTGATCACGACACCGAACGCCCCCTCCCAGGGAGTCCCCGATGCAGCGTCACCACCACGCCGTCCGCCGTACCCTGGTCGCCCTCGCGGCCGCCGCCACCCTGGTCGGCACCGCCGGCACGCTACCCGCCGCCGCGGCCGCCCGCTGCCCGGCCCCGGCCGTGATCACCGGCCACGCCCCCACCCTGGTGCCCGAGACAGCCGTCTGGGACCAGGCCCACCACCGCTTCCTGGTCGGCTCGCTGCGGCACGGTACCGTCTCCGCGGTCGGCCTCGACGGCAGCGTCCACACCCTGGTCGACGACCCCGGCACCCTGATCGAGATCGCCGGCCTGCGGATCGACCGGGTGCACCGCCGGATCCTGGTCACCAACCTCGACAACGGCGTCGGGGAGCGGAGCGGCCCCGCCACCCTCGGCCGGGTCGCCGGCATCGCCGCCTACGACCTCGACACCGGCCGCCGCCTCTACTACACCGACCTCGCCGCCGTCGCGGGCGACGGCGGCAGCCACCTCGCCAACGACATCGCCCTCGCCCCCGACGGCACCGCCTACGTCACCGACTCCTTCGCCCCCGTCGTCTACCGGGTCGACCCGGACGGCACCGGATCCGTCCTGCTGCGCGACGACCGGCTCACCGCCGCCCCCGGCTCCTACGGACTCAACGGCATCGCCTACCGCGAGGGCCGGCTCGTCCTCGGCAAGTGGGACGACGGCACCCTGTGGCAGCTCCCGCTGTGGGACCCGTCCGCGCTGCGCCGGGTCGAGATCGCCGACGGCGGGGCCCTGCTCCACCTCGACGGCATCTTCGGCCGCCCGGACGGCACCATCGCGGGCGTCACCAACGCCTTCTTCGGCGCGGGCCGCGACGCCGAGGTCGAACTCCGCTCCGACGACCACTGGCGCACCGCCCGCCTCACCGCCGTCCACCCCTCCGCCGACGCCACCCCCACCGCCGTCACCACCGGCCCGGCCGGCGCCCTCTACCAGCTCTCCGGCGGCCTCGCCGACGCCAACGCCGGCCACCCGGACGACACCTTCGTCCTGCGCCGGGTCTGACGCACCGAGGCCCACGGCGCGCACGGCTCCGGCCGTGCGCGCCGTACGCGCTTCCGGCCGCCGTCGCCCGTCCGGGTGACGGCGGTCGGCCTTCGGCGCGGGATCGACGGCAGGCTGCGGCCGGAGAGGAGACGGAGGCGCGGATGGCAGACGGCAGTAGGGAGTTCGAGGCGATCGCCGAGCACTACGGGACGCACGAGCTGACCGAGGACGAGATCACGGCCGCCGAGCCCGGCGAGCAGGTGGCGGCGGAGTCGGTGATGATCAGCACCTCGCTGCGGCTGCCCAAGCCGGTGATGGACGAGGTCCGGCGCCGGGCGCGGGAGCGAGGGGTGGAGCCGACGGCCGTCATGCGGGAGTGGATCCAGGCCGCCATCGCCGACGTGGACCAGCCCGTGCCGCTCAGCGTGATCACCGCTGCGGTGGCCGAGTACCAGCACCGCAGGGCGTCTTGACGCTCAGGCGGTGAGGGCCTCCGCCGGGAGGGCCTCGGCGGCCAGGCGGGCCCGGTCGTAGCGTTCCAGCAGCAGGGTGGCCAGTTCAGGGGCGGGCCCCAGGACGTCGGCGAGCAGGTCGGCGTCCTCGGCCGCCGCCGCGATGCGGTCGGGCAGCAGGCCCGGGGCCAGCAGGTAGGGCGCGACGGCGGTGCGGGTGGCGCCGGCGGTGCGCAGGGCGGCGAGGGCGTCGGGGACGCGGGGGCCGGCGGCGGAGGCGTAGGCGACCTCGACGGCGGCCCAGCCGCGGGTGCGGCGCCAGGTGGCGGCGACGGCGCGGGTGGCGGCGTCGGCGGCCGGGTCGGAGGAGCCCGCGGCGGCCAGCACCACACCGGTGCGGGACCGGACGGCGGCCGAGCGGACGTCGAGCCCGGCTTCGGCGAGGCGCCGGTCCAGCGCGGCGAGCAGCAGCGGGGAGGGGCCGAGCACGTCGGCGACCGGCAGCGCGGCGCCGGTGGCGCGCAGCGCGGCGGGGATGTCGTGCTTGGCGTGGAAGGCCCGGTTGAGCAGCAGCGGGACGGCCACCGCGTCCGTCAGCCGGGCGGCAACCTGCGGGATCCGCGGCGCGCAGTGGTCGAGGTAGGCGGTGGCGACCTCCAGGGCGGGCCGCTGGGCCCGCACCTCCCGCACCAGCGCGGCCACGGTCGCGGCGTGCCGCGGGTCGCGGCTGCCGTGGGCGATCAGCAGGAGGGCGGGCACCGGGGTCCGGCTCACTTTCCGGAGGCCAGCAGGCCGCGGTTGCGCAGCACCCGGCGCTCGACGGGGGTGAACACCAGCAGTTCGATGGCGATGCCGACGAACAGGATGAGGATGATGCCGAGCAGCACGCCGGACATGTCGGAGAACTCGCGCTGGTCCTCCAGGAACCGGCCGAGGCCCCGGCCGAGGTCGGGGGAGGAGGCGACCAGTTCGGCGGCCATCAGCGAGCGCCAGGAGAAGGCCCAGCCCTGCTTGAGGCCGGCCAGGTAGCCGGGCAGCGCGGCGGGGATGAGCACGTGCCGGGCGCCGGTGAGGCCGGTGGCGCCGAGGGTGCGTCCGGCCCGCAGGAACAGCGGCGGCACCTGGTCGATGCCGGCGACGAGGCCGTTGGCGATGGACGGGACGGCGCCGAGCAGGATGACGGCGTACATCATCGAGTCGTTGATGCCGAGCCAGATCACGGCGGCCGGCACCCAGGCGACCGAGGGCAGCGACTGGAGGCCCTGGAGGACCGGGCCGATCGCGGTGCGCACCGGCTTGACCCGGGCGACGACCAGGCCGATCGGGGTGCCGATGACGACGGCGAGCAGGAAGCCGGACAGGCCGCGCCAGACGCTGGTCCAGACGATCGAGAGCAGCGTGCCCTGGTACCAGAGGTCCTGGAGGGAGCGCCAGACGTCGGCGGGGCTGGGCAGCTTGTACGAGGAGGTCACGTGCAGGCTGTAGGCGCCCTGCCACAGGGCCAGCACCACCAGCACGCCGATCAGCGGCGGCAGCGCCTTCTGCCGCAGCACCTCGCCGAGCGAACTGCGCTGCGCGGAGACCGAGTCGAGGGCGTCCAGGCCGGCGCCGACGTCGGCGGTGTCGGAAGCGGTGTCGGTCCCGCCGCCGGGGGCGGCGTCGGACGCGGTGTCGCGGTCCGGGCGGGGGAGGGTGGTGTCAGTGCTGGCCATGGCGGCGGATCTCCCCACGCAGTTCTTCGGTGATCTCGATGGACAGGTCGGCCACGCCGGTGGATTCGATGCGGCGCGGCTGGGGCAGGTCGATCCGCCATTCGCGGGCGACCCGGCCGGGCCGGGAGGAGAGCAGGACGACGCGCTGGGCCAGGCGCACGGCCTCGCGCACGTTGTGGGTGACGAAGAGGACGGACAGCTGCCGTTCGGCCCAGATCCGGGTGATCTCGTCGTGCAGCACGTCGCGGGTGATGGCGTCGAGCGCGGCGAACGGCTCGTCCATCAGCAGCACCTTGCTGCCCTGGGCGAGGGCCCGGGCCATCGCGACGCGCTGGCGCATGCCGCCGGACAGCTCGTGCACCCGCTTGCCGTACGCGCCGTTGAGGCGGACCAGTTCGAGCAGGCGCTCGGCCTCGGCGCGCCGTTCGGGGCGGGGGACGCCGGCCAGCTTGAGGGCGAGTTCGATGTTGCGGCCGGCGGTGAGCCAGGGGAACAGGGCGTGTTCCTGGAACATCAGGGCGGGGCGGCCGCCGGGCACCTCGATGCTGCCGCGGGTGGGCTCGTCGAGGCCGGCGACCAGGTTGAGCAGGGTGGACTTGCCGCAGCCGGAGGCGCCGAGCAGGGTGACGAACTCGCCGGGGGCGACGTCGAGGGTGATGTCGTCCAGCACGTGGGTCTGGGATCCCGGGCGGCCGAAGGACTTGTGCACGTGCGAGATCCGGACGGCGGGCGCACCGCCGGGGGCGTCGGCGCCGGGGGCGTCCGCCGGGGTGGTCAGTGCCGGGGTCATCCGGGCACCTCCTGCGTGAGTGGTCTGGCAAGACTGGAGGGGGCTGCGGGGCCGCGGGGCGGTGCGCCGGGGTCCGGGCCCCGCCCGGCCGGTGGGCATCGATCGGGATCGACCGGGCGGGCGGGGCGGCCGGACCGCGGAACCTGGAGGGCCGGGGCGCTACTTGGCGCCGAGGCCGGCGTCCGACACGGCGGGCTGGCCCTGGGCGGCGAGCACCTTGTTCAGCAGGGTGAGGTCGTAGATGCCGTTGAGGTTGGGCTTCTTGAGGAGCCCGGCGGTGACGGCGTGGTCGGCCTCGGCCTGCAGGGTGTTCGCCAGCGGGTCGTCCAGGAAGTCGATGTCGGCCCAGGCCGGGTCGAGGATCGCGGGCTCCAGGGAGTTCCCGGCCTCCTTCTTGATCGCCTCGTTGGCGTCGGCCTTGGCCTTGTCGGAGTTGGCCTTGATGAAGGCGTTGGTCTTCACCGAGCCGCGCAGCACGGCCTCCACCACGTCCGGGTGCTCCTTGAGGAACTTCTGCGAGACGATGATGTTGGTGATCACGAACTTCTTGTCCGGCCAGACGTCCTTCTCGTTGAGCAGGACCTTCGCGCCGAGCGTGACCAGCTTGGAGGCGGTCGGCTCGGGCACCCAGGCGCCGTCGATGGAGCCGGACCGGTAGGCGTCGGGGGTGACCTTGTTGTCGGTGCGCACCACCGAGACGTCGCCCGCGCCGGAGGCCGCGTCGACCTTGTAGCCCTTGCCCGCCAGGTAGTTGAGCAGGGCCACGTCCTGGGTGTTGCCCAGCTGCGGGGTGGCGATCTTCTTGCCCTTGAGGTCGTCCAGGGAGGTGATCTTCTCCGGGTTGACGACCAGCTTGACGCCGCCGGAGGCCGAACCGCCGATGATCTTCAGCGACTGGCCGTTCGACTTGGTGTAGCCGTTGATCGCGGGGGAGGGGCCGATCCAGCCGATGTCGATCGAGCCGGCGTTGAGCGCCTCGATCTCGGCCGGGCCCGCGTTGAAGACCTGGGTCTTGACCTGGGTGGCGCCCAACTCCTTCTGGAAGATGCCCTCCTGGAGGCCGACCAGCGGGGTGCCGTGGGTCAGGTTGGCGAAGTAGCCGATCTTCACCGTGTCGGCGGACAGCTTGGCGCCCGAAGTCCCGGCGGTCGCGGCGGCGTTGGCCTTGTCGTCGGACTTGTCCGCCTTGGAGCCGTAGCCGCAGGCGGACAGCAGGGCGACCGCGGTCAGGCCGGCCGCGGAGGCGGCGGCGACGCGTCTGATCCGGCCGGCGCCGGGGCGTGTCGGGGTATGCGCGAGGGCGGGGTTCGGTGCCATGGTGGGTCCTGTTCACGGACGGACCGTCAGGAGACGGTCTCGGGAGCGGAGTTCGGAAGGATGGTGCTCGCGGCAGTGCGCTGCCGGGGCAAGCCGGGCGGCCGAGGGGGAGCGGCCCGGTGACAGGGCGTTCTCAGCCCCGTCGGCCCGCACATCGGGTCAGGCCGCCCTGGCCGCTGCCGAGGACGCCGCTGCCGATGCGGCCGCCTTCCTTGTCCATGCCCGAGAACGCCTCGCTGGGCATCAGACCCAGTCCTCCTCGTCGGGTGCGTCGGTTGCGTCCGCGGCCGGTGCGCTCGCGAAGGCCTCGCCGGCCATGCCGGCGGTGAGGGTGGTGCCGTCGGCCGGGTCGATCAGCAGGAACGAGCCGGTGCGGCGGTTGTCGGTGTAGTCGTCGAGGGCCAGCGGCTCGGCGGTGCGCAGCTTCACGTGGCCGATGTCGTTGACGTTCAACCCCTCGGCGCCGGAACGCTGTTCGAGAGTGTCGATGTCGATCCGGTAGGAGATCTCCTTGACCAGTGCGCGCACGGTGCGGGTGGTGTGCTTGAGCAGCACCTTGTCCCCGGCGCGCAGCGGCCGTTCGTTGAGGTGGCTGACGGTCGCCTCGACGTCCTTGCTCGGGGCGGGGGCCGTCCCGGCGGCGAGCAGGTCGCCGCGGGAGATGTCGAGGTCGTCGGCGAGCCGGACGGTGACCGACTGGGGGGCCCAGGCGGCGTCGGCGGGGCGGCCGAGGGCGTCGATGGCGGCGACGGTGCTGGTCAGGCCGGAGGGCAGGACGGTGACGGGGTCGCCGACGCGCAGTACGCCGGAGGCCAGCTGGCCGGCGTAGCCGCGGTAGTCGGGGTGTTCCTCGGTCTGCGGGCGGATCACGTACTGGACCGGGAAGCGGGCGGGTTCCGCGCTCGGGTCGCTGCCGACCGGCACGGTCTCCAGGTGCTCCAGCAGGGTCGGGCCGCCGTACCAGTCCATGTGGGCGGAGGGTTCGACGACGTTGTCCCCGGCGAGCGCGGAGATCGGGACGGCCAGCACGTCGCGCACGCCGAGCGAGGCCGCGTAGCCGGTGAACTCCTCGGCGATGGCGGCGAACACCGGCTCGGCGTAGTCGACCAGGTCCATCTTGTTGACGGCCAGCACCACGTGCGGCACCCGCAGCAGCGCGGCCACGGCCGCGTGCCGGCGGGTCTGCTCGACCACGCCGTTGCGGGCGTCGACCAGGACGACGGCGAGCTCGGCGGTGGAGGCGCCGGTGACCATGTTGCGGGTGTACTGCACGTGCCCGGGGGTGTCGGCGAGGATGAACCGGCGCCGGGGGGTGGCGAAGTAGCGGTAGGCGACGTCGATGGTGATGCCCTGTTCGCGCTCGGCCCGCAGGCCGTCGGTGAGCAGGGCGAGGTCGGGCGCCTCCTGGCCGCGGCTGCGGGAGGCGTGCTCGACGGCCTCCAGCTGGTCGGCGAGGACCGACTTGGAGTCGTGCAGCAGGCGGCCGACCAGGGTGGACTTGCCGTCGTCGACGGAGCCGGCGGTGGCGAAGCGCAGCAGGGCGGTGGCGGTTGCAGTGCTCATGCTTAGAAGTACCCCTCGCGCTTGCGGTCTTCCATCGCGGCCTCGGACAGCTTGTCGTCGGCGCGGGTGGCACCGCGCTCGGTGAGGCGGCTGGCGGCGATCTCGGCGATCACGGCCTCGATGGTGGTGGCGTCCGAGTCGACGGCGCCGGTGCAGGACATGTCGCCGACGGTGCGGTAGCGGACCAGCCGGCGCTGGACCGGTTCGGTGTCCTTGGGGCCGCCCCACTCGCCGGCGGTCAGCCACATGCCGTTGCGGGAGAAGACGTCGCGCTCGTGCGCGTAGTAGATCTCCGGCAGTTCGATGCCCTCGCGCTCGATGTACTGCCAGACGTCCAGCTCGGTCCAGTTGGACAGCGGGAAGACCCGGACGTGCTCGCCGACGGCGTGCCGGCCGTTGTACAGCGACCACAGCTCGGGGCGCTGGCGGCGCGGGTCCCAGGCGCCGAACTCGTCGCGCAGCGAGAAGACGCGCTCCTTGGCGCGGGCCTTCTCCTCGTCCCGGCGGCCGCCGCCGAACACCGCGTCGAAACGGTTCGACTCGATGGCGTCGAGCAGCGGCACGGTCTGCAGCGGGTTGCGGGTGCCGTCCGGGCGCTCGCGCAGCCGGCCGTCGTCGATGAAGTCCTGGACGTGGGCGACGTGCAGGCGCAGGTGGTGCTCGGCCACGACGCGGTCGCGGTAGGCGATCACCTCGGGGAAGTTGTGGCCGGTGTCGACGTGCAGCAGCGAGAAGGGGACGGACGCGGGCGCGAAGGCCTTGAGCGCCAGGTGCAGCATCAGGATGGAGTCCTTGCCGCCGGAGAACAGGATCACCGGGCGCTCGAACTCCCCCGCGACCTCGCGGAAGATGTGCACCGACTCGGCCTCCAGCGCGTCCAGGTGGGACAGCGCGAAGGGGCCCCCCGGATTCCGGTCGGCGTCGTCGGTGCGGACCGGGCTGTCGGTCGCGGTGGTCATGCCAGACCCCTCTCGGTCAGGAAGGCGTGCAGCTCGGCGGCGGACTCGGCGACCGCACGGCCCTGCGTCTGCAGCCGCAACTCCGGTGCGGCCGGGGCCTCGTACGGGTCGTCCACGCCGGTCAGGCCGGAGATCTCGCCGGCCGCCTGCTTGGCGTACAGGCCCTTGACGTCCCGCTCGGCGCACAGTTCCACCGGGGTGGCGACGTGGATCTCCAGGAACTCGGTGCCGGCCGCGGCGTGCCGCTCGCGCACCGCCGCGCGGGAGTCCGCGAACGGGGCGATCACCGGGGCGAGCACCTTGACGCCGTTGGCGGCGAGCTTCTCGGCGACGAAGCCGATCCGGGTGACGTTGGTGTGCCGGTCCTCGCGGGAGAAGCCGAGGCCCTTGGAGAGGAACTCGCGGATCTCGTCGCCGTCCAGGACCTCGACCTTGTGGCCGTCGGCGCGCAGCCGCTCGGCCAGCGCGAAGGCCAGCGTGGTCTTGCCCGCGCTCGGCAGCCCGGTCAGCCACACGGTGGCGCCGCGCTCGCAGGGGGAGGCCGCGGGGGCCGCCCCTGCGGCTCCATCGGCGGCCAGGGTGTTCGCTGTCACGGCTCTTTCCTTACGCAGTAGTTGACGGTTCGTCAGGCCTCGCCCCGGCGGGGCGGGCCGGTCAGAGGTGGATGCCGCACTCGGTCTTGCCGGAGCCGGACCAGCGGCCGGCCCGGGCGTCCTCGCCCTCGCCCGGCTTGCGGGTGCAGGACAGCGGCGAGCAGCCGACGGAGGTGTAGCCCTCCCAGAGCAGCGGGTTGAGCAGCACGCCGTTCGCCGCGACGTAGGCGTCCACGTCCTGCTGCGTCCACCGGGCGATCGGGGCGATCTTGACCTTGCGGCGCTTCGGGTCCCAGGCGACCACCGGGGTGTTCGCCCGGGTCGGCGACTCGTCGCGGCGCAGCCCGGTGGCCCAGGCGTCGTAGCCGCCGAGGCCGCGGCCCAGCGGCTCGACCTTGCGCAGCGCGCAGCACAGGTCCGGGTCGCGGTCGTGCAGCCGCGGCCCGTGCTCGGCGTCCTGCTCGGCGACGGTCTTCAGCGGGGTGAGCGTGATGACGTTGACCGGCATAGTCGCGGCCACCGCGTCCCGGGTGCCGATGGTCTCCGCGAAGTGGTAGCCGGTGTCCAGGAACACCACGTCCACGCCGGGGAACACCGAGGCCGCCAGGTGGGCGACCACCGCGTCCTCCATCGAGGAGGTGACGCAGAACCGCGCGCCGAAGGTCTCGGCGGCCCAGCGCAGCACCTCCTGCGCGGTGGCCTCCTCCAGCTCGCGGCCGGCCCGCTCCGCGAGCTCCGCGTGGTCAGTCGCGGTGCTGCTCATGTGACGTACCCCCGTTGGTCGGTGACAGCAGGCCGAGGAACTTCAACTGGAAGGCGCGGCGGCACCCGTGGCACTCCCAGGAGCCGTGGCCGGCCTCGGACGGGCGCAGGTCCTCGTCCCCGCAGTACGGGCAGAAGAAGGGCGCGGCTCGTTCACTCATCGCCCACCTCGCTGCGCTCGGCGTTCGCTTCGCGAACACGCCCTGCCTGATCGGTTCTCTCGCTCCGCTCGTTCACGACAGCTGCTCCTCGGTGGCCCGGGCCGTCCACTGGGCGAAGCGCTCGCCCTCGGTGCGGTCGGCCTGGTAGCGGGTCAGCAGGCGCTCGACGTAGTCGGGCAGGCCGGCGCTGGTGACCTTGAGGCCGCGGACCTTGCGGCCGAAGCCGGCCTCCAGGCCGAGCGCGCCGCCCAGGTGGACCTGGTAGCCCTCGACCTGGTCGCCGTTCTCGTCGGTGACCAGCTGGCCCTTGAGGCCGATGTCGGCGACCTGGATCCGGGCGCAGGCGTTCGGGCAGCCGTTGATGTTGATGGTGAGCGGCTCGGCGAACTCCGGCAGGCGCTGCTCCAGTTCGTCGATCAGGGAGCGGCCGCGCTCCTTGGTCTCGACGATGGCGAGCTTGCAGTACTCGATGCCGGTGCAGGCCATGGTGCCGCGGCGGAACGGGGAGGGGGTGACCCGCAGGTCGAGCTCCTCCAGACCGGCCACCACCGACTCGACGTGCTCCTCGGCGACGTCCAGGATCAGCATCTTCTGCTCGGCGGTGGTGCGGACCCGGTCGCTGCCGTGGGCGGCGGCGAGGTCGGCGATCCGGCCGAGCAGCTTGCCGTCGACCCGGCCGACGCGCGGGGCGAAGCCGATGTAGTAGCGGCCGTCCCGCTGCCGGTGGACTCCGACGTGGTCGCGCCAGCGGCCGGCCGGCTCGGCCGGCGCCGGTCCGTCGATCAGCCGGTCCTTCAGGTACTCGTCCTCCAGCACCCGGCGGAACTTCTCCGCGCCCCAGTCGGCGAGCAGGAACTTCAGCCGGGCGCGGTTGCGCAGCCGGCGGTAGCCGTAGTCGCGGAAGATGCCGATCACGCCGCCGAAGACGTCCGGCACCTGCTCCAGCGGGACCCAGGCGCCGAGCCGCACGCCCAGCTTGGGGTTGGTGGACAGGCCGCCGCCGACCCATAGGTCGAAGCCGGGCCCGTGCTCGGGGTGGACCACGCCGACGAAGGCGACGTCGTTGATCTCGTGCGCCACGTCCAGCAGCGGGGAGCCGGAGATCGCGGACTTGAACTTGCGCGGCAGGTTGGAGAATTCCGGGTTGCCGATGAAGCGGCGGTTGATCTCCTCGATGGCCGGGGTGCCGTCGATGATCTCGTCCTCGGCGACGCCGGCCACCGGGGAGCCGAGGATGACGCGCGGGGTGTCGCCGCAGGCCTCGGTGGTGGACAGGCCGACGGCCTCCAGCTTGCGCCAGATCGCCGGGACGTCCTCGATCCGGATCCAGTGGTACTGGATGTTCTGCCGGTCGGTCAGGTCGGCGGTGCCCCGGGCGTACTCCTCGGAGACCTCGGCGATGGCCCGCAGCTGGGGGACGGTCAGCCGGCCGCCGTCGATCCGCACCCGGAGCATGAAGTACTCGGCGTCCAGCTCGTGCGGGTCCAGGATCGCGGTCTTGCCGCCGTCGATGCCCTCCTTGCGCTGGGTGTAGAGGCCCCACCAGCGCATCCGGCCGCGCAGGTCGGCGGGGTCGATCGAGTCGAAGCCCCGGTGCGCGTAGATCGTCTCAATGCGTGTCCGCACATTGAGACCGTCGTCGTCCTTCTTGAACTGCTCGTTGGCGTTCAGGGGAGTGTGGTGGCCCATGCCCCACTGGCCCTCGCCGCGGTGGCGGGTCACCTTGCGAGCCGCGGCGGCTGCGCCGGGGCGGCGCGCGTCGGCGCGGTCGGCCGTGGGCTCGGCGGTCTCGGGGGAGGTGGCCATGGTGAAGTCCTTCTGGGCAGGTGGGCGCTGGCGCCGGGTGGGTCGCGGGGCGTGCTCGGCCGTGCGGTGCTGCTGTGACCTGCGGGTTTCTCAGGACCGGCGGCTCGGGGGCCGGGAGAGCAGTGACCGTGCCGGGTGGGCGCCTGCGCATCCGCGGGTGCGGCGGACGGCGGTGGGATCGGCGCCGGGTGCGGTGGAGCGGCGGGTGGGCTCAGGTCACCGGACAGATGGCGCTGGACACGCGGAGGAGGTCGACGTGGAGTCGACCTACCAGGGTGGTTCCGGCGCTAGACATGGCAAGAGATTCGCACGGCTCGGGACTCGCGGTCCACTAACATCCGAATAATGGACGCCAGGGTTTCGACATGCGGGACGATCCGCCGTTCCCGCCGCTCCCGGCCGGGCGTCCGGCCGGGAGCGCGCCGGGCCCCGGACGGCGGGACTGACGGGGAGTCCGGACCGCCGCCGTACACGCGCCGGTACCCCCGGGGAGATCAACAGCGCTGCCCGGGCCCGATACCGTTAGCCCTGTGCAAGCAGCAGGCGATACGAGCAGACCGAACCCCGAGCGGCCCTCCAGGCGCCGGGGCAAGGGCTCCCGGCGCGCGGCCAAACAGGCCACCTGGCGCCGCACGGCGTGGGACTTGGTCAGGGACACCACCAACACCTGCGTCGAGTACCGGGTCACCGGCCTCGCCGCGGAGGCGGCCTTCTTCACCCTGCTGTCGATCCCGCCGCTGCTGCTCGGCCTGGCCGCCACCCTCGGCTACCTCGACGGGTTCATCGGCGCGGAGGCCATCGAACGGCTCAAGCACGACATCGTCGCGGCCTCCGGGACGGTCCTGTCGGACTCCTCGGTCAACGAGGTCGTCAAACCGCTGCTCAGCCAGGTCTTCGACCACACCCGGCCCGACCTGATCTCGATCGGCTTCCTGCTGTCGCTGTGGTCCGGCTCCAGGGCGCTCTACATCTTCATCGACACCATCACCGTCATGTACGGGCTGGACGGCAAGCGGGGCATCGTCAAGACCCGGGCGTTGTCGCTGGTCCTCTACCTCGGCGCCCTGGTGATCGGCTCCCTGGTGCTGCCACTGCTGATGGCCGGGCCCGGACTGGTGGAGAACGCCGTACCCGGCGCCGCCGGAGTGGTCGGCACCGCCTACTGGCCGGTCGCGATCCTGCTGCTGATCGTCTCCCTGACCACCCTCTACCACCTGGCCGTCCCCGTCTCCACGCCCTGGCGCGAGGACATCCCCGGCGCCCTGGTCGCCCTGGTGGTGCTGGTCTTCTGCAGCGTCGGCCTGCGGCTCTACCTGGTCAGCTCGGTCGAGGGGCCCTCGGTGTACGGCTCGCTGGCCGCGCCGGTGGCCGTGCTGCTGTGGATCTTCGTGGTGGCCCTCGCGGTGCTCATCGGCGCCGCCATGAACGCCGCCATAGACCGCCGCTGGCCCACCCTGGAGACCGCCGACGCCCGGGCCGAGAACGAACGCGCCCACGAGGAGGCGGCCGCCGCGGTGGTCCGCGAGGTCGCCGCCCGGCGGGCCGTCGAACGGGCCCGGCGGGCCCGCGAACTGGGGCTGGCCGAGGGCGTGGAGGAGGAGTGGGGCGAGGAGGACGGCGACGACGTCGACGTGCCCGCCGAGTACCCCGAACGGTGGGCCGACGTGCTGGCCGCCGACAACGTGCGCGGGCGCCTCACCGCGCGCCCGGGGCCGCACCACCGGGCCGCACCGCCGCCGCCGGACAGCGACCGGCCGTCGGGGGCCGGTCCTGCGGGGGCTCCGGAAGCTTCGGGGCCTTCGGGGCAGCAGGTGCCGGGCTACCCGCCCAGGCCGCCGCGGCCGCCGTGGGAGCAGCCGTAGGCGGTTCCCCTCCGGCTCGCGGTTCGATCGACGACGTGACAGGGCCTCCCTCGCGGGTGCGGGGGAGGCCCTGTCGTGTCGTGCGTGTCGTGCGCGTCGTGCCGGGCGGGGGCCGCCGCGGGCCCGCCCGGCCGTCAGCCCGCCGGGTTGGGCGGGTACGGGGACTGCGGGGGCAGGCCGTAGCCGTGGGTGGGCTGGTCGGAGACCTGCGGGTAGCCGTAGGAGCCCTGCTGGCCGTAGGAGCCGTGCGGGTCCGTCGGCGGGCGGCCGTAGGAGCCCTGGGGCTCGGTGCCCGGGTGCCCGTACGAGCCCTGCGGGTCGGTCGGCGGGTGGCCGTGGGAGGGGCGCAGCTCGGTGGGTGCGCCGGGGTCGGTGGGGACCCCCGCGGCCGGCGTGTGGCCGTACGGCGGGCGCAGCTCCGTCGGGGCGCCCGGGTCCGCTCCGGCGCCCGGTGCGGGGGTGCCGGGGCCGCCGGGGCCGGTGCCGAGCGGCGCGGTCAGGTCGGTGCCGGCGGCCGGGGTCACCGACCCGCCCGGGCCTGGCGCCGTCGTCGCCTGGTCGACCGCCGGTCGGTTGGCCGGGTTGGCCTGCACCGGGAGCGGTTCGGGGCTGGGCTGGGCCGGGTCCAGGGCGGTGCGCCCCGAGGAGTCGCTCAGCTTGATCAGCAGCGCGATCATCAGCCAGTTCGCCAGCAGCGAGGAACCGCCCGCCGCCAGGAACGGCAGCGCCTTGCCGGTCAGCGGCACCAGCCCGCTCACACCGCCGACCACCACGAACACCTGCAGCGCGAGCGCCGCCGACAGCCCGGTGGCCAGCAGCTTGCCGAACGGGTCGGTCAGGCCGATCGCGGTGCGCAGGCCGCGCTGGATCAGCAGCACGTACACCAGCAGGACCGCGGTCACCCCGGCCAGGCCCAGCTCCTCGCCGATGGTGGTGAAGATGAAGTCGCTGCGCCCGGCGAAGCCGATCAGCCAGGGCCGGCCGGAGCCCAGGCCGGTGCCGGTCATGTGCCCGGTGCCGAGGCTGAACAGGGCCTCGGCGGGTTGCGAGGAGATCGCCAGGTTGTTGACCGGCGGGTAGTAGTCGAGCGGGTGCAGCCAGGCCTCGACGCGCCCGTGCACGTGCGGTTCCACGGTGCCGACCACGGCCGCGCCGCCGACCGCCATCAGCAGGCCGAGCACCACCCAGCTGGTGCGCTCGGTCGCCACGTACAGCATCACGACGAAGACGCCGAAGAAGATCAGCGAGGTGCCGAGGTCGCGTTCGAAGATCAGCACCATCAGGCTGACCGCCCAGATCGCCAGCACCGGCCCGGCGTGCCGGCCGCGCGGCAGGGTCATCCCCCAGACCTTCCGCCCGGCCAGTGCCAGGGCGTCCCGGGAGGCCATCAGATAGCCCGCGAAGAAGATCGTGATCGCGACCTTCACGAACTCGTCCGGCTCGAAGGACGGCAGCCCGGGGAGCTTGATCCAGCGCTTGGCGCCGAAGCTGTCGGTCGGGGAGAAGATCGGCGCGGTCAGCAGGATCAGCGCGCCCGCCATCATCACGTAGACGTAGCGCTGGAAGAAGCGGTGGTGCTTGACGAAGACGATCAGCGCGAGCGCCGCCGCCACCGAGATGAACACCCACATCAGCTGGGAGGGCGCGGCCGGCAGCTTCTGGTAGTCGCCCTTGGCGGCGTGCGCGGCCTTGTAGCTGAAGTCCAGCCGGTCCAGCAGCATCAGGCCGAAGCCGGTCAGGAACACGCCCAGCGGAAGGATCAGCGGGTCCGCGTACGGCGCGTACCGCCGCACCGCCAGGTGCGCCACCACGACCAGCGCCCCGAGGGACAGGCCGTGGACCAGCAGCCCGGGCGGCAGCTTGCCGGTCAGTGCCAGCGAGGCGTCGATGTGTCCGGCCAGGCAGACGGCCACCGCGAGCGCCAGCAGGCCGAGCTCGATGTTGCGGTGGCGCACGGCCAGCCGGCGGCCGTCGCCGCGTGCAGTGCTTTGCACCTGTTGTCGTCCCCTTGCTGTTCACCCACGTGGCCGGTAGCGCCGACGCTGCATCCTGCCAGACGAACGTGACCCCGCGCCGGTTGCGCCTCCGGGCTCGGCAAGGGCAGAACTTTGCCTTGGCAAAGCTTTGTTGGGCTTTGGTAAAGCTTTGGTCAGGTCCGGGTATAGAGGTGGGCCCCGGGTGCGGCGGGCGGCGTCGGCACCGCCATCATGGCCGGGCGCCGCAGGCCCTGTGCGGCGGCGGTCGCCGGCGGTCCGCGGGATCAGGCGGCCGGTGGTGTCGGACGGGACGGGCGGACGGATGAACGGCGCGGTGGAGACGCTCTCCAGCAGTGGCGCGGCCCGGGCGCTCGCCTACACCGGGCCACCCGCGTGGCAGTGGTCCGACCTGGCCACCTCATGGACCCTCGAACCGCTGGTGCTCGCCCTCTCGGTGCTGCTCGGCGGCTGGTACCTGGCCGCGGTGCGCACCGTCAACCGCGGCGACGGCGACCGCTGGCAGCCCACCCGCACCGCCGCCTTCCTCGGCGGGCTGCTGCTGTGGATCTGGTGCACCTGCTCCGGCCTCGGGGTGTACGAGCGCATCCTGTTCACCGACCGGGCCGTGCAGGTCGTACTGCTGCTCATGGTCGTCCCGCTGCTGCTCGCGCTCGGCGCCCCCGTCTCGCTGCTGGTCGAGTCCTCGCCGGAGCGCCGGAGGGAGCGGATCCTGCGGGCGCTGCGCAGCCGGCCGTCCAAGGTGCTGATGTTCCCGGCGGTCTCCACGGCGGTGCTGATGGCGCCGCCGTGGCTGCTCTACTTCACGCCCTGGTACGCGTGGTCGGTCTCCAGCGGGGTCGGGAACGTGGTGCTGCACCTGGCGCTGGTGCTGCTGGGCCTCGCCTACTTCTGGCCGCGGCTGCAGATCGACCCGGTCGGGCACGAGTACCCGCACCTGGTCGGACTGTTCATCACCTTCGCCGAGGTGATCTTCGACGCCGGGCTGGGGATCGTGCTGATCTACGGCGGCCACCTCGTCGCCGAGCACTACTACGTGGCGCTCGGACGGCCCTGGGGGCCGAGCCTGGCCCAGGACCAGACCTGGGGCGGCAACGCCTTCTGGGTGCTGGGGGACCTGGTCGGGCTGCCGTTCCTGGCCGCGCTGGTGCGGCGGATGGTGGTGCAGGGGCGCGAGGAGATCAAGGTCGTCGACGCCGAGCTGGACGCCCGCTTCGAGGCGCAGGCCGCGGAGGCGCGGGCGGCGGGGCTGCCCGAGGAGGAGGAGACCGGCATGCGGCCCTGGTGGCTGGACGACCCGAACCTCAAGCACCGGTACGGAGGGTAGGGCGGGGCGTGGAGCGAGGGGCGAAGGTTGGCCCCCACGGGCTCGCAGTGCCCCCTCCCGACCGCATTTCCGCAGGTCAAAAATAGGTTGGCCGCCCCCGCCCGCTCCACTAGCGTGTGACCCATCAGGTTCGGGGGCCATTGGGCCGCCCGAGGAGTAGAGAGCAGGAGGTGAACCCCGTGGTCGTTGTCGCCCCGATAGCTGCCCTGGGCAGCACGCGCGTTCACCTCCTTTTCCCGGCCGCCGGCTGAGCCTTCCGCGCCAGCCGTAGCCCGCCGGGACAACTCCTCCCGAAGGGCCACTGCGTTGTTCAACGCTGCCTCCGTTCCGTCGTTCTCCTCCCTTTCCTCGTTCTCCACGTCCGCTGAGAGCTCGCCGCTGACCGGCTACGGCTGGACACCCGAGCTGGACGAGCTCTTCGCCCCGCTCGCCGAAGCCGGGCTGCTCCCGGCCCGGATCGTCCGGATCGACCGCGGCCAGTGCGACGCCGTCCTGGCCGACCCGGACACGGGCGAGCTGCGCACCGTCCGGCTCGACACCCGGCCGGTGGGCGACGCCGACATGATCAACTGCCCGTGCACGGGCGACTGGGCCGCGGTCGACCTGTACGCCCAGCCGATGGCCACCGTCACGGCGCTGCTGCCGCGTTCCACCGCGATCATCCGCAAGGTGGCCGGCAAGCGTTCCGACGGCCAGGTGCTGGCGGCCAACGTCGACACCGTCCTGATCGCCTCCTCGCTCGCGGCCGACCCCGACCTCGGTCGGATCGAGCGCTTCCTCGCCCTGGCCTGGGAGTCCGGCGCCGAACCGCTGGTCGTCCTGACCAAGGCCGACCTGGTCGACGACGCCGACTTCATCCGGGCCGACGTCGAAGCCGTCGCACCGGGCGTCACGGTGCTGGTGGTCAGCGCCGAGACCGGCGAGGGCATCGACGTGCTCCGCGCCTGCGCCCCCGGCACGACCGTGCTGATCGGCCAGTCCGGCGTGGGCAAGTCCACCCTCACCAACGCGCTGGTCGGCACCGAGGTGATGACCGTCCAGGAGGCCCGCTCGGTCGACCAGAAGGGGCGCCACACCACGACCACCCGGGAGCTGATACCGCTGCCCGGCGGGGGCGTGCTGATCGACACCCCCGGGCTGCGCGAGGTCGGCCTCTACGGTGGCGAGGGGGTGGACCTGGCCTTCGCCGACATAGCCGAGCTGGCCGATGGTTGCCGCTTCCAGGACTGCAACCACCACACCGAGCCCGGCTGCGCGGTCCGCGCGGCGCTGGAGGACGGCAGCCTGCCGCAGCGCCGGATGGACAGCTACCTCAAGCTCCAGCGCGAGAACGAGTGGATCGCCTCGCGCTCCGACGCCCGGGTGGCCAAGGCCCGGCTGAACAAGTGGAAGGCGATCAACAAGTCGATGCGTGCGGCGGGAGGTCCGGTGAAGCGCTGACCCGACCTGCCCGCGGCCCGGCGACTCAACGTCCGCCCGGCATGAGCCGGGCGGTGCCCACCCGCACCGACCGGCTGGCCGGCGGCCGGCCGGTGCGGGGGCCTCGGAGGAACCGGGCGGGTGGGGCGGGTTTGGCCGCGAGAGTGGAGGCGGGCGGGCGAGAGGGCGGCCGGGGCGCGGGGCGGGTGTGTGCACGCGGCGGGTGCGGCGTGGAGGGCGGTGGGCCCGCGGGCGGTAGGTGGACGGGTGGTGGGTGGGCGGGCTGGGCCCGGTGGTGGTGGCGGAGGGTGGGCGGGGGGGAGGGGAGGGGGGAAGCCCCCGGTATCGGGCCTCATCCCTGCACCAGCGGTTCCGTCGCCGCTCCGGCAGGGCCGAAGCGGCGACGGGGGCCGGGCAGGCAAGGGAACGGCCCCCGATGGCGATGTCCGATTCCCGCCAGTCACCCCCGGCTCGGTGCCGCAGACTGGACAGCGTGATCGACGACGACATCCGGTACCGAGCCGTGGACAGCCGCGACGCCCGCTTCGACGGCGTCTTCTTCACGGCCGTCACCTCCACCGGCATCTACTGCCGGCCGAGCTGCCCCGCCGTGACCCCCAAGCGCGTCAACTGCCGCTTCTACCCGAGCGCCGCCGCCGCCCAGGGCGCAGGCTTCCGGGCCTGCCGCCGCTGCCGCCCGGACTCGGTGCCGGGTTCCCCGGAGTGGAACCACCGCGCCGACCTGGTCGGCCGCGCGATGCGCCTGATCGGCGACGGCGTGGTGGACCGCGAGGGCGTGGCCGGTCTGGCCGACAAGCTCGGCTACAGTGCCCGGCAGCTGCAGCGCCAGCTCACCGCCGAGCTCGGCGCCGGCCCGATCGCGTTGGCCCGCGCCCGTCGCGCCCAGACCGCCCGGTTGCTCCTCCAGACCACCGAACTGCCCGTCACCGAAATCGCGTTCGCGGCCGGCTTCGCCTCCGTCCGCCAGTTCAACGACACCGTCCGCGAGGTCTACGACCGCACCCCCAGCGGCCTGCGCGCCGAGGTGCTGGCCGGTCGCCGCACCGCGACCCCGGCCGGCGGCCTCACCCTGCGCCTGGCCTACCGCGGCGCACTCGACAGCGACCACCTGATCGACTTCCTGGAACTGCGCGCCGTCCCCGGCGTGGAGGAGGTGGTGCCCGGCGCGCGCGCCGGCGTGCGCACCTACCGGCGCACCCTCGCGCTCCCGTACGGCCACGGCATCGCCGAGGTCGACGGCCTCGCGCCGGAGGACCCGCGCACCCGCGGCTGGCTCGACTGCCGCCTGCTGCTCGCCGACCTGCGCGACCTGCCGACCGCCGTCCAGCGCCTGCGCGTCCTCTTCGACCTGGACGCCGACCCGGACACCGTGGACGAGCAACTGGGCGCCGACCCGGTGCTCGGCCCGCTGGTCCGCGAGCGTCCCGGCCTGCGCTCGCCCGGCCACGTGGAACCGCACGAACTCGCCGTCCGCGCGGTGCTCGGCCAGCAGATCACCGTCGGCGCCGCCCGCACCCTGGCGGGTCGGCTCGCCGAGAAGTACGGCACCGCCCTGCCCGAACCGAACGGCGGCCTGCGGCTGCTCTTCCCCACCGCGGCGGCCCTGGCCACCGCGGACCCGGAGGACTTCGCGATGCCCGCGGCCCGCCGCCGCGCGCTCACCGGCCTGTGCGCCGCGCTGGCCGAGGGCGTGCTGCGCCTGGACGGTGGCGTCGACCGCGAGGAGGCCGCCGCCCGGCTGCTGGCCCTGCCGGGCATCGGCCCCTGGACGGTCGGCTACCTGCGGATGCGGGCCCTCGCCGACCCCGATGTCTTCCTGCCGGGTGACGTGGGCGTCAAGCACGGCCTGATCCGGCTCGGCGTCCCCGGTGATCCGAAGGCCGCCGCCGGCGCCGCCGAGGCCTGGGCCCCGTGGCGTTCCTACGCCGTCCACCGGCTCTGGGCCGGCCCTGCGGGCACCGGCCCCGACCCCCTGCCGAGCGCGAGCGCGAACACGAGCGCGAGCACGAGCAGCACCAGTACCAGCACCATCAGCACCGGAACGGAGATCGACCCGGCATGAGCACCACCGTCTACACCACCATGGAGAGCCCGTTCGGCCGCCTGCTGCTCAGCGGCGTGCGGCCCGAGGACGGCGGCCCGGCCGCCCTGGCCACCGTCACCGCGCCCGGGCAGAAGTACGCACTGGCCGAGCCCGCCGACGGGTGGGAGTTCGACCCCGACGCGCTCGCCGAGCCGGTCGCCCAGCTGACCGCCTACTTCGCCGGCGAGCGCACCGACTTCGACCTTCCGCTCGCCCCCGAGGGCACCGAGTTCCGCCGCCGGATCTGGGCCGCGCTGGACGAGATCCCGTACGGCACGACCGTCACCTACGGCCAACTCGCCGAGCTGGCCGGGCAGGAGCCGCGGATGGTCCGGGCGGTGGGCGGCGCCGTGGGCGCCAACCCGCTGCTCATCGTGCGCCCCTGCCACCGGGTGCTCGGCGCCGGCGGCGCGCTCACCGGTTTCGCCGCGGGCGTGGACCGCAAGCGCTGGCTGCTGGAGCTGGAGAGCGGCACCCTGTTCTGAGCACCGTCCCCAGGACGCCAGGACGCCAGGACGCCAGGACGCCAGGACGCCAGGACGCCAGGACGCCAGAACACCGGGCCGCTCAGCCCCGCAGATCCACCCGCCAGTCGTTGCTGCGCATGAACCGCCCGGGCGGGAACTCGAAGTCCGTCTCGCCGACCAGCGTGAACCCGGCCTTGGCGCACACCGCGTTGGAGGCGGGGTTGTCCACCGCGGGGAAGGCGTGCAGGAAGCGGTGCGCCGCCTCGCGCCGGGCGGCCGCGACGGCGGCCCGGGCGGCGGCCGCGGCGATGCCCCGCCCCTGGTGCCCGGGCAGGACGTTCCACCCCATCTCGTGCACGGTCCCGCCCGCCCAGGTGCGGGTGCCGTAGCCGACGGTGCCGACCGCCTCGCCGCCGGGCTGCAGCACGATCCGGTACATGCAACCGAGGCCGGACGGGACGAAGTCCAGGTAGCGCCCGTGTCGGACGAGCAACTGCTCCTCCGTCTCGGGCCCGCCGACGTGTTTCTTCATCTCCGGGGTGTTCACCCGGCGCAGCAGCGCGAGGTCGGTGTCCGTCCAGGGTTCGATCTGTACCTCGATGCCGGTCATGCCGGGACGGTAGTGCCCGGCCCGCCCCGGTGACCAGCGATTTCAGCCGCCCCGGGGCCCTGCGACCGCACCGCCCTCGACGTCGGCCCCGACTCAGGCCTCGTCGACCGAGGCCCCGCCCACTGCGGCCCCGTCGACCGCCGCCGTCCCCTCGGGGAGGGCCCCCGGCTGGGCGAGGGCCCGGGCGAGCCGCTCCAGGGCGGGGAGTGCGTGTACGACGGCGTCCCGGTCGCCCGGGTCGAGGGTGCCGAGGGCGGCGGCGATCCGGCGCTCGTGGGCGTGCTGCCAGTCGTCCAGTTGGCGTCGTCCGACTGGGGTGAGCGCGATCCGGGCGGTGCGCCGGTCGCCGGGGTCGGCCTGGCGGTCGACGAACCCGGCCTCCAGGAGCTTGCCGATCAGCCCGCTGACGGTGTTGGGCGCGAGCCGTTGGCGGGCGGCGAGTTCGCCGACCCGCAGGGGCGCGGCGGCCAGTGTCTGGAGGA
This sequence comes from Kitasatospora sp. NPDC089509, assembly GCF_044749365.1. NCBI lineage: Bacteria > Bacillati > Actinomycetota > Actinomycetes > Kitasatosporales > Streptomycetaceae > Kitasatospora > Kitasatospora sp. NPDC089509. The sequence continues at coordinate 68,661 of NZ_JBIVHS010000015.1, read as the reverse complement.
GTTCGACCTGCGCCATCGGCAGGGACTCCCACGGGTAGTCGGTGCGGATGCTGCTGCGCAGTGCGCGGCGCAGCCGGGTGACGGTGTCGGTCAGCCGCCGGGCGTGCTCGACCGCCGGGTCGGGGCTTTCGGTGGCGGGGTCGGGAACGTGTGGTGACGACGGCATGGCGGACAGCGTATCGCCTGGTACGGGGCGTTCCCGGGGCGCTGTCCGCGCCTCGGACGCGGGGTGGACGCTCTGCGAGATCCTTCGTATCGCAGGACGAGCAACTCGTAGAAAGAACATATCTGCATCCGATATATTCGTGGCATGAACGCCACTGCCCTCGCCGTGCGCCTGTTCACCGAGCGGCCCCGGCCCCGCGGCATAGCCGGCTGGCGCCACGCCCACTGGCTGGCCGTCGGCACGGTCTGTCTCGGTGCCTTCCTGGGCCAGCTCGATGCCAGCGTCATCGCCCTGGTCTTCCCCGCCCTCGGCCGCCACTTCGACGCGGGCTTCGCCGCCGTCGAGTGGGTCGCGCTCGCCTACCTCCTCGTCCTGGTCGCCCTGCTGGCCCCGATCGGCTGGCTCTCCGACCTGGTCGGCCGCAAGACCATGTACATCGGCGGCTTCGCCGTCTTCGGCCTCTCCTCGCTCGGTGCCGGGTTCGCCGGCGCCCTGTGGATCCTGGTCGGCTGCCGGGCGGTGCAGGCCGTCGGCGCCGCGATGATGCAGGCCAACAGCGTCGCCCTGGTCGCGCGCGGCGTCCCCGAGCACGCGATGCGGCGCGCGCTCGGCATCCAGGCCGCCGCCCAGGGCCTCGGGCTGGCGCTCGGGCCGAGCCTGGGCGGGCTGCTGGTGGAGCACGCCTCCTGGCAGTGGGTGTTCTGGGTCAACGTGCCGATCGCGGTGTTCGGCATCGTGGCCGGCTGGTACCTGCTGCCCCGCACCCGGACCGGGCAGCAGGCCGCCGTGCCCGGCCCGCGGACGCGCACGGCGCCCCGCGAACCGCACGAACCGGACGAGCCCCGCGAGTCCCGCAGGCGCCGCGAACCGCGCGAGCCCCGCTTCGACCTGCCCGGCATGCTGCTGCTCACCGGCGCGACCACCGCGCTGCTGCTCGCCCTGTCCACCGCCTCCGGTCTGCCGCTGCCCGGCTGGGCCGTCGCCGTGCTGCTGGTGGCCGCCGTCGGCCTCACCCTGGCGCTGGTGCGCCAGGAGCGGCGGGCGGCCCGGCCGATCCTGGCGCCCGGGCTGGTGAACACCCCGGGCGTGCGGTCCGGGCTGGCGGTCGCGCTGATCGGCTACCTGCTGCTGTTCTGCCCGCTGGTGCTGACCCCGGTGCTGCTCACCGGTGCGGGCGTGTCGACGGCCGCCGCCGGGCTGGTGGTCACCCTGCTGCCCGCCGCGTTCGCCGTCGCCGCGACGGTCGGTGGCGGACTGCTGCCCCGGGGCTGGTCGGACGTCACCCGGTGCCGCTTCGGTGCCGGGCTGGCCGCCGCCGGACTGCTGCTGTTCGCCGTGCTGCCGGTCCCGGGTCCGGCGGTGGCGGTCCCGCTGCTGACCGCCGGGTACGGGCTGGGTCTGCTGCTGCCCGCCAACAACGCGCTGGTGATGCGGGCCGTCCCGGCGGCGAGCTCGGCCGTCGGCGGCGGCATGGTGAACATGGCGCGCAGTCTCGGCACCGCGCTCGGGATGGCGCTGTCCGTCCTCGGTGTCCACCTGGCGGGCGCAGCGTCCGGTGGGCGGACGGTGCTGGCCGCCCTCGCCGTGGTCGCGGCGGCGGCCGTCGCGCTGACCCGCCCGGCCGCGGTCGGGCGGTGACGTTCGGGCGGTGACGTTCAGGTGGTGACGTCCAGACGGTGACGGTCAGGCGGTGACGTTCAGGGCGTCCTGGGCCCGGTTCAGGCCGAGCCGCACCAGCGTCTCCAGGGCGTCCGCGCAACGGTCCAACACCCCTGGCATCGCGGCCAGTTCGTCCTCCGAGAAGGTCTTCAGCACGTAGTCGCCGACGCTCTGCCCCTTCGGCGGGCGCCCGATACCGAAGCGCAGCCGGACGAAGTCCCGGGTGCCGAGCACCTCGCCCACCGAGCGCACCCCGTTGTGCCCGCCCGGGCCGCCGCCGCGCTTCAACTTGCCGACGCCGTAGGCGAAGTCCAGGTCGTCCTGGACGACCACCAGGCGTTCCACGGGAACCCCGTACCGGCGCAGCAGGGCGGCCACCGGGCGGCCGGACAGGTTGATGAACCAGAGCGGCTTGGCCAGCAGCACCGGTCGGCCGTCCACCGTGATCTCCGCGACCAGGGTGGCGATCCCGCGTCGGCGGAACCGGGCGCCGTGCCGTCCGGCCAGCCGGTCCACGGTCAGGAAGCCGGCGTTGTGCCGGGTGCGCCGGAACCAGGGGCCGGGGTTGCCCAGTCCGGCGATCAGCCAGGGCGCGTCAGTGGTCATGCGGGTGCTCCAGGGGTGGTGCGGACGGCGGACGGCCGGGGCGCGGTGGGCAGGTGCGGAACCGCCCTCGCGCCCCGGCCGTCCGTCCGGGGAAACGGCTGGACCGACCGGTCCAGCGGGAACTGCGGGCTGTCAGGAGGCGGGCACGCCGGGGGCGGCGCCGCGCTCCTTGAGCATGTCGGTCATCAGCCCCAGCTCGGAGGTCTGGGCGACCACCATCGACTGGGCGAGCCGCTTCTCGATGTCGTTCTTCGCCATGTCGACGTACCCCTGGGCCATCTCGACGCCGCCCTTGTGGTGCTCGATCATCAGCTGCAGGAAGTACACCTCGGCGTCCCGCCCGCTGAGCGTGCGCAGCTTCGCCATCTGGGCGTTGGTCGCCATGCCGGGCATCAGCGAACCGTCGTGGGCCTGGTACTCGTGGCCCATCTTCATCCACGCCATCGGCTGGGCGTTCGAGTGCTGGGACAGCCCCCACTGGTCGAGCCAGCCCATCATCATCCCGCGCTGGTTGGCCTGGGTGTTGATGATGTCGAAGGCGAGGGTGCGGGTCGGCTCGTCGGTGGTGCGGTCCCGGACGATGAACGACAGGTCCACCGCCTGCTGGTGGTGGGTCGCCATGTCGCGGGCGAACCCGGCCTCGGGGGAGTCGTCCGCGGGGACGGTCAGCGAGGACGAGCCGGAGGCCGTCGTCCCGCCCGCCACCAGGGCGGGGACCCCGAGCGCCAGCGCCACCACGGCGGCCAGCGCGGCCGGCCACCACAGCCGGCGGCGGCCGGAACGGGCGGGCGACGCCGCCTGCCCGGCCTCCGCGTGCTCGGTGTCCGCCTCGGCCGCGTCCTCCGCCGGGTCCTGCGCGAGGTCCCCGGCGCGGGTCGCGTCGGCGGTCACATCTGCCCCATGGTGCAGGAGGCGCCCGGCTCCTGGGTCTGCTTGCCCTGGACGTACTTGGTGAAGAACTCGTTGACCCGCGGGTCGCTGGCGCTGTCCACGATCAGCTGGGTGCTCCAGGCGTTCAGGGTGATGGTGCCCTGCTCGTCCGGGTACGGGCTCATCAGCGAGTACGGGGTCTTCTGGACCTTGTCGGAGAGGGTCTTGATGTCGTCCGGGGTGGCCTTGCCGTTGTAGGTCACCCAGACCGCGCCGTGCTCCAGCGAGTGGACGGCGCGCTCGTTCTCGACCGGCTTGTCGTAGACGTGGCCCATGCAGTCCAGCCAGACCGCGTTGTGGTCGCCGCCGACCGGCGGGGTCATCGGGTAGTTGACCTTGGTCGTGACGTGGTTGCGGGTCAGCTCGCCGAAGGTCTTCACGCCGGGGATGTCCGCGTTGGCGGCGGCCACCCGGTCCTTCTTCTTCTGGTTCTGGTCCATGACGAGCCAGGTGCCGGTGGCGACCGCGCCGATCACCAGCACACCGGCGGCGACCGAGGCGATGATCTTGTTGCGGCGGTCGCGGCGCTCCTCGGCGGCGCGCAGCTCGGCGATCCGGGTGCGGCGGTCGGCGACGGCGGCCTTGCCGCCCGGCTTGTTGGACTGCTTCGAGGCGGAACCCATGATGGTTGTCCTTGTCCCCGCCGCGCACGGCTGTGGCGGCGGTCGGCTGGAGTGGGGGGAGGGGCGGACCCGCCGACGGTGGCGTCGGCGGTGGGTTCCGCTAGGACCGGTGGACCTGGAGCACGTGCAGGTCCGGCGCGGGGCGCGGACCGTCCAGCAGGCCCGCGGGCACCACCCTGGGCAGCGCCTCGGGCGCCGGCGCGGCGAGCGGTGACACGACGGGCTGCGGGTGCGGCGGCGGATTCGGCAGCTGGGCGTCCTGCGGGCAGAACGGGTGGCTGGAACAGCCGTTGTCGCTCGGCGGCCGGCCGTCGGCGGTGCAGAGGATCGAGTGGTCCTGGTGTTCCCCGAGCCATTGGCGGTGGTCGGACACCCGGGCGGCGTCACGGGCGTGCGGGGTCGGCGCGAGCGCCTCCGCGGCGGCGACCACCGAGACGGCGGCCGCCGTACCCGGGGACGGCTGGGCGGGAGCGTCCGCCTTCGCCAGGCCCGTGCACGGCAGCGCGGTCAGCAGGGCGACCAGCAGCAGGACCAACAGCGCACCCGCCGGGCGGCCCGCGGATGCGGCCGTCCCCGGTCGGAGTGAGCTCGGGGCCGACGCGGTCATGCGCACATTTAATCAGCCGAACGGGTGAAGCGATGCCCCTCCTCGGCCCTCATTTTCACCCCCCAACACGCCGCAATGTCCAGGAAACGCCCTGCTCGGGGCACATCCGGCAAGCCAGGACGGAACGGAAACCGACGCCCCGGCGACGTCCCCGCCACGCCGCCCGTGCCGGCGCCGGCGAACCGGCTGGTGAGCGCCGTGGCCGGGATGATCCGGTCGGTGACCGGTTGTCGCCGAAACCCGGACACGGTCGTTGCACTTGGAGACAATGACGCCAGTCCGGCCCCGCCGGGGGCGCGCGACCACGGACCGACCAGGAGCCGCCAGATGAGCAAGCAGGGTGCACCCGCACAGCCGCCCCGGCCCGACGACGGCTGGTGGGACACCGTCTACGACGGTCCGGCGGGCACCCTCCCCGACACTCCGCACGCCGACGCGGGCGACGGCAGCGTCGACGACTGGTTCGACACGGCGGCGGGGCTGATCGGGCAGCAGCGGACGGCGGAACCGGAACTGGAACCCGAGCCCGAGCCCGAACCGGCCCCGGTGGCGGATGCCGCCCCGGCGCCGGTGCTGGAACGGGACAGCATCGACGACTGGTTCGACGACGCGATCGGTGTGATCGAGGGGACCGGCGGCATCGGGCGCCAGCGCACCCCGGCCGAGACCCACCGGGTGCCCGCCGCCTCCTCCGTCGCCGATGCGCCCCGGATGCCGGAGCTGCAGCCGCAGCCGCAGCCGGAACGCGAGCCGGAACCACAGCCCGAACCGGAGCCGGAGGCGGAGGCCTTCCCGGTCTCCCTGGAGAAGCCCACCCCGGACCCGGCCCCCGAACCCCCGGCAGCCGCGGCACCGGAACCCGAGCCGGAGCCCGCCCCGGAACCCGAGCCCGAGCCGGCTCCGGAGCCCGCTCCCGCTCCCACTCCGGAGCCCGAGCCCGCCCCCGAACCGGCCCCCGCCCCCGAACCCCCGGCGGCCAAGCAGCCGACCCCCGAGCCCGAACCCGACCACGCACCCCAGCCCGACCCGGAGCCCGCCGCCGTCCCGACCTCCGTCCCCGACCCCCGCCTGGCCGTCCGCGTCCCGCTCACCGACCGGGGCACCACCGTCCCCCACGTCGGCGAGCGCCCCCCGACCTACGGCCCCGAGCCGACGGCCCTGCCCGAGGCGGACCCGGGCGCGCTCGGCGCGGTCGTCCCGGACACCGCGCTGGAGGGCGCCCAGTACGGGACGACGGTGCTGCGGGCGGTCTCCGTCCGCGGTGACTCCGCCCGCTACCGGGGTGAACCGCGCCGGGACAGCCTGCTGGTCACCAGGTTCGGCGACGGCCCCGACGGACTGCTGCTCGCCGTCCTCGCCGGGTGCGAGCGCACCGGCGGTGCCGAGGACGAGTCGCTCACGCCCCGGGCCGTCGCCACCGCCGCCGGCGAGTCCTGCCGCCAGCTCGCGGCCGCGATCGGGCGCAGCCGCGCCGGCCTGGCCGCCGACCTGCGCGACGGCGCCCGGGACCGGCTGCGCTACGGCCTCCAGCGGCTGGCCACCGGGGCCGTCGCCCCGCTGCGTGCGCTGGCCCCGCGCGGCGAGGGGGACGACACCCCGTCCCCGGCCTCGTTGCACTGCCTGCTGGTGTCACTGGACCCGTCGGCGGGCTACCGCGCCGCGTTCGGCGTCGGTCCGGGCGGGCTCTACCTGCTGCGTTCCGGTCACTGGATCGACGCCTACGCGGCCCGGCTGCTGCATCACCCGGACGGCCAGCCGCCGGTTCCGGAGGCTCCGGTGCCGGACCCGCGACCGTTCCGCTTCCGGCTCGTCCCGGCCACCCAGGGCGACATCCTGCTGCTCTGCACCCCGGGCCTGTCCCGTCCGATCGCCGACGAACCCGCCGTCGCCCACTTCCTCTCCGCCCACTGGGCCCACCCCCACCCGCCGGGCACCGTCGACTTCCTCCGTCAGGTGCAGGTCCGGGCCAAGGGCTACGCCGACGACCGCACCGCCGCGGCGATCTGGACCGAGTGAGCCGGTGGAGCCGGAGCCGGAGCCGGGCGTGCGCGCCGAACCGGTGGGGAGGCCCGGGCCCGCTCACAGCGCCACGACCACCGCCCCCAGGTACCGGCCGGCGGCGGTGTCCAGTTGCGCCTGTACGGCGTTCTCGATCCCCGCGATCCGCTGGTGCGGGAACGAGATCAGGCCCGCCTCGCGCCACTCGCGGTAGGTCCGTGCCCATTCGGGCTGCGCCTGCGGGTCGTCGTCCGCGCTGTAGCCCACCAACGTGATCCGCTTGAGCAGCAGTTGGACCGAGTCCAGGGACACCGGCGCGGTGCGTCCGGTGCCGGTGGCCGCGAGCTGGCCGGAGAGCGAACCCATCACGGCGATCCGCGCACCGTGGTTCGCGACCGCCACGGCCGCGCTCAACTGCTCGCCCCCGACGAGGTCGAGGCACTTGTCGATCCCGTCCGGCGCGGCCGCGGCGAGTTGCTCGACGACGGGACCGGCGCCGCGCACCACCACCGCGTCGTAGCCGAACTCCTCGACCAGCCGCTCGGCCTTGGCCGCGGAGCCGGCGCTGCCGACGACGCGTCCGGCGCCGAGGCGGCGGGCGATCTGGCCGGCCATCGAGCCGATGGCCCCGGAGGCGCCGGTGATGAAGACGGTGTCGCCGGGCCCGACCCGAAGGGCGCGGGTCAGCGCGGCGTAGGCGGTCCAGCCGTGGCCCAGCGCCGCCTCGACCGGGTCGGCCGGTCCGGCGTCGAGCCGCTCGCAGTCCGCCACCGGGACGGCCGCGTACTCGCGCCAGCCTCGGCGGTGGACCAGGAGGTCGCCGGGGGTCAGGCCGCTGTCGGCGGGGGCGAGGACCACCTCGCCGAGCGTGGTCGCGCCGAGGGTGTCGCCGGGGCGCAGCGCCGGGAAGGGCACCCCGTGCACGTCCTCGGCGCCTTCGCTGATCATCATCCGCAGCGAGCTCGCGATCAGGAAGAAGCGGTTGCGGACGAGTACCTCCCCGGCCGCGGGCACCGGCCGGGGCGTGGTGACGAGGGTGAAGTGCTCGGGGCCCGGCAGTCCGGTCGGTCGGGCGGCCAGTCGGACTTCGCGGGAGGTGGTGCGTGGTGTCTCGGTCATGCGGATACCCTGCGCCCGGGACGGCGGAAAGTTCTGCTGTACGGATGGAGATGGAGGGAATCCTCCATCCAGGCGGGCCGGAGTGGGGAAATGATCGAACTCGATGCCCTCGACCAGGGTCTGGTCCATGCCCTGCACCTCGACGGACGGGTCCCGTTCAGCCGCGTCGCGGAGGCCCTCGGCAGCTCGGAGCAGACGATCGCGCGCAGGTACCGCCGGCTGCGCGCCGAGGCGGGACTCCGGGTCGTCGGCCTGCCGGTGCCCGAGCGGGTGGGCGGGAGTCAGTGGATGGTCCGGTTGACGACCGCTCCGGCGGCGACCCGGAACCTGGCCGAGGCGCTGGCACGGCGGCCCGACACGTCGTGGGTCCAGCTGATCTCGGGTGGCACGGAGGTGAGCGCGGTGCTGACGACCCCTGGTGCGGGTGAGTCGAGCCCGTCGCTGCTGCTGCACGACCTCCCGCGCAAGGCGGGGATCACCGCGGTGAGCGCGTACTGCCTGCTGCACACGTACCTGGGCGGCCCGACGGCCTGGCCGGGGCGGCTGCACGGACTCGACGAGCGGCAGTGCGAGCTGATCCGGCCCTCGGACGGCGTGCCGGGTGGTGCGGACACCGGTGCGGGCACCGGCACCGGCACCGCGGCCGGCGCCCCCGTGGGCGGTGCCGAGCCGTTTCCGTCGACCGTGCCGCGCCCGCTGGTCGGGGCCGAGTCGGCGTTGGTCGCCGCGCTCGGGCGGGACGGCCGGGCCTCGTACGCCGAGCTGGCCTCGTCGACCGGGCTCTCGCAGGCCACGGTGGCGCGCAGGCTGGCCGGACTGCGCGCCGACGGGGCGCTGTTCTTCGACGTGGACCTCTCCTCGACGGTGCTCGGGGTGTCCGCGCAGGCGCTGCTGTGGCTCGCGGTGGCGCCGGACCGCCTCGACGGGGTGGCCCGGGCGATGGCCGGGCATCCGGAGCTGGCGGCGGTGTTCGCGACCACCGGTCGGACGAACCTGATGGCCAAGGCGCTGTGCGACAGCCCGGCGGAGCTGCACCGGTACCTGACGGGGCGGTTGAGCGCCATCGACGGGATCCAGAGCCTGGAGACGGCGCCGGTGCTCCAGCGGGTCAAGGGTGTCGGCCCCCACTGGGCCGCCGGCCGGGTGGGGTGAGGGAGCCGCTCAGGAGGTGCGGAGGAGGACGGCGGCGACCGCGGTGGCGTGGCCGAGGGCGGTCGGCGGGTGGGTGTCGGGCAGGCCGATGGCGATGGGGACGGCGAGGCCGTCGAGGAGGGCGCGGAGCCGGGCGGCCCGGGCGGGGGCGGGGCCGGGGGTGAAGTGGCCGCTGGCGGTGCCCTGTTCGATGAGGGTGACCAGGTCGGCCTGCCAGGGGGCCTCGATCTCCTGCTGGCCCTGGCGGAGCTCGGCGCTGGCGGGGGAGCGGCCCCAGACCTCGACCCAGAGGATCCAGCGCGGGTCGCCCGGGCCTTCGGGCAGGTAGAGCCGCAGGTAGGCGTCGAGGCGTTGCCAGGGGTCGAGGGCGGGGTCGGCGAGGGCGGCGCGGCGGCGGGTGCCGAGTTGGTCCTCGCTCCAGCGGAGGGTCTCCAGCAGCAGCTGGTCCTTGCTGCCGAAGTAGTAGAGCAGGTGTCCGGCGCTCATCTGGAGCTGTTTGCCGAGCCCGGCCATGGTGAGTTTGGCGAGGCCGTGCTCGGCGATCGCGGCCCGGGCGGTGGCATAGACCTCCTCGCGGGGGCGCGCCGGGCGGCGCGGGCGGGGGTCGGCCATGGTGGTGGGCCTGCTTTCTGCCGGTTTCTGCGGAGGGGGAGCGGTGGGGGAGCACGGAGCGGGGGCGCCGGGCCCCGCTCCACGGTCGGACGGGTCGGGTCGGGCAGACCGGACGGACCAGAAGGATCAGACGGCGGGCTGCTGCTGGGTGATGCAGTGGATGCCGCCGCCGTTGGCGAAGATCCCCCGGGCGTCGACGAGTTCGACGGTGCGGCCGGGGTAGGCCTCGCCGAGCACGTCGGCGGCCTGCTGGTCGCGCGGGTCGTCGAAGGCGCAGAGCACGACGACGCCGTTGGCCACGTAGTGGTTGATGTAGGAGTAGTCGACCGGCTCGCCGTCCTCGTCGAACAGGACGGTGGGGGCGGGCAGTTCGATGACCTCCAGGCGGCGGCCGCGGGCGTCGGTGGCGGCGCGCAGGACGGCGACGAGCTCCTGGCAGACGGCGTGGTCCGGGTGGGCCGGGTCGGGCTGGACGTGGGCGACCACGACGCCGGGGCGGACGAAGGAGGCGACGATGTCGATGTGGCCGCGGGTGCCGAACTCGTCGTAGTCGCGGGTGAGTCCGCGCGGCAGCCAGATGGCCTTGGTGGTGCCGAGGTGGGCGTGCAGCTCGGCCTCCACCTCCTCCTTGGTCCAGTCGGCGTTGCGGCCCTCGCCGAGCTGGACGGTCTCGGTGACGAGCACGGTGCCCTCGCCGTCGACGTGGATGCCGCCGCCCTCGTTGATCAGCGGGGAGGCGAAGCGCCGGACCCCGGTGAGTTCGCCGATGTGCTCGGCGATGTGCTGGTCCTTGTCCCAGCGGGCCCAGGACTGGGCGCCCCAGCCGTTGAAGATCCAGTCGGCGGCGGCCAGCGAGCCCTGGCCGTCGATCAGGAAGGACGGGCCGATGTCGCGCATCCAGGCGTCGTCCAGGGGGCGTTCGACGATCTCGACCCGCTCGTCGACGTACGTGCGGGCGTCCACCGTCTCGCCGGTGTTGACGATCAGGGTGACCGGCTCGTACCGGACGATGGTGTTGGCGACGGCGGCCCAGGCCTCGCGGCCGGCGTGCAGGTTCTCAGGGGTGTCGAAGGTGGGGTTGGCGGTGGGGAAGGCCATCCAGGTGCGGTCGTGCGGGTGCCACTCGGCGGGCATCCGGTAGCCGAGGGAGGCGGGCGTGGGGGTGGTCATCGTCAGGTCCTAGGGGGGTCGGCTCGGGGCGGGGCTTCCGACGGTGATGTTAGAACGTCGTTCAAACATCACGGGCCATTGAACCCGCGCCGGGGCGCCGTGTCCAGCATCGTGTCCGCCGTCGTGTCCGGCATCGGGCCGACAATGGGTCGACATCGTGTCCGGCGCCGGGCGTCGCGGGGGTGGGCGCACGGCGGGGCGGGGCCGGGGGCGCGCGGGTCCGCGCACGGTCCGTGCGGGCGCCGGGTGTGCGCGGGATCGGGTGGGGGCGGTCTCGAAAACAGCCTCTGCGCTTCGCAAACCTGTCCGGCGCGAGCAGTTGGATCACGTGAACCTCCCCGTGCCCCTTTCACCCCACGTGATCGGACGCACACTGTTGCAAACGCCGTCAACTGGGCATGAGGATGGGTGGTCAGAACCAGGGGGCCACCCGGCCGGCGGGGGATCCGGAGGCGGGGGCCCGGATTCGAGGGCGGGGGCATGTGGTGATGGACGGTCAGTCGCGATTCCCGCGGCAGCGGACGAGTTCGGGCGACGCCTACCGGTCCGGGCCGGCCCAGGGCCCGGGTCAGGCCGCCAGCACCGGGACGGCCCTGCCGGGTGCGTCGGCCCCGGGGTGCGCGCTGCACCGCAGACTGCACCTGACGCTCGAACCGGCCGACCTGGTCGCGGTGGGCTCGGTGCGGCAGCGGCTGCGCACCGCGCTGAGCCACTGGGGGGTGCCGGAGCTCTCCGACACCGCCGAGCTGCTCTCCTCCGAGCTGGTCACCAACGCGCTGCTGCACACCTCCAAGGGCGCGGTCTTCGACGCGGTGCTCGGCACGGACAGCCGGTTGCGGATCGAGGTGCAGGACGGCGCGAGCCGGCTGCCCGGGCGGCGGCGCGATCCGGACGCCGAGTACGCGACCTCGGGCCGCGGCCTGCTGCTGGTGGAGGCGCTCGCCGACTCCTGGGGCGTGCAGCTGCGGGGCGACGGCAAGGTCACCTGGTTCGAACTCGCCCTCCCGTAACCTGGGCCCGTCGACCGCCACCGGCACTCCCGTTCGCACCGCCCGTACGACAGTTCGCCATCGAATGATCCGTTCCCGAAGCAAGCCCTGAACGCAAGGCGGAACGCAAGATTTCCGGCTCGTTGCCATTGCCGCTCGGCCGAACATTGGACAGGATGGTGGAAATGTGTGTCCACGTGCGGGAAGCAGCGGGGAGACCGAACCTCGACTGACCACCGTCCGTCGGCACCGTCCGATCCAGCACGACCCATCACACCGCCACGCGGCCCGTCCGGACGGTCGGCGCGGTCCGCCACGGCAGCGGCAGGAGCAGCATGCCCACTGAGCCCGAGTCGCCGGGGCCGGCGCTTCCTCCCGGCGCGTCCGCCGTCGAGCCGCAACCGTCGACCCCGCCGCAGCCGTCGGCCGCCCGCCCGCCCGCGCGCTCTCCCCGCCCGCCCGCGCAGGCCACCCGCCGCAACTCCGTGCGCACGCCCCCCGTGCTCGCCTCCGGGCGGCTGGCGCCCGTGCTGTCCGGCGGACTGCCGCCCGCCTCGGCCGACACCATGCCGGACTGGCTGGAGCCCGCGATGGCCGCCAACGGCATCGGCTCCTTCGACTGGGACATCCGCCGCGACGTGCTGGAGGGCGACCAGCGGGCCTGCGCGATCATCGGCCTGGACGCCGTCGAGCTGGGCCGCTTCGACCGCACCGCCGCCTCCTTCCTCTCCCTGCTGCACCCCGAGGACGCGCCCGTGGTGCGCCGCCGGGTCGAGCGCGCGGTCGCCGAGCTGGGCCAGTGCGGCGCCTACTACCGCACCGTCGGGCCGAACGGCACGATGCGTGCGGTGCGCTTCCGCGGCCGGGTGCTCGCGGACGCCTTCGGCCGGGCCTCCCGGATGGTCGGCTTCGTCTGGGACGCCACCGTCGAGCTGCACAAGCGCGACCGGGCCGACCGGATGGCCCTGCTGCGCGAGGAGCGCTCCCGGTTCATCAAGGAGGCCGCGCGCGCCCTCTCCGAGGCGGTCACCGTCCGTGACGTGGCCCGGGTGTTCACCGAGCTGCCGCTGCCCGGACTTCCGCCGGACGGCCTGGTGCTCGCCTCCTTCGAGGCCGGCCGGACCCGGATCCTCGGCGCCTCCGGCTACCGCTCGCAGGCGCTCGCGGTCTGGGACCGCGCCGTGCTGCCGGCCGGCCACCCGGCCGCCGAGGCGCTCAGGTACCGCGCCCCGGTGTTCATCTCCAGCCGCGAGGACTTCCGCGACCGCCACCCGGACGTGTGGGAGCGGACCAGCCGCACCGGGCGCGGCTCCTGGGCGTACCTGCCCCTGGTGGCCAGCGGCCGGGCGATCGGCGTCTGCGTGGTCAGCTTCGACGACGAGCGCGAGCTGGACGCGGACGAGCGCACCCTGCTGTCCACCCTGGGCGGGCTGGTGGCCCAGTCGCTGGCCCGGGCCCGGCTGCACGACGCCGAGCACGAACTGGCGGCCGGCCTGCAGCGGGTGATGCTGCCGCGCACCGTCCCCTCCGTCCCCGGGGTGACCACCGCGGTGCGCTACCTCGCGGCCGGCTCCGGGCTGCAGATCGGCGGGGACTGGTACGACGTGGTGCCGCTGCCCGGCGGGCACGTCGGCCTGGTGATCGGCGACGTCCAGGGCCACGACGTGCACGCCGCCGGGATCATGGGCCAGCTGCGGATCGCGCTGCGCGCCTACGCGGCCGAGGGCCACCCGCCCGCCGCGGTGATGGCCCGGGCCTCCCGCTTCCTCGCCGACCTGGACACCGACCACTTCGCGACCTGCACCTACGCCGAGGTCAACGTGGACTACGGCGTGGTGTACGCGGTCCGGGCCGGCCACCTCGACCCGCTGGTGCGCCGCGTGGACGGCACCGCGGCCGTGGTGCCGGTGGCCGGCGGGCTGCCGCTGGGCATCGACCCGGACCAGGAGTACCGGGTCACCCGGTTCAGCCTGGACCCGGGCGAGACGGTGGTGCTGTGCACCGACGGCCTGGTCGAGGCGCGCGGCATGGACCTGGACGAGGGCATCGCCCGGCTCACCCGCTCGCTCGCCCGCCCGCTGCCGCTGCCCGGCGAAGCGGCCCGCGACCCGCTGGAGGAGCTGGCCGACCGGATCGCCTCGCAGGCCGCCGACTCCAACGAGCGCGAGGACGACATAGCGCTGCTCCTGCTGCGCTGGGACGGCCCGGAGGGCGGGCTGGCCGCCCAGCAGCTGCGCCGCCGGATCGGCCAGGCCGACCTGGCCCGGGTCGCCGAGGTGCGCGCCGAACTGCGCGACGCGTTGCGCCGCTGGGGCGTCGCCGAGTTCATCGACACCGCCGAACTGCTCTCCTCCGAACTGGTCACCAACGCGATCCGGCACACCGACCGGGACGCCATGTTCACCGCCCGGCTCTACCGGGAGTCGGCCTCGGACGGCGCCCCGGTCCGGCTGCGGGTCGAGGTGGAGGACGAGTCGGACCTGTGGCCGACCCGCCGGACGCCGGGGGAGCAGGCCTCCTCCGGGCGCGGGCTGATGCTCGTCGAGGCGCTGGCGGACGCCTGGGGCGTGGAGCCGCGGGGGTCCGGCAAGCGGATGTGGTTCGAGCTCAGCGGGACCGGCGGCGCGGCCTGACCGGTCCCCGGGTTCTGACCGGTCCCCGGGTTCTGACCGGTCCCTGGGTTCTGACCGGCCCCCGGGTCAGCGGGCTCCCTGACCCGGGGATCAGCCGAACTGCTGCTCCAGGTCCTTCAGTTTGCGCTCCAGCGAGTCCAGCCGGGGCAGCGTGACGGTGTCCTCGTCGGCGGTGAGGTCGATGGTGCGCCGCTCCGGACGGGCCGGCAGGCCCGGCTGGACGACGGTGCCCTCGGCCGCCCCGACCTCGGCCGCCCCGACCTCGGCCGCCCCGACCTCGCGCGGGCCGGCCTCGGGCGCACCGGAGACCTCGCGCGGACCGGCCTCGGCCGCGCCGGAGACCTCCCGCGGGCCGGCCTCGGGGGAGCCCGAGGGCCCGCCGGTTATCGCGGACTCCGAGCCGGCCGACTCCAACTGCCGTGCGGCGGCGCCGCGTCCGCGCCAGTGGCTGCTGCTCCGGTTGATCGCCCGGATCTCGGCCCGCTCGCGGCGGCCGGCCAGTCTGCGGCGCTCCTTCTCCATGGCGCGCTCCCGCTTGTCCTCGCGGACCTCGTCGACCGCCTCGTCCAGGCTGCGCACGCCCTCCAGGAGCATCAGCGACCAGGCCGCGTAGGTCTCGCGCGGGGCGCGCAGCCAGCGGACGATGCGGATCTGCGGCAACGGACGGGGCACCAGGCCCTGTTCGCGCAGCGCGGCCCGGCGGGTCTGCTTGAGCGCGCGGTCGAACAGGATCGCGGCGGACAGCGACATGCCGGAGAAGAACTGCGGGGCGCCGGCGTGGCCGAAGCCGCGCGGGGCGTGCACCCAGTTGAACCAGGCCGAGGCACCGGCGAAGAGCCAGACCAGCAGCCGGGAGCCGAGCGCCGCGTCGCCGTGGCTGGCCTCGCGGACGGCGAGCACCGAGCAGAACATCGCGGCGCCGTCGAGCCCGAACGGGACGAGGTACTCCCAGCCGCCGGACAGGCCGAGGTTCTGCACGCCGAAGCCGACCAGCCCGTGGAAGGAGAGCGCGGCCGCGACCCCGGCGCAGCAGAACAGCAGCGTGTAGGAGGCGGCGCCGTACAGGGATTCCTTGTTGCGGCGCCGTTCCTCGGAACGCTCCCAGGAATCCGTCCCGGCGGCGGATCCCCGGCTTCGGGCCAGGGCCACCAGGAGCGCGCTGACCAGCAGCCCCGCAACCCCGGTGACGGCCCAGCCGAGCGGTATGTCGGACAATTTCATTGCCGGAACCAGCCTCGCTTTCTGCGTCGCGTTCCTGCGCCGTGATGGCGGGGACCATCATGGCGGATGCTCGGCGGGCGAATGGCGGATTCGTCGTCAATGCGCTGAGGAGAGGGATTTCTGACCCCTCACCAATCACATGGTCATATGAATTCAGCGGGGGATATTCCCGGAATCACGGGCTTTTCGAATCCGTAATCGGACGGATTTTCGTCAACGTCGCGTGACGCGGGGGCAGCCGCCGCACATGTCCGCGGGTTCGACGGTGTAGACGAGGCAACAGCTGGCCCGGGCCCGGTCCGTACCCGAAGCACCGCTGCGGCCGGGCGCCGGGGGCGCGAAGCCGGCGCCCGGGGTGAAGGGGGCCGGGGCGGGAGCGGGCGTCGGGTCCGCGCCGGGCGTGCGCGCTGGTCCGGGGGTCGGAGTCGTGGGTGCGAGCAGCGCGGACAGTTCGGCGCGCGCCCGCTCCTGCTCCCCGAACACTTCGCCCGCGTAGCAGAGTCCCTCCACCACCGCGTCGGTGGCCATCGCCCACAGCACCCGGGGGCCGCGGCGCACCGCGGGGCCGAAGGCGGCCAGCAGCGGGGTGAGGAACTCGCCCAGCGCGCAGCGCAGTTCGGCCGCCAGCGCCGCCCCGTCCGGCGCGGTGCGGGCGGCCACCGGCGGGGTGGTCGTCGGGTCCGCCCCCGGAACGGCCACCCGGCCGGCCGCCGGGTCGGCCGCCGGGTCGGCCGGCAGGCAGACGAAGGCCGCCGGGCGCACCGTCAGCTCCATCGAGGCGGGACCGCGGCGCACCGACACGTCGCCGGGCCCGAGCAGCGGGACGCGCCGCTCCAGGAACCACGGCACGGTGAACAGCAGCGAGACCGGCCAGACCAGCCGGTGCAGCCCGAAGCCCGCCGCCACGTCCGGGCGCAGCGGCTGCCCGTACCGGGCCAGGCCCTGCCGGGCGTCGTGGGCGACCAGGTCGCGCACCGCGGCCGGGTCGGCGGCGAGTTCGGCGAGCGGCAGCCAGCCGTCGCCCCGTCGGGGCGGGGCACAGTGCACGCTCAGCAGCGGGGCCAGTGCGGTCAGCCGGTGGTACGGGGGCGTGTCGGGGGCGGTGGGAGTGCTGGGGGCCGGTGGCCCTGCGGGGGCGTGTGCCTCGGTGGTGCGGGGGGCGCACGGCGCGGGGCCGGGCCGGGTGCTGCTCGCGGTCATGGGCGGGCCCCATCGGGTCGACCGGGGCCGCCGGCCGACCGCCCGACGGCCCCGGTCGCGACCGCGCCGGGCCCGGCCGGACCGGGGCACGGCGGTGCCCGGGGAACAGCAAGGCGAACCTGTCCGGAGCGCTGCTCGCTCCGGACAGGTAAGGCTCACCTTAGCTGATTGTCCCCCGGGGTTCGCGGGCGATGCGTCCGTCCGGGGGAGGCCCCGGCGCGCGCCCCAACTGGCGTGCGAGCCACACCGGCACCCCGCCCAGGGCGTGCACCAACCGGGCCGCCTCGGCGCGCAACCGCGCGGCCTCGGCGGGCTCGGACACCTCGGCGAGCGCCGCGAGCGCCGGCGCCACCCCCACCGTGAAGCCGAGTTGCTCGCGCAGCCGCAGCGAGGCGTCGAAGCCCTCCCTGGCGTTGCCGTGGTCGCCGCGGGCCAGTGCCAGCGCGGCCAGGTGCCGCCAGGTGTAGGAGCGCAGCAGTTCGTCCCCGCGTTCCCCGGCGCCCTCGTGCGCCCGGCGGTAGGCGATCCAGGCGGCGCTGCGGTCGCGCAGCAGGTTCTCGGCGACCAGTCCGCGCCGGAAGTCCAGCAGCGGGCGGCCCGGTGCGTCCGGCGGCAGCAGGGCCGAGGTGCGGCCGAGCGCGGCCTGTGCCTCGTCGAGGCGGTCGCGCGGGCCGAGCACGCTGGCCAGGTAGGCGAGGAAGCCGCGCGCGCAGGCCGCCGCCGCGCGCTGTTCGGTGCCCTCCGCGAGGGCTTCGGCCAGTCGGAGCGCCTGTTCCGCCTGGGTCCAGTGCGCGGCGGTGAACAGGCACTGTTCGATGAGGAGTTCGGCTCGTGCGAGGGCCGCGACCGGGTCGTGTTCGGCGACCGGGCGGAGCAGTTCGGCGGCCTCCTGCCAGCACCCCCGGGACCGCAGTCGCCACACGGTGTCGCCCGGTTCCTCCGCTGCCGCCCGCCCCCGCCCGTCCGGGCCGCTCGGGCTCCATCCGTGCTCTGACAACGCCACCTCCTTGTGTGCGCCATCCAGCAGGACGCGGACCTGCCCTGGAGCCCGGCCGCCCCGGACCGTTCGCGGCACGACGGCAGCGCAACGGCACCACGACGGCAGGGCGAAAGGCCCGCGCTGTGGCGGCAATTCAACACGGGGGTGAGCTTGTGCACCAGATCACGAGCGGAGGTTGTTGCTTTTCCGGGGGAAATGATCTAGAGGGGCAGGAGGGAATGATCTAGCGGGGTCGGGGGAGATGACCCAAGGCGGACGGAGGAAACGATCCGGCGGAGTCCGGTCGGCGGTCAGGAGGTCCAGCCGGTCTCCATCAGGGCCTCGGCGGCGCCGTTGGCGGGCTGCGGCACTCCGGCCAGGTCCAGGCTGAACAGGGCGACCAGCAGTTGTTCGCCGCGCACGGTGGCCTGGTGGGAGTACCCGGCCAGGGTGAACATCGCGGCGGCCATCTCCTCGGCGTGCAGGGTCTGCAGCCACAGGCACTCGACCGACTTCACGTCGGCGGGCTCGGTCCAGGTGTCCACCTGGGCGACCATCCGGCTGCCCAACAGGGTGACGCCGTCGCGCTCCTGGGCCTCGGTCAGTTCCAGGTCGTCGAAGCCGAGCCACTCCAGGTAGCGGGCGGCGGTGAACACCGCGTCCTGCGAGGTGCGCACCGGGTGGGGGCGGAACGGGGTGCGGTGGCGGAACGGGCGGGGCCGGCCGGCCGGGGCTCCGGGCGGTGCGGGCGGGGTGGGCACCGGGGCGTTCACCGGGTGGGCCGGGTACGGGCGGGTGGACTGCGGGCCGGGGGCGGCGAGCGGACCGGCGGTGCCGGTGCCCAGCCGGGTGGTGCGGTCCACCGGGAGGCGGACGGTGGCGCCGCAGTTGCAGGTGAACTCGGGCTGCGGCCACTGGTCGGAGCGGCCGCAGTGCGGGCAGCGCATGCTCAGCCAGGAGTCCTCCCAGGAGCGGAACCGCACCTGCACCGGGACCCCGCCGCGCAGCAGCGGCACCTTCAGCGAGGCGCCGCACGGGCAGGGCAGCGACGGCGGTTCGTAGAGGTGCTCACGGCGGCAGGCGGGGCAGCGGATCGCCCGGGCGCCACCGCCCGTCCCCGGGCCTGGCCGCGCGGGGTCGTGTCCGGTGAAGTCGTCGGGCAGTCCTGCCATCGCGGGCTCCGTCCGTCGGTGTCGGGTGGGTGTTTGGTTCCCATGCTCCCCGAAACGTCCGGCTCTGGGCGCGGAATGGGGCAATCCTCAGGGACGGATCAGGGGTCGCCCCCCGGGCAGGGGGAGGCCCGACCGTTCCCGGGGATGATGTGCGGTCGGCGCACGGTGGACGGCGAGGTCGGCGTACGGAGGGGAGCGCGGTCGGCGTACGGGGGAGGCCGGGGCCCAGGGGGTGGAAGGGGTGTCGGGCGGGGTCAGCCGGCGGACCAGCGGGCCAGGTCGGCGGGGGTGTCCAGGTCGTCCGGGACGGCGACGTCCGCGCACTCCACCAGGACCAGCTCCCCGGCGTGCGCCGCCAGCAGCGCGCGGGCCCCGGCGTCGCCGGTGGCTCCCCGGGCGGCCTCGGCGAAGTGCCGTGCACCGATCAGCACCGGGTGTCCGCGCCGCCCGTGGTACGCCGCCGCGGCCAGCTCGGCGCCGGCCCGGTGCGCGGCCAGCAGCCGGGCCACCGCGGCCGGGGTGACGCCCGGGGTGTCCACCAGCATCACCAGCACCGCCGGGGACCGCGGCGGCAGCGCGGCCAGTCCGGCCCGCAGCGAGGAGCCCATGCCCTCCGCCCAGTCCGGGTTGGCGACCAGCCGGCAGCCCGGCAGGTGCGCGGTGGCGCGGACCCGCGCGCGGTCCGCGCCCAGGACGACCGTGACGTCCGGGCAGCCGCCGGACCGTACGGTGGCCACCGCGTGCTCCACCAACGGCCGGCCCGCGTACCGGAGCAGGGCCTTGGGCCGTCCGCCGAGCCGGCGTCCGCCCCCGGCGGCGAGGACCAGGGCGGGGACCGGGGCGGGGCCCACGGCGGGGGCGGGCCGGGGCTGTGGCGGGGCCGGCCGGGCCGGTCGCCCGTCCGCCGGGGCCGGGCCGTGCGCGTTCTGCATGGGCCCAGCCTGCCCGCTCCGGGCCGGGTCGCGCAGCCGGTCCGCGGTTGTACGAATCCACAAGGCGAAGGCGCTGGTCGCGGGCGCTCCCCGGCGGTTCGGCCGCTGGTCCCGCGGCGCCGCTGCCCCTGTACTGGGGCGATGAACTCCGCACCGCGCCCGCTGGTGGACCGCTTCGGACGGGTCCACACCGATCTGCGGGTCTCCCTGACCGACCGCTGCAACCTGCGCTGCACCTACTGCATGCCGGCCGAGGGCCTGGACTGGCTGCCCCGCGCGGACACCCTCGACGACGACGAGGTGGTGCGGCTGGTGCGGATCGCGGTCGAGCGGCTGGGGGTGCGCTCGGTGCGGCTGACCGGCGGGGAGCCGCTGCTGCGGCGTGGACTGCCGGGCCTGGTCGGGCGGTTGGCCGCGACGGGGGTGGAGCTGTCGCTCACCACCAACGGGATCGGCCTGGCACGCACGGCCGTTGCGTTGCGGGAGGCCGGGCTGGGCCGGGTGAACGTCAGCCTGGACACCCTGCGCGCGGACCGGTTCGCGGCGCTCACCCGGCGGGACCGGATCGGCGACGTGTTCGCCGGGCTGGCCGCCGCCAAGGCGGCCGGGCTGGACCCGGTGAAGGTCAACGCGGTGCCGGTGCGCGGCGTGAACGAGGACGAGATACCGGAGTTGGCGTCCTTCGCGGTCGAGCACGGCTACCGGATGCGCTTCATCGAGTCCATGCCGCTGGACGCGCAGGGGAGTTGGGACCGAGCCGCGATGGTGACGGCCGAAGAGGTGCTGGCGCGGCTGGGCGAGCGCTTCGACCTGGTGCCGGTCGGGCGCAGCGGCAACGCCCCGGCGGAGGAGTGGCGGATCGCCGGGACGGACACCGTGATCGGTGTGATCGCCTCCGTCACCCGCCCGTTCTGCGGCGGCTGCGACCGGGTCCGGCTGACCGCCGACGGGCAGTTGCGCAACTGCCTGTTCGCCACCGAGGAGTCGGACCTGCGCGCCCTGCTGCGCGGCGGGGCGGACGACGGGCGGATCGAGGCGGCCTGGCGGGCCGCCGTCCACGGCAAGGGGCCCGGACACGCCATCGGCAGTGCGGAGTTCGTCCGGCCGGAGCGGCCGATGTCGGCGATCGGCGGCTGAGCGGAGCGGCCGGCGCCTGAGCGGCCGGCGGCCGGCGGCCGGCGGTGGGGCGGCCGGGCAGGGGTGGCGCGGGGTGCGCGGGCCGGCGGCCGGGTTCTGGCGGAGTGTGAGCTTCGACATGCTCCTTGGCCTTACCGTGGCGTCGGCTTGACCCGCTCTTGGGGTGACTGGTCTGCTGGTGCGCCGTCAACCCGCCCCTGACCTCGGGAGTTCTGCGTGCCCGCCCGCCGTACCTGGATATCCGCCGCCACCGTGTTCCTGATAGCCGTGCTCGCGCTGGTCGGCTGGCTGATCGAAGGCCGTGACCACGCCTCGACCCCCAGCGCCGGTGTCGGCACCAGCCCGCTGCAGAACCCGGACGGCACCAAGCCCGGCCTGGCGCCGCTGACCACCCCCGAGGAGCAGAAGGCCGGCCGCGACCTCATCGCCAAGGTCGCCACCGCGCCGACCGGCGGCAAGGACGGCTACGACCGCAACGAGTTCGGCCCCGCCTGGACGGACAGCGTCGAGGGCGTCCCGTTCGGCGGCAACAAGTGCGACACCCGCAACGACCTGCTCGCCCGGGACGGCAGCGGCGTCGAGCGCAAGGACGGCTCGGACTGCGTGGTCACCGCGATGACCATCCACGACCCGTACACCGGCAAGACCGTCCAGTGGACCAAGCAGCAGGCGTCGAAGATCCAGATCGACCACGTGATGCCGCTGTCGTACGACTGGCAGATGGGCGCCGCCAAGTGGGACCGGACCAAGCGGGTCCAGATCGCCAACGACCCGCTCAACCTGATCCCCGCCGACGGCTCGCAGAACGCCTCCAAGGGCGACTCCGGACCGGCTACCTGGCTGCCCGCCAACACCGAGATCCGCTGTTCCTACGCGGTGCGCTTCGCCCAGGTCTCGCTGAAGTACCAGCTGCCGGTCACCGAGGCGGACAAGAAGGCCATGCTGCAGCAGTGCGGCGGCTGAGGAAGCGGCTGAGGAAACGGTTCACCGCTGAGCCGCCAGGGGCGGCAGCAGGGCCGGGGCCGCGACAAGGTCGCGCCAAGGACGGGTGGGCGGAGGTGCCCCGGCAGGGCGTCGGATGGTATTCGTGGGCGGTGTCCCCGATGACCCCCCGCCTGCCGCGACGCGCCCTGCCCGCCCTCGCCGCCCTCCTGCTCGCCCTGCCCGTCGGCTGCTCCGGCCCCGGCGACGCGCAATCCGCGGGCGGTCCGGCCAGCCGCCCGCCGCTCGCCGAACGGGTCTCCGCCGACACCTCCCCGGCCCTGCGGACCTACTACGACCAGCAGCTCGGCTGGACCCCGTGCGACGGCGAGCCGGAACCCGGCGCCGACCCGGACGAGCCGGTCCTCCAGTGCGCCACCCTCAAGGTCCCGCTCGACTACGCCGCCCCCGGCGGCCGCGACATCGACGTCCCGGTCCTCCGGGTGCCCGCCGCCGACCCCGCGCACCGGGTCGGCTCCCTGCTGCTCAACCCCGGCGGGCCCGGCATCTCGGGCGTCCGGCTGGCCCGGCGCTGGCAGGGCAACCAGGGCCCGCTGCGCGACCGCTTCGACCTGGTCGGCTTCGACCCGCGCGCCTCCGGCGGCACCGTCCCGGTCACTTGCCTGGACGACCGCACCCGCGAACAGTGGACCGCCACCGACGATCCGGCCTACGACCACGGCCGGGTCCTCGCCGACGCCTGCGAGGCCAAGTACGCCGACGTGCTCCCGCACGTCGGCACCCGCGACACCGCCCGCGACATGGACGTGCTGCGCGGCGCCCTCGGCGAACGCAAGCTCGACTTCTACGGGATGTCCTACGGCACCTACCTCGGCGTCCTCTACGCCGAGGAGTTCCCCGACCGCACCGGCCGGCTCGTCCTCGACGGCGCCGTCGAACGCAGCACCGACCTGATGCACCTCAACGGCGAACAGGCCGTCGCCACCGAGACCGCCTTCCGCGCCTACGCGGCCGGCTGCGCCGCCGACGGCGCCTCCTGCCCGCTCGGCGACGACCCGGACACCGCCCCCGGACGGCTGGCCGACTTCCTCGACGGCCTCAAGGACCACCCGCTGACCGCCTCCGACGGCCGCCGGGTCACCGCCGCCCTCGCCTGGGCCGGCGTCATCGACGGGCTCTCCGAAGGCCACTACAACTGGCCCCGGCTGCGCGCCGCCCTCGACCCGGCGCTCGCCCGCGGCGAGGCCGACGAACTGCTCAAGCTCGCCGACGGCACCACCGGCCGCGACGAGGACGGCCACTACGACACCTCCTCGGACGCCTACGCGGCCATCCACTGCGCCGACGCCCCGCTCGCCCCGAGCGACGCCGACCTGCGCGCCGCGCTCGCCGAACTCGCCGTCCGGGCCCCGCTCACCAGCCGGCACGACACCCGGGTCACCCTGCTCGACCCGGACTGCCGCCCCTGGCCGTACCGCTCCACCGAGCGGCCGCACACCGTGACGGCGCCCGGCAGCGCCCCGATCCTGGTGATCGGCGGGACGGAGGACCCGGTCACCCCCTACCCGTGGGCGCAGCGGATGGCGGCCGGACTGCAGCACGGCGTGCTGCTCACCCGCGACGGCGACGGGCACATCTCCTGGGGCCGCAGCGGCTGCGTGCGCGACGCCGCCGCCGCGTTCCTGGTGGACGGCGTACTGCCGGCCGAGGGGACGCACTGCGCCTCGGACTGAGCCGTGGACTGAGCCGTGGGCCGGGCTGCGGGCCGGATGGCGGACCGGGCTCGGCGGGCCGACGACGCGAAGGGGGCATGCCGCGCGAACGCGGCACGCCCCCAGGGGAGTTCGGGCTCCGGGGCCAGGGATTCCCGGAGCCCGGACCCCCGGTGCGGGGCTCCCGGATCAGGGGTTCCGGGAGCCCTGGCCTCGGGACCGGGAGGTTCTGATCAGGGGGTTCCGATCAGGCGGTCCTGATCAGGACGTCGGGGCCGTCAGGTCGTAGAAGGTGGCGCCGCCGACCGTCTTGGCGGTGAAGTGGCTGGTCACCCAGGCCTCGATCTGCGCCGCCTCGTTCTGCTGGCCGCCCTCGTCGCCCTCGCCGTTCGCCCCGCCGCCGAAGCCGCGGTGCGAGCCGCCGGCGATGAACCAGTGCACCTTGCCCTGCTCGACGTACTTCTGGAAGCCCGCCAGGCTGAGCGAGGGGTCCGTGCCGTTGAA
Source organism: Kitasatospora sp. NPDC089509 (assembly GCF_044749365.1). NCBI lineage: Bacteria > Bacillati > Actinomycetota > Actinomycetes > Kitasatosporales > Streptomycetaceae > Kitasatospora > Kitasatospora sp. NPDC089509. The sequence goes on along the minus strand of NZ_JBIVHS010000015.1, from coordinate 44,598 downwards.
GCCGCCGAGGGCCATCACCGGCTTGCCGGTGGCGAGTTGGTAGCTCGCGGCGTTCTGCGAACCGGTGGTGGCGGCCGCCCAGGTGTACTGGCCGGCGTCCTGCGAGAGCAGCGCCGCCGCCTCGGAGCTCACCTTGGTGCCGCCGAGGAGGCCGCCCATGCCGCCGCCGAAGCCGCCCGCGCCCTCCGCGCCCTGGCCGCCGGGGAAACCGGGGAAGCCGGGCACGCCGGTGGCGCCGCCGGAGCCCGCCGAGCCGGTCGAGCCGCGCTCGTGGCGGCCGCCGGGGGCGGTCCCGTCGGAGCCCCGGCCGGAGCCGCCCGGGAAGCCGCGCTCGCCGTGGCCGCCCTGACCACCCTGCCCGTTGGAGCCGCCCATGCCGCCGGGGAACCCGCCCTGGCCGCCCGGGAAGCCCTGGCCGCCCTGGCCGCCCTGACCGCCCTGAGCGCCCTGGCCGAACCGGCCGTTGCCCATGGCGCCCGGGAACCCCTGGCCGCCCTGACCGCCCTTGCCGCCCTTGCGTCCGAAGCCCCCGGGCCCGAAGCCCGCGCCCTTCACGGACGGCCCGGCGGTGATGATCGACCCGTTGTGCGCGGTGCCCACGGTGTCCACCGCGTACGCGGCCGGGCCGCCGAAGGCCGCCGCCAGGCCGACCAGGCCCGCCACCGAGGCGATCCGCGCGCCGAGGCGTCCGGAGGCCTTGCCCGCGAACTGCCCGGCGACCAGCGCGGCCGCCGCCGCCAGCCCGCCGACCAGCACCGCCCAGCGCAGCCAGGGCAGGAAGTCCGAGCTGCGCCCGAGCAGGACGAACGCCCACCCGGCCGTCACCGCGAGCACGCCCGCCAGCAGCAGCGCGTACGGCAGCCGGTGCCGCGCCCGCCACAGCCCGTCCACGCCCATGCCGACCAGTGCCGCGACGGCCGGCGCCAGCGCCACCGTGTAGTACTGGTGGAAGATCCCGGACATGAAGCTGAAGATCAGCGCGGTGGAGACCAGCCAGCCGCCCCAGACCAGGAAGGCCGCGCGGGCGGTGTCCGGACGGGCGTAGCGGCGGGTCGCCCACAGGCCGACCACCAGCAGGATCAGCGCGGCCGGCAGCAGCCAGGCGATCTGTCCGCCGATGTCGCTGCCGAACAGCCGGGTGATGCCGGTCTGGCCCCAGCCCCGGTTGTGCCCGGCGCCGGCCGGCAGGTCGAGCCCGGCCGGCATCCGGCCGCCGCCGCCCACGCTGCCGCGCTCGTTGCCGTCGACCCGGCCGAGGCCGTTGTAGCCGAAGGTCAGCGAGAGGAAGTCGTTGTCCTGGGAGCCGCCGACGTACGGGCGGGCCGAGGCCGGCAGCAGCTCGACGACGGCGACCCACCAGCCGCCGGAGACCGCCAGCGCCACGCCCGCGAGCAGCATCTGCCGCACCCGCCGCCAGAAGCCGGTGGGCGCCACGACCAGGTAGATCACCGCGAAGGCGGGCAGGATCAGGAACGCCGCCAGCGTCTTGGTGAGGAAGGCGAAGCCGAACATCGCCCCGGTGAACATCAGCCAGCGGGTGCTCGCGGTCTCGATCGACCGCACCATCCCGTACGCGGACAGGGTGAGCAGCAGCACCAGCAGCGCGTCCGGGTTGTTGAAGCGGAACATCAGCGCGGCGACCGGGGTGAGCGCGAGCGCGGCGCCGGCCAGCAGGCCGCCGAGCGGGGAGAAGCGGCGGCGCACCGTCGCGTACAGCACGCCCACGGTGGTGGCGCCCATCAGCGCCTGCGGGGCCAGGATCGACCACGAGGAGAGGCCGAACAGCCGCACCGACAGCGCCATCGGCCACAGCGAGGCCGGGGGCTTGTCGACGGTGATGAAGTTGCCGGCGTCGGAGGAGCCGAAGAAGAAGGCCTTCCAGCTCTGGCTGCCGGCCTGGACGGCGGCGGAGTAGAAGGCGTTGGCCCAGCCGGAGGCGCCCAGGCCCCACAGGTAGAGCACGACGGTCGCGGCCATCAGCGCCAGCAGGGCCGGGCGCACCCAGCGCGGGTCGTCCGCGCGGCCGCGCCAGGCGCGGGCCGGCAGGGTGCGCAGCCGTCCGGACCAGGAGGCCGGGCCCTTGGGGCCGACGGGCGGCAGGGGCTGCTCGGGGAAGAGCGGCGCCGGGGCCGGCCGGTCGGCGCCCGGCTGGGGCACCTCCGGCGGCGGGTAGTTCGCGGCCTCGGGCCACGGTTCGCCGGCCGGAGGGGAGTAGCTGCTCGTGGTCATGCGCCATACCGTGCGTGGCGTGGCTGAGAGAACCGTGAGATACGGCTGTGAGACGGGTGTGATCTGCCCGCTTCCTCCCGTCCCTCACCCGTTCGGGGGCGGGTTCGGACGGTTCTCATCGGACGTGCGTGCGGTGGGCCCCCGGCGGACCGGCCGGATGACCGGCCGGAGGACCGGTCGCAGGGCCGGTCGGAGGGCCGGTCGGAGGGGCTCAGGCGGCGGCCGGCGGCATGGTGATGTGCTTGCCCAGCCACTCCAGGGCCGGGGGGATCTCCCGGGTCCAGGTGTGGAAGTTGTGGCCGGCGGTGTCCAGGGTGATGGTGGACATCTTGGTGGGGGCCTTGAAGGCGGCGACCATGTCCTTGGTCTCGCCGTAGTTGTTCTCGTCGTACGCGGTGGTCAGCAGCAGCGAGACCGGGGCGGCGGGCTGGTTCTTCAGCCGCCACAGCAGGTCGTTCTCCTGCTTGAGCTTGTCGTTGCCGCCGAACAGGTCGCCGGTGGTCGCGTCGTGGGCCGCGCTGTAGTAGCCGGAGAGCGCGATCGCGGCCGGGTAGGAGTCGGGCTTGCGCAGGGCGAACTTGAGCGCGCAGTAGCCGCCGGTGGAGTTGCCGATCACGGCCCGGTTGGCCGGGTCGGTGCCGATCCGGTAGGTGGTGGCGAGCGCCTTGGGCAGGTCGGTGGTGAAGAAGGTCTCGACCTGGGGGCCGTTCGGCACGTCGACGCACTCGGTGTCCCGGTTGTCGACGAGGGTGGGGCGGGTCATCACCAGGATGGTCGGGGGCAGCTTCTTCTGCTCGATGGCGTCCAGGGTGGAGGCCGGGTACTGCATCAGCGAGATCAGCTTCTCCGGGGTGCCCGGGTAGCCGGTGAGGACGACGGCCATCGGGAAGCGCTGCTTGGCGTAGTCCGGCTGGAAGTACTGCGGCGGCAGGTAGACGTAGGCCTCGGTGCTCAGGCCGGTGCCGGCTCCTTTGACGTCGACCTTCTGGATCTGCCCGGAGCGGTCCGGCTCCGAGCCCTGCGAGGAGTAGAACTTCTGCTCGCCGGTGACCCGCACGCCGGAGGCGTTGGGCTGGTGGTCGACGACGGTGCCGAGCCCGCCGCTGGTGCCGAGCAGGTCGGTCCAGGAGCTGTAGAAGCCGAAGTAGCTGTTGGCGATCAGGCCCATGGCGGCCAGCACCGCCAGCTGGGTGGCCAGGAAGGCCCCGATCCGGCCCAGCCAGGACTTCCAGCCCTTTCCGCCGAACTTCGGCCAGAACCACATGGTGGCGACGAAGACGACGATCGCGAGGACCGAGGCGATGATCTGGAGGGGGAGTCCGGTGAGACTGAGCACGGGCCCGATCGTAGTTGACCCCGACGGGAGGGCCGGAACGGCCCCTTCGGGTGATCGTTCCAAACCGGTTGACCGGGGTGGTTGGTGATCGGCATCATCTCGCTCCGCATGTGCACGTTGTGTGCACGGGACGCCATCGGGGTGGGGTTGTGAAGTTCGCGGGGTCTGCCGGTAGATCCGTACTGGCCGTCGGTGCGGCGCTGCTGCTCGTGTCGTGCTCGGGCGGGGGTGGCGGTGGTACGGCGGCGCCGAGCGCAACGCCGACCCCGACCCCGTCGCCGTTCGGTTCGGTGCTGGGCCAGGCCATGGAGTCGATCGACACGGGCCTGGGCAAGGTGTCCGCGGCCAAGGACATGGGTGAACTCGACCGCGCGCTCGGCGTCGTCGAGGCCGGTACCGGTCGTGCCGTCCGGGACCTGAACGCCGCCACCGCGCCCGGCGAGGCCGTGGCCGGGCGCACCGACCTGGTGAACGCGCTGACGACGCTCTCCACCGACGCTTCGGCGGTTCGTGCGGACGTCAAGGCCAAGAAGCTCTGTGCCCTGGCGGTCGGCCAGGGGCGGCTCGGCGCGGGGCAGGGGATGACGGGCGTCACGGCGGCCCTCGCCAAGCTGAAGGAGGCCGGGGTCCCGGTCAACGCCACCGTTCCGCAGCTCCCCAAGCTGCCCGCGCAGCCGCGGACGCTGGAGAACGGCACCATGGTCCGGGACGGCGGCAAGGGCGGCCAGGGCACGCTGGAGGTCACCAACAACGCCACGACGGACCTGGTCTTCACCATCGCCCGGAACGGCACCTCGCTGGCCTCGGTGTTCGCGGCCAAGGGGCAGGTGGCGACCGTCAAGGGCGTCCAGGACGGCTCGTACGACTTCTACTACACCACCGGCGTCGACTGGGACCCGGACGCGCGGCAGTTCACCCAGAACTGTGACTTCGTCAAGTTCCAGGACAAGCACGACTTCACGCCGGAGGACGGCGGGACGCTGTGGAAGATCACCATTCATCCTCAGGACGGCAAGGGGACTGCCAAGACCGAGGGGCAGAATGTGAACTCGGCGCCGCAGCCGTAGCCCGTAACGGGCATACCAGGACAAGGGATTGCCATCTCATGGCACAACAGGGGCCTGACAGTGGCGAGTTGTGCAGGAACCGTTGACCTCTTGAAGTGACCATGGCACTTTCGTGCGGGCGCGGGCCCCGACGACCAGTCGGGTCGCCCGCGATCCCCCACAAGGAGAGCCATGTTCAAGAGACTTGTCGCGATGGCCGGTACCGGTGCGGTCGTCGCGAGCGGGCTGGTCTTCGCCGCCGCCCCCGCGCACGCCGTCCAGGCCGCCGACCTCACGTCGACCATCGCCCTCGACGACTGCTCGGCCTCGCTGGTCCGCTTCCCCTCCTCGGTGGCCGGCGACCGGGCCATGATGCTCACCAACGGGCACTGCCTGCCCACCATGCCCCCGTACGGCCAGGTCATCCAGAACGTCGCCGCCAGCCGCAGCGGCACCCTGCTGGACGGCGCGGGCAACGCCCTCGGCACCGTCCAGGCCGACCAGGTGATCTACGCGACGATGACCGGCACCGACGTCACCCTCTACCGCCTCACCGACACCTTCGCGTCGATCAGCTCCAAGTACGGCGCCACCGCGCTGACCGTCAGCGACACCCACCCGGCCGACGGCTCCTCGATGTACATCCCGTCCTCGTACTGGAAGCAGGTCTGGAACTGCTCCGTCAACGGATTCGTGCCCACCCTGCGCGAGGACCAGTGGACCTGGCACGACTCGCTGCGCTACAGCTCCGGCTGCAACACCACGCACGGCACCTCCGGTTCGCCGATCATCGACTCCGCGAGCGGGCGGATCGTCGGCATCAACAACACCGGTAACGACAACGGCGAGATGTGCACCCTCGACAACCCGTGCGAGGTCGCCGCCGACGGCTCCACCAAGGCCTTCAAGGGCCAGAGTTACGGTGAGGAGACCTACTGGTTCACCACCTGCCTGAACTCCTCCCGGGCCGTCGACCTCACCGTCCCCGGCTGCCTGCTCACCAAGCCGGCCGGCGCCGCCGTCACCGTCGCCAGCCCCGGCGACCAGTCCACCGCGGTGGGCGGCGCGGTCGGCCTGCAGATCAACGCCTCGGGCGGGACGGCCCCGCTGACCTACGCGGCCGGCGGGCTGCCGGCCGGCCTGTCGATCAACTCCTCGACCGGCCGGATCTCCGGCTCGCCGACCGCGGCGGGCAGCTCCACCGTCACCGTGACCGTCACCGACTCGGCGGGCAAGTCCGCGACGACCAGCTTCGGTTGGGCGGTCACCGGTGGTGGTGGCGGTTCCTGCACCCCGGCGCAGCTGCTGGGCAACCCGGGCTTCGAGACGGGTACGGCGTCGCCGTGGACGGCGTCGTCCGGTGTGATCGACAACAGCTCCTCGGAGCCGGCCCACGGCGGTAGTTGGAAGGCGTACCTGGACGGTTACGGCAGTGCCCACACGGACACGCTGTCCCAGACGGTGACCATCCCGGCGGGCTGCAAGGCGACGCTGAGCTTCTGGCTGCACATCGACACCGCGGAGACGGGTTCGACGGCGTACGACAAGCTGACCGTCGCGGTGAACGGGACCACGCTGAAGACCTACTCCAACGTGGACGCCGCGGCCGGTTACCAGCAGCGCACCTTCGACCTGTCGGCGTACGCGGGCCAGAGCGTCACCCTGAAGTTCACCGGCACCGAGGACGCCTCGCTGCAGACCAGCTTCGTGATCGACGACACCTCCATCCAGACCGGCTGACACCCGGTCGGTAGGAAGGGCCCGGCGGCTGAGTCCGTCGGGCCCTGGCGCTTACTCAGGTTTTGCTCAAGTTTTCTACACGGCAACGACCGATGGTTAGGCTGCGCACTGGGTCGAACGAAAGAACGATCTGTCGGTGGGGACACACAGTTTGGGCGGGGACGAGTGACTGACCTGGATTTCGAGCGCAAGGTGAATCCGTGGCTCTTCGACAAATCGGGGAACCTGACGGAGGACGCGAAGAAACGGTTCCCCGACCTCGCCGCCGCAGCCTCGGGCGCGGCGGCCCCGGGGTGGGCACCGCCACCGGTGGCCGCGGCGGCGCCCGGCCAGTCGACGGTGAGGGTGAGCCCGGACGCGCTGCGCAAGGCCGGGACCAACGCGGGCACCCTGCACACCGACTTCGACAAGGCCACCAAGGACGTGTGGAAGGACCTCCAGAGCAGTCTCCAGGGCATGTCCAAGGACTGGGCGATCGTGGGGGCGGTCCAGGCCGCGCACGAGCTGTGGCAGGCGCAGGCGCAGGCGACCAGCCAGGCCATAGCGGACATCTCCACCGGTCTGACCAGCAACGCCGACCAGTATGAGCGCGCCGATCAGGTGAACGCCCAGAATTTGAAGACGAACTGAGGCCGGTGACATGAGTACCTACTCCGACCTGCGCCAGGAGACGTTCAAAGGCATCGACACCCTGGCCTCGGCCTTCGAGTCGCTGACCCGCGACTGGAAGCTCTCCTCCGAGTTCACCGGCGACATCCTCACGCCGCTTCAGGGGTCGAACTGGCGGGGCGACGCAGCCGAACGGGCCGCCGCCACCATCACCAAGACCCGCAACGAGCTCGACGCGGCCTTCGAGGAGGCCAGCGCGATCGGCAAGGCCCTGCGCGACGCCCATACCGAACTCGCCGCCGCCCGAGCCGATCTGGACGCGGCGCTCAAGCGGGCCGCCGACCACTCCCTGACCGTGGACGCGGACGGTGCCAACATCAGCTGGCCCGCGCCGACGAGCGACGCCGACAAGCACGACCCGACCTACGCCACCACCTACAAGGCACTGGCCCAGTCGGTGGGGCAGGACATCGCGAAGGCCGTGGCCCGCGCGAAGGCGGCCGACACCGCAGCCGCCGCGGCGCTCGGCGGTGCCACCGGGAAGAGCCGGACCGCGTTCCAGCCGTCGACGGGACCGGAGGAGCAGGGCAAGAAGGCGGCCGACCTCCTGAAGCTGGCCGGGAACCTCTCCGACGCCCAACTCGACGAGCTCAACAAGACCCTGAAGGCCAACGCCAACAACCCGCAGTTCACCACCGCCTTCTACGGGCGGCTCGGGCCGGACGGCTTCCTCAAGTACTACGGCCAGTTGGCCGCCGCCTCGGCCGACAAGGGTGGCAACAGGCCACAGGCCATCACCGACCTCCAGAAGAACCTCGGCACGGCACTGGCCAGCGCCACCGACAGCCACAACTTCCCGCACCTGTCCGACGAGTGGGAGGCCGGGCTGCGCAAGGCTGGGGCGACCCGGGTGGACATCCTGCCGGATGGCAAGCGGGCCGGTGGCAGCGTGCAGCCGTACGGCTACCAGATCCTGGCGAACATCCTGCGGAACGGGACCTACGACGCGCACTTCCTCAACCCGGTCGCCGAACACGTCACCCAGCTCAGTGAGATGCCGGGCTTCTTCACCACGACGCCCTGGATCGGTGCAGACCTGGACCGGATGAAGCTGCTGCAAGGTCCCCAGACGGGCGGCTTCAACCCGATGGCAGGCGTGCTGGATGCGCTCGGGCACAATCCCGAGGCCGCGACCAAGTTCTTCAGCGACGACAAGACGGCGTACAACCTCGACGGGTCGGTCAGGGCATACCACCAGCCGAACGACTACCTCACGGCGCTGACTGCGGGGGGTGACCAGTCGCCGCTCCAGGACATCGTGAAGGGGAACGACTACATCCCCAGCGGCCACCCGGAGTCGCCCGGTGTCCTCGCCCTCGGTCACGCGCTGGAGGCGGCCACCACCGGACGCGCCTTCGACGCTCAGGACGCGCCGCTGCCGCAGCACACACCCGAGATGGCGAAGCTGATGCACGATGTGGTCGACCGTTTCGGGAGCGGCGAAGGTCCCAAGCTGCTCCGCAAGGGGGCTGACTTCGCGGACCTCGCGCCCAGCTTGGGCCATCTGACGGCCGCCTACATGGGTGATGTGCACGTGGCGCTGAACCCGGAGGACGGCGCGCTGACGACCTATGGCGCGCCGGCGAAGCTCAATCAGGGGAACGCCGAGAAGCTGTTGGGGGCCCTGGGCCGCAACCCGGACGCCTTCGGCGCCATCGCCCAGGCCCAGCAGGCCTATACGACGGCGCGTATCCAGGACGTGATGCTTCACCGCGACGCCTACGGTCCTGAGTTCGACCTGGCCGTGACCAACGCGGCACACTCCGGCGGCGAGGTGGCCGGATATCTCACCGCAGGCCGGACCGCCGGGTTGGTGGACGAGATGAAGGGTCAGGCGAAGGCGTACAACGACTCCATCGGCCAGAACGCCATGTGGGGGAAAGCGCTTTGGGCTGTGACCGGCGGCAGGGTGGCGGGGGATCTACCTGGTGTCGGCAAGGGTCTTTCGCTGCCGGTGAACTACTTCATCGATCAGGTGGCGTCGAGCTACTACATCGATCCGAACACCGCTGACCCGGCCACGCGTGCGGATGACGAGGGCTTCAATGCGGCTGCCGCGTCCGCCAAGAAGACGGTGGAACAGGCCGCGCAGGGAACAGGGTTGAATCAGGAGCGGATCCAAGCACTGGCCACGGGCGCCGCGAAGGGCGTGCTGGCCGGCGGTACGTACGCCGCCGGCCGCTTCGGACGGGCCGTCAATGGCTGACAGCAAGTGGAACGGGCGGCGGTGGCGGCGGGTCGGGATGGCCGTGCTCGCGATCGGGGTGCTGGCGGGGGCTTGGCCGGCCTGGCAGGAGTGGCGGCCCGACTCCTTCGCCGCGGTGCCCTCGGTCTCGTGCTTCGGAACGCTGGACGAGCAGACGCTGCGTGCGTTCGTGGTGGACAACGAGGACGTCACGGCGACGCAGAGGCCACTGCGGACGGTTCACCAGGACGACTTCGCGGTGATGGGTGCCTGTAGGGGTATGCAGGGCGAACACCAACTCGTCAGCGCGGTCGTGAAGCAGGACAAGGGCTACCCCGAGCCCCCGTCGACGGACGGTCTCACGCCGAAGCAAATGCCCTCACTGCTTCTGCAATCGGTTTCCCTTCCCCGCGATCAGGATGGCGGCGGGAACTTCACCAGCGAGGGCACCAGGGTCTACTTCCGCTGCTGGACCCGGCCTCACGAGGCCGACCACTTCTCGGTCCCGTACTTCGTGGACGTCGGCGTCTTCGGTCGGGCCGCCGGTTATGGCCAGGATCAAGGGCAGTTGACGTCCAATCAGCGTCGACTGCTGGCCGACTCGGCCTTGAAGCTGGCCGAGGTGGCGTCCAGGGAACTTCGTTGCGACGCCGGGATCCAGCTTCCGGCCGAGCCGCCGGCGGATTCCTACGGTCCCGCGATGACCGACTGGATGAGGTCGGTGCAATGAGTGGATCCCCTGTCCCGGACCGACCGACCGGGGCGGGTCCTATGCTGATCGGATGACCACCCCCATAGACCTGGTGATATTCGACTGCGACGGCGTCCTCGTGGACAGCGAGATCATCGCCGTCCGCGTCCTCGTCCAACTCGGGGCGGAGTTCGGCTGGCCGCTGACCGAGGCCGAGGTGGTCGAGCGGTTCGTCGGGCGGTCGGAGGCGGCCAATCACGCGATGGTGGCCGAGCGGCTCGGTGAGGAGGTCGCGACGCTCTTCGACAAGCGCTTCCGCGCGCTGCACGCCGAGGCCGTGGACGCCGGGCTGACGCCGGTGGACGGGGTGGTGGAGGCACTGGACGCGTTGGCCGCGCTCACGCTGCCGACCTGTGTGGCGTCCAGTGGCGGGCACGAGAAGATGCGGCACACGCTGGGCCGGACCGGGCTGTACGGGCGGTTCGAGGGGCGGATCTTCAGCGCGACCGAGGTCGGGCGCGGCAAGCCCGCGCCCGACCTGTTCCTGCACGCCGCGCGCCGCATGGGCGTCGAGCCGGCCCGCTGCCTCGTGGTGGAGGACAGCGGGCCGGGTGTGCTGGCCGCCCGGGCCGCCGGGATGCGGGCGCTCGGCTACGCGGGCGGGGTGACGGCGGCGGAGCGGCTGGCCGGGCCGGGCACGGTCGTCTTCGACGACATGCGGCGGCTGCCGGGGCTGGTCGCCGCGAGTGCCGGCTACCAGGGGTAGCGGCCGCCCTCCGCGTGGAAGAACTGGCCGGTCGGTACGGTCAGCGCCTCGTCGAGCTGGCGGGCGATCCGGCGGCCGCCCTCCTCGACGTCGGCGGGGCCGGAGTGGTGGTTGAGGTCGGTGGCGCAGTGGCCGGGTTCGAGGGAGTGCACCTTGATGCCGTCGGCGCGCAGGGTGCGGGCGTAGACCATGGTGACGGCGTTGAGCGCGGACTTGGACGTGTTGTAGCCGAGCAGGGCCGCGTACTCGGCGGCCGGGGTGTCCGGGTCGGCGAGCACGGAGGAGCTGCCGAGGCCGCTGGAGACGTTGCCGATCAGTGCGGCGGGGGACTTGCGCAGCAGCGGCAGCATCGCGTTGATGACGGTGACGGCGCCGAACACGTTGGTCTCGTAGGTCGCGCGCAGGTCGTCCAGGGGCAGGGTCTCCGGGGTGTGGCCGAAGTCCCGGGTGATGCCCGCGTTGTTGACCAGGGTGTCCAGCCGGCCGTATTCGGCGGCGACGAGCGCGGCCGCGGCGGCGACGGTGGCCGGGTCGGTGACGTCCAGGCGGACGTAGCGGGCGTCGAGGCCCTGGGCGGTCAGTCCGGCGGCGGCCTCGGTGCCGCGTCGGGGGTCGCGGGCGCCGATCAGCACAGTGTGTCCGGCGCGGGCGAGTTCGCGGGCGGTGGCGAGGCCGATGCCCTTGTTGGCGCCGGTGATCAGGGCGATGCGGTGGTCTTCGTTGGTCATGGGGGCAACTGTGGTCGGGCGGCGCCGGGTGCGGGAGGGCACTGTCGAGGGTGGTACCGGCGATGCCATGGTCACGCTGCGGCGGTCGGGCGAGACTTGGGGGGTGGAACACGTGGACCGGGCGGAGCTGGCCGCCTTCCTGCGGCGCTGGCGCGCCCGCATCCAGCCCGCCGACGTCGGCCTGCCGGCGGGCGGGCGGCGCCGCACCCCGGGCCTGCGCCGCCAGGAGGTGGCGCAGCTGGCGGGCATGTCGGTGGAGTACTACATCCGGCTCGAACAGGGCCGGGGACCGCGTCCGTCCCGGCAGATGATCGGCGCGATCGGCCGGGCGCTTCGGCTGTCCGAGGACGAGACCGCGCACCTGCACCACCTGGTGGGCGAGCCGCCGTTGCCGCCGAGCGCGCTGCCGCGTGACGTGCGGCCCGGCGTGCTGCACCTGCTCGACCGGCTGGACGACACCCCGGCGATGGTCTGCAGCGCCGCCCGCGACATCCTCGCCTGGAACGCGATGGCGGCCGCGCTGCTCGGCGACTTCTCCGCGCTGCCGCCCGGTGAGCGCAACTTCGTCTGGCGGTTCTTCACCGACCCGGCGGCCCGCGACCTCCACCACCCCGCCGACCACGACCTGTTCGCCCGCGGGGCGGTCGCAGATCTGCGCTCGGCCGCCGCCCGCTACCCCGCCGACAGCGGCGTGCGCCGGCTGGTGGACCGGCTGCTCGCCACCAGTGCGGAGTTCCGCGAGCTGTGGGCGCGGCAGGACGTGGAGATGCGGCGCTCGACCACCAAGCGCCTGGTGCATCCGGTGGTCGGCCCGCTGGAGTTGGACTGCGAGGCGCTGCACGACCCGCACCGGGACCAGTGGACGGTCTTCTACACGGCCGCGCCCGGCACGTCCTCGCACTCGGCGCTGAAGCTGCTCAGGGTGGTGGGGAGCCAGGACCTCGCGGTGCGGGGGTGAGCGGGCCGGGCCGCGCCCCGTGATCCGCCTGCCCGGGCTATATTGAACACGTTCAAACACGGCCCGGGGTGGGGGGACGCATGGATGTCGTGGCGCGTGTGGTGATCACCTGGATGGCGACCTGGGCGGTGCTCCTGGTGGCGCCGTTCCTGCTGGCACTGGTGCTTCCGGGCTGGTGGCAGGACCATGATCGCAGTCGGGCCCTCTGGCTCCTGTGGCTGCTGGCCGCGTTCGTCGGACCGGTCGTGACCTGTGTCCTCAACCGCCGGTGGATCCGCACCGGGGTGTGGCGGGCGGGCGCCGGCCCGGGCCGCCGATAATTGGTTTGCCGGGACCGGTGGACGCTGGCAGGGTCGGGCGTCATGGCCGGGAAGATGCACGTGGACGAACTGGACATCGACGAGGCGCTGGTACGGCGGATGGTCGCCGGGCAGTTCCCGCAGTGGGCCGACCTGCCGGTCGAGGCGGTGGACTCGGCCGGGACCAGCAATGCGATGTACCGGCTGGGCGCCGACCTGGTGATCCGGATCCCGCGCATCCCCGGGGCGGTCGAGGACATCGAGAAGGAGGAGGCCTGGCTGCACCGGCTGGCCCCCGAACTCCCCTTCGCCGTACCGGTTCCGGTGGGGCTGGGGAAGCCGGTCGACGGGTGCCCGTGGCCGTGGTCGGTGCTGCGGTGGCTGGCGGGCGTCAATCCGGTGGCCGGGTCGGTGCGCCAACCGGCGCTGCTGGCCGCCGACTTGGCGGCCTTCGTAACCGCGATGCACCGGGTCGACCCGGCCGGCGGCCCGGCCTCCTACCGCAGCGCGTCGCTGGCGTCGCGGGACGCGGCGGTCCGGCGGGCGCTCTCCGGGCTGGCAGGGGAGGTGGACGTGGCTGCCGTAACGTCCCTGTGGAAAACGGCACTTGGTGCTGCCGACCACCCCGGCCCGCCGGTCTGGATCCACGCCGACCTCCAGCCCGGCAACCTGCTGGTGGACGCCGACGGGCGGCTCGGCGCCGTCATCGACTTCGGCTGCATGGGCCTCGGCGACCCGGCCGTGGACCTGATCACCGCCTGGTACGTGCTCCCCGCCCCGGTGCGCGCGGCCTTCCGGACGGCCGTCGCCGCCGACGACGCGGCCTGGGACCGGGGGCGCGGCTGGGCGCTGTCCGTCGCGCTGATGGAGCTGGACTACTACCGGGACAGCAACCCTCGGATGGTGCGCACCGCCCGGCACGTGGTCGGCGAGCTGCTCGCCGACCACGCCTGAGTCCTACGGCTCCTACGGCTCCTACGGCTCCTACGGGGACACGACCTGGGCCACGCCGAACAGCCGCCTGGCCATGCCCAGTCGCTCGTAGGCGGCGATCGCAGCCTGGTTGTCCTCGTGCACCATCAGCGCGGCGCGCCCGTGCCGGCGCATCAGAGTGTCGAGGACGAAGCCGCAGACGGCCTGCGCCAGCCCGCGCCCGCGGGTGTCCGGGTGCACGCACACGCCGGCCAGGAACCCGCAGTCCGCGGCCGACCACGCGTCGGCCGCCACGGCCAGGGGCTCGGGCTGGGCGCCGTCCCCGAGGGGGCCGACGATCCCGGCCCAGCGGTGCGGGCCGCCGTCGTCCGGTTGCGCGTACGAGTCGGGGAAGAAGCGGTCGAACAGCGAGGTCGCCTCCTTCACCTGCACGTCGTCCAGCCACCGCACCCCGGGGGAGGGGGAGCCGGGGGGCGGGGTCGAGGTCTCCATCCAGTAGAACTCGGCGACCGGGGCGAGGCCGGGGCTCGCGCCGGTCACGGCCTCGATCAGCGGGGCCGGGCCGACGGGGCGGTACGTCGGCCCGAGGTCCGCCAGGACGTGCCGCACCAGGTGGGTGACGTCGGCCGGGGCACCGTCGACCGCCAGCCGGTCCCGCTGGGAGAGGTCGGGGCTCGCCACCGCCAGGGCCGTCCCGTGCCGCCAGGCCCGCACCCCCGGACCGAGCCGACCGTCGTGCTGACCCTGCGCGGCCCAGAGGAGGTGGGCGCCTCCGGCTGCGGCGTCCCGGACGTCTTCGAGGCGTACAAGTTCTTCCATGCGCCTCTACCTATCAACCAATGTGATCATGCGCAGTGATCCAGCCCTCACCCGAGGTCTGTGGGAAGCCGCCACTCCCACGGGAACAGGTCCCCCGCCCACTCGGGGCCGGTGGCCGCCGCGGGGGCGCGCAGGAAGGTGCGGTGGCGGAGCAGTTCGCGGCGTTCGGCGGGGGTGAGCAGGCGCTCCTCGGGGGCCAGGTTGGCGGGGTGGTCCGGGTGGAGGTCGGGGCGGCCGTCGATCGGGGTGGACTCGGCGGCGTTGAGCAGGTCGCCGTCGGGGGTGCGGTAGTCGAGGCGGAAGTCGGTGCGCCACTGGGAGTTGTTGCCCCAGCCCTGGGAGAGATCGCGGGTGGGGCGGTGGGCGCGGCGGTGGGTCCAGTAGAGCGGCCAGCGGTCGGCGACCCCGCGCTCGGCGTGGGCGACGCCCGCCCGGACCCGGACGCCGGCCCGGCTGAACAGCAACTCGCCGAGCATCAGGCCGGGCCAGTGGTGGTCGAGGATCTCGATGGGGGAGTGGGGGTCCTCGGCTTGTTCGACCTCGACGATCTCGTGCAGGAAGGGGTCGAAGGAGCGGTCGTCGAAGGCCGTCATGCCGAGCGCGGCGAACAGGCTCAGGTACGGCGGGATTTGGGGATCGAGGAGAAGGTAGTCGCTGACCCGGCTGAGGGCGTAGAGCTCCTCCAGGAGGTCCTGGTCGGCCCAGTGCGGAGTAGCGGCGGTGTGGAGGCGTGCGCGGTAGGCGGAGGTGGAGGGCTGGGCGAGCCAGGGGTCGATGACGGCTTCGTAGGGGCCGTCGGTGTCGAGGAGCGCCTCGTACAGCGCGCGAGCGTTCACCCTGGTGATCCTGGCAGGTTTTGCCAAACGGTCGACCAACGCGACGGCCGGCCCGGGTAGCGTCCCTGGTCATGAGCTTGGTGGACGTGAAGAAGGAAGCGGCCCAACTGCCTGACGCCTGGCGTTCGGTGGTGCTGGGGAGGGTCGGGACGGCGGCCGTGAAGGTGCTGCGGATGGACGGCCGGGAGCTGCCGGAGGAGGAGCACGGAACGGCCGAGGTGCTGTTCGTCGTCGACGGCGTCCTGGAACTGGAGCTGGAAGAGGAGGAGTTGACGGTCGCTGCCGGTGAAGCGTGCCGGATCCCGGCGGGCAAACGCCACGCGGTGCGGGCGGGCAGCAGGGGAACGCTGCTGATCGTGGAGGTCCCCGACGGGGAGTGAACGCGGGCGGCGCCTCGCCCGGGGTCGGGCGAGGCGCCGTGAGATGGTGCTCAGAGGAGTCCGAAGTCGAACTCCCCGGCTGTGACAGCACTGATGAAGGCCGTGTGCGCCGCACGATCGAAGGCCAGAGAGGGGCCGGATGGGTCCTTCGAGTCGCGGATGAGTGAGACCGAGCTGCCCGGGTGGGCGATCTCGACGCAGTTGTCATTGCCGCCACTATGCGACGACGTCTTGAAGGTCGCGGTCTCCACGAGCACGCCGAGTTCGACGCAGTTGCCGGAATCGTTGCTGTGGGACGACTTTCGAAAGACGGCATCAGACACGTGAGGCTCCTTGTGGTGTCAGACGAGCCCGAAGTCGAACTCTCCGGCGGCAACAGCGTTGATGAAGGCCAAGTGGGCCGTGCGGTCGAACTCCAGTATTGGACCGGTGGGGTCCTTTGCGTCGCGTATGAAGCAGCTGGCGCCGCCCGGGGTGGCAACCTCGACGCAGTTGACGTCTCCGCCGCTGTATGTGGATTTCTTGAAGGTCGGTCGAGTCACTTGATCTTGTCTCTCTGTGTGGTGATGAAGGCGAGCGACGAGTCGACGGACATTGCTTCTGCCGTGATTTCCTGGAACTTCGCCCCGCAGAGCTCCACATCGGCTGGATCCTCGACCCACATGCTGCTCACCAGCCCTTCGACCAGGACGACGTCGAGGTCCTTGCGCTCCGGGAACCCCATCAGCGTGAGCGCTCCGCTCATTCCCGGGTGGACCGCCGCACCGATCGGCATGACCTGGATGTTGATGTTGGGCAGGCGGCTGAGCGTCAAGAGCCTGTCCAATTGCGGGGCCATGATTTCCGGGCGGTTGGCGTTCGAGCAGAGCGCTGCCTCATTGATGACCGCCCATACCTGTACGGGATTCGGGCGTGTCAGGATGGATTGGCGTGCCATCCGAACCTGAACCAGATCCTCGACTGAACCGCCGGAGTCGATGCGAAGCCGGTCGATGACGATGCGCGCGTAGTCGGGGGTTTGGAAGAGTCCTGGAATGAAGGCCGGCTCGTAAGTCCGATAGGTGGTCGCGTCGGCTTCCAGGAGGATCAGGTCGGTCGCGGTGGAGTTGATGACATCGCGATAGCTCAGCCACCAGCCGCGTTTGTTCCCGTCCTTGGTGATGGCGATCAGCCCGGCCCGGTAGTCCTCGTCGTCGCAACCGTAGTAGTCGAGGAGCTTGTTGACGTCCTCGACCTTGGCAGCCGTGTGAGCGGTCTCAATCCGAGTGAGCTTGGCCTGGCTCATCCCGGTGGCCTCCGCGACTGTCTCTGCGGTGAGCTTCCGCTCCTCGCGCAGCTTCCGCAGTACGCCACCAAGCCTCCGCCGACGAACGGTCGAGACTGCCATCTTGTCCCCTCCTGAGCTGTCAGTTGACCAGTCTGCCCACGCAAGCTGCGGCCGCGCTACCGACAACGGGCAGTCTCAGCCGCCGAATTCAGGTTCGATTTGCAAATTTGCGACTATTGGCGAGTGAGTTGCGTCGACTGCCGCACGGGCTCCATGCTGAGCGTAGTGGGCCGCATGCGCTGCGTATGCGGCGGCCCTGTGGTCTCGCCGTTGCCTGAGGCGTGCCTGCCGGCATGCGGCGATGAGTGATCCATTTCGCCCCCGCGGAGGTTCCTTCGTGTTCTCCCTCGACATCCCCCCTGACTGGTCGGCCGCGCGCGAGGAGCTGCGCGAGGCCACCTCGCGCGCCCGGTGGAAGCCCGACCTCGTCCCCGACGCCGAGCTCGCCCTCCTCGAACTCTTCGTCAACGCCTGGCGGCACGGCGGCTGTGCGGCGCCCATCGTGGTCGTCCTGATCCTCGGAGACGTCCTCCGCGTCTCCGTCAGCGACCAGAACCCGCTGTTCCCCACCCCGCGCGGTGACTCCGACCCCTACGCCCTCTCCGGCCGGGGCCTGCACCTCGTCCGATCGCTCACCCACCGCTTCGGCACGGAGCCCCGTAAGACCGGGGGCAAATCCGTCTGGTTCGAGCTGGACGCCGCCGCGTGAGCGCTGACGACCGCAGCCCTCGCGGCCCGATCGAGCCCGGCGACCCGCTGATGCGCACCTACACCGAGCTCGAAATCACCTACCTGCTCGCCGAGCTCGCCGAGCGTGGCCGCAACTTCGGCCTCCTCTGGCCCTCGGCCACCACCGACAGCGTCGTGGACGGCCGCGTCCTCGTGCGCTTCGGCAACGCCCCGGCGAGCACCGTGATCAACCTCCTCGCCCTCCTCCGCTCCCACGACAAGACCGAGGACGACACCCCGTGCGACTCCTGATCGGCCTCGCCCTGCTCACCCTCCTGCTCCTCGCCATCGCCGTCGTCGCCCTCGGCGCGCTCGCCGTCCTGCGGATGCCCCACCGCCCGGACGACACCACCGTGACCGCCCCCACCCGCGACCGCGAACCGGTGGCCTGACCCCTTGCCCCTCCCCACGCCGCCCGGTCGGACCCGCCGGGCGGCTACCGGTCGATCTCGTCCACCTTCCTTGCAACTGAGGGCAGTTGGGGATGGCCGGGGCGCTGAAGAGTCGCCGCGATGGTCCGGGCCACCTCGGCGCGCTGGCGGGGAGTGCAGCCGGTCATCAGGCGTTCCAGGCGACGGAGCACGAGGACGTCACGCCAAGCCCGGATCGCTCCGCTCACCACGCCGCACAGCAGGGCGCCGGCCAGGGCAAGGGTGGGGGTCATCGGACGGCCTCCGCCCGGTCCGAGGTGGGGGCGTCCGGAGAGTCCTCGTGATCGCAGAGACCGTGTCGCCTCAGCACGACCGTTCGGCCACCGATCATGGCGGTCGCCGAGGCCCGGTAGAACTCGGCCGCGTGTGCCACGGCGAGCCCGTCGGCCAGGCCGTCGGCCAAACCGTGGGCCAGCAGAGCGGCGAGGAGCGCCTCCACGCTGTCGCCGCAGCACCATTCGATCACCAGGTCGACGACGTCGTGCGTGTAGCAGTTGGCCACGCCGTGGGCGGCGGCGGCCCGGTTCAGCAGGGTCGGACGGCGCAGGAGCCGGCTCCACAACAGATCGCGGACATCCGAGGCGTCGGGTCGGTCCCAGCTGCTGGCGTGGGCGACTTCGCTCTGGAGGGCCACCAGAACGATCTCGTCCGGCAGTTCGTCCGGCACCCAGAGCGGTGCACCGTCAGCTCGGACCAGAGTGATGCGGGCGGGGAAGATCGCGCTCTCGATGACGAGCCGCCCGTCTCGGGCGGACCATCGCACGCCGGGGACTCCCTCGACCGCGCGGCGGGCACCCGTCCAGCCGGCCAGTAGTTCACCCACCGCCTCGTCTGCCATCTCCGGGTGAAGATGCAGTGTGAGCCCGTCTCCGTCGTGCGTCGCGAAGAGAACCCCCAGCATGGCCCCGTCGCGCTGACGATCGCGGAACGCATTGGCGAGCACGCCCACCACCATGGCTTCGAAGCGCCGTTGGGCATGGGTGGTGGCGTCGGGGGCCGGGTATTTTACGAAGACCCTTACCTGGCGCGCGAGTTCACGAGACCGCCAAAGCGGTAGGCCGGTCAGCCTCTGGATGCGTCTGGCCAGACGAGTGACATTGTCCGAGGTAGACATGCGACTCCAATCCCCCCATGGAGCCGTCCGGCGGCGGCTGGAGAGACAGGTCGACTGTCTGTCGTGTGTATGGAAGAAGAGCGACAACACCTGCGGGCGACTCTCCAGAGCCCTTCGCCCCACCCCGGCTGCCGGTGACCGAGTGCGTGGGCCCGTTGCCACATCAACGCAACCAGCTTACACAGAGCAGCGGTTGGCCCGACAGGAATCCTCAGTGACCGCAGTTCTCCTCGCCCCAGGTGTCGAACCAGCGCAGCCAGATGGGCGTCTCCTTGCCGACCCGCCGCCGTCGGCGGTCGGCCTCCTGCTGTTCCGGGGTGATCAACCGCTCCTCGTGGCGCAGCCAGTCGAGGTACCAGTCGGTGAAGCCCGCCGGCCGGCCCTCGTCCGTCAGCAGTGGGTTGAGGCGGTCGCAGGTCGGTCGTCCGTCGAACCACATCTCGCCGCGGTGCGGGCCGGTGACGATCAGCAGCGCGGAGAAGTTGTGGCCGTGGCCCTTGAGGAACATGGCACCGGTGACCCGGTCGCGCTCGGCGGCCTCGGCGGCGTCGGACCAGGCGGCGCGGGCGTCGAGCCAGTCCTCGGTGGTGTCGTGGTCCTCCTCGCGCGGGGCGTTGTCCCAGTGTTCGTCGGCCGCTGCCCATGCGGTGTCGTGATCGGGGAACGGCGTGCCCAGGCGGGTCAGGTCGGTGTCCTCGTCATCCGCCCAGTGCCAGCCGCTCGGCCCCGGCCGCAGTTCCCGGGGGAAGTGCCCGCCCGCGCTGACCTTGAGCAGGAAGTCGCGGTAGTCGGCCGGGAAGGTGATGCCGAACTGCCGTTCCGCCTCGTCGACCTGGGCCTCGGTGAGCGGGGCCGCGAGCGGGGCCGCGAGTGTGGTCGCGGCCGGGTCGTCGTCGTGGGCCGCCCGCTGCTCGTGCAGCGCGAGCAGGCGTTGCCGTACCTGGTCCCAGTTCGTGGTTCGCACGGTCGGTCACGATAACCCCCGGCGCCGACCGTCCTCTCCCTATAGTGGGCGACATGTCCGATCCGCGCCCCCGCCCCACCTCGGCCTTCCATGCGCCCAACGCCGATCCCGCGCTGACCGATCGCCTGGTCGCCGCGCTGGACGCCCAGGCCGCGAACCCCGGAGTGCGGCGGCTGCGGGCGTGGGCGCACGCGCAGGTGGCCGCGCGTCCTGGTGAGCGGGCGTTGGACGTCGGGTCCGGCACCGGTTCGGAGACCCGGGTGCTCGCGGCGGCGGTCGGCCCGGCCGGTACCGCGACCGGCCTGGAACCCCACCCCGGCCTGCGCGCCGTCGCCGAGCGGCGAACGGTCGAGGCGGGCGGCACGGCCCGGTTCGTGGACGGTGACGCGCTCGCCCTGCCGCTGCCCGACGGCGGGACGGACCTGGTCTGGTGCGAGCGGGTGCTCCAGCACCTGGACGAACCGGCCCGGGCCGTCGGCGAGTTGGCCCGGGTGTTGAGTCCGGGCGGCCGGGTCGCGTTGCTGGACACGGACTGGGCGACCCTGGTGCTGCACCCGGTCGCCCCGGAGGTGCGGCCCGCGCTGGCCGCCGTCGCCCAGGCCACCGCCGCCACCCCGGACGCGGGGCGCCGTCTGACGGGCTGGCTGTCGGCGGCCGGCCTGACGGTCGACCACGTGGGCGCCGACGTGCTGCTGCAGGATCCGCGCACCGTCGTCTGGCCGATCGTCCGCGGGCTGACCACGGCGGCGCGGGGGCGCGGCCTGATCACGGAGGAGCAGGGCGACCGGCTCCACGCCGACCTGACGGCCGCCGCCGAACAGGGCGCCTTCCACCTGTCGGTGACGATGTTCGCCGCCGTCGCCCACCGTCCGGGCTGAGCGGGCCGCGCCGCCGCCCCGCCGGGTCCGCTGGACCGGGCCGTCAGATGGGTTCGCCTGCACAGGAAGTCGGCCCCGCCGACTTCCTCCGTACCCCTGCACTGTCAGAGCCCGTCACCATACTGATCCCGAAAACAGCTGGTGCACGAAGCTGTCGGGGCCCTAACGTTGCGCCCCGTCACTTTGGTCCATACCTGGAGCTCCTACACCCATGCCTTCGCCCGCCGTGTACCGGTCGCCGAGAACGACCGCCACCGTCGCCACCGTCCTGCTCGTCGTGTGCGGCGCAGTGACCCTGTTCCGGCTCGTCGCCGACGTCCTCCTGTACGGGGCGGCCGGTGACCTGCCGGCCTCCGTCCCCTTCGGCGACGAGACGGCCTTCGGTGCTCCGTTCGCGCTGTCCCTGCTCGCGTTCCTGCTGTACTACCTGGCCCTGGCGGGCTCGGCGGCCGCCTTCATCACCTGGTTCTACCGGGTGCGGGTGAACGCCGAGGTGCTGAACCCCCACGGTCACCGGCGTGGGCGCGGCTGGGCGATCGGCGCCTGGTTCACCCCGGTGGTCTGCTTCTGGTTCCCCCGGCAGATCGCCCAGGACGTCTGGCAGGCCGGCGCCCGGCCGGACGCCCTCGGGGTGCGCGAGCCGCTCTCGGAGACGGTGCTCAACCTCTGGTGGGCGACGTTCTGGCTGGCCAACATCCTCAGCCGGGCCGGTACCCAGATCACCGACGGGGCGCGCTTCCCGGACGACTACCAGCAAGGCGTCGTCTGGATGATCGGCTCCGACCTGTCCGAACTGGCCGCCGCCGTCTTCGCCGTGCTGGTGGTCCGGAAGGTGACGGCCATGCAGGAGGAGCGCAGCGCCGAGAACATCGCCCGGATCTACGGGAGCGCCGTCCCGGTCGCCGGGAGCTGAACCCGCTCCCGGTGCGCGGGAATTGCGCGGGAAGTCGGCTGGTCCGACTTCCCGCGCAGTGGTGTCACCGCAACCCGTCCGCCCAGTCCGCCAGCAGCGTGAAGTCGTCCGCCGTCAGCCCGGTCCTCGGGTCGACGTGGTGGAGCAGCGCCGGGCCGTCGTGGCGGGCCCGGACCCAGGCGCGGTCCGCGTCCGTGATGTGGTCGTCGACCCAGGCGAACGGGCGGCCCCGCGCCCAGGCGACGATCTCCGGAGTCTTCCAGAACACCCCGCCCGCCGTCTCGGGCCGCGGCTCGGACCAGGCGATGAACGGCAGCTCGGGCAGTCCCAGCAGCGGCCCGATGAAGGAGTTGGCCTCCTCCTCCCAGGTCGTCGCCCACACCAGGTCGAACGGCAGCGCGGCGAGCGCCGGCCCGTGCCCGGGGTCGAGCCAGACCCGCAGCGGCTTGGGCGCCTTGTGCGGCAGCCCCCACGCCGCCAGCCGCCGCCGCTCCGCGGCCCGCCAGCGCGGCGTCATCAACCGGTGCGTCCCGTACCCCTCGGGCCGCCGGTACGGCTTCGCCGCCTCGGGGTTCAACGGCCCGTCCACGTCCAGCAACAGCATCGGCCGCACCCGCACCCGCCCCCTCGATCGTCCCCGCACGTTACCGGCCCGCCCACCGCGGGCCCAACGCCTTTTCCCATTGTCCCAGGGGCGGCGGAGCGGGCGGGAGCTACTGCGCGGGACCCTCCCGGGGGACCCGGTGCTGCCACTCGCGGGTGAACACCACCGATCCCGCCTCCAGTGCCCTCAGCTGCACCACGCTGAGGAAGTGGTCGGCGTCGCAGCGGAGTTGGGTGCGGGTCTGGACGGTGATGTCCCAGCCGATGTCGGGGCGTTCCAGGCGCACGGTGTGGTCGGTGCGGGCCTGGGCGCTGAGTGGGGCGCCGGTGAGGACGCGGTAGGCGGTGACGGTGTGCTCGTCGCGGACCAGGCCGTCGGGGTGGGTGCGGGTGCCGTCGGTGGCGGGGGAGAGTTCGGTGCGCCATTCGTGGCGGCCGATGTCGTGCACGGTGACGTGTTCGGGCCGGGCGGCGAGCGGTTCGGTGAGGTGGATGTCGAGCGGGTCGGGCAGTGCGGGGGTGGCGAGGGTGACGGGGGTGGCGCCGACGTCGGCGGCGAGGTGGCGGACGGGCAGGCTGAGGGTGGAGCGGGACGGGTCGAGGGCGTAGCCGGTGTCGTCGGCGCTCGGCCACACCCAGGGCCAGTAGACGGAGGAGAGCGCGAGCCGCAGCCGGTGCCCGGCCGGGACGGTGGCGGCGCAGGCGGCGAGCTCGACCTCGGCCTCGACCGGCTCGACGTCGGCAGCGGCGGTGGCCAGGACGCCCCGGGTGAGCAGGGCGGAGGTGCCGTCCGGGCCGACGGCGCACAGCCGGGCGACCACCTGGACGGGCGTGTCGGTGGGCCGCAGCCGCAGCCGGGCGGTGGGGGCGCCGAGCAGTTCGACCGGTTCGGGCAGTGGCTGGGAGTCGAAGCAGACCGAGCGCCCGTCCTCCTCGCGCTGGTCGGGCGGCTGGTCGGCGGGGCGGCCGTGCGGGACGTACGCGCCGGCGTTGAGGCCGGTGTGCTGGGGGGAGCGGACCGGGACGTAGCGTTCGTGGGCGGCGGTGCCGGCGGTGCGCAGCTGGCCGTCCAGGTCGTAGTGGATCTCCCGGACGTCGGGGGAGGGCCAGGCGTCCTCGCCGGTCCAGCGGGTGCTGATCCAGCTGCGCAGGGCGGGTTCCTTGGCGGCGCCGGTGTCGACGCCGCGCAGCCAGTGGTCCCACCAGCGCAGGGTCTCGGGCAGGGCGGCCTCGGGCAGGCCGTGCGGCCAGGGGCCGAGCAGGGCGCGGGCGGTGGGGGACTCGGCGAGCAGGCGGAGCACGAAGGAGCAGGACGGGTCGCCCCAGCCGGCCACCGCGAGCACGGGGACGGACACCGGCACGGTGGTGTCCCCGGCGGCGAGCCAGGCGTCGACCGGGGGGTCCAGGGATTCGAGCCGGGCGAGCCAGCCGGGCCGCCAGGCGTCGCCGAGGTGGCGCGGGTCGGGTGGCAGGGCGGCGTCGGCGATCAGGGCGGTGAGCCGGGTGTGGAGGTCGGCGGCGAGGACGGCGCCGCCGAGCCGGTGGCCGCCTTCGGGGCAGGCGGCGACGGCCGCGCCGACGGTTCCCGGCGTCCGGGCGGCGAGCCGTAGCGCGGTGGTGGCGGCGGTGCCGGTGCCGAGCAGGCCGAGGCGGCCGTTGCACCAGGGGCGGCGGGCGAGCCACTCGACGACGGCGGCGCCGTCGTCGAGTTCCCGGGCGCCGCCGGGTTCGCCGGGCAGACCGCCGGAGTTGCCGTGGCCACGGGTGTCGACGCGGACGGCGGCGTAGCCGTGGCCGGCGTACCAGGGGTGGCGGCGGGCGTCGGCGGCGGCGGTGCGGTCGCCGAGGCGGTCGGCCGAGTACTCCAGCAGGGCGGGGACGGGCTCGTCGCTGACCGGGCGCCACAGCCGGGCGGCGAGTTCGGTGCCGTCGGGCAGCGGGATGCGCAGGTCCTCGCGGGTGGTGTGGAAGGGGTACGACGGCATGGCCGCTCCCATCGGGTCCCGGGCCGGGGCTGTGATCGCCGCGCGACGGGCGTCGGCATTTCGACCCTAGGGGAGGAGCCGGTCGATTTCCTGATGAAGGCGACGGTCCGGTGACACGCCCCCGGTCCGGCCCGCCCCGTCCGGTATTTGCACATGACTTGCATCTGCGACCCGGAGGGGGGAAAGATGGCCCAGCTCAGCGGGCCGACCGGGCCCGAATCACCCGGAAGGACCGCAGGATGTCCAGCCCAGCCACACGTGCCCCGACAGGTGCGCCGCCCGTCAGATGGCGCGACCGGCTCACCCGCGAGGAGTGGATCCGGCTGGCCGGGATGGGCGGCTTCATCCTCGCGCTGCACGTCATCGGCTGGTTCACCCTGCTCGCCCTGGTCGCGCCCGAGCACTACGACGTCGGCGGCCAGGTCTTCGGCGCGGGCATGGGCCTGACCGCCTACACCCTCGGCATGCGGCACGCCTTCGACGCCGACCACATCGCGGCGATCGACAACACCACCCGCAAGCTGATGGGCCAGGGCAAGCGCCCGCTGTCGGTCGGCTTCTGGTTCTCGCTCGGGCACTCCTCGATCGTCTTCGGTCTCTGCGCGCTGCTGGCCTTCGGCATCCGCACGCTCGCCGACCAGGTCCAGGCGGACGACTCGACCCTGCACAAGATGACCGGCCTGATCGGCACCACCGTCTCCGGCACCTTCCTGCTGCTGCTCGGCCTGATCAACCTGGGAGCCTTCAACGGGATCCTCAAGGTGTTCCGCCGGATGCGCCAGGGCGAGTACGACGAGGCCGAGCTGGAGCGCCAGTTGGAGCGGCGCGGGCTGATGAACCGGATCCTCGGCAAGGTCACCCGGGCGGTGACCAAGCCCTGGCACATGTACCCGGTGGGCCTGCTGTTCGGCCTGGGCTTCGACACCGCGACCGAGGTGTCGCTGCTGGTGCTGGCCGGCGGCGCGGCGGCGTTCTCGCTGCCCTGGTACGCGCTGCTGACGCTGCCGATCCTGTTCGCGGCCGGGATGAGCCTGCTGGACACCATCGACGGCTCGTTCATGAACTTCGCCTACGAGTGGGCGTTCTCCCGGCCGGTCCGGAAGATCTACTACAACCTGACGGTCACCGGGCTGTCGGTGCTGGTCGCGCTGGTCATCGGCCTGGTCGAGCTGATCGGCCTGCTCGGCGAGAAGTTGGACATCACCAGCGGGCCGATCGCCTGGATCGGCGCCCTGGACCTCAACTTCGTCGGCTACGCGATCGTCGGACTGTTCGTGCTGACCTGGGTCGGGGCGATCGCGTTCTGGAAGTTCGGCAAGGTCGAGGAGAAGTGGTCGGCGGGGCTGGCGGCCGGCGTCGGCGCCGAGTCGGAGTAGCCGGAGGCCGGGCCTGAGAGCCGAAGAACCGAGGGGCCGGTGACGGGGGTCCGGTCACCGGCCCCTCGGGGTTCTCCGGAGCGGCACCGCTCAGCGCAGCGCGGCGAGCACCGCGTCCGCCATCACCTTCTCGCCGGTGGCGTTCGGGTGGAACGGCACGGCCGGCGAGCCGGGCAGTGCGCCCTCGATCCAGCGGTCGTCCGAGCAGACGTCGTGCCCGCGGGTGGGCGTCGCGGTGTCCACGTACGTGGCGCCGTTGGCGGCGGCGGTGGACTTGAGGGCGGCGTTCAGCTCGTTCAGCACGCCGTGCATGTACTCGACGTCGCCCGGGGTCACCGGCTGGCGCAGCACGCAGGTCGAGCCGTCGGCGGGCAGCACGGACGGGTAACCGACCAGCAGCACCCGGGCCTTGGGCGCCTTGGCGTGGATCTGCCGCAGGGTGGTGGCGATCTGCGGGGCGATGCTGCTGTGGATCCGCTGGGCCAGGTCGTCGTTGCCGTACTGCCAGGACCAGGTCTTCCAGTCCCAGTAGCCGTGGTGGTAGACGTCCTTGCAGGGCGTGCCGAGCGGGTTGACGACGGCGCCGGCGATGCAGGTGGCGACCAGTTCGCCGAGGCCGAGGTCGCTGGCGGCGAGGTCGTTGCCGCCGATCCCGAGGGTGACCAGGTCGGTGTCGGCGGTCACCGAGTCCAGTTGCGGGTCGTTGACCCGGATGAAGGCGTCGTACTGCGGCTGGGTCATCGCCTTGACCTTGGCGGCCGAGCAGGTGACGTCGGTGTAGTGGCCGGCTCCGAGCGAGGCGGCCACCAGGTGGCCGTAGTTGTGGTCGGAGCGCAGGCACAGGCCGCCGGACTGGCCGGGCACGCCCGCGCCGGCGGCGTAGGAGTCGCCGAGGGCCACGTAGTGCCGGGGGGCGGGGGTGGCGGCCTGGGCGGTGGTGGAGGTGAGCGCGAGGACGGCGCCGACGGCGACGGCGGCCAGGACACTGGAATTGCGGAATCGCCGGGAATTCCGGGCAGGGCGGAGCACGGGTTCCTCCTGGGGGAGAG
Organism: Kitasatospora sp. NPDC089509; assembly: GCF_044749365.1. NCBI lineage: Bacteria > Bacillati > Actinomycetota > Actinomycetes > Kitasatosporales > Streptomycetaceae > Kitasatospora > Kitasatospora sp. NPDC089509. The sequence continues at coordinate 17,614 of NZ_JBIVHS010000015.1, read as the reverse complement.
AAACGACGGGTGGGGGTCGTGCCGAGCCGGGCCACAGCTACTACTCGCAGGTAAGTTACTGCCAGGTTTCGGCGGCGTCCATGGTTTCGGCCGGAATTCCGGAAAACCCGTCAGCTGGCACCGGGTGACATTTCGAATTCCGCTCCACCGCGTTTCGGAAATAGCGGCGGTCGGAAATCACGGCGATCGGAACGGCGGCGAACGGAATTCCCGATGCCGCGCGGTGCGGTTGCCGGGCGGTCCGGTTACCGGGCGGTGCGGCGCCGGGCGGCGGCGAAGGAGGCCAGGACGACGACGGCGAGCACCCCGATCACGGTGATCAGCGCGCCGAGCACCATCAGGACCGCCGCGCCGATCAACTTGCCGGGCAGGGCGGGGGAGTCGTCGCCGGAGTCCCAGACCACCCGGTTCCCGGTCAGCGCGGCGAGGTCGACCGTCCCCTGCCGGTCGTCGTCGAGGTGCTGCCGGGAGTCGGCGGCGGTGTCCCGCCGGTCGCCCATCAGGAAGGCCCGCCCGGGCGGGACGGTGACCTCGAAGTCGCGGGTGCAGGTGCCGGCCTGTCGGGCGCTCGGCTCGTCCAGCGGCGCCCCGTCCAGGCTGAGCTGTCCGCCGGCGCAGGCGATGCGCTGGCCGCCGAGGGCCATCACCCGGAACACCGGGGCGGTGTGGAGGCCCCAGGGCGAGTCGACGATGTAGACCTCGCCGCGCCGGACGTCCCCGGCCGCGACCCGGTCGGCCAGCATCCGGTCGCCGGGTCGGAGGCCGGGGCCCATCGCGGTGCCGTCCATCCGGTGGAGGGAGTAGCCGCCGGTGAGGACCACCGAGAGTCCGAGTGCTCCGCACAGGATGCCGGTCACCGCCACGGCCAGTGCGAACCACAGACCCCGGATCCTCCGCCTCGGCATCCGTGCGCCCCCTCTTTCCTCTTTCCGTGCCACGTCGTCGGCCGGATCCTAGTTCAGCGGGCCCGGGCGGTCGCCGAGGGCCCCGGGCGTGACAGGTACAGTTCCGGTGCAGAGCGTGCCGCGGGCCGGGGCCGCCGACCAGGAGGGGGACCAGCGGGGATGAGCCGTCGAGACTCGGGCCGCAGCAGTGACCGTGGCCGCAGCGGTGACCGTGGCCGCGACCGCGACGGCAAGCAGGGCGCCGGCGCCCCGGTGACCGTCACCGTCTGCCGCGACTGCTGCTGCGGCAGCCGGACCAAGCACCCGGAGGTGGACCACGCGGGGCAGTTCGAGCGGCTGCGGACGGCGGTCGGTTCGGCGGGCCGGGTCCGGGCGTCGAAGTGCCTGGACGTGTGCTCCCAGTCCAACGTGGTGGTGGTCGGCCCGTCCAGTGTGGGGCGGGCGGCGGGCGCGCGGCCGGTCTGGCTCGGCTTCGTGCTGATGGACGAGATGATCGACGACATAGCCGCCTGGGTGGCGGCGGGCGGGCCCGGTGTCGCCGAGCCGCCGGGGCTGCTGGACCTCCAGCTGATCTCGGTCTCCCGCCGGGTCCGCGAGGGCCTGCCCGAGTGATTCAACTCGCCTGGCGGAACGCCGTGTTCGCGTCCGGGGACGGCCACCGGGTCGGCCCACTACCATGACCGGTGGCATCGAGCGGTTCCGCGCAAGGGGAGGAAGACGATGACGACGGTCTGCCGTATCTGCGCGGGCACCGGCCGGACCGCCGGCCTCAACTGCCGTACCTGCCAGGGCACCGGCACCACCGAGGTGGGCGGGGGCGGCGGCAACTGCTTCCTGTGCGACGGCACCGGGGTGTACGTCCGCTACCGGGTGGACGCGACCGGCGCCAAGCAGGCGTACCGGGACGAGATCTGCCGCACCTGCGACGGCACCGGCAGCCGGTCCGCGAACCTCTGGGACGAATCCTCCTCCTGACCGGGCCCGATCATGGGCATGATCTTTACCTCGCCATGGCCGGATCTTGGTGTGCGTGTTCGATGACGCGCTGACGCTCGTTCACCGGAAGTCCGCATGCGGTCCATGATCCACTGGGAGAGTCCCGCGCATGGATATCCCCAACATGGGCGTGCCGGCCAAGCTCGCCGACCGCATGAGCATGGCCGAGCAGCACGAGTACCTGCGGGCCCGTTTCTCCCGCCGTCGCATGCTGCGCGCCGGCGCCGTGACCGTGGGTGCCGTCGCCGTCGGTGGTGCACTGGGCAGTGCGCCGGCCTTCGCCGCTCCGGCCGGTCCCCAGCTGGTGACCGGTGCCACGACGGCCGGCATCGACGGTTCGCTGGTGGCGCCGATCGGGCGCCACCTCCAGTTCGGCCCCGAGCCGGACACCCAGTTCCGCATCTCCTGGCAGGTCCCGGCGCCGGTCAAGAAGCCGTTCCTGCGCTTCGGCAAGACCCCGTGGGAGCTGAGCCACAAGGTCCAGGCCGAGGTCCGCGCCCTGCACACCCCGGCGCTGACCCCCAACAGCCAGCCGGTGGACCAGTACTACCTGCACGTGGCGCTGGAGGACCTCCACCCCGACACCACCTACTACTACGGCGTCGGCCACGAGGGCTTCGACCCCGCCTCCCAGCAGCAGATCTCCACGCTGCACACCTTCCGCACCGCGCCCTCCCGCGACCACCGCTGGGGCAAGGTGTACGAGCCGTTCACCTTCACCGCCTTCGGCGACCAGGGCGTCAGCGCCCACGCGGCCGGCAACGACAACATCATCAAGGCCCAGAAGCCGGCCTTCCACCTGCACGCCGGCGACATCTGCTACGCCGACCCGGCCGGTTCCGGCACCGACCCGGACAAGTCCGTCTTCAACGCGCGGACCTGGGACGACTTCCTGGTGCAGACCGAGACGGTCGCCGCCGAGATCCCGTGGATGGTCGCGTACGGCAACCACGACATCGAGGCCTGGTACTCGCCGAACGGCTACGGCGGCGAGAACGCCCGCTTCTTCCTGCCGGACAACGGCCCGGACCCGCGCAAGGTCCCCGGCGTCTACACCTTCCGCTACAAGAACGTCGGCGTCATCTCGCTGGACGCCAACGACGTCTCCTACGAGATCCCGGCCAACCTGGGCATCTCGGCGAACAAGCAGACCAAGTGGCTGGAGCGCACCCTCAAGGACCTGCGCAACGACGAGACCGTCGACTTCGTCGTAGTCTTCTTCCACCACTGCGCCTTCTCCACCACCGTCGCGCACGCCTCCGAGGGCGGTGTCCGCGAGGCCTGGGTGCCGCTGTTCGAGAAGTACCGGGTGGACCTGGTCATCAACGGCCACAACCACATCTACGAGCGCACCGACGCGATCCTCGGCAACAAGGTCTCGAAGCAGGTGCCGAGCGGCGCCACCATCGAGCCGGCCAAGGACGGCGTGGTCTACGTGACCGCGGGCGCGGCCGGCCGCAGCCTGTACAAGTTCGACGTGCCGGACACCTACGAGGGGCACGAGAACCACCAGGACGAGGTCAAGACCTACTACTGGAGCAAGGGCAAGGTGAAGACCCCCGAGACCATCCAGTGGTCGCGGGTCCGCTACACCGGCTACTCCTTCATCAAGGTCGACGTCACCCCGGCCCACCTGGGCCAGAAGTCGGTCATGAAGGTCACCGCGCTGGCCGAGAACGGCACGCAGATCGACAACTACACGATCCTGCGCAACGTCGGCGAGGGCTGGGACTCCGACCACGACGACGACGGTCAGGGCGGCGGCTGGGGCTGGTAGTCCCGCAACGCCCCACGGGCCCCGGCGCGTTCGGCGCCGGGGCCCGTACGCGTTCGGCGCCGGGGCCCGTACGCGTTCGGCGCCGGGGCCCGTACCCGTTCAGCGCCGGGGCCTGTACCCGTTCAGCGCCGGGGTCCGTACATGATCACGCCGACCCCGGCCAGGCAGATCAGCGCCCCCAGCAGGTCGTACCGGGTCGGCCGGAAGCCGTCCACGACCACACCCCACAGCAGTGAGCCGGCCACGAACACCCCGCCGTAGGCGGCCAGTACCCGGCCGAAGGCGGCGTCCGGCTGCAGTGCCGCCACGAAGCCGTACGCGCCGAGCGCCACCACGCCCAACCCGGCCAGCCACCACGGCCGTTGCTCCTTCACGCTCTGCCAGACCAGCCAGCAGCCGCCGATCTCGGCGAGCGCGGCGACGGCGAACAGGGCGACGGAGCGGAGCGTGGTCATGGGCCGAGCGTAGGCGGTCAGACCTGCCGGTACGTCGCCAGGAAGCGCCCGATCCGGTTGATCGCCGTCTCCAGGTCGTCGGCGCGCGGCAGGGTGACGAAGCGGAAGTGGTCCGGGCGGGGCCAGTTGAAGCCGGTGCCCTGGACGACGTGGATCTTCTCGCGCAGCAGCAGGTCCAGCACGAAGCGCTCGTCGTCGACGATCCGGTGCACCGCCGGGTCGAGCCGGGCGAAGGCGTACAGCGCGCCCTTGGGCTTGACGCAGCTGACGCCGGGGATCTCGTTGAGCGCCTTGACCGCGATGTCGCGCTGTTCGGTGAGCCGGCCGCCGGGCAGCACCAGGTCGTTGATGGACTGGTGGCCGCCGAGCGCGGCCTGGACGGCGTACTGCGCGGGCACGTTGGGGCACAGCCGCATGCCGGAGAGCATGGTCAGGCCCTCCAGGTAGTCGGTGGCGTGCTGCTTGGGGCCGGAGACGACCAGCCAGCCGCTGCGGAAGCCGGCCACCCGGTAGGCCTTGGAGAGGCCGTTGAAGGTGAGGGTGAGCACGTCGTCGGCGAGCGCGGCCAGGCAGTGGTGCTCGGTGCCGTCGTAGAGGATCTTGTCGTAGATCTCGTCGGCCAGCACCATCAGCTGGTGGCGGCGGGCCAGGTCGAGGATCCCCTCCAACAGCTCCTTCGGGTAGACCGCGCCGGTGGGGTTGTTGGGGTTGATGACCACGATCGCCTTGGTGCGGGCGGTGATCTTGGCGGCGATGTCGTCGAGGTCCGGGTACCACTCGGCCTCCTCGTCGCACAGGTAGTGCACGGCCTTGCCGCCGGCCAGCCGGACCGAGGCCGTCCACAGCGGGTAGTCCGGCATCGGGACGAGCACCTCGTCGCCGTCGTCGACCAGCGCGGTGATCGCCATCTGGATCAGCTCGGAGACGCCGTTGCCGAGGTAGACGTCGTTGACGCCGACGCCCTGCACCCCGCGCTGCTGGTAGTACTGCACCACCGCGCGACGGGCGGGCAGGATGCCGCGCGAGTCGCTGTAGCCGTGCGCCGAGGGCAGGTTGCGGATGATGTCCTGGATGATCTCCTCGGGCGCCTCGAAGCCGAACGGGGCCGGGTTGCCGGTGTTCAGCCGCAGCACGCTGTGCCCGGCCTCCTCCAGGGCGTTGGCCTGGTCGACCACCGGGCCGCGGATCTCGTAGCACACGTCATTCAGCTTGCTGGACTGCCGAAACTCCATCTGCGGCCTCCCGACCGTCACCACCGCTCCGTTGCTTCAGCTTTGTTCTACCAAGTTGGCACTTGGAAAGTCCAACCTCTTGGCTATGCTGATCCACATGTCACGCCGAAGCTACGACCAGTACTGCGCCGTCGCCCGCGCCCTGGACGCGGTGGGGGAACGCTGGAGCCTCCTGATCGTCCGTGAACTCCTGCGCGGCCCGCGCCGCTACACCGACCTGCACGCCGACCTGCCCGGCGTCTCCACCGACATCCTGGCCGCCCGGCTCAAGCAGCTGGAGGGCGAGGGGCTCGCGGAACGGCGACGGCTGGAACGGCCGGCCAACGCGACGGTGTACGAGCTGACCGAGCGCGGACGCGAACTGCGGCCGGTGATCGAGGCCCTGGGCGAGTGGGGGCTGAGCGCCCTGGGCGAGCAGCGGCCCACCGACGCGGTGCGGGAGCACTGGTTCACGGCTTCGGGGGCGACGCTCTGAGCGGGCGTACCGCCTGAGCGGGCGTACCGACTGAGCGGGCCGGGCCCCCGCCGTACTGGTTGGCAAGTGCACACGTACGATCGTCGGGCCGCTCCCTGAGCCAGCCGGGCGGCGCCGTCCGAGGAGAGTCCTCGAAGGAGAGCGGAGGCCGCCCGTGCCCACCACCAAGCGCAGCTACGCCAGCTACGTCGCCGTCGGGGACTCCTTCACCGAGGGCATGTGCGACGACCTCCTGCCCGACGGCCACTACCGCGGCTGGGCCGACCGGGTCGCCACCGCGCTGGCCGCCGAGGCCCGGGACGACGAGGACGCGGACTTCCGGTACGCCAACCTCGCCGTGCGCGGCAAGCTCATCGGCCAGATCCACGACGAACAGCTCGCCACCGCGGCCGGGATGGGCGCCGAACTCGTCACCCTGGCCGGCGGCCTCAACGACGTGCTGCGCCCCGGCTGCGACATCGACCGGGTCGAGCGGCTGCTCGGCCGCTGCGCCACCGAACTGCGCGCCACCGGCGCCACCGTCGTGCTGTTCACCAGCACCGACCCCACCCGCAGGATGGCGGGCGGCGGCCGGCTGCTGCCCGCCATCCTGCGGATGAAGGCCTTCGTCCAGGAACTCGGGCAGCAGGACGGCATCGCCGTCGTCGACCTCTTCTCCGCGCCCTGCTTCGACGACCGCCGGCTCTGGGCCGAGGACCGCCTCCACCTGTCGCCCGAGGGCCACCGCCGGGTCGCCGAGGGAGTGCTCGAAGCGCTCGGCCGCCCCGCCGCCTCCGACTGGCGCGCCCCGCTGCCCGCCGTCGCCCCGCCCGGCCGGGCCGAGCAGCTGCGCTCCGACGCCCGCTGGCTGGGCACCCACCTCGGCCCGTGGATCGGCCGCCGCCTCACCGGCCGCTCCTCCGGCGACGGCCGCCCGGCCAAGCGGCCGGAGCTGCTGCCGTACCGATAGGGCGTGTCTGACAATTCCCGCCGGGCGCGCGGCGTCGGGGCACGCACCTCGCCGCGTTGTCGTCGGTCGCCGATGCTCCGCATGGACTCCCTCCTCCGCCTTGCGATGCACGCACCCCGACGCCGCGCGCTGATCCGACGCGAATTGCCAGACACGCCCAGGGCCCCGCGGCGGACAGGCCCTAGCCGAGCCAGCCCGCTCCGGGCTGCTCCGGCTCCAGGACCAGGCTCGCCATCGGGGCGTGGGTGGTCCAGCCGAGCGCGGTGTACAGCGCCCGGCCGTCCGCCGTGCCGACCAGCACGCCGGTGCGGGCGCCCGCCTCGTACGCGCCGGACCGCAGCGCCGCCATCACCACGGAGCCCAGGCCCCGGCGGCGGTGCTCGGGACTGGTGCCGATCTGGTCCGGCACGGCCACCGGGCCGGCCAGGCCCGCCTGGCCCCGGGCGGCGAGGTGCCCGTCCGTGCTGCGGACCAGGGCGCGCAGCACTCCGCCCCTGGTCCAGGTGGTCAGGGTGTAGCCGGCCGGGAGGGCGGGCGGTTCGGGGCTGAGCGGGGCGGTCATCAGGAAGCCCGGCGGGTCCAGCCGCCACTGCGGGCCCAGCCAGGGCCGGACGGTCCCGTCCTCGGCGAACAGCTTCAGCCAGGTGGTCGGCGCGGTGGTCGCCCCGGCGAGCTTGCGGACCTCGTCCTCGGTCGGCTCCGGCAGTACGTGCCGGGCCACCTCCCTGGCCGGTGCGCCGACGTCGATGGTCCAGCCCCAGGGCTGCTCCACCGGGTCGGCGGCGCCCCGGGAGACGGTCCAGCCGCTGATCCACATCCGGACCAGCTCGGTGACGTTCGGCTGAGACATGACCCTGCTCCCCCGCGTGTAATGGTCTCTCATCGATCTCACACCTTACCCGCGCGAGGGGCGGCCTGCCCAGTAATCTTGACGGGTTCGACGCGCCGGGCTGCACCGGCGCCCAGCTGCTGGAAGGACCCCGGACGTGAGCGAGACCGAGCCGCCGCAGAACACCGAGGCGGCCGCGCCGACCCCGCTCCAGTCCGACTGCGGCAGCTGCTTCGGGCTCTGCTGCGTCGCCCTGCCGTTCGCCGCCGGCACCGACTTCGCCGTCGGCAAGGCCGCCGGCACCGCCTGCCGCAACCTGCAGACGGACTTCAGCTGCGGGATCCACGCCCGGCTCCGGGACAGCGGCTTCCAGGGCTGCACCGTCTACGACTGCTTCGGCGCCGGCCAGCGGGTCTCCCAGGTGACCTTCGGCGGGGTCAGCTGGCGCGAGGAGCCCGCCAACGGTAAGCCGATGTTCGACGTCTTCCCGATCGTCCGGCAGCTCCACGAACTGCTCCGCTACCTCACCGAGGCGCTCACCTTCGTCCCCGCCGCCGCGGTCCACGCCGAGCTGCGACAGGCCCTGGAGGAGACCGACCGGCTCGCCGCCGGCACCCCCGAGGAGATCCTCGCCGTCGACGTCCCCGCCCACCGCGGGCGGGTCAGCGAGCTCCTGCTGCGGGCCAGCGAACTCGTCCGGGCCGGCGTCCCCCGCCGCCGCGAACACCGCGGCGCCGACTTCTTCGGCGCCCGCCTGCGCGGCGCCGACCTCCGGGGCGCCAACCTGCGCGGCGCCCTCCTGGTCGCCGCCGACCTCTCCGGCGCCGACCTGCGCCTCGCCGACCTCATCGGCGCCGACCTGCGCGACGCCGACCTGACCGGCGCCGACCTCACCACCGCGCTCTTCCTCACCCAGATCCAGCTCAACGCCGCCCGCGGCGACGCCACCACCCGCCTCCCGGCCGCCCTCACCCGCCCCACCCACTGGCCCGAGGCCACCCCGGCCGCCGCCCCGTCGAAGCCCGCCCGCCGGGGCAACGGCCCCCGCCCGTCCCGGGGCCGGCGCCGCTAGGCTCTGTCCGGAATGCCGAAGTCGGCGGGGGTACGGCGGAAGGCGGCCTCGATGACGGTGGTCACGTCGGCGGGCGGGACGGTGGCGCGGACCCGGGCCAGCACTGCGGGGAAGCCGGCGTCGTCGACCGCGCCGCAGTACTCCTGGCGTAACGCGTGGATGAGGGTGACGAGTTCGGGGCGCAGGCGCATCCAGGCACGGACCGTGGCGATCTCCTCCTCGACCTGCCGCATGAACCGGCGCATCACGGCGTAGGGGATCTCGGTGGGCTGCAGCCGGGGGTCGACGCTGATCGTCGGTTCCCGGGCCGGGTCCTCGTCGGGGACGGTCGCGATCAGCAGGGTCCGTCCGTCCGCGACGCCCACCAGCTCCAGGAAGTAGGAGTCGTCGGAGACGCTGTACCCGCTGGTGATCGTGTGCGTCCGGCTGGGGTCGGGAGTGGGCATGGGCCGGATGGTGTCACGTCGACTCCCTTCCGGGCGAAGGGAATTCGCGCGACCGGCCGGAGCGGCGCATGACCGAGCCCGCCCGGCGGTGGGGCGCCGGGCGGGCTCGGTGGTGCGGGTCAGCAGCTGTGGGCGCCGTTCGGGCGGCTGGCCTGGACGTACGGCTTGCCGTTGATCTGCCCGACGATGTCGTTCGGGCAGGTCTTGACCCAGGCGACGCCCGCATCGTGGTTCTTGACCTTGGAGTCGCTGCAGTACTCCACGCGGTCCTTGGTCTTGAAGCACTGGAAGCCGGGGTACTTGTCCGCCGCCGTGGCGGTGTTGACGCCGGCGAACAGGCCGGCCGCGGTCAGCAGGGCGACGGGCAGAAGGGTGCGCATCCTCATGGGTGTCTCCCGTTGGTTCGTGTGGATAGTGGGCCGATCCTGACACCGGGGGTGGGGGGCGACAACGGCGGCTGGCATGTTTGCGTCAACCTGAATCGGGGTGAACTCCAGCCCTGGATCGGACGTTGACTATCCGTCAGATGCCGAGGTGGCTCAGGCCGTGAGCAGTCGCGCCCGCAGCGCGTCGATCTGGGCGCGGTCGATGCCGAGGGGGCCGGTGAGGTAGCCCTCGACGGAGCCGTGGCGGGCGGCGAGGTCGGCGAGGGCGAGCCGGATGACGGTCTCCGGGGCGCGGCCGTAGCCGGGCCAGCGCAGGGTCCGGCCGGGGTGGGCGGCGTGCCAGTCGGCGACGAGCCGTGGGGTGGCGCGTTCGGTGAGCGCGAAGTCGGCGGCGATGTCGTCCTCGGCGACGCCGAGCAGGGTGAGCAGCAGGGCGGCGATCAGGCCGGTGCGGTCCTTGCCGGAGGCGCAGTGGAAGACCGCCGGCGCCTCGGCCCCGGTGATCACGTCCAGGGCCTGCCGGATCTCCCGCACCCCGTCCTCGGCGACCTCGGCGAAGCGGTCGGCGAGATAGCGCCAGGGGTCGAGCGCGGGGTCGATCTCGGCCTGGTCGTACGGGCGGTGCTCGATCGAGAGGTGGTGGTACTCCAGGCCGTCGAAGTCGGGGACCCGGCCCTTGGCGGCGATCTCCCAGTCGTAGCGCAGGTCGATCACCGTCCGCACGCCGAGGGCGCGGAGCCGCTCCAGGTCGGCGGGGGTGGTGAGCTTGCCGAGCGAGTCGGAGCGGTAGAGCAGGCCCCGGCGGACCGTCCGGCCGTCGGCGGCCGGACAGCCGCCCAGGTCGCGGAAGTTGTGCAGGGCTTCGAACCCGATCTGTTGCGTCGTCATGCGCGGCACTCTAGGCAGTGCTGTCAAGCCCCGTCGTAGCCCCGGGCGAGCAGGTCGAAGGCGCGGTCGGCGTCGGCGACGGCCTCGGGCTGGAGGTCGGCGGCGGTGCGGCCGTCCCGGTCGATCCGGCGCCAGTTGTGCAGGGCCAGGACCCGCTGGGTGGCGGTGACCTGGGCGGCGAGCAGCTGGGCGGTGAGCTCGTGCGGCGGGGCGAGGTCGGGGGCCTCGCGCAGCGCCTCGGCGAGCGACCGCTCGGCCCGGGCCGTGTACGCGCCGACCCGGGCGGCCAGGCTGGGGGTGCCGTACACCAGGGCGGTGAAGGCCAGGATCTGCGGGTGGTCGTTGAGACCGGTGACCGGGTCGTGCCGGGCGAGGCCGTCCAGGAAGTCCCGGCGCAGGGCGTCGAGCACCGGCTCGCCGTCGGCCCGGCCGCGGACGACGTCCGCCGACTGCTCCTGGTGGTCGGCGAAGCGGTGGACGACCAGGTCCTCCTTGCTGGCGAAGTAGCTGAACAGGGTGGGCTTGGAGACCTCGGCGGCCGCCGCCACGTCGGCCACCGAGACCTGGTCGAAGCCGTGCTCCAGGAAGAGCCCGATGGCCGCCTCGGAGATGGCCCGCCGGGTCCGTTCCTTCTTGAGCTCCCGCAGTCCGGTCATGCCAGGAAGGCTAACAGTTGTGGTTGACCAGGGCAGATTCCTGACCCGGTATGAAAAATCAGGAGGTGATCGAGTCCAGGATCCGCCGCACCGACTCCACCACCGGCGCGCCCGCCCGGACCAGCGAAGCCACCCCCGAGATGTTGCGCAGCGCCCGCCGCAGGGCGGACGGCGAGGCCTCGGAGCCGTCGCCGATGGCCTCCAGCGACTCGTCCAGCACCTCGCGGTCCTCGGTCGGCACCTGGTCGCGCAACTGCTGGACGGCGGCGACGAGTTCGCGCAGCGCGGCCTGCGGGTCGACCGGGCCCTGGTTCTTGACGATGCCGATGTTGTGGTCGCCGTGCTGGGTGACGGAGTCCCCGAAGTGGAAGGAGTTGCTCACAGTCCGACCCGCTTTCCGGTGTTGTGGTCGCCGTACTGGGTAATCTTGTCGCCGACGTGGAGGTTGTGGGCCTGGAACGAGAACTCGGCTTGAGGGTTGTTGATCCCCGCTGCGATCCCGTGGGCGAGATGTTCGATCGTCTGGCGATCGTGGCTCGTCAGGACGGTGATCTTGGAGGTGGACATTTCGATGGCCAACTCGTACAGCGTCTTTCGGCTCAGGCGGCTGATCAGTTGCCAAAGGCTGGCAGAGCCCACCACGACCAGTGATGCGGTTGCAATGGTCGGAGCGTGACTGGCCAGCGCGAGCATGGCAGAGAACAGCAATATGAGCATCTGGTAGATGAACCGACTGATCGTCCGCGAGCGACGGGGTGCAGGCCAGGTCGTCTGCTGTGTATGGACGATGTGTTGCAGTGGATACATATTGCCACCGACCCACAGTGCCTTCCCGCGCACTCTGACGGTGGTGGTATTGGGCGTCAAGTACTCTCCCCCTGCTACTAGTTGCGAGAGACGATAGCAACGGTCAGAGGTGGGAGCAGTGGTGTTGGTGGATCACCCGTCCGAGCGGTGGGCGGTCACCTCGATCTCGATCCGCATCCGCTCGTCCGCTAGGCCGCACACCTGCATCGTCGCGGCCGGCCGGATATCCCCGAAGCAGCGGCGCAGCACCGGCCAGCAGGGCTCGAAGTCGGCGCGCTCGGGCAGCAGGTAGCGCACCCGGACCACGTCGGCGAAGCCGGAGCCCGCCTCGGTCAGCGCGGCCCCGATGTTGCGCAGGCACTGCTCGGCCTGCTCCACCACGTCCTCGGAGATGGTCATGGTGGTGTAGTCGAACCCGGTGGTCCCGGACACGTGCACCCAGTCGCCGTCCACCACGGCGCGGGCGTAGCCGATCTGCTCCTCGAAGGTGGAACCGCTCAGGACGGCGTGCCGCCGTGTCGTCTGCGTCATGCGCCGAACGCTAGGTGGCCTGCGGGGATACGTCCAATACTCGCGGGCCGCCGATCTGATACCCCTAAGCGTATGGAGCGCCCTGAACTGCCCCTGCCGCAACTGCACGCCTTCGCCGTCCTCGCCGAGGAACTGCACTTCGGCCGGGCCGCCGCCCGGCTCGGCATCGCCCAGCCGCCGCTGAGCCAGCAGATCCGCCGACTGGAGGAGAAGGTCGGCCACCCGCTGTTCCGGCGCGAGCCCGGCGGTGTGACCCTGACCCCGGCCGGCGGCGAACTGCTGCCCGCCGCGCGCCGGGCGCTGGCCGACCTCGCGGACGGGCTGACGGCCGCCCGCGCCGTCGGTGGCGGCGAGGCCGGCCGGCTGCGGATCGGCTTCTCCGCCTCGCTCGCCCTGACCGTCCTGCCCGGGCTGCTGCGCACCTTCCGGGAGCGGCACCCCGGGGTGCGGCTGGACGTGCGGGAGATGACCAGCGCACCGCAGCTGGCCGCCCTGCACGACCGCGGCATCGACGTCGGCCTGCTGCGCGAGCCGCCCGCCGACGAGCCGGGGCTGCGGTTCCGCACGCTGCTCACCGAACCCTTCGTCGCCGTCCTCCCGGCGGGCCATCCGCTGGCCGCCCAACGGACCGTCCGGATCGGGCAGTTGGCGGAGGAGTCGTTCGTCCTGCTGCCCCGGGAGGAGGGGCCGCAGCTGTACGACCGGATCACCGGCCTGTGCGCGGGGGCGGGCTTCACCCCGAGGATCGGGCAGCACGCGGTGGAGTGGCAGACGGTCTGCGCCCTGGTCGGCGCGGGGCTCGGGGTCTCCCTGGCCCCGGCCGGCATCCGGCGGATCCGGCTGCGGGGCGTCGCCTTCCGCCGGATCGAGCCCGGGACCGCCCGCACCCGCTCGGCGCTCGCCTGGCGGGCCGACGACCGCGGCCCGCTGGTGGCGCACCTGCTGGCCGTCGCCGGGCCGGGCCCGCAGGAGCCCTAGACGCTCCGGTCGGCGAGGACCTCCCGGACGACGTGCCGGGCGTTGGCGGTCAGCGCCGGGTTGGTGTGGCGGTAGTACGGGATGGACACCAGGGCGATGGAGAAGGCCCAGGCGCGGCCGCGGGCCCACATGGCGTCGTCGGCGCGCAGGGCGGCGCGGAAGGCGGGACGGGCGGAGGCGGGGAGCAGGTTCCAGGCCGGGATCAGGTCGGCGGTGGGGTCGCCGACGCCCATCAGGGCGAAGTCGATGACGGCGGCGAGCCGGCCGGACCGGTCCAGCAGCAGGTTGCCCGGGGTGAGGTCGCCGTGCATCCAGAGCGGCGGGCCGTCGTACTCGGGGAGGCGGAGTGCCTTGTCCCACAGGGCGGTTGCGGCCGCGGTGTCGATCGCGCCGGTGAGCTGGGCGATCGCCGCGCGGGTGGAGCCGTCCCGGGAGGCGAGCGGCACGCTGCGGTGGCCGGCCGGTGCCCCGGCCGGGTTGACGGCGCGCAGGGCGTTGACGAAGGCGGCCAGGTCGCGGGCGAGCGGCCCGGGTGCGGCGAGCACGCCGACCGCCGGGTTGACGCCGTCGAGCCAGCGCAGCACCGACCACTGCCAGGGGTAGCCCGCGGCGGGGCGGCCGACGGCCAGCGGGGCGGGTACGGGCACCGGCAGCCGGGGTGCCAGCCGGGGCAGCCACTGGTGTTCGCGGCGGACGTCCCCGGCGGCCCACTCCACCCGGGGCAGCCGGACGGCGAGTTCGGGCCCGAGCCGGAACATCGCGTTGTCCGTCCCGGCGGACCCGACCGCGGTGACCGGGAGGCCCACCCACTGCGGGAACTGGGCGGAGATCAACCGCCGTACCAGGGCCGCGTCGACGACCGGTTCATCGGGGTGCATCCGGGCGGCAGCGCACATGACCGGCAGCGTACAACGCAGATCGCCGGGGTTCAGCCGGATTCGCGAACTGCGCACACGTCTTCGATCGCCTCGGCGGCGGCACCAGCGGCACCGGCGGCACCGGCACCGGCGTCGGCGGCACCGACATCGGCGGCACCGGCGTCAGCCGATGGTGACCCGCACCCCGATGGTGCCGCCCCGGCCGTACCGCAGCACGTTCCCGGCCAGCGCCACCGCGCACAGCAGCCCGTACTTGCGCCGCAGCAGCCCGCGGTAGCGGGCGGTCCGCCCGGGGTCGAGCACGGCGGTGGCCGGGACCTGCGGTCCGAGCGGGGTGCCGCGGATGTCGCTCGGCCCGACCAGGACGTCCGGTCGGTGCCGCAGCCGCTTGACCTTGCCGGTGCGGGTCACGGTGGTGAAGACCAGGGCGTCGCCGTCCCGGGCGGCCCAGACCGGGGTGGCCACCGGGGTGCCGTTCCTCCGGTGGGTGGTGACCAGCAGGTACTTGGCGGCGGCCAGCCGCTGCAGCTCGGCCGCGGTGTCCAGGGTGTCCATGCCCATCACCGTAGGCGGTCGCAACTGGGCCCGGCTCAAGCATGATTGGGGCCGGGGCCGGTTCGCGCCACGCCCGCCGCCCCGGGTGCGCCGGGGAGGCGTCACCGGTACCTGCCAGAATGCAGGGCGTAGGGCGAAAGCACAGAAGGAGAAGGTGACCGGCTTCGTGACCACGCCAGTCGAACAGGTGGCCCGGCAGGCCCAGCAGGCGATCGAGCGCAGGATCGCCGAGGAACTGGGCGTCCGCGAGGGGCAGGTGAAGGCGGCCGTCGACTTGCTCGACGGCGGCTCGACCGTGCCGTTCGTGGCCCGCTACCGCAAGGAGGTCACCGGCTCGCTGGACGACGCCCAGCTGCGCACGCTGGAGGAGCGGCTGCGCTACCTGCGCGAGTTGGAGGAGCGCCGGTCGGCCGTCCTGGAGTCGATCGAGTCCCAGGGCAAGCTGGACGACGCGCTGCGCGCCCAGGTGCTGGCGGCCGACTCCAAGGCGCGGCTGGAGGACATCTACCTGCCGTTCAAGCCCAAGCGGCGCACCAAGGCGCAGATCGCCCGGGAGGCCGGGCTGGAGCCGCTGGCCGACACCCTGCTCGCCGACCCGGCCCAGGACCCGGCCGCGCTCGCCGCGCAGTACCTCAACGAGTCGGTGGCGGACGGCGCGGCCGCGCTGGAGGGCGCCCGGGCGATCCTGGTGGAGCGCTTCGGCGAGGACGCCGACCTGGTCGGCTCGCTGCGCGAGCGGATGTGGACCCGCGGCCGCCTGGTGGCCACGGTCCGGGACGGCAAGGAGGGCGACGGCGCCAAGTTCGCCGACTACTTCGACTTCGCCGAGCCGTACACCAAGCTCCCCTCGCACCGCATCCTGGCGATGCTGCGCGGCGAGAAGGAGGAGGTGCTGGACCTCGAACTCTCCCCCTACGACGGCGAGTCCGAGGCCGACCTGCCCGGCGAGAGCGACTACGAGCAGCGCATCGCGGCCCGCTTCGGCATCGCCGACCGCGGCCGCCCGGCCGACAAGTGGCTCGGCGACACGGTCCGTTGGGCCTGGCGCACCCGGGTCCTGGTGCGGCTCGGCATCGACCTGCGGTCCCGGCTGCGGGCCGAGGCCGAGGAGGAGGCGGTCCGGGTCTTCGCCGCCAACCTGCGCGACCTGCTGCTCGCCGCCCCGGCCGGCACCCGCGCCACCATGGGCCTGGACCCGGGCTTCCGCACCGGGGTGAAGGTCGCGGTGGTGGACGCCACCGGCAAGGTGGTCGCGTACGAGACGATCTACCCGCACCAGCCCGCCAACAAGTGGGACGCGGCGCTCCACACCCTGGCCGCGCTGGCGAAGAAGCACGACGTCGACCTGGTGGCGATCGGCAACGGCACCGCCTCCCGGGAGACCGACAAGCTCGCCGAGGACCTGCTCAAGCTCCACCCGGAGCTGAAGCTCACCAAGGCGATGGTCAGCGAGGCCGGCGCCTCGGTCTACTCGGCCTCCGCGTTCGCCTCCCAGGAGCTGCCGGACCTGGACGTGTCGATCCGCGGCGCGGTGTCCATCGCCCGCCGCCTCCAGGACCCGCTGGCCGAGCTGGTCAAGATCGACCCCAAGTCGATCGGCGTCGGCCAGTACCAGCACGACCTGAGCGAGGTGAAGCTCTCTCGCTCGCTGGACGCCGTGGTCGAGGACTGCGTCAACGCCGTCGGCGTGGACGTCAACACCGCCTCGGCGCCGCTGCTCACCCGGGTCTCCGGGATCACCACCACGCTGGCCGACAACATCGTCGCGCACCGCGACGCCAACGGCCCGTTCCGCACCCGCAAGCAGCTCAAGGACGTCTCCCGGCTCGGCCCCAAGGCCTTCGAGCAGTGCGCGGGCTTCCTGCGGATCCCCGGCGGCGACGACCCGCTGGACGCCTCCAGCGTGCACCCCGAGGCCTACCCGGTGGTGCGCCGCATCCTGGCCACCACGGGCGGGGAGCTGCGCGAGCTGATCGGCAACGGCGAGCGGCTGCGGGCGCTGCGCCCGGCGGACTTCGCCGACGACACCTTCGGCGTCCCGACCGTCACCGACATCCTCGGCGAGCTGGACAAGCCGGGCCGGGACCCGCGTCCGGCCTTCCGCACCGCGACCTTCAAGGAGGGCGTCGACAAGATCGGCGACCTGGAGGTCGGCATGGTGCTGGAGGGCGTGGTCACCAATGTGGCCGCCTTCGGCGCCTTCGTCGACGTGGGCGTCCACCAGGACGGGCTGGTGCACGTCTCGGCGCTGTCCAGGACCTTCGTCAAAGACCCGCGCGAGGTGGTCAAGCCGGGCGACATCGTCAAGGTCCGGGTGCTCACGGTGGACGTGCCGCGCAAGCGGATCGGGCTGACGCTGCGGCTGGACGACGAGGTCGGCGGCGGCCGGGAGCGCGGCGGCGACCGGGGCGAGCGCGGCGGCGACCGGGGCGGCGAGCGGCAGGCCCGCCCGCCGCGCCAGGAGCGGCGCGGCGGTGACCGCGGCCAGGGCGGCCAGGGCGGTCAGGAGCGGCGCGGCGGCGGTCAGGGTGGCCAGGACCGGCGGGGCGGCGGCTCCGGCGGCAACGCCCCGCTGGCGAACAGCGCCATGGCGGACGCGCTGCGCCGGGCCGGGCTGACCGGCGGCGGCGACGGCGCGAAGGACCGGCGCTCCGGACGGCGCTGAGGCACGGCAGGGGTACGGCCGGGGGGGGGGGGGGGGGGCGCCCGGCCCCCCCCCCCCCCCCCGGGGGGGGGGGGCCCGCCGGTTTTTATTATGCGAGTTGGTGTCAGAAAGCTAGGTGTAAACCCCCACCCACA
>NZ_JBIVHS010000014.1:0-227863 GCF_044749365.1 Kitasatospora sp. NPDC089509 | reverse complement strand
GTACCGGCGTTGTAGAAGACGTTCATCGGGTACCGCGGCACGGTCAGCGTGGACGAGCCGACGGCCCGCTGGGCGGGCTCGCGGGAGGCGTCGCTACCGGTGTACTTGATGCCGTTGGCGGCCAGCGCCGGCGCCAGGTACGGGTTGTCGCTGGTCTCCTGCGGGGCGGTCAGCAGACCCGAGTGCTCACCGGTGACGAGCACCTGCGGGTCGACCTTGAGGCCGTTCGCGGCGGCCCAGTCGAAGTTCTGCTTGATCTGGGTGGAGATGGTGTTCTGGTCCACCCAGACGGTGTTGCCCGAGGCGTCCTTGGTGCACTTCCACGGCACCACGGAGACGTCCTGCACGCAGCCCAGGTACGGGTGGGTGAAGGTGTGGTTGACCCACCGGTAGCTGGTCTGGTCGGCGATCAGCTGGTTGGCGGTCGGGTCCACCGTGGTCTGGTGGTCGGCCTTCCAGTCCTCGCTGCCGCCGCCGTTGAACACCATGTCGATGGTGAAGTTGTTGGCGGCCTGCCACTGCTTGAGGTACTGCGCGTCGGCCGGCGTCATCCGGATCGGATTGGCAGCTTCCTTTGGAGCTCCATGTCCGCAGTCGACATCACCCGGAGTGCAGCGAAACTCGGAGGACCAGCGGTCGTCGGCCAGGAACACGTCGTCCACGTGGGTGGCGAAGTAGTTGCGGTCGTAGCCGAGGTGGACGCCCTGGGTGATCCAGTCGACCATTCCGCGGGCCAGCAGCCGGTACTGCTGCTGGTACTGGTTGTAGACGAAGGTGACGACCAGTTCCTTGCGGCCGTCGTGGGTGTACTCGCCGACCAGCGAACCGCGGGTGGTCGAGCCGGGTATCGCGGCGTCGACCAGCGGGACGAAGGAGGCGCCGGACGGCAGGTTGGCCAGCGGGGTGGCGAGGTAGCCGTAGCTCTCGCTGACGTTCGGGTCGTTGTCCTCGAACGGCACGCTGCCCTTGAGGTACCCGAACGGGCCCGAGGTCCCGGCGGCGGTCACCACAGCTTGCAGACCGTCCAGGTTCCCGGCTTTTGGTGCCGGATTGAGGCCAACTCCCGCGCTCGCGACCGCATGCGCGTCGATCTGCCGAACGTTGAAAGCCGCTTCGTAGGTGGCGATCGCGGTCATCTCGGCGGCGCTGTTGGGGAAGGGGTTTTCGTTGGGCAGCACGATGCCCTGGTACTTGCCCCGGGGGAGCCCGTTCACCGTGTCGCTGAGGAAAGCGGAGTTGATCACGGGGCGCTTGGGGTCATTGAGGCTGACGACCTTGTACGGCGTGCCCTGGCTCTTCAGCTCGGCGGTGATCGCCGCGACGGACGGGCCCCCGTCGTCGATGACCAGGACGGTGAGGTCGATCCTGGGCGCCGACGTGGTGTCGCCGTGGGCCAGGGTGATCTGCAGGCCACTGGCCAGCAGAACTGCCGCTGCGCAAGCGGCAACTCTTCGGGACGCTCGACCCATGTTCTAATCCTCCGTTTCGTTGAATGGCCAGTTCCCTGAGGTCGTTGGTGTCCTGTCCTGCGGGGAGGCTCCTCTGTCCTCCGACACCGATCAACCGGTCAGGTCTTACCTAAAGATTCGGCGGTGAACATCTCAGCCCGAGGACAGGCGGCGTTCCCGTAACGGTCGTCGCGCTACCCCTGCCTCAGAGCGGCGAGGAGAGTCTTCTCCTCAACCGTTCGGCCAAGCCCGTGGAGCATCGGCGGGCCCTTGTCGTACGGCGCATCGCCGTCTTCCCACCCGGGCCAGGCTCGTAGAGCTTGACGGACAAGAAGACAGACTTGTCCGGGCGAGCCTTCAACTCGGTGGCCTAGAAGTCTGGCGACCAAGTCAGCGCCTTTGTGTGCTCTCCAGAACTAGTTGGCGTATTGGGCGAAGAATCCGGCATTGCAGCCGTCACACCAGTCAGTGGACGAGGCACTGCCGCCAAACCGCTGGCACATCATTTCGCGTACCACAGCGGCATCGGACAAGGGGCATCGTAAGTGGGGCAGCCCCTGAGTCTCCAGAGCCTAACCACCGGACTGCTCACTGGCCCTACACGCGCCTACGGCGGTCGCGCCGACAGCGGAGAACGCGTGGGGTGTCCAGCGCCAGGGCGCCGATTACGAAGGCGACAGCAGAAACGAATCTGTTCGCCTCACAGGAGGTGCCTCACGTTCCCGAAGGCCAGGTCATACAAGACAGAGATGGCAGGGGTGAAGGCGTAGATGGCGCCCTCTGTGCGCACGAACTGGTCGAGGGAGAGTGAGATGCTGCGGGTTGCGCCGTTGGCCCGGGGCCGGAAGCTGACCTTGTTGACGTTGCCGATCAGCGGGTCGGCGCCGGTTGCATGCCGGGGGAATCGCGCGTTGTTGACCCAGGTGTGCTGGAGGAACTCGAACTGTTCCACGAGGTCAGCCTGATAGCAGACGAAGAGTAGGCCCCGAGGGGTATCGGCACCGTAGATGGGGTCAGCGGAACGCGGGTCGAAAGGGGGACCGAACGGGATGCCCCGGCGGATGATCCGGCGGGGGTCGCTCCCGGAGAACGGGGTGTCCGGGCTGTGTTCCGGTAGGAAGGACTGATCGTCGCGAGGGTTGGTCTTGCGTATGTGCGAGAACAGCGGCGTCTGCGTGCCATCCGGATCATCGCGGTAGCTAAGGTCGTTGTCGGGCTTCTCCCCCGGGGGTGGCGGGATGTCGGACATCGGGCAGCGGGCGATCGGGGTGCCGGAGGGCCATCGCCCTACCATCCGGGCGGCGAGCCAGACGTCGTCTGCGGTATCGGGCACTGCACCGGACTTCTTCAGGATTTCGAGCTGTGGGCCGAGTTGGGCACGCCATCCGGCGACGTCCTGGGCGAGGCGGCGGATGACCTGGAACGATCCTCCGATGGCCCAGGGTGGGAAGGCTTGGGCCTGCTGATCGGCTCCGATGACGAACCGGCTCGCCGGCAGAATCCGGGTACCGGGGCTTCCGAGGACGTTCTGGGGGTCGTCGGGGTCCGACTGATGGAAGCCCTGCACAGCGGGCTGGCTGACGCCGTCAGCGAAACCGAAGTGCTCGTGGCCCCGCAGTGGCCCGGGAAGGGTTGCGCCATCCTGTCGGCTGACCACTGTCGCACCATGGGCGGCGAGCACAGAGCAGTGCCGCTCGATAGCGGCGGCCAGCCATACGGGATCGTCCGAAGCCAGAGTCAGCACGGCGTGGATCACGGGGCGGCTGCCCGCCCCAAAGAGCCAGTTCCCCGGACCGTTGACGCCGGTGTCCCCCACTTTGCGGGCTCGTGCCGCAGCACCTTCACGAAACGCTTGCAGGGCTGCGGGGCAGCTGACCGCCGACCGGAACGGGTCGGCGTCACTGAGGAGGACGAGCCCGGGGTAGGTGACACTCAACCCGGTCCAGTCGGCGCTCATGCCTACGGGGCCGGTCTCGCTGTCCTCCCGCCTGGCGGCGCTGAAAGCGGCGTTGAACTCGGCTACGACGCGGGTGCTGGCGATCTCGGGGACGATCAGGCGCAACCACTGGCGGGCCGTGCCGGTGTCCTCGAATTGAATCATCAGCAGGCACTGGTGATCCTTCCGGAACCCAGCGAGGATGTCTCCCTGGATGTCTTCGCTGCTGCGCAGTGGCAGCGCGGGGTCGATCAGCTGCGTGGCGTGTCGGTCGATTTCGAACATACGACTGCTCCTTGATGTGCTGGAGGTAGATTCGATCAACCTGTCCGTGGCGGCCGGGAGGGCTGTCGTCAGCGGGTGGGATCTCGCGCGGCGGCTCGCAGAAGGCATCGCCGTGTGCTTCATTCTTAGTCCGCGAGAGGACGTCTGACACATGCGTCGTCCCATGAGGCACGTCGCAGGCACATCCGGGCCTGGCGGATAGCCGGTCAAGAGGAAGGCGGCACGCCCGACGCAGGTGTGTCCGGGGCCGCCAGTACGGCGGCGATGTCCTCCAGTCGGCTGTTCATGGCGATGAGAGGCAGCACCCGGCGAGGCAGCACCATGCTGGCCAGCAGGTAGCACCGTCCGGGTGCGACGTGCCCGGGAACAGCACTCGCCACCACTACGGCCGACGGGCTGGGCCAGTCGCGTGGGTCCTCCGGACCGCCGGGGGCTGCAATGATGATCGCCCACCAGGTGCCGTTGGAGTCGCAGACGTAGCGCTCCAGACTCCCGAGGGGGAAGACGTCTGCCCAGGACAGCAGTTCGCCGCCGGCGTCGTCTCCAGGCGCCACGGCCGGATGCGCGTCGTAGAAGGCGTTCCGGTGCGGGAACAGAGGCGGCGGCGAACCCAACCCACGCAGGACACCGTCGAGCCAGGCCAGGTAAAGCGGGTCCATGACCGTGCGCCACTCGGCGAAAGCGGGCGCCAGAGCCATGGCATGGAAGGCATTCTCGGCATGCCTGGCCAGTCTGGCGACACTGTCGGTGAGGGGGCCAGGGGCTTGGCAGCGGACGAGTTCGGCACAGATCGCCGATTCGGCACGCATGCTGCAGGTCGCACGGGCCCAGGCGGCCCCGCTGACCGCGTGGTTCCATGGCCGTGGTCCGGTCCTGCTCACCGTGGACGAGGAGCCTACCTCGTCCACAGCCTGCCTGAGCACTGCGGCAGCGTGGGCAGTGGCGGCGCCGCACGATCTGAGGGCATCGGCGCGTCGGTCCGACGGGGCCGTGCCGGGCCGGTAGACGAGCTCGTCGAGCCCGGCGTGAATCCGTCCGGCGATCGCGTTCAGCTGTTGAACCTGATGGAACCAGTACAGGGCGTCGGACAGCACGGGGCCGCTGCAGCCGCCGGCTTCGGTGCTGTCAGCCGAGAATTCCGTCCGCAGTACCAGCGGCAGTCTGCACCACACTTGGGGATCCAGCGCTGTCCCCGGGCGGTCTCCCTCACGGTTGTAGCGCACCGCCGCTTCTCCTTGGAACACACCTAAGTCAAGTGATCGCGACAGAGCGTCCGCCGCCTGCCGTCAGTCGCTCTCCGGCAGGTCCACCTCCGCACTCGAGCACAGCGACTCGACCGCCCTGGGCCGCCGACGGCGCGGGCCTGGCAAAAGCTGGCGGAGCCTTAGAGCCAGCTCCAGCTCGAAGCGGCTTCGGGGATCGTGCAACGCCGCGCCGAACAGGCGCTCCAGCTTCCGTACCCGGTACCTGATGGTCTGCGGATGAACGCCGAGGACTCTGGCCGCGACGGTCGACCCGCCTCCGACCAGCCAGACCATGAGAGTCTCGCTCAACTGCTCGCGCTGACGTTGCGTCAACTTTTCCATCACTCCGAGTCTGTGCTCCACCAGGAGGGCCGCCAGCGCCTCGTCCTGCAGCAGGATGACCATCGAAAGGTGCTCCTCCACGTAGGAGACGCCGGGCCCGGAGCCATTCGGATGCTGAAGGGCCAGAAGCCGGCGTGTCCAACGCAGCGCCGCACCCGCGTCCGCCCGCCCTACCGCCGGTCCGACCGCTGCCGCTCGACCACTCAGGAGGGTCCGAAGGCCGGCAGAGGTCTCCCGTCCCGGGTCGGGGATGAGAATGCACAGCTCTCCCGATGCCAGGAGCGTCATGATGCTGTCCGCTGTCGGCAGTCGCGGCAAGGTCCCGTTGGCTGCCATCACGACCGGCTGGACCCGTTGCGGAAGGCCGGCCCAGCCGATTGCGATGGCCAGTGCCTCAAGCGCCTCCGGAGATAGCCGGCTCTTGCCGATGAGCGCATCAGCCATGTGGCGGCGGGCTCGACCGGCTCGAACATCCGTTTCTTCCTTCCGGGTCTCGCAGCTCCGGTGCTGCGGTTCCCCGTCACCTGGGCCCTCCTCCTCAAGGCACCCATCGGCCTCCTCAACACCATCGAGCGCGGCCTGGAGTACTCGTTCGACAGCGGCCCAGCGGTCCTGGGAGCGAGACCCGGTATCCGCAGCGGACCGCTCGTACCGGCCGACGATCTCCACAATGTCCTTCAGGAACAGCGCGGTCACTCGGAGGATCGAACGGGCAGCCAGCTGTGGAGGTTTCCGCGGCCGAGGGGGGAGGTCGTTCATGGACACGGTCTGTCCCTTTCCAAGCGCCGGACGGTTAACGGGGTGGTGCGGGCGGCCGGTCGATCAGCCGACGATTCTCAGGGCAAGCGCCGGGCAGCGGCGCACCGCCCGGACCGCGTCCGCGCGCTGCTCTTCCCGCAGGGGCATCGTGGCCGTCGTGGGATAGCCGTCGGGGCCGAGCTGGATGAGACCGGGCAGGACATCGGCGCACAGGCCGTGGGCCCGACACAGTGTCCAGTCGATTACGAGTTGCTGGTCCGTCGCTCTGCCCGAATCACCAGTGATGGGCAGCACGCCCTTCACCGGTCTGCCGCACCCTCCGGAGTAGACGTGCTGGCCGACATCGTCAGGGAATGCCTTCAACGCCGAGGAGACGAAGCGCGAGGTGCCGTCGGGGTGCGAGCATGCGCCCCGCCCCAGGACGCCGCGCACATGCGTGTGGACGGCATCGTATGCGACCTGTCCGCCGGAGGTGGTCAATGCCTCCAGCCCGTCGGCGAGCCGGGCAAGCCCCCACACGCAGGGCCCGCATTGCTGTGCCGACTCATCGGCCATCCATCGGGCCACTCGGGCCGTCTCGCCGACGGGGCATGTCTCCTCCGGAAGTGGCAGCACTGCGCCGGCACCGAGTGTCGCGCCCAACGCCCTGAGCGACTCCCGGGAAGCCAACGCCAGTTCACTCGCCCTGGCATCGAGCCACATGCCGTGGTATCCACCCACCAGGAGCCCCTGTCCGACAGACATGCCGCACATCTGCAGGATGTAGCTCAACGGAACGCCCGTGGGCACCTCCACGACCACCTCTCCGGCGAGGGTGAGCAGGACTGTGCCGGGTTCGTCGGGCAAGCCGGTCTGGCCATAGCGCTCTGCCCCGAGCCGAACAGCAACCGCTAGCTGGGCGAAAGTCTCGGTGTTCGAAAGCAGTGTCGGCTGTCCGTCCAGTCCGCGTTCGCTGGTACGGGTCTTGCGGCCGGCGGGGAGAGCCGGCCCGCCGTTGAGGCCGTTCGTCAACGCCGAGCCCTCGCCCGTGACGAACCGTTCGGGCAACCTGGTGACCCTCAGGTCGACCCGCGATGGCCCGCGTTCGGCGAGCGCCCGTTGGATGGAGTCCTCGATGTCCTCGCGCGTCACTCCGACGACGACCTGGTCTGCGTCCAGCGCGACGGCTGCCGCCTCTGCGCCATCTAGAACCAGGTGGGGGGCGTTGAGCAGCAACGCGGTGTCTTTGAGGCAACTCGGCTCCCCTTCAGTTCCGTTGACCACGACTGCGGGGTTCCCGTCGGCCTTGCGCGCAGAATCCATGACGGCCTGGATCTTGCGGGCAAACGGGAAGCCTGCACCTCCGCGGCCGCGGAGGTCGATCGTTCGTGCCAGGGAAACCACCTCATCGGAGCGCAGGATCGGAAGAGGGCCGTGCACGGACAGGTGCCGTGTGCGGTCGAGCCTGCCGGTGTCGGTACCCGCCAGGAGCACGGCCGGTCCGAATGAGGTCACGATGGGCCGTACCTCGTTCACGGGGCGCCTCGCTTGTAGACGAAGGTCGGCGCGATGGACTGCTCCGTCGTGGGCGGGTTTTCAGTCCGCTCTACGGGCGGAAACATTGGAGGAGAGGACTCGGGCCCCAAACGGGGTCCAGGAGACGCCGGGCCCGCGGCACCTGCGGTCGACACGGCGCCCTGGCCCGGCAGTTTCCTCTTCGAGCGGAGCTTCAGCAGGAGTACGAGAGCGACGGCAGCGAGACAGATAACATACGAGATGGTCACCCAGTCCTTGCCGGCCCTACCAGACTTGAGGCCGTGCACCAGCGCCGCCGCCCAGGCGACGTACGACGCCATATGCAGTGCCCGCCACAGGTTTGCGCCCTGCTGGGAGGCGAATCGGCTTCGCACCGCACCAGTGATGGCGACACCCACGAAGGTGTACCCGGCAAGGGTGCCCAGGCCCACGAGTACCGGCTGGGCATCATCCGCGAAGGGCACGACGGATGCCAACGCGCCCACGTGCTTCTCCGACACCTTGATCCAAATGTGCAGGGCAAGGAAGGCGAGCCCCGCCACCGCAAGGACCCTGTGCACGCTCTGGGCGATCAAGCGGTGGTTCGAGTACAAGAAGAAACGATCGGTTGAAGCCAGTCCCCACAGCACCGCTGCGCTGAGGCAAACCAGGGCGAAAACCCCGGCGCCGAAATCGAGAAACTGCTGCACTCCACTCGATAGCCGGATCGCGCCCGCGTAGAGGGCGACAAACGCCGCGGCGAAGAATCCGCCGAGCACCACGCGCACCACCAGGCGACGGTTGCCGAACGGGCCCGTGTTCTCCTTCGAGACCTGTGCTGCGGTTGCGGAGCCGGTGCCGCGACTGCGCCTGGTCCCTGCTTGGGAACGCCCTTGGGGAGGCATAACTGGTCGTCCTTCCGTGATCAGTTCAACTGGAGGGGTGTGTGCTGTGCTCGCTGGTCAGCCGGCTCCCGTACCCATCGCGTGCACCGGGCCGGTCATGCCCATATGGGAGTCACCGTTCTCGAGCACGCCGCCGAGCTTCTGGCAGACCTGGGGGGTCTCGCTGTCGGGCCACGGAACGACCACCCATCGGTCTCCGCTGACGTAGGTACCGCCGTAATCCTTGGCCAGATCGAGCCACTGCCTCTGGTCCTTCGCCTCGGCGAAGGTGAGCACGCGGTAGTGCGCGCCGCCGCCGGCACAGTCGGACTCGGTAAATGCCTCGGTGTTCACCGAGGTGTCCAGTGCACAGTTCAGCCTTTCGGACACCCGTTGCATCCGCTCCGCCGCCGAGTCCTGCTCCTTTCGCGCCAGATCGACCGTCTCCAGGCCAAGGACTGCGACCACCGTCAGGGCCGACACGACGAGGTACCAGTCCCGAAGCATTCGTCGGATAGGAGGCATGTGCTCGTCCCCTACCGTGACGTCATTTGCCCTGGGGCGGCCGGGCCGCCCCGCCGCCCGCGGAGAACGGCCACCAGCAACCGTGGTCGCCCATTCCACTGGTGTCGTTCGGCCCCTGGGCACCGACGAACGTGAACGCACGCTGGCCGTTGATCGTGAGCTGCACGCTGCCGTCCTCGTTGGTGACCTCACCGACCTGCACGTTGACCTTCGTACGGTCGACGCTCCCGAGGTCGGACCTCTTGAGCGGACGCCACTGCCTGAGGCAGTCACTGCGGCACCCGCGTTGGCCACCCAGGCGGATACCGTCTCCGTTCAGGAAGATCACCCGCTGGTTCAGGGAAAGGACCTCACCGACAACAGGGACGACAACAACGGTCAGGTTCGCGTCGGCGCCACGCCGGTTCACCTGTTCCCGCCCGTTGTCCCGCTGCTTGCCGCCATCGTTCTGACGGTTCTGTTCCCCTCCCTTGCTGTCCTTGCCGCCCTGATCCTTGCCGCCCGAACCGCGCTTGGCTGCCTTCGTCCCGTCCGGGGCTGCGAGGCTCCAGGCGCCGTTCACGCCGTTACCGTTGATTTCGCCAGGAACGGTGTCCCTCACGTAGGTGTAGACGGGATGGCCACCTATGGTGAGCTGCTGGCTCTTGTCGTCCCGTGTCACGACCCCGACCTTGCCTGTCACGCCCGGCCACTGCTGCGTGGCGTCCGCCGGCGGCAGCGGCCGCCACGTCTGGGCACAGTCTCCGGAACAGTTGGACTTCGGCGGGTCAGCGGTGTCCTTGTTGAAGACGTACAGGGAGTTCCCTAAGGCATCGGTCAGAAAGTCCTCCACCTGGTCATTTTTGTTGTTCACTTTAAGCCCGCCTGACCCAGCACCCGGCGACCCCGATGTGGACATGTCCGGCATAGAATCGCCCTCGTGCTGGATCGACCCTGAATTCGCCGCATCGTTCTGCTTCGCCTCGTCCCTCTTCGGGTTCTCGCAGCCCGACGCCGTCAGGACGACGGCGGCCACGGTTCCGGCAAACGCAAGACGAATGAATTGACGGATCATCACGTAACCCTCCGGTGTACTGTTTCTCATTGGGTTGCCTCGCCCGTCCAGAGCCCGGTCAGCTCGAGCATGGTCATGTGGTCGCGAACGGTCACGTCCGCGGTCTGCGCGAGCTCGCGCACCTGGCTGTTCTGGGTGTGTGCCCGGGTGTAGGCCAGGACCTGGAACACCTTTCCGTGCGCTTCCCTGGTCAGGTTCACGAACGTCCGGTCGAACTGATTCGCCGACGCGGACTGGATCTGGGACAGCCAGCCCTTCTGCTCGTCGTTCGGCTCGTTCGGCATCCGGTCCACCTTCAGCAGCTGTGCGGCACGGGCGTCTTTCACGTTCAGGTCGAGGTGGCCGTCGACCATGTGCTTCCCGGCCTGCTTGACTTGAGGTGTCCCGCCGACCTTCTGTGCCTTCTGGCCGGCAGGACCCTCCCAGAGTCCGGCCAGCTTCACCCTGCGAACGAAGTCTCGATCGATCGCCGTGAGCGGACCATAGGGGGTCTCCTGCACACCTTCGCCGTCGTCGACAAACCCTGGTGGGGTGTCCGCGCCGAGGAGCTGGCCTACCCCGGGCGGGGCAGGTGTACGGCGTGATTCACCGAAAAGCTTGACGGGGATCGCCAACGACGCGATCGTCCCGGACAGAGCTAGGACAATACCTCCGGTGACCACGCCTCTCGAGACCTGAATGGTGCTGATCAGGCCCATTCTCATGAATCGTGCACCGGAAGGGGCACGCCCCTTCTCCCGGCCCAAGGCCATAGCAATGTCCTCTCCAGTCCACAGGATTCGGTCCTGCTGCCGTACTGTTCCGCATTTCCGTCCGTCCCGTCCGTCCCCGCTCGAGTCACCGAGAGGATCGGCACAGTCGGATCCTCCGTCGCGTACCCGAACCGGCGATGGCGACGACTAGCCCGACTGCACCTTCGAGTCGAAGAAGTCAAAGACCTGCCGCGCCTCGACCCCCAGGGCCGGCCCCGCCAACCACTGGGCGGGAGTCGGCCCGATGGACGTGTTGCTTACCAGGAACCTGGCGCCCCCGGGGGACTTGACGACCCAGCCCCCACCGCTCGACCCGCCCGTCATCGTGCAGCCGACCACGAGCATCGTGGGCCGCGCAGCGTCGAACGACAGCCGGGTCGGCCGGACCGGCGACTCGCAGAAGTCGAGCCGTCGTCCGTCGAAGGGCGCTGCAGCCGGGTAACCGAAGACGGCCATAGATGTCAGCTGCTCGCGCGCCACTTCGAATCGCACGGGGATCGAACCGCCCACCGTCTCCTCCAGGGACCGTGCCCCGGCCGGAGGCGCGACCCGCACGACTCCGAAGTCGAACTGGCTTACCGGTCCGCCGCGTTCGCCACCCTCGGCGACCCACTGAGGCGCGACGATGTACCTGAGCCCCGCCCAGGCGCCGAACGGCTGGACCTGCTGTTCAGAGGAGGCCGTACCGTCGAACGATGGCACGAAGACAACGTCGCTCATCGCCTTGCCGTTCTTGCCCTCGTGAAGGCAATGAGCAGCCGTCCACACCAGGTTGCTCTTCCCGGGATGCACCGGATCGGCGATCACCGTTCCGGAGCAAACCAGTGCCTCCGTCGAGTTTCGCAGGAAGACCTTGCCGAATACCGCGAGCGAGCGGTCGCGGGGCGCCGGGTGTGCGGGTATCGCCGCAGGCAGCGGATCGTTGTTCGCATTACCGGCCGTGCCCTGCAGGGATGGGGTAGCGCCTTTGGCCGCCCCGCGCATCTCCTCCGGGCTCCACGACCGGCTGTTCATGGCGGCTCCCAGACCCGTCTGCTGAGCCCACCGCTCCCACTCAGCCTCTGACCAGTTCGCTATTTGCCGTAGGTCCGGCTGGTCGTCGGTGCCTGAGAGGATGCCATCGGTGTCGCACGCCGTCGCAGTGACCAGGACCGAAACCGACAGGACGACAGCTACGCTCTGCCGGAGCACCCGACTTCTGCTGCCGTCTCGCAGGACACGCCGCGTGGCAGGCATCGTGAAGCGTGCCATCGCCTATACCTCTGCCGTCCTGGACACGGCCTCGAGCTGCTGGCCGATCGCCCGGATCAACGGAGCGCTGTCACCCTCGCCGGCGGCCCGCAGCCGAATCAGTGCCTGGCGCTGCACTGCAGTCGCCCCGCCTGAGATCCCGCTCTGCCCAGTGATCCCGAAGGCCATCTGCCGTTCCAGGCACACCTCCCTCACTCGGGGATGGCAGCGCGCACAGTATGCGAGCGCCCGCTGCTCTTGGCGTGTGGGCCGCAAGGCGTCGTTGCTCTCCTGCTGCGGGAAGAACAGACGGAGGGACGCCGCTGTGCAGGGCAGTGTCCTGATGCTCTCCACCGACAGCCGGCAGACCGGCGGGACACCTGTCACAGTCACGCTCCTTGTCGCTCGTTCAGGGATCTCCGGGATCAGCAATTCTGACCAGAGTTGATGCAGCGGACGACCTGGTCCATGAGGCTCTTGCTCATGACATCAATGAAGTCGGCGTGGTCGGTCACTGCCTTGTGGAGCTGCTCGGGGAAGGTGTCTACGGCATAGAACTTCCCCACGGGGATGGAGTATGTGATCTTCATGACCAGCTGCGGTATCGCCCGAAACCCGCTCGGGCATTTTCCGCGACCGTCTGCGAAGGCCGTGTGCGTTCGATGGTTCGCACTGTCCGTCTGCCCGTTCGAGCAGTTCGGGAAATTCAGTGAACGAACAACTTTTGAGCCGAGCGGACAGAGCGGGTACTTGTCTTTCAGTTGGACCTGTTCGAATCCCGTACAGCTCCACAGCGCTCTGGCATTCTTGGGACCATTCGTGAAGGCTTTTGCATCGCCGGTGATTATTTTGGTGCCGAACTCCATCGGGGCTACAGTTCCTGCAGGATTACCCTCGAAAGTGATATCGAAGCCGTCCGGGGTGACGATGCTGCCGCTATTCAGATCCCGACCCCCTCCCGGACGGTTAGCGTCTCTATCGGGGGGACTGTCCAACTGACGTACCACCGGGGCGTAGTAGGTGGAAAGATCGTCTTTGTTCGCGCAGGTTGTGCCGGATTGGCTCAGGGATTTCACGGTCGAGCGGAAGTCCGTGCTCGTGTTGCCTACATAGTCATGCTCGTGATGCGCGGCCGCCTTCTCCCCCGGGGAGACGACGACGTTGTCGGCGTTGAGGTGTCGCTGGTTCGCGTTGTTGCCGCATTTCGATCTGAAAGTCCCGGTCGCCCCCCGCTTTCCGCTGTCGCGGGCAGGGGCGTTGGACGGCACCTTGGTGATGTCGATGAAGTCCCTCCGGGTCAGTCCGTTTCCCTCGCGCTGGCCGTCCTTCCCGTTTCGGCCCTTGAGTGTGGTGATCTCCTCACCGGAAACGAAACCACCCGGCTCCTCCTTGACGGAGCATGCTGCCATGTCCAACATCGCAGACCGCTCTCCTGGGGCAACGTGAAGGGAGTCCGAGATTTCGGCGATGGTCTGCCGCCGTTGTTTGGCCAGGTTCTCGAGTGTGGCCCCGACAGCTTTTGGATCGGCCCCGGCGTTCGCAAGGCTCTGGTAGGCGTCTGCCCACTGCTGGTCAAGGAGTCCGAGGCGCTCCTGCACAGCTGGAACATCGACGGAGGAACCCTTCAGGTCGCCCGCAACATCCGGGCAGCTGATCGTACTCAGATCCTGCGAGTTCACGATGGGCCCCACGGGAGCTGTCGATTCTTCTGTGGTGGAACACGAAACAAGGGCACCGGCGATCAACACCATGGTCAAACCCGCAGCCCGTACGACGTTTCCAGATAAATTTGCCTTGGGGAGTTCAGCCATCGCAATCCCCTCTCCATGCGCAAGAACTTGAGATTGAATATCGATCCTGCGGGTCGATGGAACGAGCGTAAGTCGCCCGACGGCGCTTCCCAATCGCCGTGGGCATCTGAACAACAGATGGTGGCGAGGTGTGCGCGAAATGCTAACGCCGGCCCCCAGCTGCCTGCCCAGCCACGAACGCGTCGCCCCGCCGAACGGTGGCCACGAAGACCTTTGCGGCAGAACTCAGGACAGGTTCCTCAGGGCCAGGCCAGCTGTGCGCAGCAGCAGCGCATCTTCGGGGTCTCCCGCACAATCGTGTAACCGGGCCAGTACTTCGAAGCAGTCTGCGGCCGGCGAGACGGCCCGCCCGGCTACGGCGGCACGCACTGCGAGGTGGAGGTACCTCTCTGAACCGGAGTAGTCACCCAGCTTCCTTCGAAGAGCCGCGGCAAGATCGCAGACGCGAACGACGAGCACGAGGAGCCGAGTACCAATCCGGCCGTCGTACTCGGCACCGGCCAGCAAGGAAGCGAGGAACTGCAGCTCGCCAACCACCGCTGGACACAGGACCGTCGGCCACGCCCAGGTGCGCATCGACTCCAGCGCAGCCACTCTTGCCTCGACTGCGGCTGCGACTCCAGGACCGAGATGGCTACCGGCCCGGGCAGGCACCTCGGCGCCGGGCAAAGCGGCCATGGCACTCTTCACCATGGCCGCCAGAGTGAAGCCGGTAAAGGTGAGCTCCCGCCTGCCCTCGTCACAGACAGACTGGCTCAGCGCCTCAAGGACGCCAAGCATTCCCTCGAAGCTCCACGGCCGTAGGGTCAGCACAGCCTCTCGGCTGACCGAGTGGAGCCAGGCAGGCCAGCCGAGCCGCAGGACATCATCCGGGGAAGCTCCATGGATCCGGGCGATCGCCAACTGAGTAGTGAGGTGCGGGACGATCCGGCCGGATTCCCACCGCGAGACTTTCTCCCTTCTGGCTGCCATCTGGCCGTACCCCAGATCAGAATGGGTCTGCGCGATGAGCTGAGCGTAGGCAGGGTGACTCAGGCCGAGCGTCCCGCGAAGGAACGCCAACGGGTGTCCGGTCACGACCAGTTCTTCCTCTCAAAAGGGTGACACCGTTGGGCCCCCGTACGACGGAACCGTCGATGACCGGACGATCCGTCAGGACAGTACCGCCGCCCTGAGCTCAGCCAGAAGGGCTGCCACCGCGGGAACCGAGCGAAAGGGAGTGAACTCGCTTCGTAGCTGGGCGGCGAGAAGGAGGGAGAACCCGCCAAAGAAGGAGAGCGCACGCCCGGCGTGGCGAGCTGCCTCTTCCGGCTCGCCAGCCTCAAGGTGCGCCCGAACAACCTGAACTACAACCCACGACGGCATTCGGAAGGGCTTGGCGGGAATCTCCGGACCGAGTATCGGGGAGAAATCTACCAGCGCCTTCCGCGGCTTCCCCAAGTCGGTCCAAACGATCCCACTGCTGATACTCAGCCACTCCTCGTTGACGACCATTCCGGTCGGAACGTCTTCGTCTTCAGATTGGACCGAGATCATGTCAGCGGCCCGTTCGAGTGCGCGAGCCGAGCCGACCTCGTCCCCGAGTCGGGCGAGGCCGATGGCCTCCCTGCAACTTCTCAGGGCCGACACACTTGATGGTCTGTTACCAGTGAGAGAGCTCGAAGTCTCGACCAGCAGCAGACCATCCCTCGGCTCACCAACCTGCATATGACATACAGCCAGATTCGAAAGAGAACCGGCCACCAACGAAGCCCGGCCCTGCGTAGCCGCGGCACGCGCCGCACCGAGGAAGTACCGTTCGGCATCAACCCACCTTCCGACAGCCATCGACAATCGCCCGCAGAGGTCGGCGACTCGGGCCGCCAGTACCGCGAGCTCCGCCTTGGCCTCCCGGTCCAGCGCGGAACAGGACAGCAGCATCGTAAGATTTCCCAGGTCAGCACGTGCAGCCGGCAGCAAAGCCGCCGGACTCACCTCCGGTGCAAGTCCCTCCAAGGAGCCAACAAGCGCCACGTAGTAGCCTGTACGCTCCCAGGAGAACTGGCCCTGCTGTGGCCATCGCGGCGTGGCAGGACACTGCGCGCACAGCGACCGGACAAAGGTCGAGAGCCGCTGCCCAGTCACGGAGACGTACGCCCCCGGTGAGGCCCTGCCGTCGCGCCAAGCGTGCCTCAGAGCCACCCCCGCATCGTCCGGAACATGTGGCGTGGCGCGGAGTTCTGGATCCGTAGCACCCAGGTGGAGCCAGTGCGGCCACCCCAGGCGGTGCACCTCCTGGTGCGCCACCTTGTGAAGGTGCGCGATGGCGTACTGGGTCTGCACATCGGGCACCACCGTTCCCGATTCCCAGCGTGCAACCTTCTCTCTGCGGGAGGCGATCCTTCCGAATCCCAGGATCGCGTGAGCCTCGCTCACCAACCGTGAATATGCCAACTGCGAGTGCCCGAGAGAGATCCGCAGATTTGTTAGGGGATGCCGCACCATACCGCGGGATTCACCGCCTTCTCGCCTCTGATGTTCATCAATGAGCTACCGATCGCGCACTGCCTGCTGATGCTAAAGAGGCGCCTCTAGCCAAGTCATGACAGAACGCCACGTAGGCACTCACGAGGCACTCCCCGAACAGGCGTACTACTCCGCAGGCTCGTGTACCTCCCCACAACCCAAAGAGGCTCTCCGCCCGGCGCTCGTCTGCGCACCAATCCCGCCCGTACCTACCTGTCGGCGCCACCGGCAGAACTGCCAAACAGCAGAACATCTGACGTTCCCGCCGTCCCACCGTTTCCGTGAAGGGCTGTGGACTCCCCGGAACCGGCTGGACTAGTGGTTCCCAAGTTGGTCGGTGATCGTAGGCGAGCAGTGAGCGGGTGACGGATTGGCCGGTT
Source organism: Kitasatospora sp. NPDC089509 (assembly GCF_044749365.1). Lineage (NCBI taxonomy): Bacteria > Bacillati > Actinomycetota > Actinomycetes > Kitasatosporales > Streptomycetaceae > Kitasatospora > Kitasatospora sp. NPDC089509. Next base: position 211,214 of record NZ_JBIVHS010000014.1, on the reverse strand, counting down.
GTGCGGTTGTGCGAGGTCACGCAGGTCATCGCTAGCAGTCGCTGGCCGCCCCGGACGGCAACGCTCTCGATGATGCGGCCGCCGTGTTGTTCGAGGCCGAGTTGACCTTTGAGGGTGTCGTTGACGGACTCGATCAGCTGGCGGACAGACTTCAGCAGGCCCTAGCCCGGGCGTGGGGCGTTGTTGCGGTAGGACGGCCGGAGCAGCTGGACTCCGTACTGGTCGAGGAAGCGGTCGAGTTCGGCGGAGACGTAGCCCTTGTCGGTGAGGATCAGCAGGCCGGCGTGCTCACGCACGAGGGCGGGTTCGGTCTCAACGAGCGCGGCCAGGACCTCGCGCTCATCGACCTTCGGGCTGGCCAGGGCTCTGGTGACGGGCAGCCCGGCTGGCGTGCAGACCAGGTGGAGCTTGAGGCCCCAGAACCAGCGGGAGTGGGAGCTCTCGCTCTCTACCGCACGGCGGCCCGAAGGCACGGCAGAGGCACCGCAACAACCCGCTGCACCGCCATAGGCTTTCCGTACTCACCACGCACAGTGCTCCTTCGGAGCCGGCTGCCTTGCCCGGTGCCCGCTTCCGGGCAACCGGGGCACCGGCTTACGCCAAGGCGGTTACCTATGACGACTTCTCAGGGCGATGCCCGCGGGCATGTTCTTCTTCTTGCCACCGCTTCCAAACAGCGCCACCACGAGTTCGACACCGAACTCGGCGTGGCGGCCATGGCGGCGATCACCCCGCAGATGATGCTCCGGGGATGGAACGGCCCCGTCGATATCGCGCAGGTCGTCAACCCCGGAGAGCCTCAATCGGTGCTCGCGCGCATCCATGCGGCAGCCATCGCCGCCGGCCCTCTGGTCATCTATCTCTGCGGCCAGGTAACGCGGGACCGCCGCCAGAAACAACTACACATCATCCTGGCGAAGACCACCGAGAGCACCAAACGCTACACCTCCCTGCCGTGGGGCTGGATCGACCTGGAGCTGTCACGACGCCCACCGAACACCACCCATCTGATCGTGGACCTTCAGGCCGACCAGTCATGCGTCCCGATGGGACCCATCGATCTCCAGCTCCCACCACACGTCGCCCGTTGGGGAGTTGTCACCATGCCCAAGGGCCGCTTCGCGGGTGGAACCACTCCGGCGTACTCAAAGGCCCTGGCCAGACTGCTAGCCGCCCCGGGGGCGGGGCATCTGTCGCAAGTCCACGCCATGGCCGTCGAGGCAGCAGGGCTCGCCCCGAGCACCGTGGTTCTCGGGGAACCCGCGGCCGCACCGGCTCCAGCGGCCCCCCGCGAGGCTGACCGGCCGGCACAACCATCCGCACTGTCGGCGTGGCCGAACCCGCAACCGCCAGGGCCACTCCCCGCTACGACCGCCCGGCCAGTGGGAAAGGATCTCCGGTCGGCCATCACCCATGCGATGAACTCCGGAGACTTCGGCACTGCGGCTCGGATGGCAACCCAGTGGGAGCATCAGGTCACCCGCGACCAGGGCCACGAGGGCACTGCCATGGGTGACGTCCTCGAGACACAAGCCGTGATAGCGGCCAGGGGCGGGGACGCAACTCGGGCCACTCAGCTGTGGATCAAGACGGCGCAGCACCGCACCGCTTGGTCGCCTCCGGGTTCGGAAGCCGTGCGAACCGCCCTCCAGAACGCGCAGGCCAGCTGGTTTCAGCTGGACACGAGCTGGCCCCAGAGCAGGCCGCTCGGATCGGAGCTGGCCACCGTCCTCCGAGAAGCACGGCAGACGGAGGCCGCAGCTGCGGTCGAGCAACGACTCGCCGTTCTTTGACCCTCACGCTACTGTCGACAACGAGACACCGTGGTCACTCGAAATACCCCGGACCGACGCGGCTCGGCTCACACCTCGGGCGGGTAGCCGGCTCCCCTGCCAAACCGTGAGCGTCGCGGTCGGCGCTGCCGGAAGAGGGGTGCGGAACCATCAGCAAGGACAGTCCAACGCTACAAGGCTCGCTTTGCGCTTTATCTGCGCTTCGCAGGCACCCTGCTGACTCTGCCCGGACGCATGCGAGGCGATAAGTCGCCTCGGCCAGGCCGCCATCGAAGGGAGTAGTCGTCGAACCGCAGCCGAGCCATTTGCTTCTACCCCGCTACCGACCGAGCCGCAACGCCTCGTCCGGGTCGTCAGTGCACCCTACGGATCCAGACCAAAGGACCAAGCTTCCTGCTCCTGTTGGCGATCTCCAGTTGCCTGACCGCATCATCGGTACGCCGGGTTGCTGGTTCATGTGGTGAGGGATGGTCTGCCGCCCAGCAGGTTCTGCTCTCTTTGCGGATGCGGGCGCGTTCCCGACATCGGGTGACCAAGACGTCGAGGAGGCGGGCGTTGGCATTTCAGTGCAGGTAGCGTGCAGTGCGCGGGTCTGGACAGTGTCATTGGGGTGTGCGGAGTTGGCGAGGGTGAACTGCCGCAGGGTCCGAACTGCACATCGATCGGGGCGTTCCAGAAGGCGTTGGTTGCAGTGAAGGACAGGCGGACGTTGTTGTTCTTCGCTCAGCTCCGGAGCTTTTCTGTCGCTGCGGGCGGAGACGTTATCCAGGATGACGTAGACGGGAACGCCGTCCGGCTGGACAGCCGGATCGACCTTAGCGCGGAGCGTATTCGCAGGCCTTCCGCAGCGTCGTTTGACGCCTCAGAGGGTGTACTCGCCAATCGGGTTGGCAGCCCGTGGAAGTAGGTGACGCCATGGGCGCGTGTAGGTGGCCGACAGCCGGTCAGGCCTGCCTTGAGGGTCCTGACGGAAGCTGCTACGGGTGTGTCTGCTGAGCCCGGTACTCGTTGGTCTGTGTGTGGAGGAGGGTGTCTCGTCCGTGGGTCGTGTCGGGCCAACTGTGGGGACCAGTCGAGCCGTTGCTGGCGCCGGAGCCGAGGCCGGGACGGCCTCGGGTACCAGGCCGGCAAGCCCTGTCCGGGATCCTGTTCGTGCTGCACACCGGTATCCAGGGTGAGTACCTGCCCCAGGAATCCGGCCACAGCTCGGACATGACCTGCTGGCGTCGGTTCGCGGCGTGGAACGAGGCCGGTGTGTGGGACCGCTCCACATCGTCCTGCCGCGGAAGCTGTGGTCCGCCGACAGCTGGACTGGTCCCGTACCGTGATCGACTCCAGCCACGCACGAGCCGCCCGGCGGGCCCCACAGCCGACCGAACCCGGCCGACCACCGCGACCAGGCGGCAAGCGCCCCGTCCTCGTCGACGGCCAGGGTATCCCGCTCACGGTGCCGCCGACCCGCGGCAACCGCAACGACATCACCACGCTGCTGCCTCTGCTCGCGCTGGTCCCCACCGTGGCCGGCCTGGTCGGCCTGCCACGACAAGGCCCGATGCCCTGCTCGCCGACCGGGGCTACGACCACGACAAGTACCAGCGCCCGGTGTAGAAGCAGGGCATCAAACCGCTGATCACCCACTGCGGAATACCCCATCGTTCCAACCTGGGTGCCTACCGCCGGGAGGTCGAGCGCACCATCGCCTGACTCCACGCCTTCCGCCGCCTGCGCATCCGCTGGGAACGACGCGACAACATCCACGAAACCTCCCTCAACCGCACCACCTGCCTGATCACCCACCCACACGGCCAACGCCTTCGCTAAGACCTCTAAGTTGAATGACGAAGCCGATAGGAAATCTTGTCAAATACTTATAATTTACCCTGCCGTTGACGATGAGTCAAAATACTCTCAAGGCATGATTCGAAACTCTCCGTTTGGTTGCGGCGTCGTTCCGCCCATCCTGCTCGAGGACCTGGCCCGGCAGGGTGATCAGTCCGCTAAGGCCACGTTGGCTCTCACGGCCACGCTTCGTACAGCCCGTGCAGCCCGCGTCGCTCGGTCAACGACCGAAGCAGAGCTGGCCGTTCCACACCGACTCACTCGGCTCGTCTACGATGCCGGTCACACCGCGAACCCGGATGACTTGCCGGGCCGCCTTGTACGCAACGAGGACTCCGAGCCGATCGATGACCAGTCTGCCAATCGTCTCTTTGACGGCCTCGGTGACACCCTTCGTTTTTATCGTGAGGTATACGGGCGGAATTCCATCGACAACGCTTACATGCCTTTGATCGCCTCCGTCCACGTCGAGACCCTCGACCCAAAGTGGCTTCCAGAGCGAAATCAGATCATCTTCGGCGACGGCAACGGCGAGTCACTCAAGGATGGCACACTATCCCTTGACTGCATCGCACACGAGCTCACTCACGGCGTGATGCAGTACACCGCCAGGCTTGACTATCAGGGTCAGTCCGGAGCCCTCAGTGAATCGGTCTCGGACGTTTTCGGCTCTCTGGTCAAGCAGTGGAAGCTCGGCCAGACCGCCGACCAGGCCGACTGGCTGATCGGTGACGAGATGGTCGGGACGGCCCTCGACAGCATTGCCCTACGCTCGATGCGGGCTCCCGGCACCGCATGGACCAACCCGACAACCGGCCTCAGGGATCCGCAACCAGCCAATATGAGCGGCTACCTCCAGACCGAGGACGACAACGGCGGGGTGCACACCAACTCCGGAATTCCTAACCATGCTTTCTACCTGCTGGCCACTCGACTCGGAGGAAACGCCTGGGAAATAGCCGGGCAGATATGGTATGACACCCTGACCAACGGATTGCTCGCGAGCAATGCTGATTTCGGCGCCTTCGCCAGCGCCACCGTAACCGCGGCTACCAGGCGCTTCCAAAGCAACCGAACCGTGGCGGACGCCGTCGTCGCTGCCTGGAGGGAAGTCGGGGTTGATCCCCAGGTCAGCCCTGATGAGAATGCCGGTTTGGGCGCCTCCGGCAGCCTTGATGGAACTGATGAGACCGACAGCTGCATGTAATGGTTGTTTTTCGACAGACTGATTGAGAGCCACTTCGGCAGAGGGCCGTGCGAGCACATGAGTCCGCAGGTCAAAGCGATGCTGTCGGTGTTTGACCAGTGGTCAGACAATATGCTGCAGGTTGAGGCTCAGCGCTGAGTGGGCGGTGAGTTGGCCGGATCTCGATTACCTCCCTCAAGGCTTGGTCAGGTGGAGGTGGACGTTGTCCCAGACCAGGACCATCGGGCCCGCCGAGTTGGGTCCGGGCGCGAACGATCAGGACTCGGAAGTCACGCCAGCCGAAGCCCTTCGGCTCGTCCTTACGCCCCGGTACTCGCGGATCCGGTAGATCGACCGGGGGCGTCACCGCTCCACCGACCGCTCTCCCACCTGCAGCACGACGGCGATCTCCCGGCTTCTCTCGCCGCCCTCGAAACGATCGACAGCCTGTCGGCCCCCGCGGCCTCGCGGTTTCGGTCAGCCCGCCCCCTGCGGGTACCTCACGAAGCCAGAGCTACCGAAACCAAAGCACCGCTGTCAGACAAACGGCTCCAACATCACCCAACCAAGTTCAGCACAAGCCCGGTGAACGGTCCCGATTGATCTACCGCAGCCGCAAGGACGAGCCGAAGGGCTTCGGCCTGCTCAACGTCCAAAACTTGATCTAACGCTTGTTGCCGAAGGCTGGTCCGGGCAGGTCGGTGTGCGTTCTGGCCCGCTGGTTCACATCGTTCGGCTGAGGTTGTACATGTTGGCGACGGCCTGCACTGCCTTGTGCAGGCCGTCGCCTTTCTGCCGGCAGCCGCGGAGAATCTTGTAGTTCCTCATGCGGACGAAGGTGTGCTTGACGCCAGCGCGCACGCGTCGGTGTCCGGCGCCCTCCTCCTGAGCGCGCAGGAGCGGGCGGCCGACTCGTCGGCGGTGCGGGACCATCAGGCCGGTGTTCAGGTAGGGTCCGTCCGCCGACACGTGCGGCGGGCAAGTCGGAGGCCCGCCCGACATGAGGGTCGGGCCCTGTTACCCGGGGCCGAGCGAGCAACGGCGACCACCAAGTGGGTGTCCGCGCCGATGGCCACCTGCACGTTCGCCGAGACCGATAGAGGTTGCCGCTCGAAGCTCCCACGCTCCGGTCCTGAACGGGGACCAAGGTGTCGACGGCCATCCTGTGCAGCGCCGGGCGGATGCGATGAAGCGAGTTGAAGTCCAGTGGTGATGCTCGATAAGTGCTGCGCCTGGACTGCACATGCCACACGAAGGCTGATCCGAGCCTGCCAATCGCTGGCAGGGCAGCCAAGGCGAGCAGGGGCGCTTCGGAAGTGCGGTCGTGTGCCGGCCAAGGGGGCTGGCCACGGTCCGAACTCCCGCAGGGCGTGCGAGCGGGACGGGGTTGAGCTGGGCTTCGCTGAGTCTTGCACGATCTGGTTGCTGCCGGTGGTTCGTCGTGGAGCAACAAACAGCCACAGAGTGTTGGCGGATTCCGCAACCTCCTGGATATCGCCGCTCCGCACGGCGACGCTTGTTCTGGTCCGGGGTGGGTCGCAGCAGGCCTCGTCGACGGAGAGGAGGACCCAGATAGGCCCTGTTGCCTGCTCATTGAGCCGGTCCGTCGGCAGTTGCGGGGCCATTGTGGCGGGGCGCCACACCCCCCAAAGCCGAACGACAGCGCGCGGGACTGTTGAGTGACCGGCCTGGGTACGGGCGCCGGCGTCGGGTCGCCGGCCTCGTGCAGGCACCCCGGGGGTGGATTGAGGTCCGGAGGTGGGATCCGATGCGCGTCGGCGTCGGGCTCACCTCCGGACGGGCGGTGAAGCACCCTGAGGTCTTGGCCATACCCAGCTGTGCGGGCAGCCTCTAGGTGATAGCGCTCCGGTCGACGTCTGCCCGGCACACCCGGGCTCACTCGGACAGCGCATCGCTGGCCTCCCCGAACAATCCCACTGGTACAGCGCAACCACGCAGCATTCTCGGCTCTAGCCCTGAACCGCTCAAGCCCGCCCAGAGAACTACCTGCCAGAGGGATCGCTGCGGCTGTCAACGGAAGCCCGCCGCCGCCTGCACCCAGAGCGGCGACGGTGAAGAAACTCTTGAGGTACTCCTCGTGGAGGGCTGCATGACTGGCTTGGCCTCCAGCCTGCTTTCGGTTCTATCGGTGTTCACCATGAACCTCGTCGTTCTGGTCGGCACCATAAGGAAGTTGGACAGCATTGCTCGATTCATGGACTTGGTGTCCCCCATCGCGCGAACGGCCGCGCCCTCGGACAAGGCAAGTGGCTCGTCAGCCTCCGGGGTGAGCTCCCAGTGAGTCCCCTCCCCCGTCACCAGTGGGAGAACGAGGCCTGCCGCTACCCACGCCAGTCCACCGGTAAGAAACCGGCGTGTCCTGACTCTGCTCCTCCGTCTCCACCCGCGTCTTAGAGGTCTTAGCGAAGGCGTTGGCCGTGTGGGTGGTGATCAGGCAGGTGGTGCGGTTGAGGGAGGTTTCGTGGATGTTGTCGCGTCGTTCCCAGCGGATGCGCAGGCGGCGGAAGGCGTGGAGTCAGGCGATGGTGCGCTCGACCTCCCGGCGGTAGGCACCCAGGTTGGAACGATGGGGTATTCCGCAGTGGGTGATCAGCGGTTTGATGCCCTGCTTCTACACCGGGCGCTGGTACTTGTCGTGGTCGTAGCCCCGGTCGGCGAGCAGGGCATCGGGCCTTGTCGTGGCAGGCCGACCAGGCCGGCCACGGTGGGGACCAGCGCGAGCAGAGGCAGCAGCGTGGTGATGTCGTTGCGGTTGCCGCGGGTCGGCGGCACCGTGAGCGGGATACCCTGGCCGTCGACGAGGACGGGGCGCTTGCTGCCTGGTCGCGGTGGTCGGCCGGGCTCGGTCGGCTGTGGGGCCCGCCGGGCGGCTCGTGCGTGGCTGGAGTCGATCACGGTACGGGACCAGTCCAGCTGTCGGCGGACCACAGCTTCCGCGGCAGGACGATGTGGAGCGGTCCCACACACCGGCCTCGTTCCACGCCGCGAACCGACGCCAGCAGGTCATGTCCGAGCCGTGGCCGGATTCCTGGGGCAGGTACTCACCCTGGATACCGGTGTGCAGCACGAACAGGATCCCGGACAGGGCTTGCCGGCCCGGTACCCGAGGCCGTCCCGGCCTCAGCTCCGGCGCCAGCAACGGGGCTACCGGTCCCCACAGTTGGCCCGACACGACCCACGGACGAGACACCCTCCTCCCCCCACAGACCAACGAGTACCGGGCTCAGCAGACACACCCGTAGCAGCTTCCGTCAGGACCTTCTAGTGGCATTGGGATCTGCCAGATGTCGCAACTAACCGGATAGTTGTTCAGTTCGAGTTCCCAGGAGAGAGCATGCTTGCACTCATTGACGAAGCCCGCCATTTCCCCGAAGCCGTGGTCGAGCACCGGCAGGAGCTGCGGCGGCTTGCCGTCGACCAGCGTCCGCAGGCGCTGTTCATATCCTGCGCGGACTCGCGTGTACAACCCTTGTCGATCACCGGTGCCAGGCCAGGCCAAGTTCTTGAACTACGCACGGCAGGCAACATTGTTCCTGCCCACCGGCCGGACGCGGTTTGCGCTGTCGGTGCGACGCTGGAGTACGCCCTCGAAGAGCTCACCGTCCCCGAGATCGTCGTCTGGGGGCACTCGCACTGTGGCACCGTCCGCGGTCTGATCTATCAGGACACCGTCAGAATGATGCCCATGGTCAAGCGATGGCTCGATCAGGCAGCCGACGAAACCCCTCTCCCGCGGCTGCCAGTACCACCGGGGACATCCGCGCTCTCGGCACGTGCCCAGCAGCACCTGCTGCTCCAGCTTGGGCACCTTCGCACCTACCCAGTAGTCGCGCGGCGCCTCGCCAGCGGGGCTGTCGGTCTCCATGCGTGGTTCTACCGCGTCGAGACCGGCGAGACTCTTGCTTGGCAGTCCGACTCCGGCACCTTCCGCCCGCTCTGATGCCCCCTCGACGTAGCGGCATCACCCCAGGTCGAGACCAGTATTCTTCGCACAGTTCCTGGCGCGGCCGGCCTTCCCTCGCTGGGCAACGGGTAATGGGGCGGCACAGGATGGCTTTGTCGGCTTTCCTGGCCCACCGGTTACGGTCCAAGTTTGGACCTGCGTAAGTGGTTGGTGGTTCCGGCTGGAATCGACAAGCACCCTGACACCCGCCAAGCCATTGATCCGGGCCAGGCGCGGGGTGTCCGCGTCCGGAGCTCGGCCGATGCGGCCGTCGGTACGGAAGCCCAGTCGCATCCTCGAGGACCCCTCTGCCCTGTCGAATCAGCGTCAGCCAGCTCAGAGCAGGGCTGCCTGACCGTCGTACGGGCGAACGGGGTACGGAAGGACGACAGTACCGGTGAGAGCTGCGTGGATGCGGGCCGCGAGGGTGGTGTTGCGGGGGGTGGCGGGCTGTCTGATCGCTGTGGCGAGTGCGCTTTCGTCGCCGACGAGGATGAGCATGCGGCGGGCGCGGGTGACGGCAGTGTAGAGCAGGTTGCGGCGCAGGAGTAGGTAGGCGGGGCCAGTCGTGGTGAGGGGGACAACGACAAAGGGGTACTCGCTGCCTTGGGCGCGGTGGACGGTGATGGCGTAGGCGTGGAGGAGTTCGTCGAGTTCGTCGAAGCCGTAGGCGGCGGTGTCGCCGTCGTCGAGTGCGAGGTGGAGTTGGCGTTCGTCTGTGTCGAGGGTGGTGACTGTGCCGGTGGTGCCGTTGAGGATGCCTTTTCGGGGGTCGTTGCGTACGGCGATGAGACGGTCGTGGGGGCGGAAGGGTCTTCCGTCGTGCCAGTGTTGGGGTTCGCCTTTGCGGTGGGGGTTGATGGCGTTCTGGAGGGCGAGGTTGAGTTCGCGGGTGCCGGCCGGTCCTTTGGTGCTGGGAGCCAGGATCTGGATGTCGCCCGGTGTGATGCCGTAGGCGGCGGGGAGGCGCCGTGTGACGATGTCGAGGACTGCGGCGGGGACGTCGTGCGCTCCGGGTACTTCGATGAACCAGAAGTCGTTTGTGCTGTGGACGCTCTGGCCAGCGTTGATCCGGTGGGCGTTGGTGGTGATGGCGCTTCCCTCACCTTGGCGGAAGACCTCGGTGAGCACGGTGCGCGGGATCCCCGGGACGGCGAGAAGATCGCGCAGGACCTGGCCGGCGGCGACGCTTGGGAGTTGGTGCACGTCTCCGACCAGGAGCAGGTGGGTGCCGGGTGCGACTTTGCCGAGCAGCCGTTCGAAGAGGGCGAGGTCGAGCATGGAGGCTTCGTCGATGACGATGAGCTCGGCGTCCAGTGGGTCGTGCGCTTCGAGGGGGCTGCGTGTCCTGTCGTCCTGTGGTCTCTTCGCGATGAGCCGGTGAATGGTGGTGGCGGTGCGGCCGGTGAGCTCGCTGAGTCGTTTCGCGGCGCGGCCGGTGGGTGCGGCGAGGCTGACCTGTGCACCGGATGCCTCGGCGATGTCGACGATCGTTTTGACCGTGAAAGACTTTCCGCAGCCTGGTCCGCCGGTCAGGACCGAGACGGGCTCGCTGAGAGCCATCCTCACGGCGGCGTCCTGGGCGCTGGCCAGCATAGTGATGCTGTCCGCCGGCAAGAGTGGCGCCGTACGCCACTCCCCCATCCTGGTAAGGAATGTTCTGACCGAGCGCAGGCCGGCGAGGCGCCGGGCGATGGAGATCTCGGCAGCGTGCAACTGTGGGGCGAAGACCGCCGTGCTGCGGTGGTCGCCGTCCAGAAGGGGCTGGACGGTGACACGCTGCCGGACTCGCAGGAAAGCGAGCTGGGCTGGAAGCAGGTCTGCGAGGTTGCGGTCGCCGAGGATCTTGGTGGTTCTGGCGTAGAGCTGGCGTTCGTAGAGAAAGCAGTGGCCTTCTCTGAGAGCGGCGGTCTCGAGGGTGTGAAGGAGAGCGGCCTGGAGGCGCTGGGGGCTTTGTTCAGGCAGTCCGAGCCAGAGGGCCAGCTTGTCGGCGAGCTTGAATCCGATGCGGTAAACCTCGGTGAGGCGGTAGGGGTTGTCCCGGATGATGCCGAGGATGTCGGTGGCATCCTCGGAGTGCCGCTGTTCGGTGCGGAAGTGGCGGGCGATGCGGGGCGCGTGGGTGGTGGGGATTCCGGCGCTCTGGAGAAGGATCATCAACTGGCGGATCTCCTGGTGCTGTTGCCATGAGGTGACGATCTCGGTGTAGCGGGTGGGGCCGATGAGGGGAACGTCCAGGAGCCGGTGCGGAGTGGTGTCGATGATCTGGAGGGTTTCCTCCTTGAATGCGGTCACGATCGCTTCGGCGAGCCTGGGGCCGATGCCTTTCACGAGGCCTGAGGAGAGGTAGGTGCGGATGGCGTGGATGGTGGCGGGCTCGGTGTAGCGGCAGTTCTCCGCGTGGAGCTGGGTCCCGTAGGCGGGGTGGTGGCTGGTTCGGCCGGTGATGCGGAGTGTTTCTCCTGGCTGGGTGCCGTGGAGTTTCTCGCCTTTTGCGGTGATGCTGGTGCCGTTGGCCAGGGCTAGCCTCAGCCCGGTGTATCCGTTGCTGCTGACGAACAGGATCCGTTCGACCACGCCTTCGACGGTCGTGATCTGATCATTCATCTCGTGTGTCCTGGGTGAGTACTGCCGGGGCATCGGTGACATGAGGCCGGTCGCCGGTGCCGGCGGGTTGACTGGGGGGCATGGGCTCGAGCACCGGCAATCCGTTCGCCGGTCCGCCACCCCCCGTGGGGGTACTGGCGGCACCGGTTTCGCGAGTCGGTGTCAGGTGGCGAGCGCGCGCCTACTGCGGGCGGCTTCGAGCTGGGCGGTGCCGCGTGCGGTCTGACCGGGTGGGTAGTCGGCGGTGGTGAGCCATCTACCGAGGTCGGGTGAGGCGGTGGGGACAAGCCAGACGGGGATTCCGAGGAGGGCCGCGTACAGGCAGGTGCCGCCGGTGGTGCCTGTGGGGGTGAGGTCTTCGTGGAAGGCGATCAGGAGGCCGGGCTCTTCGTCGAGGAGCATGTGCAGGTACCGGTCGCCGGCGCCGATGTGCCAGGTGTGGGGGCGGCGGGTGCGTTCGGCGTCCCAGGCCGCGGGGTAGCAGCGGTGGCGCCAGGCGGGCAGGGCTCGGTGTGTGCACCATCGGTGAGCGGCGCGGTCGGCGCCGGTGGCTGTGCCTTCGATGATGACGAGGTGGTCCCCGTAGCGGGCGGCGAGGCGGTCGAGGACGGTTTCGATGGTGTCGGGCCACGGCCAGCGGCGGCTTCCGCACACCAGGATGCGGGTGTCACGCATGCCGGTCCCCTGCGGTCTGCGGGGTCGGCAGGGTGGTGTGGATGTGCTGGCGGTGACGGGCAGAGTGGAGGACCTCCCACTCCGGGAGGGCTACGTCGGCGAAGCGGCCTGTGGTGTGCCGGGCACAGTGCTGGGCCCGCCAGCGCAGCAGTTCGACGTGGGGCAGGTGGCTGAGGTGGTAGACGGCCATGAGGGGTGGATTCTTGTGGTCGTCGGGGGCTGTCTTGTCGGCACCGAGGGGCACGAGGGTCCAGTGACCGGAAGGTGTGGCGGTGTCAACGGGGTTGTGGCAGCGGTGGCCGCGGCGGGTCTGGGCCACGCAGCGGATCTCGGAGACGGGATGGCGGGCGAGGTAGTTGGTCTGGAGGAGGTGGACGACGGGGCGTGGCGGTGGCGTGGGGCTGAGGGGGGCGGTGGTGGTGTCGGGGTGGCGGGGTTGGAGTCCCCGGTCGGCGAGAAGGCGGGTTCGCAGGGCGAGGGTGCGGCGGAGTTCGTCGAGTTCGGGGGTGGTGGGGTGGCGGGGGCGGGGACGGGTGGCGGGGCAGAGGTCGGGGTGGGCGATCCGGCACCAGGGGGATCCTGCTGCGGTGGGGTAGGCGATGCCGGAGACGGTGTGCCAGCGCAGAGGTGGGGGGATGTGGCGGGTGGGCAGTTCGGCGGGGTGGAGCGGGATGTAGTCGTGGTGGGCGGTGTAGCTCCACTCGGCGGGGTTTCCGCAGTGGTGGCAGGTGCCCATGAGGGCTGTGCGGACGATGCGGGTGGGGCTGTCCCGGTCGATGCGCAGGGTTCTGGTGGTGTTGGGCCCTCGGTGAGTGCCGTCCCAGCGGTAGCCGGGGGTGAAGGATGCGCGTGCCATGCGCGTGAAGATCACATGCGGTGTGGTCCGGCGCGCCGACGGGCGGCGGTCAGGTCGCCTGTTCGGACGCATCGGTTCGCAGGGGCAGCCATCGCGGGCACTGTTGTTCGAGTTGTGCTGCCCGTTCGGGTGACGGACTTGTCGGCCTGTCAGCCGGTGCCGGGCTCGACCCCGGGTGGAGTGTGGCCTTCGCACAGGGACGCGGTGAGGTCGGCGAAGGAGACGTCGAAGGCGTGGGCCAGGGCGTGCCAGGTGGCAAGGGTGCCGATGGTGCGGCCGGCTTCGATTTCGATGAGGGTGCGGCGGGACAGGCTGCTGTGGGCGGCCAGTTCGTCGTAGGACCAGCCGCGGTCGGCCCGCAGTCGCGCGAGCTCAAGGCGCAGCGCGGTGAGGTTGGGTTCGGGCGGCGGGATGATCACTGTGCTATCGCACGGTGCAGACCCTTGCCCTGTCAGTGCAGACCTCTGCCCTATTTCTGCCTATTTCGGCGGCCGTCGGGCAGGGCAGGGGTCTGCACTAGGGTGGCCGCCGCTCCGGCCGGGCTTCTTGACTCGGCGGGCCAAGTACGAGGGACGGGCAGGCGGGGAAGGACGGCATGGATGGTGACGGCGGCGGGGCTCTGGTGGCTGGTGGTGTCTGGTCGGTGATCGCGGATCCGCAGCAGCGGTCGTGGAGCTGCTGGTCACCGGGGTGCCGTCGGCAGCAGGCGGAGCCGTTGAGCACACCGGTGGAGCTGCGGCGGGCCGTGGTCTCCCACCTCGGCGGGCACGCGGTCCGTGAGCAGTTGCCCTTGCACCTGCGAAGTTGTCAGTGCCGTACGAACGGCTGCCCTTGGCACCTTCACAGCCGCGGCTGCGCCGGGCGGATCGTGCTCGTGCTGTTCCGGCGTCAGGGCCGGATGTGGCATCTGGCCGACGTGTGTGAAGGGTGTGCCCGGGCGATCGCGGGAGCGGCTGAGGTTCCCGTCGGTGTCGGTGGGCCCCTGCCGCCTTCTCCCCCGCCGGTACGCCGGCGGCGGGGAGGAGGGGAGGCGCGAACGGTGGAGGAGCAGCGGTTGGCCGCCAGGGCGGCTCTCGGCTACACGGCGGCGTCGCTGGACCCGTCGGTCAGTGCCGAAGCGCGGCTGCTGGCGGTGGTGTGCACGCTGCGGGTGCGTCGTTCGGGGGTGTCTTCGCTACCGCGTGGTCTGGTGCGGGCGTTGCGGCTGGCGGCTCCGTGGGATGCCGTGCAGGAGCTGCTGGAGGTCGGCTGGTTGCGTGATGTGCGGGTCCTGGGGGATTCGCCGGCGGTGTTCCTTCCTGAGCTGGTTGGTCGACCGTGGCGGTTACGGGCGGGGCATTGGGCGTTGAGGACGCTCGGGGATCGTCGGGTGGCGGCGCTGGGGGTTCCGCTTCGGTTGGTTGCGTTGACCGTTGCGGCCTGGCGGACGGGGCCGGAGGCTGCTGTCGTCCTGGACGCAGAATCCGCGGCGCGTGGGTGTGGGCTCAGCGTGGCGGCGTTCGGGGAGGCGCTCGATGAGGTCGGCGGAGCAGGCGTGCTCAGCCGTTGGCTGCCGGCCCCGGCCGGGCTCATCGTCGCCCATGTGCCGCCGGGGGCCGGTTAGGTTCCCCCTGGACCTGCCTTGGGCGCGTCGGTCGGGTGTCCTCGGCGGCTGGCGGAGGTCCGGCCGTCGGGGCCTGGGTGTGGGGCTTCGCTGTCTGTGGCCCCGGCCGGTTGGATCGGCCGTGGTGGCGGCAGCGTGGCTTCACCGACGGGGTGTGGCGTTTCGCGTCAGCGGTCCGGTGTGGTGCTGTCCAGCCGGCTCATGATCCAGCGGATGAGTTTCTTGTCGAGTACGAGGCCGGGGGTACGGGCGATCTCGTCGCGTGCGTGGTAAGTGACGTTGGCCCAGCTGCGGAAGTTGCCGTGGCAGATGTAGTCGTCGGTGTACATGATGAGGTCGCTGTCCGTGTTCTGCCACAGGGGGTGGAAGGCGGGGATGTGGGTAAGCACGTCGGCTGGTGTGAGGGGGCGGAACTGCTCCCAGTCGTGGATGCGTGAGGCCAGTGCGCGGCGGTCCTTGAGTTTCTTGCGGGTGCTGTCGGCGCCGACGAACACGAGGGGTTTCTGGGTGCGGTCCCACAGGGTGCGCAGGTATTCGAAGGCTGTGGTGCTGAGGTGTTGGGCTTCGTCGCAGAGCAGGACGTGCGGTGTGCCGGCCAGGGTCTGCGTGAGGTGGTCGTAGGTGGTGTCGGGGGGCAGCTCCATGGCCCGGGCGAGGCCGGTGTGGATGTCGCCGATCTTCATGCCCAGGTAGACCTGTAGGCGGATGGTGGTGTCGGGGGCGAGTTCGCGCAGGGTGGCGTGGATGGCGAAGGTCTTGCCGAGGCCGACTTCGCCGTGGATGCCCATCATGGCGCCGGCCGCGATGACCTTCTCCAGTTGCATCCTGACTCTGCGGACCGCGTGCGTGGCGACGGCCCTGGCTTCGGGCAGGCGCAGGTAGTGGTCGTCTCGCGGTTCGGGCAGGAGGCTGGGGCGCGCTGCGGGATGGTCGTTCACGAGTCCTCGTTCGTGGTTGCGTCGGCCGGGTTCGGAACGTGCGGAGGGCCGATCGGGGTGGTCCAGTGGGCGGACGGCTCGGGCAGGGGGATGTAGTCGGGCAGGGCTTCGTCGGCCGTGTCGCGGCCGTTGAGTTCGCGCAGTTGCCGGGCGGCTTCCTCGCGGGTGATGGTGAGCAGTTGTTTGGGCGGGGCCGGCTGGGTGAGCGCGGCGAAGCGTTCTCTTCTGCTCTTCTCCGCCTTGTCGAGGCGGCTGCGCAGGCGGGCGGCTTCGCGTGAGCGGGCGTTGAGGAGCGCGCGGACTTCCTTGGGGGTGGCTTGGTCGGCCGGGTGGGCCTGGCCGAGGTGCCGGCCGGTGGCGGCGTCGTAGAGTTCGATCTCGTCTTCGTGGTGGGGCATGTAGCGCAGGTGGACTTTGCGGCCCACCTGGGTGGTGGGGGTGTGCATCCAGGGGGCGGTGTAGTCGCGGTTGCGCCATCGCACGCCGGCGGGGTGGATGGTCAGTGCCTTGCCGTGGCGTGCGAGGGTGAAGGTGTGCACGTCGCGGGGGCTGACGTCCCAGACGGGTGAGAGGTCGTCGTTCCAGGCTTGGGCTGGGGTGCGCCCGCCCAGGGTGGGAATGGTGTGCCCGGTGTTCCACCCGGTGACCCACTCGCGCAGCTTGAGGACGAAGGACTCCAGGGTGAGGAGGTGTTCGGGTTCCTTGTTCTTGGGCCGCTGGTCGGGTCCGTGGGTGTAGCCGGGCAGGCCCTTGAAGAGCATGTCCTTGACGGCGCCGTTGACGGCTTCGACGTGGGGTTTGAGGTCGGGGCGCCGGGGTGGCAGTTCGATCAGCTCGACGCCGAACGCCCCCAGGGCCTGGCCGACCGCCTCGGACAGGAAGTCCTTGCCGCCGTCTACGCGTACCCGGCCGGGCAGTCCGCCGAAGGGGCCGTGGCCTTCGGTGCGCAGGAGGGCGTCGCGCAGGGCGACGAGGATGCTTTCGCTGCTGCCGTGCTGGGGGCTGACGGCGAGTCCGCAGATGGCGCAGGTCGCGGCGTCGACGAACCAGGTGATCCAGGGTTTGCGGATGATGCGGCCGTCGATGATGACGCGGACGCTGGCTTCGACGTGGTCGGTTTCCCAGTACTGGTTGCGGTGTCCGCGGGGGCGGGTGCCGTGGATGTCGTAGCGGCGTCTTGCTTGTTCGCCGCCGCTGAGGCCTGCGCGCTGGCCTGCGGGGATGTCGCGTTCGACGGCGCGGTAGAAGGTGGCTCTGGAGGGTGGGGGCGGTGCGTCTTCGGGGGTTTCGTCGCAGAGTTCCTGGTAGGCGGCGGCCACGTTGCCGCGGTGGCGGGCGACGGCGGTGTGCATGTCCGGAGTGAGGGTGAACCGGTCTCGGGTGGCGGGGGTGTAGTGGCCGTGGTGGGCGCGGGCGTTGTCGATCCAGCGGCGGACGGTGCGCTCGGTGACGTTGAAGGTGGTGGCGACCAGGCTGAGGTGGGAGGAGGTCAGTTCCTGGTCGGTGTGCAGTTGCAGGAGGCGGCGCACGGCGGCGGCACGCAGCTCGTCGGTGCTTGGAGCGGCCGGGGGCAGTGGTGGGTTCACTGGTGGGGCTTCTGTCGGCTGGTGTGTGGGTGGTCAGGCGGGGGCGAGGGTGAGCAGGCCCGCTCCGTAGGCCTTGCCGCGGCCGATGCCGTCGGTCAGGGCGGTGTGCAGAAGGCCGGGGTCGGTGATGAGGGCGGTGCCGTCGAACTGGGTGAGGGCGTGGTGGGGGCCGGGGGTGTCGTAGTCGCGGCGGAAGCGGCGGCGGGTGGCGTTGGCGGTGCGGAGGCCGAGTCCGGCGTGGGCGGCTTTTCGGTGCCACCAGGCGAGGGCGTCGTCGCCGTGCAGGGCGGTGAGGGTGCCGCGTTTGGCGGTGCCGTTGCGGACGTGCTCGCTCATGCGGTGCACGATCGGGTTGGCGGTGATGCGGTAGTGGACGGGCAGTCCCGGGGTGAGGGCGCGGAGCATGGGGGTGAGGTCTTTGGTGGCGTAGGTGCCGTAGCCGTCGGGCAGTGCGGTGAGGTCGGGGCGCACTGCAGTCTGGACGAGCAGGCACGGGGTGTCGTCTTCGTCGAGGCGGAAGAGCAACCCCGCTGCTTTGCGGGGGCTGGGTCCGCTGCGGCCGGGGATCAGGCGCATAAGGGTCTTGTGCAGGCTGTCGGCGGCTCGCAGGTCGGCGCGGGCGGCGTTGTGGCGCAGGTTGAGGCGGATGAGGGTCAGGGTGTGGGCGGCCATGTCGGGTCCTGGTGGAGGTAGGCGGTGAGGGTGTCGATGGGGCGCGGTCCGGCGTACAGGGCGGCCGGCAGGTGTTCGGTGGTGCGCCACAGGGGGCGGGCGAGGTAGGTGCGGTGTTCGGTGCTCCAGTCGAGGGGTTCGGCGGCGAGTTCGCTGTCGGGAGGGGTGTGGGGGTGCCTGGTGGGGGGTGTCTCCCACCAGCAGGTGACGGGGGCGGTGGCGTCGGCGGGTGGTGCGGGCCAGCTGACCGGGACGCGGGTGAGCAGTTCGGTGACCGGGTCGCGCACGGGTGGGCCGAGGAGGAGGGGTTCGTCGGGGATGCAGGCGCGCCGGCCCAGGAAGGGGGCGTGGGCGGGGTTGTCGAGGGCGTCGGCGATGTTGTCGATGAGCGGGGCGGGGCCGCTGACGGCGATGGTGAAGACGGCACCGGCGAGATAGTGGCGGCGAGAGACGAGCGTGGATGTTTCGGATTTGCGTTTCTTGCCGTCGGCCAGGGGCAGACGCTTCTCGGGCGGGTGGCCGCCGCCGACGGTGTGGTAGTCCTCGTGCGGGGTGCCGGGGTTGTCGACGCGGATGGTGAAGGTCAGGTCGTGGTGGCTGGGCCGGCCGGGCAGGTGCTGGTAGGGGGTCAGGGCGTGTTCGCGGCTGCGGCCCTGGGCTGCGGTGATCAGGCCGATCAGGCCGGAGCGGGTGGGGTGCAGGGCGGTGTCGCGGTGGTGCGCGAACACGGCGTGCTGGCCCCAGGCCTGCCACAGGCCTGCCAGGCGCAGCAGCAGGCCGCTCACGCGGTGTCCTGGGTGTGGGGGAAGGCGGCTGTGGTCGCGGCGGCGGTGAGGTCTTCGAAGGTGGTGTGGTGGGTGCCCAGTGGTGTGATGGGGGTGTCGAAGGCGCCGGTGTGGCCGTGGGCGAGGCGGCGTTTCGTGCCGATGAGGCGGTCCACGGCGGTGGCGTAGGAGGCCAGCGCGTCGCGGGCGGGTTGGGTGTAGCCGCCGCGGGGGTGGGCGGTGACGGGTTGTTCGAACGCGGCGCTGTAGGAGACGGGGCGGCGCTCGCGGACTGTGTAGTGGATGAGGTCGGGCAGGCTGTGGTGGGCGGTGGCGGTCTTCTTGGCCTGGGGCAGGGTCATGATGAACGCGTCGGTGAACGCGGTGAGCAGGCGCCGGGCCCGGCTGGTGTCGCCGTTGAGGTTGTTGAGGAGTTCGGTCAGGCTGACGGTCGCGAAGCGGTAGAACAGGCCGGTGGTGAGGAACGCGGTCTGCAGGTGGGCGCTTCCGCGTTCGCCGGGCTGGGGCCAGTCCTCGACGGCGGTGAAGTAGTCGGGCTGCAGGTCGGCTTTGTGGACGGTGTAGGCGGGGGCCATCTGCAGGGCCGCTTCGACGTGGGCGCCCGGTAGTTCGGCGTGCATGCGGCCCAGCAGGGCGATGCTGTCGGTGCGGCGGGCCAGGATTTCGGCGACCTTCTTGGTGGGCAGCAGGGGGTGCAGCGCGGGCTTCTTGGCGGCCGCGGTGTACTCGGCGTGGCCTTCTTCCAGGGCGGTGCGGTGCTCGGCGCACAGGTCTGCGAGGGCGTTGGTGATGTCGGCGGGCACGTAGGCGAGTGCCTGGGTGCGGCCGTCGTTGGCGGGGTCGGTCTTGAGGCCGTCCTTGGTGGCGCTGCGGGCGGCCTGGGCGCCGGCGAAGGCGGCCAGGTCCGCGGGCCAGCCTTGGGTGCGCAGGTGCTCGGCGAGGACGAGGGGCAGGTTGCGGGTCCGGGCGGCTGGTTCCCGGAGTTCTTCTTCGATGTCCAGGCGGATGGGGCGTTTCCAGGCCTGGCTAGAGACCATGGACCGGATGGTGTTGCCGACTTCGATGGTCTTCGGCTCCTGGGCGTCGTTGCGGTTCAGGTTGGCGGCGGGTATGGCCTGCAGGATGTGCAGGTCGAGGAAGCGGTGGCGCATCAGGCGGGGTCCTTCACGGTGTCGAGGCGCTGGTAGAAGTTGTCGAGCCAGCGGGTGCCGACCTGTCCGGGGGCGTAGGCGCGGAGGGCCAGGTCGTCCAGCAGGACGGCCCAGTCCGGGCGCGTGCCCGCGGCGGCGAGGTGTTCGACCAGCGTGGGCAGGCGGCGGTGGAGTTGGTCGTCTCCCAGGCGGACAAGGATCTTGAGGCGGTCCTCGGTGGGGCCGGGGTTGAGGCTGCCGTGGTGGATGGCGGTGGCGAGGGTGGTCCCGAGGTCGGCGCGCCGTCGCCATACGGCCGTCTGGTAGGACTCCTCCCCCGCGTCGGGCGGGCGGGCGGAGGTGGTCTCCTCGTCGAAGGGGTCGGCGGTGCCGGGGACGGTGGGGGTGGTCAGGGCGATGAGGCTGGCGACCGTGTAGTGGGCGCGGCGTGCCCCGTGGCCGCGGGTGAGCCGGCTCAGGTGGGGTGTCAGGCCGAGGCAGTCCTCAACGGGCCTGCCCCGGCCCTTTTTCAGGACGGTGCGTACGGCGGGCCGGGTGCACAGGTCCGTGATCTGGGTGACGAACTCCTGGCAGTGGCGGCGGTGTTCGGGTGCGGCGGCCATCAGCTCCTCCTGGGCGTGCGGGCGCCGGCGAGGCGCAGGGTGGTCGTGGCGGTGGCACGGGCGCGGGCCGCGCCGCCGTGCTGGATGACTGCGCTGTCGGTGGCCTGCCGCAGGGCGGTGACCGCGTCGCGGGCGAAAGCGGGGCCCACCGGGTGGTCAGTGTCCTGCAGCAGGCGCCAGAACGTCTTCTCGGCCAGTGGCCAGTACGCGGCGCAGGCACGGGTGGCCCAGCGGCTCCGGTCACCTGGGCGGCTGTTCCTCTTCGCTCCGGTGGTGTCCTTCCAGGCCTGGTTGGCGGCGGTGGCCAGGGTGCGGGCGGTGTCTTCCGCACTGCGGCAGCAGTCGGCGATGCGCTGGGCGCGTTCGGGGTCGTTCTCCTGGGCCCATGCCACGAGCGGCGGGGTCAGCGCGGTGTACCAGCCGTAGTCGATGCACTGGTGGTCCTGGTGGAAGCCGTGGACCCTCACCCGCAGGGTGTCGCGGATCGCGGGGGGAAGGTCGTTGAGGGTGTCGAAGACGTGCGGCCGTCGGGTGCGGGCGTTCTCGTCGGGGGCCAGCAGCAGTGCTTCCAGCTCGCGCCACCAGGCCCGTTTGGTGTCCGCGCCGCGCATCGTGTGGCGTTTGGCGACGTCTTTGGCGTCGGGGTTGATGGACAGGGTGATGTAGGGGTCGACTGCCTCGAGCTTGGGGTGGCGGGTGGCCCAGGCCAGGTGCACGTCGGTGACGGTGGTGCCGTCAGGGCCGGGGACGAGCAGGAGCGCGTGGCGGGAGCGGCCGGTCAGCAGCCGGCCGGGCCAGGTCACCGGGGCCGGCGGGGCCATCGGGTCCGGCAGTTCCCCGTCCTCCCACGGGCACAGGTCGGGTGTTGGTTGGCTGTCGCCGCGAAAGGCCGGGATGCCGGTCAGCAGGGTCTCGAACAGGTTGCGGCCCAGCGGGTGGAAGGACACGCTGCGGCGCAGTGGGCCGCTGGTCAGTTTGTTGTTCCGGTACGTGCCCACCGTGCGCGGCTTGGCGGCGCCGGAGCGGCCGTAGAAGTGGTGGAGCAGCAGGTGCTGGATGGCTTCGGCGGTGGGGAGGGGGTGGGGTGCGGCGTCGTTGTGGGGGCCGAACCAGGCGAAGTTGTTGCCCGATGCGCGGCCGAAGACGAGGGCGTTGATGCCGGCCGGTTCGGGGCTCTGCTGGGCCAGCCGCGGGTCCTGCAGCCAGGGTCGGCCGGGGTGGAGGGCGTCCAGTCGGTCCTCGTGCCGGTCGAAGTAGGCGTTGACCTCTTTCGGGTCGAACCCGCTGGTGTCCTGGAGCAGGTCGCGGCGCAGCCTGTTCCACTGGGCCGCGCTCAGCTCCGGGTCGTCCAGGCCGCAGACGCGGGCGGCGATGACGGTCGCCACGCGCAGGGTGGCGGAGGCCACCGGTGGGATCGCGAAGGCCAGGTCGTCGAACTCGTTTGCGCGCAGGAGGAGTTCACGCAGTCCGACGTGCTGGTAGGTGGTGCCGGTGCGCACCGGGATCCAGGGCTGGTCGGCGACGCTGAAGGACGGTGGGGCGGGTTCGGTGCCGCTGGGCACGGGGCAACTCCATGGACACGTCGGCCCGGGGGCGCGGCGGGAGAGCGGGCGTGGGCGTGCGGGGTCTCGGGAGCTGGGCGGCTCCAAGGGTCGGGGATGCTGGTCGTCGGCGGGCCGCAGCTGGTGTTCAGGTGCCGCTGGCCTGCCGGTGTCGGGTTCCGGTTGCAGGCGCGGGAGTGACTGCGTGTAGCGGAGATGCCGTGCGTCCGGGACGGGTTCGACGCGCACTCCGCCGGTTCCTGGTGGACCGTCATATACGGTTTCCAGGAAGGGTTTCATGGTCGCGAGGGCTGCCGCCGGGCTGGGTTGCGCCTGCCACGTCAGCCAATCATGACGACTGTAGCCGTGTACAGTCAGTGAGAATAATGTGACTTACGGTCGCAGCGTGGGGTAGGGTCCGCCCTGCCCTGCACAGGCCGCGCCGGCGTTCCGACGTACGCAGGCCACGGATTCCCGGCCACGCGCATGCGGGCCCCTGCGGCAAGTCCGGGACTCGGTTGCCACTCCCGAAGCGGTGGCACGGCCCGCAGGCCTGCCCCGGACGGCAGCAGGCCGGTCAGTCAGTCCCGTTCGCGGATCAGGCCGAGTTCGGGGTCCACGCGCAGCCGGTTCCCTCCGAACCGGTGGAAGCCGTCACCGGGCAGCAGCACGATGTCGGCCAGCAGTGGGTGGCTTCTCCAGGCAGCCGGGGCCGCGTTGCGTGCGGGCACGTACGGGATCCAGGTACGGGGGGCCGGCAGGGTGTGCTGCATGATGGCGCGTACTTGCGCGGCGGTGGGCCGGCTTGTCAGGGGCAGCGGGTGCTCGCCGGCCGCGTCCAGGCTCAGGACCCGGCTTCCCGGCCGGGAGTGGCACGGCAGCAGGCGCCTGGGCATGGTGCCGGGGCGGGTGGCAGCCTGGGCCGCGGTCAGGTGCTGGCGGTGGAGGTCGGCCAGGGAGGAGACCCGCGAGGGCGGGGGCACAAGGTGCAGGGCGCTCAGGTATTCCTGGCCGCTGACGCCCGCCATGTGTCCGGCCAAACGCTGCTCAAGGTCCCAGGTGGCGCGGTGGAAAGTAGAGGGCTCGCCGTGGACGGCTTCGAGGAGTTCCTGGACATGACCGGGGATCTCGATGTCCTCCTGGTGAAGACGCTGCAGGAGGGCGGCGGTCTCGTGCAGGAGGAAGGCCGGTTCGAGTGGGCGCCAGTGCGGCGGGATCACGACGGTGCCGTCCGCACCGGTCGGCACGAGGACGGTCAGGCTCGCGGCGAGGTCGCGCAGCCATGCGGCTCTGCGGTGTGGCGTGCACCGCCACGTGTTCTCGAAGCGGCGCAGGCGTCCTGTCAGTTGCAGCAGCCTGGCCAGCGAGGCGAGATCGCTGACGATCTCGTCCAGGTCCAGGTTCAGACCCAGCTCCAGCACGCTGGTCGCCACGACGATCATCCGCTGCGGGCGCGGGCCGTCGGGCCCCAGAGCGGCGCGCACCCTGCTGGTGACCCGCTGGCGCTGCGCGTTGGGCAGGCGGGCGTGCAACAGCACCACATCCCGGCGGGCATGCGACCAGGCCTCCTTGAGGTGCAGGTAGGTCGCCTGGGCGTCGGCCGTGCTCGCCCTGACGACCGCCGCGCAGCCACCGCGGTCAGCGAAAGGCGCCAGCAGTGAGGTGACCGCGTCCAGATGCGCGGCTCCGGCCTCCTCGTCCGAGGCGGCGCGGCGGGCACCCCAGGCAGGGACCTGGCGGACCGTCACGCGGACCGTGCGAGCGTGCTCGCGGGCGTGGTGGCGCCTGGGTCCCTCGTCCATCCGGTGCGGGAGACCGGTGGCCGTGTCGGCGAACAGCCAGCCCGGATAGGCGGGCGTGTACGCGTGCTCCCGCAGCGCGCGGCCCGGCAGGCCCGCGCCGAGCAGGTAGGACCGCAGCAGCGCGTCGCACCTGCTCCGGGGCATGGTGGCCGACAACAGGACCACGGGGCTACCGAGCCCTCCCAGCCAGGTGAGCAGGCGGCGCAGCTGCAGTTCGCTGAACGGCTCCAGGGCATGGGCCTCGTCGATGACGACGGTGCGCCCCGACAGGGCCAGCAGGCGCAGGGCGTTGTACCGCACGGGCTGGACGGCCATAAGCGCCTGGTCGACGGTGGCGACGGTGAACTGGGCCAGCAGGCCCTGCTCCCAGCCCGCCAGCCTGCCGTCCGTCCCTGCCGCCGGCTCCTGCTGCTTCTGCCCGGCGAAGGCGCCGCCGGCCGGGCCGTCCTCGTGGGCTCCGTCCGCATCAGCGTCGTCCACCACGACCTCGTCCGCGATCAGTTGGCGGTCGGTGACCGCGGCACTGTGCCAGCTGTGGCCGTGGACCAGGCCGACCGTGACGTCCCCGAGGCGGTGCGCCCGCACCCACGCATGAAGCGTGTCGAAAGTGGCGTCCGCCAGCGCTGTCGTCGGGGTCAGCCAGCACACGCCGCTCGTTCCGTAGGCCTGATTCAGAATGCGCGCGGATTCCAGGGCGGTGACGCTCTTGCCGGTGCCCGTCGCATCGGTGACCGCCAGGATCGCCGCCCGCCCCGCTCCGGCCAGCGGCGGCAACTGCTCCATCACCGAGGCCTGCAGAGCGTTCGGCTCATCCAGCCCGTGCGTCATCTCGAAGGGCAGCGGACGCACCACCTCCCGCGAAAGGCCCGAGTCGGCCACGACCTCCCTGGCCATCGCCTTGGACCAGGCGAAGTGCTCCCGCGCCCCGTAGGCAGGGGCGTGCGCCTTGCCCAACCACACCGCGCGACGACTCGCCAGCCGGTCCGCGACCATACCCAGCCCGCAGATCGCCACAGCAGCCTCCACCGACACCCGCCCCGGGACCCGATCCGCGCCGGTCAGATGCCGCAACTGCGCCACGTAGCGCCGACGCAGCCGCTGCCACACCGGCCCGCCGAGAGCCGCCCGCACCCGGGCGCCCGCTGCCGCGCCGGCCAGATCCACCTGCAGGAACCGGCCATGATGACCCCCGGCGATCTGCGCCACTCGCACCCCGGGGGCGTCGTTGCACGACACGTCGTAGCCCAGGTCCTCCAACAAGCCCACCAGCAGGTGCATCGACGCCCGGTCATGAGGGACATGCACCAACGGGCCCGCGTCCGCCTGCAACTCCTCCCCCAGCCGCGCCCACCCGGCCTGCACCGAGCGCTGCCACCACGGCGTCAGCTTCCCGATGTCGTGCAAGGACACGAAGAACGCCGTCAACGAACGCGCCATCGCCTCATCCGCGCCCAGACCACCCGAGATCAACGTTCTCTGGCTGGTAGTCAGGTAGTTGTCCCACAGCTCCAACGCGATCGCCGCAGTGTCCAGCAGGTGGAAGAGCAGCCCGTAGAAGACCTGGTCCGCCTTGTCGAACTTCCCCCACGGCTGCAACGGCATCCCGCCGAAACGGCCTTCCGCCACCACCACGGTCTCACTCAAGACGGTTGACGTCTGCCCATCACGTTCCCGACCCACTCTGACAGCCAAACAGGACCACGAGTTCAGGAAGATCGCTCTGCCAATCTGTCCTCGGAGTTCCGCTAAACCGGCACAACATGGCGACCCCTGCTACTACAATCAAAGTTCAGCAAGATCAGGCCTTCGCGCATGCAGGGCTGACACTCGAATCGAGGACTGGCACGTCACCCTCGCCCTCTCGTCCCTGCGTATGCAGGGCTGACACGAACGACGCGAGGTCGGACCGGGGGATCTGCACCTAGTCCCCGCACATGCAGGGCTGATACGCAGCCCATCGCCGCCCAGGAACAGTACTTCCACTCGTCCCCGCACATGCAGGGCTGACACGGACCAGTCGGCGGTGGCCTGGTCCGAGACCTCCTCGTCCCCGCACATGCAGGGCTGACACCATCGTGTGCTCAGCGGTCGACGCCATGGGATGCTCGTCCCAACACATGCAGGGCTGACACGTACCCGCCGAGGTCGGACTGGGGGATCTGCACCTCGTCCCCGCACACGCAGGGCCGACCTTCCCCTCCCTGTCATGATCCCCGTCCCCCATGACGAGACACTCTCCCGCCTGCCAGGCCAGAACTCCTGCCTTCAGCCAATGCCAAATCGCTTCGCATACAGATCCTGTAGAAACAGGTCAGACGCCCATCGCTATTTCAAGTCTCACCAAGCTGACTTCGGAATTCTCGTGACCTGTCATACGCAGATCTCACATGATGACAAAACTTGAGAGGCGCCATAATCCCTTCCAGCGCACTGCCTTACACGCCTCTGGCATACCAGTGAGACTTGGTCATGACATCCAAATGAGACTTCGCAGGTGGCCCCCGGGGGCGGGCGCCGCGTGCTGATCCGGCGCGAATTGTCGGATACGCCCTAGTTCGGGGACGGCGCCGGGTCGCGGCGGTGCTCCAGCCAGGTGCGGCCCAGGTCGTCCCAGACGGCCTGGTACCTGGCGAAGACGGCGTCGAGCCGGCTGTGCGTCAGCTCGTCGGCGGGCGTGGAGGCGAGGAGGTACTCCAGGTCGTCGGCGAGGCGTTGGAAGCGGTACTGCGTCTCCTCCATCAGTACCCATCGGGAGCGCCAGTTGAAGAAGGGTTCGACGGCGCCCAGTGTGGTCACCAGGGCGACCAGCGCGAAGGCCAGGTTCGCCCACAGGCGCAGCCCCAGGAGGATGGTGGAGGCCGCGGACAGCGCCAGGGTCAGCAGTTTGATCGCCGAGGCGCGGCGGCGGAAGCGCTGCTTCCTCGTACGGGCGTAGTCGTTGCCCCGGCGGATCCGCTCCAGCAGGAGGGCGGCCGTCTCCGCCGGGGCGAGTCCCACGCCCGGTTCACCGTTCGCTTGCATCCCGGCCCCCGCCTCCACGCCTGCCCCCGTCCATGGATCGGGCGGGCGTACGTCCGTCGGCAGCGGTGCGGGTTCCCGCGGCTGCCGGGCCCGGTGTCCGGGCCACCCGCGCATCCTCTCGCACGTCCGGCCGGGCGGCGGTGGCCTCCGCCCCTGCGGAGGCGTGGGGGCCGCGGCGGGCGCCCGGTGCGGGATCAGTGCCGGCCGGCGGGGGTCACGGCCGGGCCCGGGCCGGGCAGGCGGGCTCGTGCCAGGTGGTGCGGACGGCCGCGCCGCTGCGGGTGAGGTGTTCGCTGGACCAGGTCCGGCAGCAGCGGCCGCCCGGCGCGGCCGGGCCCGGCTGCCGTGCCGTCCGGGCCTGGGCGGCGGAGGCGGGCGTGGCGGAACGGCCGCGGTGGCGGCGCCTGGTCACGGGTGTCGTCATGTCGCTGGCTCTGCCCACCGTGCCGCACCGCCGAACCCCGCGCTCACCCGAACGGCCCAATCGGGGCGGGCGGTGGACGGACCGGCGGGGCGGGTGTGATCCATCCCACACCCGCCGGATTCCGTCCGCCGCGGCCCCTCCCCCGGCCCGGGGCGGGCGGGGTGACGGCCGGTCGGGGGCCCCGGTGACCTGCGCGGTCGTGGCGCGTGCGGTGGGCGGGGGCCGGGCGGGGCAAGCTGGCCGGTTCCCCGCTCCGGCGGAAGTCGTGATTCAACCGGTCTCCCCCGTTCATCCGTTTGTCATGGGACGGTCGGCTGCCGGTGAGCCGCCGACCGCAACACCGGAGCGGACGCCGGAGCGTGGGCGCCGGCCGGGACCGGACGAGAGGGGACAGCCGATGGGACGAGCACTGGCCCGCCTGGTGGGGGACGCGGACGCCTTCGCCAAGACGCTGGAGGAGCAGCGGCCGCAGGTCTTCCGCACCGGGGAGTGGCCCGCCGGGCTGCCCCGGCCGGACGAGCTGGACGCCGTGCTGCACGGCGGCCTGCTGCGGGTGCCGTACGTGGAGATGGTGCAGGACGGCGCGGTCGTGGCACCCGAGCGCTTCTGCACCACCCGCACGGTGGCCGGGCGCCGCGAGGGCGGGTGGGCCGCCCCCGAGCGGATCGGCGCGCTGCTGGCCGGGGGCGCCACCCTGCTGCTGCCGCAGCTGGACCAGTGGCACGCCCCGGTACGGGCGCTGGCCGCCGACATCGCCCGCCAACTGGGCCGCCGCACCGAGGCGTTCTGCTTCGCGACCGGCGCCGGACGGCGCGGCCTGGACGTGCACCGCGACGGTGCGGACGTGCTGGTCGTCCAGCTCGCCGGGGAGAAGGAGTGGACGGTCCACGAGGCGCCCGCCGACGGGCGCTGGCGCCCGGGACCCGCCCCGGAGCCGGGGCCGGTGGCGCTGCACACCGTGCTCGCACCGGGCGAGGTGCTGTACGTGCCGCGCGGCGCCCCGCACGCCGCGACCGGCCGTCAGGGGCTGTCGGTGCACCTGTCGTTCACCGTCCGGGAGGCCGGCACCGGGCAGCTGCACGCGGCGGTCGGCGAGTACCTGGCCGCCTCCGGCCGGGACCACGGCCTGCCCGAGAACCCCGGGACGGCCGCCGAGGTGCTGGCCGCGGCCGCGGAGGTGCTGCGGCTCAGCCGCGAGCGCCTGGCCGCACTGACCCCGCAGGAACTGCTGCGCCTGGCCCGGGGGCCGCTGCCCGAACCCGCGCCGGGGACCCCGCCGGGGCCGGGGCCGCTGGGCGGCTGAACAGCCGGGCGGCGGGGCGGGGCGGACGCACAGCGGGCGCGGTTGCCCGGACCGTTCACACGGTCCGGGCAACCGCGCCCGGTCGTACCCGTACCGGTGCCGGATCAGAACGATCCGAGCGGCCGGTCCGGCCCTACGGTCAGATGCACCACGGACGGGTGCAGGACCCCTCGCACGAGAAGCTGAACGCGGCGTCCTCCTGCTCGCCGGTCTCGGCGGCGACGAGGTCCTGCACGTCGAGGTCGAACAGCTCCTGCATGTCGGTGGCCATGGGGCCTCCTTTCGTCGGTGCCGCGACTGGCCGCGGCGGACTGCTGCAAGGGTTAGGCACCCGCTCGGGGCCCGACAACGACTGTGCGCGGACGGATAGACGGATTCGGCCAACTATTGATGACTTCTGATCAAACATGGACAGCTTTCGGTCACCGGGATAGAACGACCCGACACGGCGACACGGCGGCACGGGGGGCACGGTGGGGAAGAAGACACACGCGGCACACCGGGAGGCGCTCTTCACCGCGACCGGCCCCGTCCTGCTGCGCGCACCCGCGCTGGCCCGCAAGGAGCGCCACGCCGACGGGCCCGGGAGCGGCGATCCCCTGGCCTACCTCGCCGGGGCCGCCGCCGATCCGGTCCTGCGCGAGGCGATCGAGGTCTCCAGCCCCTCGCTGGCCGACCAGCTCGACCAGGCCGTGGCCGCGGCCGCCGCCGGCGACGACCCCCGCCCGGCCGCGCTGCGCCGCGCGGTCGAGGCCGTCGGCCGCTACCGGCTGCGGATGGCCACCCGCCCCACCCCCTTCGGCCTGATGGCCGCCGTCGCACCGGCCCGCTTCGGCCCCCGGGCCGAGGTCCGCTGGGACGGCGGCGAACGCCGAGCCCTGCGCCCCGACCTCGGCTGGCTCCTCCCGCTGCTGGAGCGGCTGCGCACCGACCCGCGGGTGCTGCCCGCCCTGCGGCTGGCCGCCGACCAGCAGATCGTGCCGCGCGGCGACCGGCTGGTCCTGCCGTACCTGCCCGAACCGCGCACCGCCCCGGCCGGGCGCGGGACCGGCGCCACGTCCGAGGCCGGGACCGGCGCCGGGGAGGCGGGCGCGCAGCCCGTCACCGAGCGGACCGTCCGCGCCACCGCCGTGGTCCGCGCCGCCGTCCGGCACGCCGGCCGCCCGCTGCGCCACGCCGAGTTGCTCGCCGCCCTGGCCGCCGACTTCCCCGCCGCCCCGGCCGAGGCGATCGCCGCGCTCGTGCGCACGCTGGTCGCCCAGGGCTTCCTGCTCACCGACCTGACGCCCCCGCCGGACAGCACCGACCTGCTCGGCCACGTCCTGGACCGGCTGCCCGACGGCCACCCGGTACGGGCCGAACTCGCCACCGTACGGGACCTGTTGGCGCAGGCCGCCGCCCTGCCGCGCGGGCGGGCCACCGCCGTGCTGGGCGAGGCGCGCCGCCGGATGACCCGCCTGGCGCCCGCCGACCGCCCCCTGCACGCCGACCTCGCGCTGACGGCCGAGGTGGTCCTGCCCGAACAGGTCCGCACCGAGCTGGAGCACACCGCCACCCTGCTGTGGCGGCTCTCCCCGCCGGCCACCGCCCCCGAGCACCTGCGCGCCTACCACCTGGAGTTCCTCGAACGGTACGGCACCGAAAGCCCCGTCCCGCTCGCCGAACTGCTCGACCCCGACACCGGCCTCGGCCCGCCGGCCGGCTACCGGCGCCCGGCCGGTCCCCGCGGCGCGGCCAACCCCCAGCCCGCCCGGGCCCGCACCGACGCCGAGGCGGCCCGTGACCGGGTGCTGTCCGAACTCGCCGCCGGCGCCCTGGCCGACCGCGAACCCGGCGCCCCGCTGCCCGAGGTCGTCCTGGACGACGAGTTGCTCGCCCGCCTGGTCCCGGCGCAGGAACCGCGGGAGTCACGGGAGGCGCGGGAGGCGTTCGGTGACGCCGCCGACACCCCGCCCGACTCCCTGGAGCTGTACGCCGAACTCGCCGCCGACTCCGTCGAGGCCCTGGACGCCGGGCGGTTCCGCCTCGTGCTCTCCCCGACCAACGGCAGCGACCGCGCCGGCGCCACCTTCGGCCGCTTCGCCGCCCACCTCGCCGGGCCGGACAGCGGGGCCCTGCTCGCCGCCGCCACCGGCGCCGGCGAGGGGTGCGGCGACGGTGAAGTCCTGGACGCCCACCTGGAGTTCACCCCCTACCGCCCCCGCCACGCCAACATCGCCCTCACCCCCCGCTGGCTCGGCCACCGCGTCGCCGTCAGCGCCTTCCCCGACCCCGGCGGCCCCGCCGCCCTCCCGCTGGAGGACCTCGTCGTCCTCGCCGACGCCGAGCGCCTCAGCGTCCACTCCCGCAGCCTCGGCCGCGAGGTCCGCGCCACCGCCCACCACGCGCTCAACCTGCGCACCGGCGCCCCCAACGCGGCCCGCTTCCTCCAGGAGGTCGCGCTCACCGGACGGCGCCCCTGGCAGCCCTGGGACTGGGGCGCCGCCGGCAGCGCCCCCGCCCTGCCCCGGGTCCGCCGCGGCCGGGTCGTCCTCGCCCCCGCCACCTGGCGGCTCACCGCCCCCGTCCCCGGCGCCGACGCCCCGTACGGGCAGTGGGCCGAGGGCCTCGACCGCTGGCGCCGCCGCTGGGGCGTCCCCGCCGCCGTGCAACTGCTCAGCGGCGACCAGCGGATCAGCCTCGACCTGGACGACCCCTGGCACCGCCGCCTGCTGCACAGCCGCTCCCGCTCCGAGCGGCCCGCCGTGCTCCAGGAGGACCTCACCGGCGACGGGGACGGCGACGGCGGCTGGCTGCACGGCCCCGGCGGCGCCCACGCCACCGAGATCGTCGTCCCGCTGCGCCGCGCCGCCCACCCGGCCGCCCCCGCGGTGCGCCGGCCGCTGCCCGCCGCGTACCCCCGCACCCCCGAACTCCCCGGCGGCCCCTGGCTGTTCGCCCGCCTCGCCGCCACCGAGGCCCGCCACGACGAGATCCTCGCCGACCACCTGCCCCGGCTGCTCGCCGCCCTGCCCGGCGACGTCGACCGCTGGTTCTTCATCCGCTACCGCGACCCCGCCCCGCACCTGCGGCTGCGCTTCCACGGCACCCCGTCCGTCCTCGCCGCCGGCCTGCTGCCCCTCCTCCACGACTGGGCCCACGAGCTGCGCCGGGCCGGGCTCGCCGCCGACCTGCGGCTGGACGGCTACCTCCCCGAGACCGACCGCTACGGCGGCCCGGACGCGCTCGCCCACGCCGAGCGCGTCTTCCACGCCGACAGCCTGGTCGCCCTCGCCGCCCTGCGGCTGGCCCGGGCCGCCCGCACCGCGCCCGGTGACCTGCTCGCCGCCGTCAACCTCACCGCCACCGCCCGGGCCTTCCTCACCGCCCGCCCCGCCCCGCCGACCGTCGGCACCTGGATCGCCGCCG
Organism: Kitasatospora sp. NPDC089509; assembly: GCF_044749365.1. NCBI lineage: Bacteria > Bacillati > Actinomycetota > Actinomycetes > Kitasatosporales > Streptomycetaceae > Kitasatospora > Kitasatospora sp. NPDC089509. Next base: position 179,458 of record NZ_JBIVHS010000014.1, on the reverse strand, counting down.
CCTACCCCAAGTCCGAAGCCCACCACCAGGCCTTCCGCACCCACCGCGCCGCCGCGCTGCGCGCCATCGGCCCCGACGGCCCCACCACCCCCGCCGGCGGCCTGCTGCCCGCCGACCCCGCCCTCACCGCCGCCTGGCACCAGCGCGCCGCCCGGCTCGCCGACTACGCGCCCCACCTCACCGCGCCCTCGGCCGGTCCGGCCCTCGCCTCCGTCCTCCACATGGGCCACAACCGCCTCATCGGCATCGACCGCGAGTCCGAACGCCGCGCCTACGCCCTCGCCCGCGGCGCCCTCGAAGCCCACCGCGCCCTGGCAGCCCACCGCGCCCGCCCCACCACCCCGGGCGAGGGCCGATGACCCCCACCGAAGCCCTCCTGGCCGTCACCGCCCGCCTCACCCGGCCCGAGGCCGACCCCGCCGCCGCCCCCTCCCCCGGGCTCGGCGCCGGACTCAGCGGCACCGCGCTCACCCTCGCCGTGCTGGCCGGGCCGGACCCGGAGCCGCGCCGGGCCGCCCACGCCCGGCTCGCCGCCGCCGTCCGCGCCCCCGGCGCGATGCGCACCGGCGGCCTCCACTCCGGCGCCGCCGCGGTGGCCTTCGCCGCCCGCACCATGGCGCGGGCCCCCGGCGAGTACCGCGGGCTGCTCGACGCCCTGACGCCCCGGGTGGGCGAGGCCGCCGCCGGGCGCACGGCCGCGCTGCGGGCCGATCTGGCGGCCGGCGCCGGACTGCGGGCCCACACCTTCGACGCGGTCTCGGGGGCCGCCGGCCTGGGCCGGCTGCTGCTGGCCCTGGAGCCGGGGGGAGCGGCGCTGGCCGACCTGCTGGCCGCCCTGGTGGAACTGGCCGCACCCGGCCGCGGGGCGCTGCCGCGCTGGTGGACGGCGGGCGGGCCGGGGCTGCCCGGCGCGGACCCGGACCACCCCCGCGGTCACGTCAACCTCGGTCTGGCGCACGGGTTCCCGGGCCCGCTCGCACTGCTGGCCCTGGCCCGGCTGCAGGGCGTACGGGTGCCCGGCCAGGACGGGGCGATCGAGGCGCTGGCCCACTGGCTCGCCACCCACCGGCTGCCCCACGGCGGCTGGCCGATGACCCTGCGCGTCGAGGACGTGGAGGCGGGCCGCCCGCCCGCCGACGCGCCGACCCGGGCGGCCTGGTGCTACGGCACCCCGGGCGCGGCCCGGGCCCTCTTCCTGGCCGGCACCGCGCTCGGCCGCCAGGACTGGCGCGCCACCGCCGTCACCGCGCTCGCCGACGCCCTGGCCGAGCCCGCCGGCTGGCACCTGGCCGGCCCCGGACTCTGCCACGGCACCGGCGGCCTGCTGCGGATCGTCCAGCGCACCGCCGAGGACTCCGGCTCCGCCACTCTGGCCGCCCACCTGCCCGCCCTCGCCGCGGCCACCGCCCGCGACCTCGCCGCCGCCCTCGCCGCCGACGAGCCCGCCACCCTCCTGGAGGGCACCGCCGGCGCGGCCCTGGCCCTGCACGCCCACCTCCACCCCGACGCCACCGCCCCGGACTGGGACGCCTTCCTGCTCCTCGGCTGAGCTGGGCCGAGGGGGAAAGGCGCTCACGCCGTCAGGAGCGGTTCCCCGTAGTGCTCGACCGTGGGGAACGGCGCGTAGAAGTGGTGCAGCAGCGCCCGCCACCGCTCGTACTCGGCGGAGCGGCGGAAGCCCTCGGTGTGGTCGGCCAGCGTCTCCCACTCCACCTGCAGCAGGAAGCGGGAGCCCTCCCCCTCGTCCACGCACCGGCGCAACTCCAGTGAGCGGAAGCCCTTCTGGACCGAGATCAGCGGCCTGGCCTGCGCGAAGGCGGCGAGGAACTCGTCCTCCCGCCCGGGCCGGACGTCCAGCAGAGCGCTTTCAAGGATCATGGCACCGCATCGTAGGGGGCGGGTGCCGGCGCGGGCTGGCGGGCGGCCCGGGGCCGAGGCCGGGCCGGGGTCAGGGGTCAGGGGGCGACGAAGAGCCGGGGGAAGGCCGGGGCCAGCCAGGGGCGGCGGCCCCAGGCGAGCACCTTGCCGCGCAGCAGGGCTTCGGTGGCGCCGGAGCGGCCCAGCGCGATGAGGAAGAAGGCCACCGGCTCCAGCAGGATCGTGCAGTCCGGGCGGCGCGGCGCCTCCCGGTCCACCGTGGCGGCGCCGTCCGTGAAGGTCACCGCGAACTCCTCCAGGCCGCGCAGCCGCACCCGGTAGCAGGCGTTGTGGCCGGCCGCGGCGCGGGCGTCGACCACCCAGGGCATGGCCGTGCGCAGGAACGGCGTCGTCAGCGCGACCCGGTGCCGGTCCAGCGGGTGCGGCCGGCCGAGGGCGCGGGCGATGTCGTAGAGGTGGGCCAGCATGTGGGTGAGCAGGTAGGCGCCGAGGGTGTCCAGGTCCATCGGGCCGAGCGGGGTCCGGACCGCTTCGGTGCCCTCGCGCCGGACGGACGCCGTCGTGAACTCCCGTGCCCGGTCGGCGATCTGGGCGGCGAGTACGGCCGGGTCGCGCTCGGGCCGGGCGGCCAGCGAGGCGGCGTTCGCGGCGGCCAGCGAGGCCGGGGTGCCGTCCCCGTAGGGCCGTTGCTCGCCGGCGGCCAGGGCGGCCATCAGCTCGTTGGCCATCGCCAGGTGGGCGGCGGCCTCGGCGACCGTCCACTCGGATCCGGGGACCGGGGTGTCGCCGCGGCAGCCGGCGAGCAGGGCGAGGGCCTCGTCGCCGACCGCGGTCACCTCCTTGAGGAGCGCGGTGCGCGGGGCACCGGGCCGGTGCTGCGGGAGGGGCACGTCCATGGTGGTGAACAGTGGCCGACTCCCCCGCCGCTGTCCAGGGTTGCGGCACGCCCGGGAGCCGCGGCCGGCCCCGCCGGGCCCGCCCGGGCGAGGGCGGGCGGACCCGGCGGGGGGCGGTCAGTGGGCGATGATCTGCAGGTTGGCGGTCTGTCCGACGGTGCCGCCGACGTAGAAGGTGTGGCCGTCGGGGCCCAGGGCCAGGCCGGTGAGGCTGTCCTCGTCGAGGTTGCCGGCGCCGTCCGCGGGGACGGGGGCGCCGGTGGCGGTGTCGAGGGCGAGCACCGAGGCGGTGGTCGTGCCGTAGTTGCTGTCGGCGAGGTAGAGCCGGGTGCCGTCGGCGCTGACCTGCGGGTTCTCCAGGGTGTCGCCGCTGCCCGCGGCCTGGAAGGTGGAGGTGACGGTGTCGGTGGCCGGGTCGATGATCGTGCTGGCGCCGGTGCCGAGTTCGGCGAGGCCGAACAGGCGCTTGCCGTCGGGGGTGAACGCCAGGTTGTAGTCCAGGTTGGTGGCGGTGCCCCGGACGGTGGCGGCCACGGCGGGCGCGGTGCCGGCCGCGCTCACGTGCACCACGCCCTGGCTGGTGCCGACGTACACGTCGGCGGTGCCCGGGCGGGCCGCGGGGGCGCCGACGTAGGGGGCCGGGATCTGCACCGAGGTGGTGAACGCCTGCTGGGCGGTGGCGAAGGCCAGGATCCGGCTCTGGCCGTTCTGCCGGTAGGCGGTCGGGCCGCTCTGGGAGACGTACAGGGTGGAGCCGTCGGGGCTGAAGGCCAGTCCGGAGGTCGAGCCCGCGGCCCAGCCGGCCGGGCGGGGCTGGTCGGGCAGGGTGAGGGTGGCGCGCAGGGTCAGCGTGGCGGTGTCCACCACGCTCAGGCGCTGGCCGTCGAGCACGTACAGCCGGGAGCCGTCCGGGCTGAGCGCCGGGTGGGCGCTCCACTGGAGGGTGCCCAGGGCCAGCCGCGCGGTGACGGCGCCGGACTGGGTGTCCACCGCCTTCACGGTGGAGGTGTTGTCGGCCTCGGTCACCGCGACGTAGGCCGTGCCGCCGTCGGGGCTGACCACGGGCACGGCGCCGCGGGCGCCGACGGCGACGGTCGCCTCCGCGCCGGACAGCGGCGCGTCCGCCACGGCGGCGGTGGCAGCGGTGGCGCCGCTCAGGACGAGCAGGGTCGCGGCGGCGGTGGCCGCCGCGGTGGCGGCGGTGCGGCGGGTGGTCGTGCGGGACATCGGTTCCCCCTCATGGAACGTGCGGTGTGTGGTGCCGGGGCAGGCTAGCCGACGCCGGTGACAATCCGATCGACGAACAGGTGACCGTACGATGATCGCCTGCTGTTACAGGATGGTGACGATCCGTCCACAACCTGAGAGCGGGATGAGAACGTCCTTGAGAGGGACAGCGCCCACACGGCACCGGCCGGGCCGCGTGGGCAGGCACCTCCCCGTGGAAGAGGTACTCCTGTGATCGTCTCCAAGCGGAACTCCCTGCGTCTGGCCGCCGTGGCCACCCTCGGCGTGCTCTCCCTCGGCCTGGCGGGCACCGCCGTGGCCGCCACCCCCACCGTCTCCGCGTCCGCCGCGTCCGCCGGGCAGCAGGCCGCCGCACACGCCACCATCACCGCCAAGCCCTCGGTCACCTCCGTCCGGGCCTGGGAGGACTTCCACGTCACCGGCACCACCACCGGCCTCAAGGCCGGCAGCACGGTGACCCTGCAGCAGAAGCAGCACGGCAAGTGGGTCAGCCTGCCCGCCTCCGTGCGCACCGCCCACAACGGCTCCTACGCGCTGCGCGTCAAGCTCGGCATCAAGGGCCTCAACGAGCTGCGCATCGTCAGCGGCGCCACGGCCTCGCCCGTGTTCACCGTGACCGTGCGCTGACCCGCGCCCACCCGCGCCCTGTCGGCCCGGCCGCGCCTGCGGGCGGGCCGGCGGGCGACTGCTCAGGAGGCCGTTCAGGCGGCTGTTCAGGCGGTTCTGCGCCGCTTCCGCCGGTTCGGGAACCCCCTCCTCCCCCGGCCGCCGACAGCATGGGGTGGCCGCAGCGGTCCTCCGCCCCCGGGAACCGGGGGCACCGAGGCGGCGGAAAGGAGTGCACGATGCGCGCACTCACCCACGTGGGCCGGGCGGCGGTGACCGTCACCGCGGCCTTCCTGCTGCTCACCGGCACGGCGACCAGCGCCCAGGCCGCCACCGGAGCGTTCACCTTCGTCTCGCAGGACGGGACCAACGGCGAGATCTTCGACCCGCCCAACGGCCGCTGCCTGCCGATCTCCAACGGGGCCTCGTTCGTCGACAACGAGACGGACACCCCCGCGTTCCTGTACCGCTCCTTCGGGTGCCACGTCCTCTTCACCTCGATGGAGCCCCACACGACGAGGAGCTTCCCCACCAACGGCGGGCCGTTCTTCGTCGAGTTCCTGTAAGCGAGTTGCCGTGAACCAGTACCGGTAGACAAGGAGAACGGGACCCATGCTGAGGATCACCGCGGACGTCTTCTCCGGCCGGCCCGACCCGGTCGCGGACCTCACCGACGAGGCCCGGGCCCGGGCGGCCCTGCGCGAACTGACCCGGGACCGCGAGCTGTTCACCGTCCCCGCCGAGGCGCCGACGGGCGGACTGGGCCTGCGCGGGTTCTGGCTGGAGGCCTTCGACGACGAGCTCGCGCGCGACTTCGGCCTGGGCTCCCGCCTCTACCTCCCGGCGGGCGCGCAGGCGCCCGCCGGGCGCACCGCCGAGGTCGCCGAGCGGCTGATCACCCTCGCGCCCTGGCAGGCGGCCCCCGAGGGGTTCGCCGGGCAGACGCCGCCGGTCGAGGAGTCCTTCCGGGACTTCCTGCTCGGGCAGCTGGCGGGCGGCGGCCGGGTCTCGGCCGCGGACCGGGCCGAGCCGGCGGGCGGGACCGCGGCCGAACAGCCCGAGGTCACCTGCCAGATCGAGTTCGGGGCGTTCAACCCCGGCTTCTGGAACGACGACGCCAACGTCCGCGCCCACAACAACTGCTACAACTACGCCAGCAACTGGCGCACCAACACCTTCGCCCAGCCCGGCCGCGGCTGCGGCCACATGTACAGCCGGATCACCTGCGAGGAGATGACCCGCGCCTCGCTGTGCGACGGGATGCACCACCGCTTCGACTGCTTCCCCGACACCGCGAAGCCGCGCTACCTCACCGCGCTGGTGGTGATCCCCGGCGGCGGGGACTTCCACTGGTACCGGAAGCAGAAGGAGGGCTTCTGGGGCCACAAGCCGGGCTCGACGCCGGCCCGCAACGTCGACAACAGCGGGCACGTGATCTACGACCCGGAGAAGGCCGACCGGGGGCCGTACACCATCTTCTGCGGCTACTTCTACGGCTGCGACAGCCAGCGCCGGCGGATCCGCTGACGGCCCGCCGGCCCGCTGCGACCGTCGAGGTCGACCTCTACAGCGGGCGCCCCAACCCCCGCTACCCGCTGACACCCGCCGCGGCCGCGGAGTTGGGGCGCCGGATCGCCTCCCTGACCCCGGCCCCGGCGCCGGGCGGCGGGCCGGCGGACGGCGGGCTCGGCTACCGCGGGCTGCTGGTGCGGACCTCGCCGGAGGAGGCCGACGCCGCGATCACCGTCGCCGGCGGACTGGTGAGCGTCCGCCGCCCGGACGGCCCGCCGCGCCGTCTCCGCGACCCGGGACGGGTCCTGGAACGGTGGCTGGTCGCCGAGGGCGGGCCGCATCTGCCGCCCGACGTCCTGACGGCGGTGCGCCGGGACCTCGGCTGAGGACCGCGGGCCGGGCGCCGGTCCCTAGAGCATGACCAGGAGCTTGGTGCCGGGGACGAGCTTGCGGTTGACGGACGTGGACTGGACGAAGACGGTGTAGGCGGCGTTGTCGCCGGGCTTGACGGTGGCCTCGGCGGCGGGCAGGCCGAGGAGCCGGCGGGCGGCGGGGCCGGAGAAGACCCGGCCGGTCATCCGGCCGGTGGCCGGGTCCTTCTCGGCGACCGCGAGTTGCTTGTTGCCCTGGATCTTCTCGCGCTTGGAGAGCTCGTAGAAGGCGCAGCCGGTCTTGTAGGGGTGGCCGGCGCTGGTGACGAACTCGCGGATGGGGGTGGCCTGGTCGACCGGGACCAGGATGTACTTGCCGGCGTCGAGGGCGTCGAGGTTGGCGCTGACGTCGGCGGTGCTGAGGTCCTGGCCCATGGCGAAGAGGTTCCTGGTGCCGCGCACGCCCTGTTCGCGGCCGCGCAGGAAGCTCGTGGCGGCGGACTTGACGGTGCCGATGGCCTCTTCGACGCCCTTGCTGGAGTCGGCGTCCCAGATCGCGATGTTGCCGGCGGGGAAGCCGTACTCCTGGGCGGTGCGCTTGGCCAGGGAGTTGGGGACCAGGATGGCGGAGGTCCAGTGGTCGGGCAGGGCGTCCATGGCGTCGCGGATGCGCCCGATCCAGCCGCACAGGACGGCGGTGCCCTGGCTCGCGTTCATCCGGATGTGCATCTGGCCGTTCTGGGAGAAGCCGGAGGCGTTCTCCTCGCCGTCGGTGACGACGACCTGGAGGAAGGAGTGCTCTCCGTAGCCCTCCCAGATGTTCTTGAGGTCGTCGACGGATTTGACGGCCGCCTCGATGAGGGCGGTGGCGCCGTTGTCGACCTGGTAGAGGCCGCGCAGCGAGGGCAGGTGCTTGACGTCCATGTCCCAGACCAGGTTCTGCACTTCGTGGTCGAACGCGTAGAGGCTGATCCGGGTCTCGTGGCCGAGGCGGTCCGACTCCTCCTGCAGCCCCTTGACGAACTCGTCGACGACACGGATGAGTTGGGACTGGTGCTGGCGCATCGAGCCGGACCTGTCGACCACGAGGGAGACGTGGTTGACCTTGTGCTTGATCCTGTTCACGGACATGGCTCTCCCCTGGTTCCGGCGTCAATTCGCGGTGATTCCACACTGATTTCGCGGTGCATTGCGTAATGGATTACGCGGTGCGTTGCGCGGTGCTTTTCGCGGGGCCTTTCGGCGTTCCCTTCAGCGTGGTTTCCACTCTACGGGCGGGCACTGACAATGCGTCGGGGCGGCGGTCCGTACCGGGTGGTCGTCCGGCGACGGCGGGCGGTGCGCCGTATGGGAGGATGCGCGGGTTCACGAACGGTCGAGGGGGGTGTCCGGTGCGTCTTCGTGCTGTCGCGCTGGTGGTGGGTCTTGCGGTGGGGGCGGCCCTGGCGGGGTGTTCCGGTGGCGGTCCGGCGGGCGGTGGTCCGGCGGGTGCGGCGCCGACTCCGCTGCCGACGCTGCACGACGCGCTGCTGACGGCCGCCCGGTTGCCGGCCGGCTTCGAGCTGCTGCCCGACGTCTCCCCCGCACCCCGCCGCCGCGCGCCCGGCGAGCCGATCGCGTCGATGCCGTGCACGGAGCTCACGGTGACGCAGTTGCTGCCGACACACACCCCGAGCCAGGAGCACGTGTCGGTCGGCCTGAAGGGCCCCGCCGCCGACGCCGACGGCATCGACTGGTTCGGTGAGGAGACACTGGACCGGTACGGCCCCGGCAAGGCGGCCGCCGCGATGGCCGACCTGCGCGGTGCGGTGCGGCGCTGCCCCACCTACACCACGGATTTCCCGGACGGCACCTCGGAGCAGGACACCCTGTCCACGGAGGATCCGGGGCTGCCGGGGGACGAGGGCCTGGTGCTGCGGGTCGCCTCACTCTTCCCCGGCGGTACGGATCCGTTCGTCAGTGAGGTGGCCTTCGTCCGGGAGGGCGATGTGATCCTGACGGTCCACAAGGTGGTCGACCAGAAGCCGCTGGCCGGTGTGGAGGCCGTCCTGCCCGCCGCCGTGACGGCGTACCGGGCGGTTCACCCCTCGGCGGGCTGAGCGGGGGTCACTGCTCGTCGGCCAGGGAGAGGGCGTCGGTGACCAGGCGGGTGGCGAACTCCTGGTCGCCGCCGGCGACCCGGTTGACGTACTCCGCGACCAGGGTGGCGGTGGCTTCCAGGGGGTTCATCTCCTCCTCGGTCCAGGGCCCGTACTGGGCACGCCACAGGCTGGGGCTCAGGCCGGTGCCGGCGGCGACGAGCAGGCCGGCCATGGTGGGGACGACCTCGGGGCGGAAGGTCCTGGGCATCATCCGCATGGTGGCGACCAGGGTGGGGACCACGTACTCGATGACGTCCTTGCCGTGTTCCTCGTGGGCGGCCCGCAGCCAGTTCATGTACAGGTAGACGAGGGTGCAGGCGCCTTCCAGCAGGGCGGCGAACTCCTCCGGGCCGGTGGCCGCGACGAGGTAGTCGACCATCTCGCGGTGTTCGGGGTCGGTCCCGGTGCGGCCGTCGTAGAGGGCCTTGAGCCGGGAGTCGATGACCATGAGCGCGGCGCTCACGTCGCCGGCGGGAGCGTACTGGGGGTCGCAGGGCGAGGACACGGGGGCTCCTTCTCCGGGGCGTGGCGACGGCGGGTTCCGTCGGCCGTTCCAGGAGAGCGGACGGGGGCCGGGTCCGGGGGCGGAACCGCCCCGGTGTCACCCGGACGGGAGGCCGGGCCGGCCGGGGTGTTGACGCGGGGCCGGGCGCCGTGGCCGGGTCAGCGTTTGTGGGCGACCCCGGCGTAGAAGGAGACCTGGGCGTCGGTGACGCTGTCCGGCAGCAGGCCGGTGGTGTCGTCGTCGGTGCCGTCCGGGTGCCAGCGGTGGGCGGGGACGATGCCCGGGTCGAGGAGGTCGAGGCCTTCGAAGAAGGTGGCGAACTCGGCCTTGTGGCGCAGCTTCAGGGAGGTGCCGGCCTGGTTGTAGATCTCCTGGACCTTGGTGGCGCCGGGCGGGTCGAGTTCGGCGGTGGCGTGGGAGAGGACCAGGGCGGAGCCGGCCGGCAGCGGGTCGAGGAGCTGCTTGACGATGGCGTGGGCGTCGTCGAGGTCCGGGACGAAGTGGAGCAGGGCGACCATCGACAGCACGACCGGGCGGGTGAGGTCGAGGGTCTGGGCGACCTGGGGGGTGGCCAGGATCGAGGCGGGGTCGCGGACGTCGCCGTGGACGTAGGCGGTGCGGCCCTGGGGGGTGCTGGTCATCAGGGCGCGGGAGTGGGCCAGGACGACGGGGTCGTTGTCGGCGTAGACGACCCGGGCGCGTGGTTCGACGCTCTGGGCGACCTCGTGGAGGTTGGGCGAGGTGGGGATGCCGGTGCCGATGTCCAGCCACTGGCACAGGCCGCGTCGGGCGAGGGCGCGGGTGGCGCGGTGCATGAAGGTGCGGTTGGCCCGCACGGCGGTGCGCATGGTGGGGAAGACGGTCAGGACCCGCTCGGCGGCTTCGCGGTCGACGGCGAAGTTGTCCTTGCCGCCGAGGAAGTAGTCGTACATCCGGGCGCTGTGCGGGATGTCCTGGCGTATCTGCGGCGCGGGCGGCTCGTCGGGGTCGGGCCCGGTCGCGGTCATCCAGGTCTGCGCCCCGGCGTCTTCCGTGCTCATCCGCGCCCCTTCGTGATCAGATCATCGGACCGGGGCAGTCTAGCCAACTCGTCGGTGGGGCGCGGGAAGACGGCCGAGGTCCCCTCCGGGCCGGGGGGCGGGAACGGGGGACGGGGGCGAGGGCGAGGGCCGGGGCTCGGCCGTACCGGGCATCTTCCGTCGCGTCGGGCGGCAGGTCGCGTGCGGGTGGCGCGGGGATGTGGCAGTCAGGAGTTCCCCCTCGGTTCCCCCCTCGCCGAACGGAGTCCCCGTGCGCCGACGCCGCGGTGTCCTGCTGACCGCCGCCCTGCTGGCCCTGCCCGTCGCCGGGCCCTCGCGCGCCGCCCCGGCGCTCCCCGCCGGGTGGGAGGCGCAGGGGCAGTGCGGGGTGGTGCGCAGCGGTGAGGTCCCGCTCGGCGGGGCCGAGGTGACGCTGTACCAGGCCGGGCAGGGCGAGGGCGGGCGGCCTCGGGTGCTGGCCCGGGCGCGCGGCGGGGCGGACGGGCGGTTCGTCCTGGACTACCGGCGTCCGCGCGACCCGCGGGCGGTGCTGTACGTGCTGGCCGGCGTCGGCCCTGGGGCGGGCGGCGCCGGGGCAGGCGGCGAGCGTCGGACTCCGGACGGGGCGGGCGGGTGGGAGGCCGACGGGCCGGTGGCGCTCGCGGCGGTGCTCAGCGGTGCCGGGGCCCCGCCCGAACTCGTCGTCAACGAGCGCACCACCGTGGCCGCGGCCTACGCCCTGGCCCGGTTCACCGGCCCGGACGGGGTGGCCGGCCCCTCCCCCGGGCTGCCGAACGCGGCGGCCGTCGCGCACAACCTGGCCGACACCGGCACCGGCGGCGTCGCCGCGCTGCTCGCCGCCCCGCCCAACGGTGAACTCACCTCCACCCTGGCCGAGTTCAACACCCTGGCGAACCTGCTGGCCTCCTGTGTCGACGACACCACCGGCGGCTCCTGCGACCGGCTGCTGGACCTGGCCCGGCGCCCCGGCCGGGAGCGGCCGCGCGACACCCTGCGGGCCGCCGTGGACATCGCCCGCGACCCGGGCCACGACGTGGCCGCGCTGTTCGCGCTGGCCGGCACCGCCGAGCGCTACCGGCCGGCACTGTCCGCCGCCCCCGACGCCTGGACCGTGGCGCTACGCTACGACGGCGACGGCCACGAGCTGGACGGCCCCGGCAACCTGGCCTTCGACGCCGACGGCAACGCCTGGGTCAGCAACAACTACCGCTACGGCCCGGACCCGGGCGTCCCGGTCTGCGGCGGCGACGCCGTGCTCAGGTTCACCCCCGACGGGCGGGACGCCCCCGGCGCCCCCTACCGGGGCGGCGGCCTGTACGGCGCCGGATTCGGCGTCACCGTGGACGCCCGGGGCACCGCCTGGGTCGCCAACTTCGGTTTCCAGGGCACGGGTTGCCCGGTCGACCCGAAGCCGCTGGAGCGCAGCGTCTCCCAGTTCGCCCCGGACGGCACCCCGTTGTCCCCGCCCAAGGGCTGGCGCGGCGCCGGGATCGTCCAGCCCCAGGGGATGGCCGCCGACCGGGCCGGCACCGTGTGGGTCGCCAACTGCGGTACGGACGGCGTGGCCCGGATCCCGGACGGCGACGCCACCCAGGCCAGGGAGATCGCGACTCCCGGGCTGCACAAGCCCTTCGGCGCCGCCGTCGACCCGGCCGGGCGGCTGTGGGTCACCGGCAACGGCAGCGACAGCGTCCAGGTCCTCGCCCCCGACGGGACCGTGGAGCGCACCGTCACCGGCGCCGGTCTGCGCCGCCCGCTCGCGGTGGCCACCGACAGCCGGGGCAACGCCTGGGTGGGCAACAGCGGCATCCTGCCGGTGCCCTGCGGCGACAGCACCGCGGCGGACCTCGCGGCCGCGCTGGCCGGCGAGGACGGCCCGCGTCCGGGGGCCTCGGTGACCATGATCGGGCCGGACGGGAGCACGCCCGCCGAACCCTTCACCGGCGGCGGCCTGTTCCTGCCCTGGGGCGTGGCCGTCGACGGGGACGACACCGTGTGGGTGGCCAACTTCGGCGGCCACCGCGTCGCCCGGCTGTGCGGGGTAAACCTGTCCGCGTGTCCGCCCGGGGTGCGCACCGGTGAGCCGATCTCGCCGCCCGGCACCGGGTACACGAGCGACGGGCTGGAACGCAACACCGGTGTGCAGATCGACCCTTCGGGCAACGTCTGGCTGGCCAACAACTGGCGCACCGTCCCCGTTCCCGCCAATCCGGGCGGGCACGAGCTGGTCGTCCTGGTCGGGGCGGCCGCGCCGGTGGCCGCGCCCCGGCTCGGCGGGGGCTGACCCGTCCCGGGGCGGGGACGGCGCCCGGGGCCGTCGGGGCGACTACCCGCCGGTACGGCCGGGTGGGCCCATACCCGCGGGAACACTGCGCCGGTTCGGCGCACCGCCGCGCAGGAGACCCCGGGAGCCGTCCATGCCGCCGTCCGCCCGCCGCGTCCTCCCGGCTTCCGCGCCGCCGCCCGCCCGGCGCTCGGGCCTGCGCCGGCTGGGCGAGTGGTGCGCGCGCCACGGCCTGGTCGTCGTCGTGCTGTGGATCGTCGCCCTGGCCGGTGTCCAGGCCGCGAACCGGGCCTTCGGCGGCACCTACTCGGACGACTTCTCGCTGCCCGGCACCCAGGCGCAGCAGGGCCGGGACGTGCTGCTGGCGCACGAGCCGGCCGCCGCGGGCACCAGTTCGCAGGTGGTGCTGCACGACGCCGCGCAGCTGGGCGGGTTCCAGCCGCAGATCGCCCAGGCGGTGGCCTCGCTCCAGCAGTTGCCGCACGTGCTGTCGGTGCAGAGCCCGCTGCCGCCGCCCGGGCAGGGGGCCGTGCCGGGCGGGCCGCTGGCGCCCGACGGGCTGACCGGGTACATCACGGTGCGCTTCGACACCATGCCCGCGCTGCTGGGCCGTGACTACCTGGGCGGGGTGGACGCCGCCGTCGCCCCGCTGCGCGCGGCCGGGGTGCAGGTGGAGTACGGGGGCCCGCTGGGCGAGCTGGCGCGTCCGCCGGCGGACGACCGTTCCAGCGAGGTGATCGGCTTCGCGGTGGCGGTGGTGGTGCTGCTGGTGGGCTTCGGCAGCGCGATCGCGGCCGGGCTGCCGCTGCTGACGGCGCTGATCGCGGCGGTGGTGGGGCTGGGGGTGCTGGGGCTGGTCGCGGCGCTGTCCACCTTCGCCACCGTGGCGCCGACCCTGGCGACCATGATCGGCATCGGGGTGGGAATCGACTACGCGCTGTTCCTGCTGACCCGGCACCGGCAGAACCTGATGGACGGCGTGGACCCGGTCGCCTCCGCCGGCCAGGCGGTGGCCACCAGCGGGCGGGCGGTGCTGGTCTCCGGCTGCACGGTGATCATCGCGCTGTCCGGGCTGTCGGTGTCGGGCATCTCCTTCATCGCCAAGCTCGGCGCGGCGGCGGCCGTCACCGTGGTCTCGGCGGTGCTCGGCGCGCTGACCCTGCTGCCCGCGCTGATGGGGCTGATCGGGACGCGGATGGACCGCTTCGCGGTGCGCCGTCCGATCGCCGAGGCCGGGGGCGGCGGGGAGGGCGGCGGCAGCTGGCACCGCTACGCCCGGCGGGTCGAGGCGAGCCCGTGGCGGTACCTGGTCGCCGGGGTGGTGGCGCTCGGGGTGCTGTCGATCCCGCTGTTCTCGATCCAGCTGGGCCACATCGGCGACGGCGCCGACCCCACCGGCTTCACCGACCGGCGCGCCTACGACCTGGTCGCCCAGGCCTTCGGCCCGGGCGCCAACGCGCCGCTGACCGCGGTCGTCGACCAGAGCGCGGTGCCCGCCGGGGCGCGGGCGGGCGTGCAGGGCGCGGTGCAGCAGGCCCTGGCCCACCTGCCCGGCGCCGCCTCCAGCACGCCGGTGCAGACCAGCCCGGACGGCGCGGTGCTGTTCGCCACCGTCATCCCGGCGGGCGCCCCGCAGGACCGGTCCACCACCGAGCTGGTGGACCGCCTGTCGGACACCGTGCTGCCGGACGCGGTGGCCGGCACCGGCGCGAAGACCTACGTCACCGGCACCACCGCGGCCCAGGTCGACTTCCTGGACATCGTCTCCGGCCGGCTGGTCCTGATCATCGCGGTGGTCGTCGCGCTGGCGTTCCTGATCATCCTCGTGGTCTTCCGCGGCCTGCTGGTCGCCGTCAAGGCCGCGGTGCTGAACCTGCTGTCGATCGCGGCCTCGTACGGGGTCGTGGTGGCGGTCTTCCAGTGGGGCTGGGGCGGGCCGGCGCTCGGCGTGGCGGGCACCGTCCCGATCGAGAGCTACGTGCCGATGATGATGTTCGCGATCGTCTTCGGGCTGAGCATGGACTACGAGATCTTCCTGCTCTCGCGCGTCCACGAAGCCTGGCTGCGCACCGGCCACAGCCAGGACTCCGTCGCGCACGCCCTGGAGATCACCGCCCGGGTGATCACCTGCGCCGCGCTGATCATGGTCAGCGTGTTCGCCGCGTTCATCGTCAGCGACAACGTGGTGATCAAGATGATGGGCCTGGGGCTGGCCGTCAGCGTCCTGGTGGACGCCACGATCGTGCGGCTGCTGCTGGTCCCGGCGGTGCTGACGCTGCTCGGCCCGGCCGCCTGGTGGACCCCGCGCTTCCTGGACCGGATCCTGCCGCACATCGACACCGAGGGCACCGGCGAGCGGGCGTAGCGGGCGTCAGTTCCCCTGCCTGCCGGGCCCGGCCGCCCCGGCGTCGGTGCCCAGGTGCGCGGGCGGGCGGACCGCGGTCGTGTGCCGGGCGAGCAGGGCGCGCAGCGCGGCGGGGTCGGCGGCGGCGCGCTTGGGCAGCACCATCAGGCACGAGCCGCTGCGGTTGAGCACCAGGAACAGGTTCTCCGTCTCCAGCAGGCGCGGCACCCTGGCCCAGGGCAGGGCCACGGTGCCGCGCCCGTCGACGACGCTCACCCCGGTGCCGTCCACCAGCACCGTGCGGGGCCCCCGCCGGGCGACCCGCCGCCGCGCCGACCGCACCTGCAGCCGCGGGGCGAGCGCCGCGAGCGTCACCAGCACGACCGCCGGCAGCGCGCTCGCCGCCTCCACCCGGCCGTCCGCCAGGTCCGTCGCGCAGCCGAGCACGGCGAAGCCGGCCGCCGCCCACCAGGCGATCCGCACCGCGCGGCCCACGGTGGTGTGCCGCGCCTGGGCGGCGAAGGCCTCCCGGAAGTCCTCCCCCGTCGGCGTGTACGCCAGCTCCGTCCGGTCCTGCTCCACCGCTGCTCCCTTGATCCACTTCTTCGGTGCGGCGGATGCTAGCAAAGGGTTCGCAAAGCGGTGCGTCGGCCCCGTCCGCCGTCGGGCCCGCCCCGGGGCCCGGCGGGGGGCCGCGCGGCGGGATCGGTTACGGTCGACGGTCCGGCCGTGCCGGGGCGGGGCAGGGGATCAGTGCGAGGGAGGGCCGGACGGTGGCCGCAGCGACGGGAGCCGCGACGATCGGCAGCGTGTTCCGGGGCGAGGGCGTGCCCGTGAGGGAACGGTTCGACTGCTGGCGGGAGCTGCTCGCGCGCACCCGGGCCAGCGACATGACCAGCGTCCACGCCGACGACTTCCGGGCGGAGATGCGGCGCCTGGAGCTGGGGCCGGTCACCCTGCTGCGGTCCTCGTTCCCGCCGACGCGCTTCCGGCGCACCGCCGCCCTGGTGCGGCGCACGGACCCGGAGGTGTACCACCTGACGATGCCGCTGGACGGCGGGCTGGCGCTGACCCGCGGCGCCGGGGACCGGACCCGCACCTTCGGGCGCGGCGACCTGTACCTGGTCGACAGCTCGACCCCGTACGACGTGCGGGCCCTCGGGGTGCCGGCCCCGGGCCGTCCGGAACGCCGGACCGAGGCCGTGGGCATCGACTTCCCCGCCGCGCTGCTGCCGCTGCCGCCGCAGCGGCTGCGCGAGGTGCTGGGCCTGGGGTTCTCGGTGCGGGCGGGCTCGGCGGCGCTGCTGTCGCAGTTCCTGCTCGGGCTGGACCGGCAGGCCGCGGCGCTGGGACCGGACGAGGCGGCCCGGATGGGCGCGGTGACGGTCGACCTGGTGGCCGCCTGGCTGGCCCGCGAGCTGGAGGCCGAGGCCGTCCTGCCCGAAGAGGCCCGCCACCTCGCCCTGGCCCAGGAGGTCCGGGCCTTCGTGCGCCGCAACCTCCACGACCCCGACCTCACCCCGGCCGTGATCGCCGCCGCCCACCACGTCTCGGTCAGCCACCTCCACCGGGTCTTCACCTGCCAGTCGCAGGGCCGCACCCTGGCCGCCTGGATCCGCGAACGACGCCTGGAACAGGCCCACCGCGAACTCGCCGACCCCACCCGGCGCACCACCCCCGTCCAGACCGTCGCCGCCCGCTGCGGCTTCGCCCGGGCCGACGACTTCAGCCGCGCCTTCCGCACCGCCTACGGCCTCTCACCCCGCGAACACCGGCAACAGGCCCTGGCCGGCGGCCGTCCGGGCGGCGCGTGACGGGCCGTGGACGCAATGCCAAGGAAGCGGAGACGCAGTGCCAACACCGCGGGCCGCCGTCCTGGCATCCTCCACGAGGTACACCGCGATACGCCAGGGCCGTTCGACCTGGCGCGGCGGTGTGCCGGTGGCCCGGCACGCCACGGGGGAGCGTGCCGGGCCATCGGGGCCGACTGTCAGCCGCCGACCGCTAGCCGCGGTAGCGGTAGCGGATCCGGCCACGGCTGAGGTCGTAGGGGCTGAGCTCCACGAGCACCCGGTCGTGCGGGAGGATCTTGATGTGGTTCTTGCGGACCTTCCCGCTGATGTGGGCGAGCACGATGTGCCCGTTCGGGAGTTCCACCTTGAAGTTGGCGTTGCGCAGGCACTCGATGACGGTGCCCTCCACTTCGATGCCGTTCGCTGTCTTGGTCATGGTCCTCGACCTCTTCGTTCGGTTGTTTCGGCTGTTTCGGCTGTTTCGGTTGCGGCGGTTGCCTCGGTTGCGGCGGTCGGCTGCGGCCGGTGTCAGTGGCGGACGAGTTCCAGGATGCTGCCCGTACGGCGGGCGTGGATGCCTTCGAGGAGCGCCAGGGCGGCCCCGTTGGACTCCGCCGCCTCGGCCCAGGCCGTCGCGGTGCCGCCGCGGTGCAGCTCCTCCAGCGCGTGGGCCAGCAGCGCCCGGGCGATGCCGCGGCGGTGCAGCTCGGCGCGCACCGCGAGCAGGCCGATCCGCGGCCGGCGCGGCGGTGACACCCGGATCAGGCCCACGTAGCGCCCGCCCTGACGGGCCACCGCGTACTTCGAGGGGTCGGCCACCAGGGCCCCGGCCGGGCGGGGCAGCACCTGGGCCGGCATCGCCGGCCAGCCGGCGCCGGCCTCCACCTCCGCCCGGACGACGTGCTCCAGTTCCCGCAGCGGGCCCTCCTCGGCCCGGCCGGCGGGCAGGATCACCACGCCCTCCGGGGGCCGCGTCCGGGCCAGTCCGGTGACCTGCGGGTCGGTGGGCACCAGGTGGACCCACTCGCGGCGCGCGGCCGTGAAGCCGGCCCGCCGCCAGGCGGACACCGCCTCGGTGTCGGCCTCGTCGGCCACGGTGTGCAGGGGTTCGGGCAGGTCGGCCCGCATCGCGTCGGCGAGCCGGTCGAAGACCGTCTCCTGCCATGCGTCGACGCTGACGAACAGCCGCCCGTCGGGCCGGCGCGACGCGTCGCCGCGGCCGACCACCAGGCCGTCCGCGACGGCCTGCCACTCGGTGTCCGAGACGCGCGTGACGGCGGCGGGGGCGTGGTCGCCCCGGGGGGAATGCGCGGAGTTCACGGTGTTGCCTTTCGGAAGTGCCTTGTCTGAGGCGCTCCCGGGCGACACCAACGTCAATCGCCCACCGTGACGACAAGGGGGAGCACCCACCCGGATCCAGCCTTCATGGGTCTCACCTCCTCGCGTTTCTCTCACGGCTGCGCAGACCGTAGCAGCCCCCGGCGCACCGGCCCAACCGGTTTACGGCCCAACCGGTTTACCGCTCGGCGAGGACGGGCTGCAGCATGGACTCCAGGGCGTCGTAGCTCTGGCCGCCGAAGGCGCGCGCCGCGAGGCGGCCCTGACGGTCGACCACCAGGGTGGTCGGGAGGAACTGGGCGTCGAGGGTGCCCGGGGGGAACTTGAGCAGCTGGGTGCCGGCCGGGTCGAAGATGCTGGGGAAGGTCACGCCCCGCTCCTGTTCGAACTGCTGGGCGTTGACGATGTCCTGGTCGCGGGTGTTGATGCCGAGGAACTGCACGTCCTTGTCCCGGTTGGCCTGCCAGAGCCGTTCCAGGGAGCCCGCCTCGGTACGGCACGGGCCGCACCAGGAGCCCCAGATGTTGAGGACGACGACCTTGCCCCGGTAGTCGGAGAGCTTCGCCGGGCTCTCCCCCAGCGTCCGCCCCGACACGTCGGGCGCCCCCCGGCGCTCGGCGGCACCGGCCCGTCCGATGCTGGTGCCCTTCTCGGTGACGAAGTGCGCGCCGGTGTCGGCGGAGCCGCCGGTGGAGCAGCCCGTGAGGAGCACGGCGGCGGCGAGCACGGCGGCGGTCAGGGCGGTGCGGCGGGGACGGGGGCATGGTTCGTGGACGGCCATGCACGAAGCTTCGCACGGACGGTGGAGCGGTGGATCATGAGGGTGCGTCAAGCTCCGCGCGGGGCATGGTGGATCATGGTCCGGCGTCGGTCCCGACGTCTTCGCCCGCAGGAGTCCGTTCAACAGGAGGAGGTGGCCCGGTGGTTCCCGTCGTGCCCGATCCGGGGGTGCTGCACCCGTTTCCCGAGCAGCCGAGGGTGGTGCTGCTCAAGCCGCTGGTGACCTCGCCGTTGATCGAGGTGGGCGAGTACTCGTACTACGACGACCCGGACGACCCGACGGCGTTCGAGACCCGCAACGTGCTCTACCACTACGGGCCGGAGCGGCTGGTGATCGGGAAGTTCTGCGCGTTCGCCACCGGGGTGCGGTTCGTGATGAACGGGGCCAACCACCGGATGGACGGGCCGTCGACCTTCCCGTTCCCGATCATGGGCGGGGCCTGGGCCGAGCACCTCGACCTGCTGACCGGGCTGCCGGGGCGCGGGGACACGGTGGTGGGCCACGACGTGTGGCTGGGGTACCGGACGACGGTGATGCCGGGGGTGCGGATCGGCCACGGGGCGATCGTGGCGGCCGGGTCGGTGGTCACCTCCGACGTCCCCGACTACGCGATCGTCGGCGGCAACCCGGCCCGGGTGCTCCGGATGCGCTACGACGGGGAGCAGGTGGCACGGCTGCTGGCGGTCGCGTGGTGGGACTGGCCGGTGGAGCACCTGACGCGCCGTCTGCGGACCGTGATGTCCGGCAGCGTCGAGGAGCTGGAGGCCGCCGCGCCCGGGCGGTGAACGCGGGCCCGGGCGCGGCGGGGCCCCGGGTCAGTGGCGCAGGACGGCGGCGATGCCGTGGGTGTCGGCGAGGGTGCCGTCGGGGACGAAGGTGACCTTGGCGCCGGTGTCCAGGGCGCGTTCGATGACCTCGTCGACGATGTCCTCCCGGGCGCCGGTCTCGCCGGCCTCGGCGGGGACGAGGTGCTCGCCGTCGTCGCGGACGGTGGCGCGGTGGTTCTCCTCGACCACCAGGCGGGCGATCCGGGCCTGGCCGACGGCCTGCCAGACCTCGTCGAGGCCGGCCGCGAACTCCTGGCGGCCGCGGGCCTTGTCGAGCTGGGCGAGGGTGTCGGTGACCTCCTGCTCGGCGTGGGCGCGGACGGCGGGTTCGACCACCTTGCGGACGGTCTCGACGTCGGCCTGGGCCAGGCCGCCGTGCGGGATCTGGGCGGTGGCCTCCTTGGTGATCGGGCCGGCCGCGTCCAGCAGGGCCAGGGCGGGCGCGTCGCCGACCACGTACAGCGGGCGGGGGTCGGCGGCCAGCACCTTGCCGATCGCGGTGTCGGCCTGGCGCAGGAAGGTCTTGGTCTCCTCGTCGCGGAAGGTGCTGGGGGTGTCGCCGATGCGCTCGCGGCGCTCGGGGTCGGGGTTGTCGAAGGTGCGCGTCAGCGGGAAGCCGTGGATCTTCTCCTCGGTGACCCGCTCCTGGTTGCCGCCCCACAGCACGGCCCGGTCGGCGGCGACGGCGAGCACCCAGTAGGGGCGCTCGGCGGCCTGGGCGGAGACCAGGTTGCGGGTGAGGAAGGTGTCGGACAGGACCACCCGGGCGGGGGCGGTGCGGGCGAAGGTCCAGATCTGGTGCTCGCCGGGCGCGGCGAGGATGGCGAGGCCGTCCTCGGCGTGCACCAGGTCGACCTCCGCGAGGGCCCGGTCGAGCTGTCCGACGACGTCGATCCGGTCGGCACGGGAGACCTCGGGGTCGGCCTGGATCCGCTCCTTGGCCTCGGCCAGCAGGTTGCGCAGCCGCACCGGGTCCTGGGTGCTGTCCGGTTCGCGGCGGTGGGTGGGCATCAGGATGGACACCGCCGGGTAGGGCCGGGGCCGGCGCAGTTCGGCGAGGACGGCGGGGCTGAGGGCGGGGTGCATGGGGACCCTTTCCGAAGGCGCTCGGCCTTCTTTGCGTGGACGCACGGTGCCTGGCACAGATGCCAAATGTCCCCAATGTAGCGATTTGTACACCAGCTCGCCGGACCAGCCCTTGCCCCAGGGTCACCCGAGACTGTACCTACTGGTAGGTACAGTTGGGGTTCTCGGAGGGAGTCGGGATATGCCGTTCGTCCGCATCGACACGTGGGGGGCCGGCCCGCAGCGGCTGGACGCCCTCGGGCGCGCCGTGCACCAGGCGCTGGTGGAGGCGCTCGGGATCCCGCCGGACGACCACTTCCAGGTGCTCACCGACCACGACGGCGTCAACGGCGCGCTGCGCTACGGCGGTTACCTCGGGGTGCGGCGCGACGAGGGCATCGTGTACGTGGCCGTCGCGCTGCGGGCCGGGCGCACGGACGCGCGGAAGCGGGCGCTGTACCGCCGGATCGCCGAGCTCGCGCGGGAGTACGCGGGCACCGAGCCGCGCAACGTGTTCGTGGTGCTGACGGAGAACGGCCCGGCGGACTGGTCGCTGGGCGAGGGGCTGGCCCAGTACGCCCCGGCCGACGGGCCGGACGGGTCGGACGGGTCGTACGCCCTCCCGGACGGGGGCGGGGAGGGCGTACGACCCGTCAGCTGAGGGCCGCGGCGGGCTGCGGCCGGTCGGCGGGCGGCCAGGGGTCGTGGGCCGCGACCCGGGCGCGCAGGGCGCGCAGGGCCCGGGCGGCGGCGATGCCCACCGCGCCGGTGACCCGGCCCTCCCGTACGCAGGCGGCGGCGAAGCGGTGCTCGGCGAGGCTGCCGTCGACCACCTCGAACCGATCGGCGCCGCCGGGGCTGCCGAAGGCCTGCACCCGCAGGCCGTACTGGTCGCTCCACAGGTACGGGACCGGGTCGTAGACCTGGCGGGCGCCGTCCGGGCCGGCCAGCAGGTTCCGGGCGGCGCACAGGGCCTGCTCGGTGGCGTTGGTGCGCTGTTCCAGGCGCCGGCGGCGGCCGGTGCGCGGGTCGGGCCAGGCGGCCGCGTCGCCGGCCGCCCAGACGCCGGGGCCGGCGGCGCAGTGGGCGTCGCAGGCCACGCCGCCGTCCGCCTCCAGCGGCACCCCGCTGCCGGCCAGCCACTCGGTGGCCGGCCGCGAGCCGATCGCCGTCAGCACGGCGTCGGCGGCCAGTTCGGAACCGTCGGCGAGCCGCACGCCCACCGCCCGGCCGCCCCGCTCGACCACCGCGGCGGCCGCGCCCCGGTGGATCCGGACCCCGTGGTCGCGGTGCAGGCCGGTCAGCAGGGCGGCCGTGTCGGTGCCCAGCACGGCGGCCAGCGGGGCGGCGGCGGAGACCAGCCAGGTCACCTCGGCCCCGAGGCCGACGGCGGTGGCCGCCGCCTCGGCGCCCAGCAGACCGCCGCCGACCACCAACAGCCGTACGCCGGGGCGCAGTTCCGCGCGCAGGGCGAGGGCGTCGGCCAGGGTGCGCAGCACGTGGGCGCCGGGGAGGGGGGTTTCGGCGCCGGGCAGCCGGCGCGGGCGGACGCCGGTGGCCAGCACGACGGCCTCGCAGCGCACCCGGCCGCCGTCGGCGAGGTGCACGGTGCGGGTGGCGCGGTCCAGGCGTTCGGCCGCCGCCCCCAGGCGCAGGTCGAGCCGCAGTTCCGCGAGCGCCTCGGGGGTGCGCAGCGTCAGCTGCCCGGGCTGCCACTGGCCGTCGAGCAGTTGCTTGGACAACGGCGGCCGGTCGTACGGGAGTTCGCCCTCGGCGCCGATGAGGGTGAGGCGGCCGTCGTAGCCGGCCCGGCGCAGTGCCTCGGCGGCGTGCAGTCCGGCCGCGCCGGCGCCGACGACGGCGACCTCGCGCACAGCGGTCACACCTGCTCCAGGGTGATCGCGGCGGCGGGGCAGACCGCGGCGGCGTCCTGGACGGCCTGGTGGAGTTCGGCGGGCGGGCGGGCGTCGAGCAGGACGACGATGCCGTCCTCGTCGCGCTGGTCGAAGACGTCGGGGGCGGCGAGCACGCAGGATCCTGCGCCGCAGCACTTGTCCTGGTCGATGCGGACGAGCATGGGGGTTCCCTTCGGAGGGTGCCGGTTGGGGCGGACGGTGGTGGGGCGAACCCGGTGGTGGGTGGGGCGTGTCGGGCACGCCCGGGGGGCGCGGCGCGGGCCCGCGGTGGTGGGTCGGGTGCGGGCCCGCGCCGGGCCCGGGGGTCACCAGGCGAGGGGCAGCTCGTGGACGCCGTAGATGAGCATGTCGGCGCGGAAGGGGATCTCCTCGAACGGTACGGCCAGGCGCAGTTCGGGCAGTCGGCGCAGCACGGTGTCGAGGGCGATCTGCAGTTCCAGCCGGGCGAGGGGCTGGCCCAGGCACTGGTGGACGCCGAAGCCGAAGGCCAGGTGGCGGCGGGCGTCGCGGGTGAGGTCGAGTGCGTCGCCGCCGGGGAACTCGTTCTCGTCCCGGTTGGCGGTGCTGACCATGCAGATGACGCCCTCGCCGGCCCGGATCGTCGTTCCGGCCACCTCGACGTCCTCGGTGGCGACCCGGGTCAGGCCGGACTGGATGATGGTCAGGTAGCGCAGCAGTTCCTCGACCGCGCCGGGGACGGCCTCGGGGTGGCGGCGCAGGTGGTCGAGCTGGTCGGGGTTGCGCAGCAGGGCGAGGACGGACAGCGCGGTCATGTTGGCGGTGGTCTCGTGTCCGGCGACCAGCAGGAGCCGGCCCATCGCGCCGATCTCCTCGGTGTTGAGCTCGCCGCGTTCGACCAGGCGGCTGAGGATGCCGTCGTCGGGGTGGGTGCGCTTGGTCTCGGTGAGGCGGTTCAGGTAGTCGACCAGGCGGGCCTGGGCGGCGGCGACCTCGTCGGCCGGGGACTCGCGGCGCAGCAGGACGCGGCTGCACTCCTGGAAGAAGTCGTGGTCCTGGTAGGGGACGCCGAGCAGCAGGCAGATGACCAGGGAGGGCAGCGGCAGGGCGAAGTCGCGGACCAGGTCGGCGTGGGTGCGGCCGTCGGCGGTCATCTTGTCGATCAGCTCGTCGGCGATGCGCTGGATCTCGGGGCGCAGCGCCTCGACCTTCTTGATCATGAATTCGCCGGTGAGCATGCGGCGCAGCCGGGCGTGCTCGGGGTCGTCCATTCGGATGAAGGTGGGCTGGCCGGTGGCCAGTTGGCGGGCGCCGGCGCTGAGGAAGGGGAAGCCGGGGTGGGTGGCGTCGGAGCTGAAGCGGGGGTCGGCCAGGACGGCCTTGATGTCCTGGTGGCGGGTGAGCAGCCAGGTGGTGGAGCCGTCCCAGAGGGAGATGCGGCTGATCGGCTCCTCCTGCTGGGCCTGCTCGTAGGCGGGCGGCGGGGCGAACGGGCAGGTGCCGCGGTCGGCGGGGTGGGTGAAGCGGGGGGTCTGTGCGGCGGTGGCCATCAGGGGCTCCCTTCGCGGAGCTGGGGGTGCTGGCGGTGCCGGGGTTGCCGGGTGCCGTACGGGTGTGCGGTGCCGTACGGGCGGGCCTGTGCGGCATGTGGGGGTCGTGCGGGTGTGCGGTGCCGTGCGGGCGTGCGGTGTGGTGGCGCAGGCCCGGGGAATTTATGTGCCAAAAGCAACTAACTCACCGTCACGCTAACTCTCGGTCCGTGTCGGCGAAAGGCCCCACCGGGTGGACGGCGAATCTGTCCGAAACCCGGCCCTCCCCCGGCCCCGCAGCGGTGGCGCGCACCGGCTCGCTACAGTTCGTCCATGTCGGACGCCGCAGACGATTCCGCAGACGATCGGACCGCAGATGATCGGACCGCTACCGCTGACCTGGAGGCCGTCCTGGCCTCGCTGGCCTACCTGCTGACCCGCTCCCAGGAGCACGAGCGCCGCACCGCCCGGGCCGGCATCACGGCCGCACGCTCGGACGTGTACCTGCTGCGCGCGCTGGCCGAGGCGGACGGGGCCAGCCGGGTGGGCGACCTGGCCGCCCGGCTGATGGTCAAGCCCTCCCACGTCACCCGGCAGATCGACCGGCTGGAGAGCCAGCGGCTGGTGGCGCGCACCCCGGACGCGCAGGACCGCAGGGCCCGTCAGGTGGCGCTCACGGCCGACGGGCGGGCGATGCTCGACCGATTCAAACAGGCCAACATCATCGGCCTTTCCAGCGCGTTGGACGGTGTTCCGGAGCCGGACGTCGCCGCGACGGTCGGCGTGCTGAACCATCTGATCGACCGTTACGTCCACCGGGTGCGCAGCACCATGCTCGCTGAGGACGGCACTCCCCCGGCGGCGGACGGGCCGGCGGAGGCGGCGGGCGTGGAGGGGACGGCGGGCGCGGGGACGGCCGCGGCGCACCGGGTGCCCGCCGGCGGGTCCTGAACCCCGCGCGCGCCCCGTCGCCGGAGCGGGCGGGGCGCGCGGGACGGGACGGGGCGGTGCGGGACGGGGCGGCGCGGTGCGGCGGTCAGCCGACGGGCAGCGGGGTGCGCAGCGGGGCGGGGGCCGACATGGCCTGGGCGGCGACGAGTTCGCGGTAGCCGGGGCAGCGGTCGACCAGGGTGGCGTGGTCCGCGGCGTCGACGACGTGGCCGGCGCCCATGACGACGATGCGGTCGGCGTGCTGCACGGTGGACAGCCGGTGAGCGACGACGATGACGGCCCGGGTCATGGCCAGGTCGTCGACCAGGGCGCGGAAGCGCTGTTCGTTGAGGCCGTCGAGCTGGCTGGTGGGCTCGTCGAGGAGGACGATGTCGGCCTCGGAGAGCAGCACCCGGGCCAGGGCCATCCGCTGGCGCTGGCCGCCGGAGAGGTTGATCTCCCGGCCGAGCGGGGTGTCCAGCCCCTCGGGCAGGGCGGCGACGTCCTGGGCCAGGCCGACGGCCTCCAGGACGGCGGTCAGCTCGCCGTCGTCGGCGGGCGTGGTGCGGCCCAGTTGCAGGTTCTCCCGGACGGTGGCCTCCAGCAGGGTGAACTCCTGGTCCACGTAGGCCACTTTGGTGCGCAGGGCGTCCAGCGGCCAGGCCGCCAGTTCGTGGCCGAGCACCTCGACGGTGCCGGCCGACGGGTCGATGAAGCGGCCGGTCAGGGCGAGCACGGTGGACTTCCCGGCGCCCGACGCCCCCACCAGGGCGGTCAGGCCGACCCGTTCGGCGGTGAAGGAGACCTCGTCGAGGGTGCTGCCGGTGGCGCCGTCGTAGCTGTAGGAGACCCGGTCGAACACCAGGCCCGGGGCGTGCGGGCGGGTCTGCGGGACGGGCAGGCCGGCCGAGGCCTCGGCCTCCGGCGCCAGGGCCAGCAGCTGGTTGCAGCGGTCGCGCGCCGCCAGGCCGGCCTGGAGGCGGCCGAAGGCGGTGCTCAGCGCGGTGGCCGGGGCCAGGGTCTGCACCAGGTACAGCAGGAAGGCCGCGAAGTCGGCCATCCCCAGCCGGCCGGAGGCCATCCGCGAGCCGCCGGTGAGGATCACCGCGATCATGGCGGCCTGGTTGGCCAGCGCGGTGAGGGAGGGCACCAGGGTCTCCAGCCGGGAGCCCTTCAGGGCGACCTTGCGCAGGTCGTCCGCCTCCTGCTCCAGGGAGCGGGCGGTGATCGGCTCGGCGCGGTAGGCCTTGATCGTGGTGAGGGCGAGCAGGGCGGCGGTGAAGCGCTGGGTGATCTGCCCGATGGCGGTCTGCTGGACGGCGAAGTTGGCGCGCATCCGGGACAGCACCACGGTGAAGACCATGGACACCAGCCCCAGGGCGCCGACGGTCACCAGGGTGAGGACCCAGTCGATCCACACCATCACCACCAGGGTGAACAGCACGGTCAGGGCCGCCAGCGGCACCTGGGCGCCGACGTCGACGACCTGGCGCAGCAGCAGGGCGTCGGAGGTGATCCGGGTGGTGAGGTTCCCGGCGCCCTCGGCGCGGACGGTGGACAGCGGCAGGCGCAGGGTGTGCTCCATGATGCGCGTGCGCAGCCGCATGACCAGCTGCTCGCCGGTGCGGGAGATCAGGTAGCCGGCCACGGCCTGGCCGATGGCCCCGCCGACGGCGGCCACGCACATCCACACCACCGGGGTCACCAGTGACTCGTGCCGGGCGAAGTCGGTGACGATCTCCCGGACCAGCAGGGGGACGGACAGCGCGGCCGCGGTGGCGATCAGGGCGAACAGCAGTGCGGCGGCGAACTGGCCGCGGCCGGCCAGGAGTTCGCGGCGCAGGCGGATCGCGCGTTCGGGGTGCGGCGGGGTGCGCGGCGGGTCGGCGGCGTGGTTGCGGGGCATGGCGGGTTCCTCTTCCGGGCTCGGGGCGGGCGGTGGCGCCGGGGCGGGCGGCGGGCTCTCGAACAGCGGGCCTTCCAGCGGCGGGGGTGTCAGCGACGGTCTTTCCAGCGGCGGGGGTGTCAGACGAGCGGCGGGCGGCGCGGGCCGGGGGTGCGCAGGGCCAGGTGGGCCTCCCCCAGCGCGGTCTTCAACCCGCTGATCTCCGCGAGGAGTTCGCGTTCGCGGCGGGAGGCCCGGGAGGGGCCGGTGGCGGGCTGCAGCTTGTCCCGGCCGGCCGCGATGAACTGGCGGCGCCACATGGAGACCGCCTGGGCGGACACCCCGGCCCGCCGGGCGGCGGCGGACAGGGTGGTGCGTCCCGCGAGCAGGTCGAGGACGAGTTGCACCTTGGCTTCGGCGGGGACGACGGGTTGGCGCGGCATGGACGGACGGCCCTCCGGATGCTCGGGGTGGCTGGTCTGGTGCGGGGTCCGGCACGGGCGTTTCAGCGGGCCGCCGCGCCGGCCTCCGGGAGGTCGAGGAGTTCGGCCAGCATCGGGACGTAGCCGTGCAGTTGGGCGTCCCAGCCGACGTAGCAGGCGAAGTCGCAGGCGTGGGTGGCCACCCGCACGGTGACGGCGGCGGCCAGCAGGCCGGGGTCCAGGCCCTCGCCGTAGCCGGCCAGGAACGCGGCGCCGACCGGGTCGAGCCAGGACCAGTCGAGTCCGGCGCGGTGGGCGGCCATCCGGTACTCGGTCAGTTCGCCGAGCAGGCAGGCCGCGTCCGTCTCGGGCCGTCCGACGGCGGCCTCGGGGCCGGAGAGGACGGATGCGGCGGGCCGGGCGTCCGGGGTGTCGGCCAGCACGACGGAGCCCAGCGAGAACCAGCCGTGCAGCAGGGTGTCCCGCCCCGGGTCGGGGGTGAGGAGCCGGTCGGTGTGCTCGGTCAGCCGGGCGAAGGCGGCGGGGCCCAGCCGGCTGTGCAGCAGGTGGCGGAAGCCGGTGGCGGCCCGGGGCCCGCGCCCGGTGCGCAGCCAGGCCGCGAGCCGCAGCGGGCCGCCGGGGCGCGGGTGGTGGGACCAGTCGCGGCCGTGCGCGTGGTCGTGCAGGCGGCGCAGGTGGCGGCCGAGGTGTCCGGCGGTGTCCCGGAGCAGGTCGGTGTGCTGCCCGGCCCGGCCGGATTCCACCAGCTCGCCCAGGGAGCGGCGGCCGTTGACGTCCCAGGCGTACCGGTCCGGTTCGGCGGTGTCCGGCGTGGCGAAGGCCACCGGCGGCCCGTCGGCGGCGTGCAGCGCGGCGGTGACGTCGGCGGGCACGGGCCGGTAGGGGTCGGGGTGCTGGGGGCCGGGGGTGCGCTGCCAGCGGACGGTGTCCGGGGCCGTCTCGGTGATCCGGGTGAGCTGGCGGCCGGTGCCGAACTGGGCCAGCAGCCGGGGCCGGTGGGCGGTGGTCATGCGGTGGCCTCCGTTGCCGCGCGCAGGTCCTCCAGGGCGGCGATGGCGTGCGGGAACAGGGCGGCGGTGCCGATGTCGGCGGCTCCGGTGGACAGGCTCACCCCGTGGACGGGGGGCAGCACGCTCACGTTCTCGCGTTCGGACAGTTCCAGGACGTGCCGGCGGTAGGCCGGGTTGCGGGTGCCGCCGGGCGGCAGGGCGGGGCACACCACGATGGGGGCGGCGGTGCACTGCAGGGCCAGCAGGGCGGGGGTGTCGGCCAGGCCCTGGGAGAGCCGGGCGACGAAGTTCATCGTGGCGGGGTGGACCACCACGGCGTCGGGCCAGTCGGCGAGTTCGACGTGCAGCGCGCGGTCGGGTTCGGCGGGCCACTGGTCGATGGTGGGCAGGCCGCGGCCGCCGGCGGCGGCGATGGCGGTGGTGCCGGCGAAGCGGCGGGCGGCGGCGGTGAGGACCGTGCGGACCTCCAGGTCGGGGTAGCCGGTGCGCAGCCAGGACAGCCACATCGGGGTGAACATGGCCTGGATGCCGCCGGTGGCGACGTAGAGCAGGCGGCGGGCGCGGAAGGGCGGCGGGGTGTCCGCGGCGGGCGCGGGGGTGGCGGTCGTCACAGGCCGCGCTCCTCGGCCGCGGCCAGGATCGCCGTGAGGTCGCGGGCGGCGGCGCCCGGTCCCTCGGCGATGTGCACGCCGCCGACGTTGACGACCACCTCGGTGACGCCGACGGCGTGGAAGCGGGCGAGCTGTTCGGCGATCTCCTGCGGGGTTCCGGTGACGACCACCCCGTGTTCGACGAGCAGGGCCGCGCCGGTGCGCGGGTCGTGCCGGTCGACGGGCACTCCGGCCTGGTTGAGCATGGCGGTGTAGTGCGGTGTGGACAGGTGGTTGCGGGCGGCGTGGAAGGCGATCTCGGCCAGGTCCCGGCCGGGGCGGCGGACGGCGCACTGGACGACGGCGGCGGTGCGCGGCGGGGTGCGGCCGGCGGTGCGCGCGGCCTCGGCCATGGCGGGGGTCAGCCGCTCGCGCAGGTAGGCGGGCGGGGTGAGCCAGGTGATGGCCCAGTCCGCCAGTTCCCCGGCCAGGCGGGCCATCGGCTCGCGGAGCACGCCGAGTCCCAACTCCACCGGCGGGGAGGCGATTTCGGGCAGTTCCAGGCCGGTGGTGGCCCATTCGCCGTCGGGCTGGACGGCCGCCTTGCCGTCCAGCAGGGTGCGCATCATGGTGGCGTAGGCGCGGGTGGCGGCGATCGGCCGGCGGTAGGGGGCGCCCAGCATGTTGGTCTGCAGGGCGGCCGCGCCGGGTCCGATGCCGGCGATGAAGGGGCTGCCGGAGACCGTCGCCACGGACCGGGCGTTGACGGCGGCGGTCAGCGGGTGGCGCAGCGGCATCACGGTGACCGCGGTGCCGTAGGAGAGGTCCATGCCCATGCCGGCGAGGGCGGCGAAGACGTGGTGGGTCTCGATGTTGAGCGACTGGCCCATCCACAGGCGCCGGCTGGAGGTGGCCTCGGCGAGGCGTGCGTAGGTGGCCACCGATCCCATCTCGGCGGGCATGACGGGGTAGAAGATGCTGGTCGTGGGCATGGCCCTGGTCCCTCTCGTGGTGGTGTGGGTGGTCGGGGCGCGGTGTCAGGGCCACCGCCGGACAGGCTCTGGCTAGGCGGGGTCGGTGCGGACGATGCCGGTCAGCCGGTCGGGGTGGTGGAGCGCGGCCGCCCGGTGCACGTCCTCGCGGCTGAGCGCGGCGACGTGGGCGGGGAAGCGGGCGATGGCGTCGAGCGGGATGCCCAGGGTCAGGAAGGACAGCATCAGCGCGGCGCGGGTGCTCTGGGCGCCGACGTTGAGCGCGTACTTGCCGGTGATGTTGCCGACGGCCGCGCGCAGCTCGGCCTCGGTGGGGCCGTGGTCGGCGAAGTCCGCGAGGATCCGCAGCAGGGTGTCGGTGGCCTCGGCGGTGGCCGAGGGCCGCACGTCCGCCTCGACCACGAGGACGTCGCCGTCCAGGTGGTCGGTCACCAGCGCGGTGGTGCGGTAGGCCAGTCCGCGTTCCTCGCGCAGCACCCGGTTGATCCGGGCGGAGAAGGCTCCGCCCAGGACCAGGGCGGCGACCTGGCCGGCGGCGAAGTCGGCCAGGTCCCGCCGGGAGGGGGAGGTGCCGGCCAGCCGCAGGTGGCTCTGCGGCAGGCCGGGGTGGGCCCGGGTGGTGATCCGGCGCAGGGCGGGGCGCGGCGGCTGCCGGTAGCGGTACGGGCGGGCGGCGGGGTCGGCGGTCCAGTCGGCGAGGGCCTCCTCCAGGCCGTCGAGCGCGGCCCGGTGGTCCAGGTCGCCGACCAGGACCGCGACGCAGTGGCGCGGGGTCAGGGTGCGGGCGTGGGCGGCCGTCACGTCCGCGACGGTGACCGCCAGGACGTCCCGGGGGTCGGGGGCCGGGGCGAGGAAGGCCGGCAGGTGCCCGTAGTACTCCTGCCACAGCAGCCGGGTGGTCTGCGCGGCCGGCTGGGCCTCGGCCAGGGCCGCCTGCTGGGCGGCCCGGGAGGCCGCGGTGCGCACCTGGGCGTCGTCGTAGCGGGCGTGGACGGCGGCGGCGAAGGCCCGGGTGATCAGCGGCAGCCGTTCGGCGGGGCCGGTGAGGGAGAGCAGCAGCCAGCGGCCCTGGCGGGTGACGGTGACCACGCCGCCGTGCTGTTCGAACCGGGCGCAGGCGGGCAGGGCCGGCCAGCAGGCGGCCAGCACGTCGAGCACGGCCAGCTCCCGCACGGTGCGCGGCCGCAGGTCGATCGCCAGGTGCGCCTGGACCAGCGGGACGGTGGGCAGGGCGGAGACGGCGGCCAGGACGCCGTGGGCGAGGGTGCGGGTCTCCACCGGTGGCATGGCCACCTCCGCTGCGTGGGGGTTCATGCGGCCTTCCCGGGCAGGAGGGTGACGAGGGCTCGGCCGGCGGGCCGGGCCACGGTGGCGGCGGCGGCCCCGATCGCGCGGGGGGTCACGGCGGTCAGGGCGGCGGCGAGGTCGTCGACGATGCCCGGGCGGTCGAACAGCAGGGTGCCGCGGGCCAGGAAGCGGGCCCGGTGCAGCAGGGAGTCCAGCTGCTGGTGGTGGTCGGTGAGGGCGGCGGCCACCGCGCGCTCGGCCTCCTGCGGGGGGCAGCCGCCGGCGGCGAGGTCGGCGCACTGTCCGGTGACGGCCTCCAGCACGGCCTCGGCCTGTCCGTCCGGGTGGTGGGAGACGATCAGGAAGGTGTCCGGGTCCCTGGCCATGAGCGGCCCGAAGAAGCCCACCGAGGAGTCGACCTGGGCGTGCAGGGGGGCCAGCGCGCGGCGCAGCCGGGCGTTGGAGCCGCCGGTCAGCAGCTTCGACAGCACCAGGAAGGCCGCGTAGGCGTCGAGGTCGGCCGCCGGGTCCGGCAGCCGGCAGCCGAGGGCGAGCGCGGGGCGGGGTGCCAGCGGGTCCCGGACGGTGCCGTGCAGCGGGGTGTCGGCGAGCGGTTCGCCCAGGTCCGGGGGTGTGGTCCGGGTCCGTGCGGGGACGGCGGCGAAGGCCCGGCGGGCCGCGTCCAGCGCGGTGTGCGGGTCGGCCTGTCCGCAGATCGCCAGGACGGCGTTGCCGGGGCCGTAGCCGTGGGCGTAGAAGTCGGCGCAGTCGGCGACGGTCGCGGCGTCCAGGTCGGCGGTCTCGCCGTAGCCGTTGTGGGCGTTCTCCCAGCGGCGGTAGAGCACCGCGGGCAGCGTCGTCCAGGGGAAGCCGCCGTAGGGGCGGGCGGTGACCTGCTGGCGGATCTCCTCCTTCACCACGTCGCGCTGGGTGGTGAAGTTGCGTTCCGTCACCGACAGGTGCGCCATCCGGTCCGCCTCCAGGGCGAGGACCTCCGCCAGGACGCCGACGGGCACGACCTGGTGGTAGTCGGTCACGTCCTGGAAGGTGTTGCCGTTGACGAATCCGCCGTGCGCCTGGATCCGCGCGAAGTGGTCGCCGCCGGGCACGTTCAGCGAGCCCTGGAACATCATGTGCTCGAAGAGGTGGGCGAAACCGGAGCGGTCCCGCGGTTCGGTCCGGAATCCGACCCGGTAATTCACCGCGATCGCCGCGCCGGTGACTCCGGAAATGTGTTGGGCGACAACTTCGAGACCGTTGTCGAGAGTTGTTCGATGGATTTCCTCCGCCATGCCGAGGATCAGACCACGGTGGCTGGTGACGGTCAATCATTAGTTGCCGCCGGAGGGGTATTTGGCCAGGTCGGGGGCGGTCCGCCGGGAAGTCCGTCAAATATTGCGGAAAGTTGAGCGTTGCCGCCCGCGGATACCCGGACCTACTGTCCTGACATGGTTAAATTCCGAGAACGGGGAAAGACGCCGCGATTTCAGCCGGTAAGTCTCGAGAACGCCCCCCAGGTCGAGGCGCTGCTGGTCCGGCTGGGGCTCGGGCCGTTCGATCCGGCCACGATGAGCGGGACGAACGGACGCAACGACAACTGGTCCGGCACGACCGAGACGGGCGCCGCGGTGTTCGTCAAACAGCTGGCCGGCGGCCGGCGGGCCGACCGGCTGCGGCGCACCGAGGCCGCCTGGAGCGCCAGCCACCGGGTCCTGGACACGCCCCGGCTCATCGGATCCGACCCCGACCACGGGCTGCTGGTCTTCGAGTACGTGCCCGACGCCCGGTCCGGGGCCGTGCTGGCCTCGGACGGGGACTTCGACGAGGCGCTGTGCGCCCGCGCCGGCACGGTGCTGGCGGCGCTGCACGGCATGGCCGCCGACGGCCTGGACGCCGAGGCGCACCCGCTCCCGCCGATCGGGCTGTTCGAGGCGCTGCCGCTGGAGTACTACACGGGGGCCTCCGCCGCCGAACTCGCCATGTGGCGCCTGCTGCAGGCCGACGGGCCGGTCGTCGAGGCGCTGCGGGCGCTGCGCGCCGCGGACGCCGCCGGCGTCGCCTCGGGCGGCCCCATCCACGCCGACCTGCGGCTCGACCAGTTCCTGTGGAACGGCACCGACCTGTACCTGACGGACTTCGAGGAGGCCCGGGTCGGCGACCCGGCGCGTGACGTCGGCGCCTTCGCCGGCGAGTGGCTCTTCCAGGCCGTCGCGGGCATCCCCGCCAAGCTGTCCGAGGCCTCGCCGTTCGGCCACGTGGCCACCCACGAGGAGATCATCGCGACCGGGGTGGCCGAGATCGAGCGGCACGCCCCGCTGGTGCGCGGCTTCTACCGCGCCTACCTCGGCGCGGCGCCGGCCGCCGTGCGCGCGGACGCGGAGCTGGCCGTGCGGGCCGCGTCGTACGCGGGCTGGCACATGGTCGACCGGATGCTGGCCGCCGCCGCGTCCAGCGCCGTGCTCTCCCCGGTCAACAAGGCCGCGGCCGGCATCGGGCGCACGGTGCTGCTCTCCCCCGCCGACTTCACCTCTTCCCTCGGCCTGGAGGCCTGAGATGCTCGGACAGCTCGAACTCGCCGGCGCCGTCGCCGCCCTGACCGACCTGGTCACGGTGGCCCCCGGGGCGCTGGAGGCCGAGACCGCCGGGGAGACCTACCAGGCGCAGAACCCGCAGGAGCTGGCCCACGTCCTGGGCGGCGTCCTCTACCAGACCCTGCACACCGGACGGGCCAAGCCCCTGGAGAGCGCCCAGCGCACCTGGCGCGACCCGGCCTTCGACGCCCTGCTGGACGAGGCGACCGGGGCCCGCCGCACCCCGCTGGACGTCCAGGCCGCGCCGGTCGCCGCCGGCGGCGTGCACGCGCTGGTCGACGGCCTGCGGGTGCACGTCCCGGACGAGCACGTCCTCGGGCGGGAGGACGGCACCGCCAGGATCCAGCTGCCCAGCGCGC
Source organism: Kitasatospora sp. NPDC089509 (assembly GCF_044749365.1). Classification (NCBI taxonomy): domain Bacteria; kingdom Bacillati; phylum Actinomycetota; class Actinomycetes; order Kitasatosporales; family Streptomycetaceae; genus Kitasatospora; species Kitasatospora sp. NPDC089509. The sequence continues at coordinate 145,339 of NZ_JBIVHS010000014.1, read as the reverse complement.
GTCCCGGCCTGTCCCCCGGCTTCTTCTACGTCACCTCCGGCCGCGGCCGGGGCCCGGGCGGCGGCGCGACGCTGCGGCTCTACGCCCGGCTGGACACCCCGGACGCGGCGCCCGGGGTGTGGGGCGCCCTGGTGGCGTTCCTGGAGGACAGCGGCGTCCCCTGGCGGGCGAAGATCTCCTCCTCGCGGGTGCTGTACCCGCGCAACGACGCCGTCGTGGTCTACCTGCCCCGGCCCGGCTGGCGGATCGCCCGCGCCTGCGCCGACCTGCTCCAGGGCACCGGCCTGCTGGGCGGCGGCACCTCCCCCTTCACCCAGCCGATCACCGAGTCGGTCGGCTGCGCGTTCGAACCGGACGACCAGCGGCCCGCCCGCCGGGAGCAGAGCTTCGGCCAGCACCGCACCCAGGTGTTCGCCGACGCGCTGATCCGGCACGCCCTGCTGCCCGACGGCGAGCAGGAGCCCGTCGAGCAGGTCGTCGCGGCCGCGTTCATCGACGCCAACATCGACCCCGCGGTGCCCGCCCGCAACCTCTCCTCCCCCGTGGCCGACGTGCTGCGCGGCTACTGACCGCCCCGCGAACGAAAGGTTCCTCGCATGTCCGAGACGCACGCGTACGACGTCGTGGTGGTCGGCGGCGGCCCCGCCGGGTCCACCGTCGCCGGCCTGCTGGCCAAGCAGGGCCGCCGGGTCCTGGTCCTGGAACGGGAGCGCTTCCCGCGCTACCACATCGGCGAGTCGCTGATCACCGGCATGATCCCGGTGATGGAGGAGCTGGGGGTCGTCGAGGAGCTGGAGGCGCGCTTCCAGCGCAAGACCGGCATCAACCTGGTGTGGGGGCAGGACCCCCAGCCCTGGCGCTCGGACTTCAGCCAGACCGGCGGCCGCTACCCGTACTCCTGGCACGTGCGGCGCGCGGAGTTCGACGAGCTGCTGCTCAACGCCGCCCGCGGGTTCGGCGCCGACGTCCACGAGGAGGCCCAGGTCACCGGCGTGCTCACGGACGACGCCGGCACCGTGACCGGTGTGTCGTACCGTCACCGGGGCGCCGAGCACCGCGCCACCGCCGCCTTCGTCGTCGACGCCTCGGGCCAGAGCCGCACCCTCACCCGCAAGCTGACGGAGGTCACCTGGCAGGAGGACCTGCGCAACGTCGCCGTCTGGGGCTACTACTCGGACTACCGGCCGCTGGAGTTCCCCGGCGACATCCTCGTCGAGGCCCTCGCCCAGGGCGGCTGGATGTGGGGCATCCCGGTGTCCGACACCGAGCTGAGCCTCGGCTACGTCCTGCCCGCCGAGCAGCTGGCCCGGGCGACCCGGGAGGGCCGTTCCCAGCGCGAGGTGTTCGAGGAGGGGCTCGCCTCCAGCCGCATCGCCCGCACCATGGTCGAGGACGCCCGGCACGACGGCGAGCTGCGCACCACCCGGGACTGGTCCCACATCAGCCACCGCTTCCACGGCCCGGGCTGGGTGGCGGTCGGCGACGCGGCCGCGTTCATCGACCCGCTGTTCTCCTCCGGGGTCTGGCTCGGCACCTCCGGCGCCTGGCTGGCCGCCCGGGCGATCGACGCGGCGCTGGCCAACCCGGCCGCGGGCGAGCAGGCGTTGGACGCCTTCGGCGCCGTCTACCGCCAGCTCTACGACGACATCCTGGCCTACGTGCGGTTCTTCATGGACCCCACCCGGCTGCGCGAGGAGTACATGGAGCGCGCCCAGGGGATCGGCCGGACCTACACCGAGAACTCCCAGGTCGGCTTCATCACCCTGATCTCCGGGATCAAGTCGCTGCCCGAGGTGGTCAGTTTCGACCCGATGGGCGAGGAGGGCATGCTCGACGCCATCCGCAACCGGGCCGCGGAGGCGGCGGACGTCACGGAGGCGGCGGAGGCGGCGAACGCCGTGGACGTCGCGGGGGCGGCGGACCTCACGGACGTCGCGGAGGCCGTGGACGTCGCGGACCTCACGGACCTCACGGACGTCGCGGACCTCGCGGTCCCGACGGCAGCGCGGTAGACCGTGCCGCGTCGCCGAGCAGCACCGCCGGTCCCCGCCGCGTCAGCGCCGGCGGGGACCGGCGGCCCCGTCCTGGTCGCCGTGCCGCACCGGACCCCGCTCCCCCGGCGCCCGGCCGGCGGCTGCGCGGACGGCCCGTCCTGCGCCCGGAGCGGGCCGGCCGTGTCCGCGGACGTGGCCGGCGCCGTGCTGCGCTGCCACCACCTGCACAGCGGCGACGGCCCGTCGCCCGGCTGAGCACCCCCTTCTTCCGAACGCCCGTCCCCCGAACGCCCGGTGGCTCCCGCAGCCGCCGGGCGTTCGCGCTGCCCGCGGGGGCCACGGGGGCCGGACGGCCGTGTGCGAGCGGCTCCCATGGCACCCTGATGGATCGTCAACAGTCCTGTGTCGGAGCCGTGTTGCTGCCGCGAACGGCGCCGGGTCGGCCCCGGTGGCCGGCACGGCTGCGGCCGGCACGACTGCGGCCCGCCCTGGCGCGGTGCCAGGGCGGGCCGGTGGCGCGGCCGGGGCCGCGGGGCGGTCAGGCGGTCAGGGCGTGGCGCCAGCGGACGGCGGCGCCGACCTTGAGGATCGAGTTGCGGTAGATCCGGGCGGCCAGCGTCAGGCAGCCGGCGGTGACCAGCAACGTCAGTGCGGCCGCGGCCAGTTGCTGCGCCAGGGAGACGTTGCCGACGGCGGACTGCAGGGGCATCAGGAGCCCGGAGAAGGGCGGCACGTACTGGAGGACCTGCACCCAGCCGGCGTTCAGCGAGGCCGCCGCCGCGGCGGCCAGGCCGACGGGGGCGATGGCCAGCAGGACGACGGGCATCAGGACCCCTTGCAGGTCCTCGGGGCGGGAGACCAGGGATCCGGCGGCGGCGAAGAGGCCGGCGAACAGGAGGAAGGAGAGCAGGAACCACAGCACGGTGGCGGCGAGGGCGCCCGTCCCCGGCAGGGTCGTGGACTGGTCGCCCATGACGGCGCGCGCCGCGACGACCGCGCCCATCATGGCGCCGACCTGGACGACGGCGGCCGTCACGATGCCCGCGACCTTCCCGACCATCAGCTGCAGGGGTGTCACGGTGGCCAGCAGGACCTCGACGATGCGGGTGGACTTCTCCTCCACCACGCCCTGGGCGATGACCGAGCCCTGGCCGATGATCTGCATGAACAGCATGATGACCAGGCTGACGGCGGCCCCGACCTGGACGACGCTGTGCCCGTCGCCGACGGTCAGCAGGGCGGGGCCGGAGCCGGCGACGGTGCGTTCCAGCAGCGCGGTGTCGACGTGCTGCTGGCGGTAGGCGCGCTCGGTGGCCCAGCCGTGGGCCAGCGCCGTGGCGGCGGCCTTGGCCTGGTCGCCGGTGTCGGCCCGGACCAGGACGGTGACGCGGTCGCCCTGGGCGACGACGGCGGCGTCGACGTCCTGGTCGCCGGTGCGGGTGCGGGCGGCGGCCAGGTCGTCGCAGGGCTGGAGGCGGATGCCGGGGGGCGGGGGCCCGAAGGCCTCCGCGGGGGCGCCGCAGACCGCGACGGTCGAGGTCTTGGGGGCGGTGGCGAAGCCGAGCCCGACCAGGAGGCCGAACATGACCAGGGCCAGCGCGACCATGCTGATCAGGAAGCCCTTGGTGGCCATCCGGGCCTCGATCTCGCGCCGGTAGACGAGCCGGGTGCCGGCCCAGGAGCGGTGCTTCGGGGTGGTGTTCATGCGGGGGTGTCTTCCTTCGCGGGCTCGACGAGGTCGCGGAACAGGTCGGCGAGGGTCGGCTGGTGCCAGGACAGGTGGCGGACGGTGCCGTGGCGCATCGCGGCGGCCAGCACGTCGTTCTCGGTGCTGCCGGGCGCCGGCTCGACCAGGACGCCGTCGTCCTGGGGTCGGAAGGAGGCGACGGCGGGGGTGTCGGCCGGCCAGTGCCCGGGGGCTCCGTCGACCTTCAGGAACAGGTGCCGGGCCGCCCGGGGCGCGCGCAGTTCGGCCAGGGACCCGCAGGCCGTGAGCCGTCCCTCGTGCACCACGCCGACCCGGTCGCACAACCGCTCGACCAGGTCGAGCTGGTGACTGGAGAACAGCACCGGGACGCCGTGCTCGGCCTTCTCCCGCAGGACGGCGCTCATCGCGTCGACGGCGAGGGGGTCCAGGCCGGAGAAGGGCTCGTCGAGGACGAGCACGTCGGGGTCGTGGACGAGGGCGGCGGCCAGCTGGACGCGCTGCTGGTTGCCGAGGCTGAGCGAGTCGACCGGCTTGTCCCGGTGCTCCTCGATGTGCAGGCGCCGGGTCCAGCGGGTCATGGACTCCCTGGCCTGCTGGGCCGTCAGTCCGTGCAGGCGCCCGAGGTAGACGAGCTGCTTGGCGACCGTCATCTTCGGGTAGAGGCCGCGCTCCTCCGGCATGTAGCCGAACCGGGCGGCTTCCGGCCGCCCCACCGGCGTCTCCCCCCAGCGCACGACGCCGCTGTCGGGCGAGAGCACGCCGACCGCGATGCGCAGGGTGGTGGTCTTGCCGGCGCCGTTGCCGCCGACGAACCCGAAGATCTCTCCCGGGGAGACGGTGAAGGACAGGGCGTCGAGCGCGACGCGGTCGCCGTAGCGCTTGACGAGGGTGTCGATGACCAGCGGTTTCACAGGGGCTCCTGTCGGTGTGGGCGAGGCCGGGCCTGCCGTGGCGGCGCGAGCCGCGGAGTTTCCTGTTCGGTATCTACTTGAATTTTAGGGAAGTAGTTGCCAGAATTTCAACCATGGATGCCAACGAAGCGCAGAACCATCTCGCCCAGGCACAGCACTCCTACGACGCCGGAACCCAGCCCTCCCTGCCGGGTTGGGCTCCCCCGCTGTGCGGCCTGCTCGTCGCCGGCGCGATCACCATGGCGGGGCTCGCCCCCGACGACGCCCTGCTGCGGCTGGCGGCCATCGCGGGCGGCGCGCTCCTCGCCGCCCTGGCCCTCGCCGTGCTGTGGCGCATCCGGGTCCGCCAGGGCCTGCACGGGATCCGCGGCCGGGCCCGCAGCACCGTGGTCGACCTCGCGACCTGCGCCGCGGTGTACGTCGTCCTCGGCCTCGGCGCCATGCCCGAGACCCGGCTGGTCTACGCCGGTCTCGGCGTCGTCGCCGGGGTGGCGGCGTGGCTGGCCCTGCGGAAGAAGGTGACCTCTTGACGGATGATCCGGCGGGCGGCCTGGACGAGGCGTTCCGGTCGGTCACCCGGCTGCGGATCTCGGCCTTCCTGTCCGCCTGCGACGAGGCCGAGTTCCGGGCGGTGCAGGACTACTGCCAGCTGTCGCCCTCCCTCCTGTCGAAGAACGTCTCCGGACTGGAGGAGCTGGGCTACGTGACGGTCCGCAAGGGCCGCGTCGGCCGGACCCCCCGCACCTGGCTGGCGCTCAGCGACGAGGGCCGTACGGCCCTGGCCGGACACCTGGCGGCCCTGAGCGCCATCGCCGAGGAGGCGAGCCGGCACGCCAGGAACGCATGAGGCACCCCGGGGCCGCGGGCCAAACGCAGCCGGGGTGCGGCCGCCCCCCGGGGAGAAGGACGGCCGCACCCAGTGCGGAACCAAGGTCACACGGCGATCGGGTGATCAGGCGATCAGGTGATCAGCAGCCGGCCTTGACGGTGGCGGAGACGCTGGCGCTCACGACGGCGCCGGAGGCGGCGGCCGACACCAGCCAGCTGACCGACTCGATCGAGCCCATCGGGCTGTTCGCCGCACCCAGGGCGTACTCCTCGGTGGTGGTGTAGGCGGCGTAACCGGCGACGAGCTTCTCGTTGGTGATCATGATGATTCCTCTTCCTCTTAGTGGTGATGACGTTCCTGGTACCGACGCCGGAATCGGCGTCGGGGGTGACGGAGCTTGTCAGGGATTCCGGAGGACTCGGATTTCCCGGATCCCCCGGATATCCCTGACCGACGGGGAGTCGCTCAGCAGTGCTGGGTGACCGTGTTCGCGGAGAGCGCCGCGGACATGAGGAAGGTGCAGACCGGGCTGGTCGCCGGAGCCTCGCCGACCGCACCGCCCGCGTACTCCTCGGTGGTGGTGTAGGCGGCGTAGCCGGCGATGAGCTTCTCGTTCATAAGAGTTCCTCCTCGACAGGAATTCTCGGGTGAATTTCGCGACCGGCCCCTCTCGGGTTTGTTCCGCTCGCTTGAGAAGATTTCAGCACGCGGCCCGACAGCCGGTCGATCGGCAATCCTGCGGTGAATTCACGGGCAGCGCCCTCACCTCGGACTATCCGGCGGAAACGCAACCGTTCGCGAAGCTTGACGGCCGGGGTCCGCCCTCGGAGCCGGGGACGGCGAACGGCCCGCCGGGTCCGGCGGGCCGTGACGATCCCGGGGCGTGTGACGGCACGTCCGAGGGCGGGTCAGGAGTCAGATGGCGGCCCGGGGGCGCTGGCCGGCCCCCACCGGCACCGGCCGGCCGACCCGGGGCGCCGCCGCGGGGCGCAGGCGCGACCTGATCGCCTGGAGCTGCAGGTAGGAGTCCCCCAGGGCGCTCTTCAGGACGGTGATCTCCTTCATCAACTCGGCCTCCCGCCTGGTCTGCTGGCCCGTCCCCGATTCCAGGCCCTCGCAGCCCGCCTTGAGGAAGCACCGTTTCCAGTTGCTGATCGCCTGGCCCGACACACCGAGCGTCCGGGCGGCCTCCGCGGCGGTCATCTCGCCGGACAGGATCGCGAGAATGATCTCGGCCTTCTTGTTCGCGGGAATTACGGGTGGACGCGGCACCTCGACCCCATTTCTCGACAGACCTCCATTTCGACCGGCCTACCGGTCCTCGGACGCCGTACCGGCCGGCCCGCGACCGCGGGCCGCGGCCAGCCGGAGCAACGGCACGACGGACAGCGCGGCGCCCTTCAGGAACGGGTCCCGACGGGTCAGGGCGAGGCGGGAGGCGAACTCCCACCACAGGACGGAGTGCGGCTTCGCTAGGTTCTGCACCCTCGAACGGATGAACGGCGACAGCATGGTTCGGCCTTTCGGGCGGGATGCGGGACGGGAGCCCGGCCGCCCGCACGGGGCGGCCGGGCTCCGGATGAACCGGATGAACCGGATGAACCGAATCTGCGGACGGACCGGGTCGACGGTCGAACCGGGCCGGCGGTCGGACCGGGTCGGCGGGTGTACCGGGTCAGCGGTCGGCGCGGACCCAGCCGCGCAGTTCGGGCCGCGCCAGCACCTCGTCGACGGCCTCCTCGACCGCCGCCGCCGGCACCGTCCCCGGAGCGGTCAGCGACAGCGTCGCCGTGGTCGGCGAGACGCCGACCAGGGACACCCGCCACCGCCCGGACAGCAGGGCTATCACCCGCACCGCCGCGGTCTCCGGAGCGGCCTCGGCCGGCGCGGCATCGGTCAACTCGATCCGGACGAAGTGCAGTTCGGTGCTTTCCTCGGGGCGATCGTCGGGCACGGCAGGTCCTCACAAGACTCGGGACATCGGCATGAACCGCCCCGCCCGGCCGGGGGGCGGGCACCCGGGCGGGCGGGGCGAGCGGGTGGCGGCCCACGGCGCGGGGCCTGCGCCGGGCCGGGTCACCCCCAGTCGTGGACGTTCGGGTTGACCGGCGCGGCCGCGGGACGGGCCGTGGCCGGGCCGCCGGCCGTCGCGTCCGCCGTCACGCCGGCCGCCGGTGCGGCCGGGGCCGCGGCGAGCGCCGCGCCCGCACCCGGCCCCAGCACGACGCCCGCCGCGAGGACGAGACCGAGGGTCCGGCCGAGCCGGCGACAGGACCGGGCGGTGGTCTTCTCGATCCGTGTGATGTCACGCATGATGGTCTTTCCCCCTAAGACGATGTCGGCGCATCCGCGCCTCTCGGGGTACACCTTGCCGGGGGCTCGAAAACCGATCGAGCCCTGGTATGCGCATGTTGCGGCACGTGAACGTGCCGCATTCGGCACCCGTCGCCCGGCGCCCGGCACCGTGCTCTTCTCTGTACCCACGGATGGGACCGGAGGATAGAATCGAACACAGGGACACTGTCGGTGCCATGCAGTGCCAGTGAGGTGCTGTCAGGCGCACGCCAGGGTTGGTCCCGGGTCGCCACGGGGGTAGGCATGCAACAGCACAGCTTGGGATTCCTGGAAGTCTCCGCCGAGGACGAGGAGGCCTACCGGATCCTGCTCCGCAGAGGCGAAGCGGGCCGGGACGACCTCGCCCGCCAACTCGCCCGGGACGGCGAACTGTTGAGTAGAAGACTCACCGGTCTCGGCCTCGCCCGCGAGAGCGGCGACGGCGTCCTGCACCCCGTCTCCCCCGCCCGGGCCGTGGAGTACCTGGTCGAGGACGCCGCGGGCCGGCTGCGGTCGCGGCTGGAGGCCCGGGTCTCGGCCAGCGGCACGGTCGACTCCCTGCTCGCCGAACGCGAGGCCCTGACCCGCAACACGGACGGCAACCGCGCCCTCGACATGATCCAGCGGCTGGAGGGGATGGCGGCCGTCCGGGAGACCATCGACGAACTCACCTTCTTCACCTGGACCGAGAGCCTCACCACCAACCCCGGCGGGGTCCTGAGCCCGGACACCATCGCGCACGCCCGCCCGCTCGACGAGCGCATCCTGCGCCGCGGCGTCCACATGCGCACCCTGCTCGGCGCGGCCGCGCTGGACGACCCGGCCACGATGGCCTACGCCCGCGAACTGATCTCCAAGGGCGCCCAGATCAGGATCTCCGCCGAACCCCTGGAGCGGCTGATCATCTGCGACCGCGCCGCCGCCCTCACCCCCATCGACCCCACCCACACGGCCAAAGGCGCCCTGCTGATAAGGGAGTTGGGCCTGGTGGCGGCCCTCGCCTCACTGTTCGAGCGGATGTGGAACACGGCCCAGGAGCTTCCCCCCGACGAAGCCGGCGACGGACCCGCCGAACACCTCACCGCCATGGAACGCCGGATCCTGCAGGCCCTGTTCGACGCCGAGAAGGACGAGAACGGGGCCCGGGACCTGGGCATCGCCGTCCGCACCTACCGCAAGTACGTCGCCATGCTGATGCAGCGCCTCGGCGCCTCGAACCGCTTCCAGGCGGCCCTGCTCGCCCGCGAGCGGGGCTGGATCTGACCCCGGGCCCTGGGTCCGACCCGGGCCTGGGTCCGACCCGGGCCGCAGCACCGGCCGGCAGGACGGGCCAACGGAACGGGTCAGCGGGGCCGGTCGACGACCCCGGCCGCCTCCGCCACCGCCGCCGCGGCCTCGGCGATGTTGGCGTGGTGGGCGGCCTGGCGGGCGACGGGGAGCCAGGTGGGGCGGAAGCGGCGGCGGTACTGGGTGCACCAGGTGTGCAGGAGCTCGGTGGGGCCGGGGCCCAGGACGGGGGTCGCGCGGCGCAGCAGGGCGGCGGCGCGCACCGGGATGCGGTGGGACCACAGGTCGACGCCGGCCAGGTGCGCGCGGGTGGGCAGGGGCGGTGGCGGGTGGGGCCGGTCGGCGGTGGCCGGGTCCCAGGCGTCGGCGAGTTGGTGCAGTGCGGTCAGCTGGGTGCGGACGGCGCGCAGCACCGGGGTGTCGTGGGGCGGGAGTGCGGCGGTCAGGTCGACGAGCCGGCTGCCGCGTTCGCGCAGCCGGTCGGCGCCGGCGCGCAGGTGCCGGTGGGCGTCGTCGCCGGCGGGGGCGGGGTCGCCGAGCCGGTCGCTGGTCCAGGCGGGCACCTCGACGACGACGGTGCGGCCGCCGTGGCGGCGGGGGGCGAACCAGGTGGCGGCCCGGGCGCCGGCCGGGGCCTGCTGCCCGGGGGCGAGCATGCCGGTGGTGTTCTCCTGGGTGTCGATGTGGTGCGGTTCCATCAGGAAGACGCCGGGTCCGGCGGCGGGCAGCCGGTGGGTGTCGAAGGAGCCGGTCTCGATCGGGATGCCGAGGGCGGCGGCGGAGCGGGCGAAGGGCTCGGCCAGGGCGGTCGGGTCGGCGGTGGCCTGGAGGAAGGTGCCGCCCACGTCGGCGGTGTGCAGGGAGAGTTGGAGCGTGGGGCGGAGTTCGTCGATCAGGTCGAGCAGGATCCGGCTCTCCGGGAGGCGGCCGCCGATCGCCGGGGCCCATTCGGGCTGCTCGTCGGCGGCGGGGCGGAAGTAGCCGGCGAAGTAGGCGGGCAGGGTGCGGGCGAGCAGGCCGCCGCGGGCCAGGTGGGCGCCGTCGGGGTCGAGGCAGAGCAGGAAGTGCCAGGTCCTCGGCCGGGGCGGGGCCGGGGTCGACGGGGTGGGGCGGGCCAGGGCGCGGTGGGCCAGTTCGACGATGCCGGCCCGGCCGGAGAACTCGTCGGCGTGGGCGCCGGAGACGACCAGCACGTTGTCGGCGTCGGGGGTGCGGGGGTCGGGGGCGGGGGCGTCGGGGGCGGGGGCGTCGGGGGCGATGGACAGGAGTTGCAGGGGGCGGCCGGCCCGGGAGGTGCCGAGGGTGCGCAGCCGGCAGCGGTCGGGGTGGCGGGCGGCCAGGTGGCGGGCGGTGTCGGCGAGTTCGTCGAGGGTGGGGTAGCGGTCGTGGAGCAGGATCGCCCGGCCCGCACTGGTCGAGGTGTCGGTCAGCATCGGGTCTCCCTCCCTCGGTGCCCGGAAGTGGTATTGGATCCGGTCGGGTGGGGGTCCGTCCAGGGGGCCGCTCCGGCGTGCGCGCCGGGGCGTGGTGCGGGGTACGTTCCCGGGCGGGGTCCCTGGCGGGCCTCCTGACGGACTCCCGGGCGGACCCCGGGCGGACCCCGGGCGGGCACCCCAGTGGGCTCCCCGGTGGGGGCGAACCGTGCGTCACGGAGAGATCGCCTACTGTCATATGCTTGTCGTATTGGCTGGTCAGGGTGGGGGAACGGGTGGATTTCCGGTTGTTGGGCTCGGTGGCCGTGGTGGCCGCGGACGGGCGGGAGCTCGCGGTCGGATCGCCCAAGCGCCGGAGCCTGCTGGCGATGCTGCTGCTGCACCCCGGCCTGCCGGTGGGCGTCGACCGGCTGACCGAGGCGCTGTGGGACGAACGGCCGCCCCGGCACGCCCGGACCGTCATCCACAACCACGTCTCCGGGCTGCGGGCGCTGCTCGCCGCGCACGGGGCGGCCGCCGCCGGGGTCGAACTGGCCACCGACGGCAGCGGCTACCTGCTGCGGGCGCCCGCGGCGGCGGTGGACGCCGGGCGGTTCGAGCGGTACCTGCGCACCGCCCGCGCCGCCCGGGAGCCGGGCGCCGCGGTGGCGGCGCTGGGCGAGGCGCTCGCGCTGTGGCACGGGCCCGCGCTGGCCGGGACGGAACCCAGCCTGCCGCTGCTGTGCGCCGCCCGGTCGCTGGAGGAGCTGCGGCTGGCGGCCGTGGAGGAGCTGGCCCGGGCCCACGGCCGGCTCGGCGACCACGGCGCGGCCGCCGGGGTGCTGGCGGTCGAGGCCGCGCTGAACCCGCTGCGGGAGTCGCTGGTGGCCGCGCTGATGCTGGCGCTCGGGCGGGCCGGGCGGCGCTCGGAGGCGCTGGAGTGGTTCCGGCGCACCCGCCGCACGCTGGCCGAGCAGCTGGGGATCGACCCCGGGGCGGAGCTGGTCGAGGCCCACGCGGTGCTGCTGCGCAGCGAGGCGGCGCCGAAGGCCGGGCCGGTAGCGGTACCGGCGCCGGTGCCGGTGCCGGTGCCCCCGGCGACGGCGGCCGGACCGGCGGTGGCGGCGCCCGCGCCGGGGCCCTTCCCGCGCCGGCCGCGCGGGTTCTCCGGGCGGGAGGGCGAACTGGCCGCGCTCGACCGGGCCGCCCGCTCCCCCGGCGCGATCGCCGTCGTCACCGGCGGGGCCGGGATCGGCAAGACCGCGCTCGCCGTGCACTGGGCGCACCTGCACCGGGCGGAGTTCCCCGACGGCCAGCTGTTCGTCGACCTGTGCGGGCACAGCCAGCTGCCCGAGCGCCCCACCGGTGCGGTGCTGCGCGAGCTGCTGCTCGCCCTGGGCCTGCCCGCCGAGCAGATGCCCTCCTCCCCCGCGGCGCTGGCCGCCCGCTACCGCGAACTGACGTACGGGCGGCGGATGTTGATCGTGCTGGACAATGCCCGCCGGTCCGAGCAGGTCCGTCCGCTGCTGCCCGACGGGGACGACTGCGTCACCCTGGTGACCAGCCGCGACCGGCTCGGCGGGCTGGTCGCCACGGACGCCGCCCGGCCGGTGCCGCTGGCCGAGCTGTCCGCCCCGCAGTCCGTCACCCTGCTCGCCACCACCCTGGGCCCGGACCTGGGGCCCGACCTGGTCGGTTCCGAACCGGAGGCCGCGGCCCGGCTCGCCCGGCTGTGCGACGGGCTGCCGCTCGCCCTGCGGCTGGCGGCGGCCCGCATCGCCACCTGCCCGAGCCTGGGCCTGGCCGCCCTGGCCGACGAACTCGCGGACGAGCAGGGCCGGTTGGGTCTGCTGGAGGTGGAGGACACCAGTGTCGCCGCGGCCCTGGCGCTGACCGTCCAGCACCTGTCCGTGCCCGCCCGCCGGCTGTTCCGCCAGCTGGGCACCCACACCGGCACCACCCTGGACAGCCGTACCGCCGCCGCGCTGGCCGACTGCGCACTGCCGCAGGCGGCGGGCGCGTTGGAGCAGTTGGCGACGGCCCACCTGGTGGTCGAGATCGGCCGGGACGCCTACACCCTGCACGACCTGGTCCGCCTCTACGCCCGCAGCCTGCCCGCCGGGGCGGGCGGGGACGAGGCGCTGCTGCGGCTGCTCGACCACCTGCTGCGCACCCTGCTGGCCGCGAGCGCGGCCGCCGAGCCCGGCAGCGAGCCCTGCTGCGAGCTGCCCGCCGACGCCCGGCGCCCGGTCGGGGTGCGCCCCTTCCCGGACCGGGCGGGCGCGCTGGCCTGGTACGCCGCCGAGCGCGACACCCTGCGCGGCGCGGCGCTGGCCGCGGTCGCCGCCGGACGGCACGACCGGGCGTGGCGCCTGGTGCTGCTGCAGTGGCCGCTGATCGTGTGGCAGGTCCGGGACGGCTGGGTGCCGCTGCTGGAGCACGGGCTGGCGGCCGCCGAGGCCGACCTCGCCCCCGGCGCCCAGTCCCGGGCCCGGGCGCTGCTGGGGTGGGTGCTGCTGGAGGAGGGCCGGCCGGAGGAGGCCCTGGTCCACCTGGAACGGGCCCCCGGCCTGGCCGCCCTGGCCGGCGACCGCAGCGCCGAGGCCGTCGCCCTGGTCAACCTGGCCGCCGCGTTCGCCCGGCACGGCGGGGACGGGGCGCCGGCCCGGGCGCGGGAGCTGCTGGGCCGGGCGCTCGCCCTGGCCGAACGGGCGGGCCGGGCCGACCTGGTCGCCCTCGCCCGCCAGCACCTCGCCGACACCTGCCTGGCCGACGGCGCCCCCGAGGAGGCCGCCCGGCACGCGGCCCGCGGCCTCGCCCTCGCCGAGCCCCCGTTCCCGGCCGCCCGCCGGGTCGTCCTCCAGACCCTCTACGGGCGTGCCCTCGCCGCCACCGGCCACCCCGAGGAGGCCGCCCACCACCTGGAGGCGGCCCTGCGGGCGGCGCGCCTCCACCAGTACGGCGAGGGCGAGTCGGCGGCCCGCGCGGCCCTGGCCGCCCTGCGGGCGGGCGCGGCGCCGGGCGGGCGTCAGCGGTAGAGCCGGGCCCCCCGGTCCGGGTGGGCGAGGACGTTGGCGACGAAGAGGCCGAGGTCGAAGTGGTCGGGCTCGACGAACGGGGTCGGGTCGTCGGCCAGGCCGTACCACTCCGGCGGCACCGGGTAGCGCAGCTCGATGCCTTGGCCGACGGTCAGGACGCACTCCGGTTCGGCGATCCGGTGCCGGACCGGGGTCGCCGCGTCCAGTAGGACGTCGTGCTCCCCCGCCCGCAGCCGCAGCCCGTCCGCGCCCCGGTAGAACACCACCGGGGTGCGGCCGAGCCGGCCGTAGTGGCCGTGGGTGCTCTCCCCGGGGGCGACGGCCCGCCCGGGGCCGAGCCGCCCGGTGGCGGGGTCGAAGTCGGCGCACCGCCCGTACCGGTCGAAGTCGGCGATCAGCATGGCGGGTTCCCCTCCCGTGGACTGCGTCCGGCACCCGCATCCTCCCGGGTCCCGGCGTCCGGCGCGCCACCGGGGCCGGTTTCAGGGGCGGTAGTCGGCCAGGGTGTGGCGGGGGTGGAAGCCCTGGGTGCGGGCGCGGGTGAGGTCGAGGACGACGCCGCGGGTGAGCAGGTCGACGGTGTACGGGGTGAGGCCGGGGATGCGGCCGGTGCGGGCGGCGAGGCGGGCGAGCGGGGTGGGGAGGTGGGCGATGCGGGCGGGCAGGCGGTGGGTGGTGAGGACGTGGCGCAGGGCGGTGTCGCGGCGGTAGGGGGTGGGGTCGGCGATGTTGTAGGCGCCGGGGGGCCAGGGCGGGGTGCCGGTGAGGCCGAGGGCGGCCAGGCAGGCGTCGGTGAGGTTGGCGACGGCGGTGAGGCTGAGCGGGATGTCCGGGCCGGGCAGGAGCAGCAGGCCGTGGCGGGCGCGGGCGAGCAGGGGCGGCAGCAGGTGGGGGTCGCCGGGGCCGTAGACGGCGCGGGGGCGCAGGACGACGGCGCCGGCGGCGAGGGCGTGGTGTTCGGCGGCGGCTTTGCTGCGGCCGTAGGCGTTGAGGTGGCCGGCGTCGGTGGGGTGGTCCTCGGTGAGGACGGTGGCGGTGGTGCGCGGGTCGTAGACGCTGGCGCTGGAGACGTGGACGAGCGGGCGGCCGGCGGCGGCGCGCAGGACGCGCCGGGTGCCGGTGACGTTGACGGCGTGCTGGTGGGCCTCGGCGGGGTGGCCGGGCGGCAGGTCGGTGACGGCGGCGGCGCAGTGGACGACGAGGTCGGCGCCGGTGAGGTCGGGGTCGTCCCGGGTGGCGTCCCAGGGCAGGTGGCGGCCGACCGGGCCGGGGCGGCGGCCGTGGCAGGTGACGTCCAGGCCCAGCCGGGCGGCGGCGCGGGCGAGGTGGGCGCCGCAGAAGCCGGTGGCGCCGGTGACGGCGATGCGCGGGGTCACCGGGTTCCTCGGCGCAGGGTGAGGTGGGCGTAGCCGGGCAGGGCGGCGCGGCGGTCCGCCCGGGAGTGCAGGACGTGCGGGTGGTGCGGGGCCAATGCGAGGAGCAGGTCGGCGAGTTGGGCGCGGGCGAGGGCGGCGCCGGGGCAGGCGTGCGGTCCGGTGCCGAAGACGGCCTGGGTGGCGGCCGGGTCGGTGGGGGCGGTGCGCCGGTGGGCGTGGGCGGCGTGGCGGGCGACCAGGATCAGCCGGTCGCCGGCCCGTACCGGGTGTCCGGCGAGGACGGCGTCGGCGGCGGCCGCGCGGGGCAGCAGCGGGGAGGGGGCGGTCAGGCGCAGGAGTTCGGCGGCGAGGGCGGGTGCGGAGTCCTCGTCGACGGTGGGCCAGGCGCGGGTGTCGGCGCACCAGGCGACGGCTCGGGGCAGGGCGGCGACGGTGGTGTTGACGGCGGCGACGGCGAGCATGGCCTGGCCGGGGTCGGGCAGCAGGGCGGTGAGGCGGGCGACGGCGTCGGCCGCCGTGCGGCCGGGGCGGGCGGGGCGGTGCGGGCCGGGCAGGTGGTCGCGGGCGGTGGCGGCGGCGGCTTGCCGTGCGGCGTGGGCGAGTTGGCGCGGCGGGGCGGTGCAGCCGGTGAGTTCGGCTGTCACGGTGCCGGCCAACTCGGTGGCGAGGTCGACGAGTTCGAGCGGGCCGTGGGCGAGGGCGGGGACGCGTTCGGCGAGCAGGGCCCGCCAGTGCGGGCGCAGCCGTCGTACGGCGGTGGTGCCGAGGTCCAGGGTGCGGCGGGCGGTGCGGTGTTCGTCGCCGTCCTGGTCGAAGAGCAGGCCGCCGCCGGTGAGTCGGGCGGCGGTGCCGCCGGTGGTGCCGGGTGCGGTGCGGGCGAGCGGGAGGCGGGTGAGGGCTTCGCGGTAGGCGTCGGGGTGGTGGACGAGCAGGGTGCGGCCCAGGCGCAGTACGGGGCGGTGGCGGGTGGCGCAGAGCAGGGCGAACAGCAGGGGGTGGCTGCGCAGGTAGACGGTGCGGTCGCGGCGCCGGGCCCGGCGGCCGGAGGCGAGCGAAGCGGCGGGCGGCGGGGTCATCGGGTCAACTCCCGTGCGCAGTGGGCGGATGCGGCGGCCCGGTCGGGTTTGCGGGAGCGGCCGGTGAGCGGGACGGTGCCGAACAGCAGGGCGTCGGGGCGGGCGGCGCCCATCCGTTGCAGCGGGGCGTCCAGGCGGGTGCGCAGGGTGTGCGGGTCGGTGCCGGGGGCGGGTTGGACGAGGGCGACGAGGCGTTCGTCGCCGTGGCCGTCGGGGACGCCGACGAGCAGGGCGAGTTCGACGCCGGGGATGTGCAGGGCGGGTTCGTACAGGCCGGGGTAGATGTTGCGGGCGCCGCGCAGCACCATGTCCTTGAGGCGGCCGGCCAGGACGATCCGGCCGTCGGGGGTGAGGGTGGCGCGGTCGCCGGTGCGGATCCAGGGGTCGGGTTCGCGGCCGAGGTAGCGGTGGCGGGCGCCGGGGCCGGTGAGGTGGAGTTCGCCGTCGTCGGCGAGGCGGGTGCGGATGCCGGGCAGGGGGTGGCCGACGAGGTCGCCGTCGCCGGTGTGGGCGCTCTTGTCGGCCTCTTCGACGGCGGCGGCGGGGAAGAGTTCGGTGAGGGCGTAGACGCTCCAGGCCTGGTGGGCGCCGGCGGTTTTGGCGCGGCGCAGCAGGGCGGCGTCGGCGGGGGCGGAGCCGGTCCACAGGGTGCCGCCGAGGTGGGCGCCGGCGGCGAGGGCGGCGCGCAGCTGGGGTGGGGTGAGGTAGGTGTGGGCGGGGGTGAGGCGGGTGAGTTGGCGGGCGAGGGCGGTGGGGGTGCGGGCGGGCAGGGCGACGGTGGCGCCGGCGGCGAGGGCGGGGGCGAGGACGAAGAAGGTGCCGCCGAGGACGGTGCTGTCGGGGCGGGGCCGGACGAGTTCGGTGACGGTGTGCAGGGCGGCGGTGAGGCCGGCGTGGGTGTGGACGACGGCGCGGGGGCGGGCGGTGGTGCCGGAGGTGAAGACGATGACGGCGTCGGTGTCGGGGTCGGGGTGGTGGGCGGGTGCGGGGGTGGTGGCGGGGCGCAGGCGGGGTGCGCAGCCGGGCAGGCGGGGGCCGAGGGTGGCGACCGGGCCGAGGGTGCGCAGCGGGGGCAGGCGCAGGTCGGCGCGGCGGGCGAGGGGGGCGGCCCAGCCGGCGGCGGCCTGGGCGGTGGCGTCGGCGAGGATCAGGGCGGGTTGGGCGAGGGCGAGGTGGGCGGCGAGGACGTCGGGGCCGACGGTGGGGTCGAGGACGGCGGTGCGCAGGCCGAGGCGGTGGGCGGCGAGCAGGGCGGCGAGGGCGCGGGGGCCGGGGCGCAGGGCGAGGCCAAGGGTGGCGCCGGGGGTGAGGCGGCGGGCGTGCAGGGCGGCGGCGTAGCCGTCGGCGAGGTCGGCGAGGTCGCCGCGGCGGATGCGGGTGCGGGTGGTGCCGGTGCGGGTGTGGTGCAGGACGGCGGGGCGGTCGGGGTGGTGGGTGCGCAGGGCGTGGGTGAGGCGGTCGAGCACGGCGGGCCGTCCTTCCGGGGCGCGGTGATGGGCGGGGGTCAGCGGATGTCGGTGGGGCGGGGGCCGGGGCCGCGTTCGAGGTACCAGCGGGCGGTGCCGAGCAGGCCGTAGGCGCGGATGCGGCGGGTGGAGTTCTGCACGACCATGTCGGGGCTGCGGATGACGGCGGTGGTGTGGCGGCGGACCCGGTTGAGGAAGTCGCGGTCGGTGGGTGAGGGGCGGCGGGGCATGCCGCCGACGGCCTGGTAGAGGGCGGCGGTGATGGCCATGTTGTTGCCGGCGTGCATCCGGTAGGGGGTGAGGTAGCCGTGGCGGCGGTGGTGGGCGGGGCGGATGCGGCCGAAGAGGGCGCCGAGGGCGACCAGGGTGCGGAAGAGCGCGCGGCCGGCGGGTCCGTGTTCGTCGCGGCGGGCGGTGACGCGGCCGCAGACCAGTGCGTCGCCGGTGAGCAGGGCGGCGCGGGCGGCGGCGGTCCAGCCGGGTGCGGGCAGGCAGTCGGCGTCGGTGCGGGCGAGCAGGGTGGCGCCGTGGGCGATGGCGTGGCGGAAGGCGGTGTCGACGGCGCTGCCGACGCCCTTCTCGGGTTCGGTGAGGGTGTGGACGGGGAAGGGGGCGCGGGCGGCGAAGGCGTGGACGGTGGCGAGGGTGGCGTCGGTGGAGCCGTTGTCGGCGACCAGGAGGGTGAAGTCGCGGTCGTGCTGGGCGGCGAGGGCGTTGAGGGCGCCGTCGATGCGGGCTTCCTCCTGGTAGGCGGGGATGATCACCCACAGCGCGGTCATGAGGCCTCCCAGACCATGGTCATCAGGCTGACGCCGCCGCCCAGGCCGATCATGAGGACCCGCTCCCCCGGGCTCAGCTGCGGCTTCACGCGGTCGAGTTGGACGCCGAGGGTGGCGCTGGCGATGTTGCCGAGTTCGGGCACGGTGAGCACCAGTTTGTCGGCGGGGGCGCCGGTGAGTTCGACGAAGCGTTCCAGGTAGGGGACGGTGACCTGGTGCACCAGCACCCGGGCGTAGTCGTCCCAGCCGAGACCGGTGCGGTGGGCGAGGTCGGCCAGTGCGGCGGGGCCGATCTGTTCGAAGATGCCGCGCAACTCCTTGCCGCCGCCGCGGAAGTAGCTGTACTCGTCGCCGCGCGGGTGGCGGGAGCCGCCGCCGGGGATGCCGCCGGCCTGCCAGTGTTCGGAGGCGGTGCGGGCGGCGATGTCGAGGATGCCGCCGCGTTCGACCGCTTCGACGACGACGGCGGCGCCCGCGTCGCCGAAGGTGTAGCCGGCGAAGCCCTCGCGCAGGGCGGCGGTGTCGGCGGGGTCGCGGCGCATGGCGCGGCTGGGGGTCTCGCCGGTGACGACCAGGGCGCGCCGGGCGCGGCCGGCCAGGATCATCGCGCGGGCCAGGTCGATGCCGTTGAGGAAGCTGTTGCAGGCGTTGCTGACGTCCAGCGCGTGGGCGCGGGTGCCGAGTTCGGCCTGGACGATGTGGGCGGTGGCGGGTTCGCAGAGGTCCCGGGTGGCGGAGGCGAAGAGCAGCAGGTCGATGTCGTCGGGGTGCAGCCGACCGGCGGCCAGGGCGCGGCGGGCGGCGCCGACGGCGAGGGTGGAGGCGTACTCGTCCTCGGCGGCGAAGCGGCGGGTGCGGATGCCGGTGGCCTTCTCCAGCATCCGTGCGGGCAGGGCGAGTTCGGCGCCGGCGGTGATCTCGTCCTGGAGTTGCTGGGAGGTGAGGCGGCGGGCGGGCAGGTGGGAGCCGACGGCGGTGATGCCGATCCTCGGGGTCGCTGCTGGGTGCATGGCTTCATGCTGCGGGGCGCACGCCGGGGCCCACCTGAGTACGGGTACTCAGGTGGGCCCCGGTCGGATACCCGTTCGGGTGGTGCGGGCCACCCGGTGCGGGGTCCCACGGTGCCGGTCCCGAACGGGGGTCGAGGCCGGCACCTGCTCGCGGGGGTCGCTCAGGGGGTGAGGACCCACTTCTGGTTGGCCAGACCGTTGCAGTCCCAGATGCCCAGCTGGGCGCGGTTGGAGGTGTCGAAGCCGAGCTCGTCCAGGCACTTGCCGGTGAGCACGTTCTTCAGCGAGCCGTCGGGCTGGGGCAGCCACTGCTCGCCGGCGCTGCCGACGCAGGTGTAGACCTCGACCTTGGTGCCGTTGGGGCTGTCGGCGGTGCCGTAGGTGACGTTGAGGCACACGCCGAGGGCGCGCACGGAGTTGTCGACGCCCAGGGTCCACTGCTGGGCGGCGGTGCCGTTGCAGTCGTAGATCTGCACCGGGGTGCCGCGGTTGTCGCTGCCGTGGGCGACGTCCACGCACTTGCCGCCGTAGCCGACCAGGCGGCCCTGCTGGCCCTGCATGCCGAGGACCTGCGTGGTGATGGTGCTGGTGGCGTAGTTCCCGGGGTTGCAGAAGGCCTGGGAGGTGCCGTTGCCGGTGACGATGCTGCCGTTGACCCAGTAGTTGATCGGCGTGGTGCCGACGGCGTAGAAGCAGACGGCCTGGGCGCGCCAGATGGTGCCGTTGGGCACGTTGTTGCAGTAGGCGGAGGCGACCGGGCCGCTGTGCATGGTGGAGCAGTTGCCCGGGGAGTCCGCCTGGGCGACGGAGGGCAGGACGGCGACGCCCACCAGGGCGATCAGGCCGGTGAAGAGGGCGGCGAGGGTTCGTCGCAGGCGCATACGAGGGGTCCGTTCGGATCGACGGGGCCCAACCGGATGTGTGGATGGTGTGGTTGGTGTCGCCCAGCGTGAGTGATGATATGAGGACACGTCAACTGTTGTGAATGACTTGTCCTGAAACAATTCACACCAGCTCACCTCCGGTGGTCGGGACGGTGGTCGGGGCGGCGGCCGCCGTGAACGCGGGCTCCAGGGCGGCCAGCAGCGCGGCCGGGTCGACGGGCCGGGCCAGCGGCGGCAGGCCGGTATTGGCGGTGAACTTGGCCTCGACCTGGGCGCGGGTCAGCGGGCGGGCCGGGGAGCCGAGGGTGTCGGCGACGTGCAGGGTGCGGGTGGTGCCGTCGCGCAGGACGGCGTGCAGGGTGGCGCCGAGGTGCCCGGGGAAGGCGGCGCTCTCCCGGACGCCGGCGCGGCAGTGGACGCGGGCGGCGAGGGCGAGCAGGCCGGGGTCGTGGGCGGCGGCGTCGGGGAAGTCCTCCAGGGCGACGCCGAGCCCTCCCCCGCCGCGCAGCGCGACGGCCACCGCGAAGGGGGCGGAGAAGCGGGCGGCGTAGCCGTCGGGGGGCGCGGCCTTGGCCTCGGGCGGCTCGGCGACGGTGCGCAGGGTCGGTCCGGGCAGGTCGAGGCGGATGTGGTCGATCCGGTCGGGGCCGATGCCCTCGGCCCGCAGCAGGACGGCGAGTTCGACGGCGGGGTGGGTGAAGCCGTTGGTCGGGTAGGGCTTGATGACGGTGTCGAGGTAGTGCCAGCGCTCGCCGAGCCCCTCGGTGAGCGCCTCGGGGCGGGCGGTGGGGCCGACGAAGGCGGCCAGGTAGCCGAAGCGGCCCTCCAGGGCGGTGGGGGCGCCGGTCAGGCCGTGGGCGGCGAGGGAGGCCGCGGTGGTTCCGGCGGCGGCGGCCCAGCCCGCGTGCACGGGCTTGACGGTGCCGCCGGTGCGGTTGGCCTCCAGCAGGCCGCAGGCCAGGCTGGTGGCGATCGCCAGGGCGTGGGCGAGGCGCTCGGGGTCCAGGCCGCGCAGCAGTCCGGCGGTGACGGCGGCGCCGAGCGTCCCGCACAGCGAGGTCATGTGCAGGCCGCGCTCGAAGAGCGCGGAGTCGGCGCCGTCCAGTGCGGCGGCGCCGGTGCGCAGGGCGGTCTCGGCGCCGAGGGCGGCCGCGCGCAGCAGCGAAGTGGAGTCCCCGGAGGAGGAGTTGGCGAGGGCGGTGGGGACGGCGACGGTGCTGGGGTGGACCATGGTGGGCAGCTGGGCGTCGTCGTAGTCGTGTGCGTGGGCGGCCGTGCCCAGCCACAACGCGGTGTCCTGGCGCGGCAGTTCGCGCAAGGGCCGGCCGGGGTGCTGCTCGGCGAGGTGGCCGGCGACGGCCCGGGCGGGTCCGGTGGCCGCGCCGGCCACGATGCAGCCGTAGGTGTCGAGCAGGGCGAGCTCGGCGCGCCCCTCGACGGCGGCGGGCAGGCCGTGCCGGTGGTGGTGATGCGCGAAGTCCGCCAACTCGGTGACCAGGGTGGGCACTTCACGCCTCCACGAGGGCGAGCGGGCGGACCGGGGAGCCGGTGGCGCCGAGGATCTTCAGCGGGACGAGGACGAAGAGGAACTCCCGCACGCCGTCGGCGGCCAGCTCCTCCAGGTCGAGCACCTCGACGATGTGCACCCCGTGCTCGACCAGCAGGCTGCGGTGGGCGGGCATCCGGGTGTGGCCCAGGCCCGGCAGGATGCGGTCGAAGGCGATGGTGTCGGTGCCGGCGGCGCGCACGCCGCGGGCGGCGAGCCAGTCGGCGGCCTCGCCGGTGAGGCCGGGCACACCGGTGGCGTGGCCGACGTAGGCGGCGGGGTCGGCGTACAGCTGGGGCCAGCCGGTGCGCACCAGGGCGACGTCACCGGGGTTCAACTCACCTCCGTCCAGGGCTGCTTCGAGGTCGTCGGGGGTGATGCCGCAGCCGGGTGCGAGGCGGCCGGTGCCGTGCAGGGCGGGGATGTCGAGCAGGACGCCGCGGCAGAGCATCGGGGCGACGGTGTCGACGCCGAGCGCGCGGTGCCGGCCGCCGACGGTGTTCGCGGCGGCGTCCAGACCGCCGTGCAGGCGGCCGTCGTGGGCGGCGTGGGCGAGGGCGTCGATGTGGGTGCCGACGTGGCCGCCCAGGGTGATCAGTTCGTTGGAGCCGGAGCCGCCGTCGGGGGTGGGGCGGTCGCCGTGGCGGCGGATCAGGGCGAAGTGGAAGCCGGGGTGGCTGGGCGAGCAGGGCATGCCGTTCTCCAGCGGCTGGGCCAGGTCGTAGACGCGGGTGCCGGCGGTCAGGGCGTCGAGCAGTCGCACGGTCGGGGGTCCTCTCAGCGGGTCGGGGGCTCGGCGTGGCCGATGCGGTCGGCGCGGTCCTCGGCGGCCGCGGCCAGGACGGCCCGGGCGCGGCGCACCACGGCGGCGTCGGTGAACCGCCCGTCGGGGCCGGTGCGGGCGCCGGTGCCGCGGGCCTCGGCGTCGGCCACCACCGCGCGGGCGGCGGCCAGTTCGGCGGCGGTGGGGGCGAAGACGGCGTGCACGACGGGCACGTGGGCGGGGTGGATCACCGAGCGGCCGTGGAAGCCGCGCTCGCGCCCCCGGCGGGTGTCGGCGGCCAGGCCGGCCGGGTCGTGCAGGTCGGGGTGGACGCTCAGCGGCGGGCGGGGCAGTCCGGCGGCGCGGGCCGCGACCAGGACCCGTACGGCGCAGGCGGCCAGCACGTCCGGGTCGGTGGTGGCCAGGTCGGCGGCGAGGTCGCCGGTGCCGTACAGCAGGCCGCGCACCCGGGGGTGGGCGGTGGCGATCCGGTAGGCGTGTTCGAGGCCGAGGGCGCTCTCCACGGTCGGCCACAGGCCCACCCCGGGGGCGGCCCCGGCGACGGCCCGCACCTGCCGGGCGGACTCGACCTTGGGCAGGCGCAGGCCGGCCAGGCCTTCACCGGCGAGTCCGGCCAGCGCGGCGAGGTCCTCGCGGCCGCCGTCCGCCAGCGGGTTGATCCGCACGTGGACGCCGTGCGGGCGCTGCTCGCGCAGGAAGGCGGCGGCGCTGCGGCGGGCGTACTCCTTGCGCGCGGGCGCGACGGCGTCCTCCAGGTCGATGACGACGGCGTCGGCGCCGGCGGCCAGGGCCTTGGGGTAGCGCTCGGGGCGGTCGCCGGGCACGTACAGCCAACTGCGCGGCCCGAGCGGCGGGTCGAGCAGCGGATCGGGCGTCGGGGCGGGCATTCAGACCACCCCGAGCCGGCGCAGTTCGGCCAGCCGCTCGGCGCCGACCCCCAGTGCCCCGTACACCTCGGCGTTGTCGGCGCCGCTGGGGCGCCCGGCCCAGCGCAGCCGGCCGGGGGTCTCGGACAGCCGGGCGAGCGGGCCCTGGAGGGCGAGGTCGCCGAGTTCGGGGTCGTCCAGGTGGACGATCGCGCCGAGGGCCCGCAGCTGGGGGTCGGCGAGCAGGTCGCCGGCGTGCTGGACGGGGGCGACGGCGGCCCGGGCCCGCTCGAAGGCGGCGATCACCTCGGGGCCGTCGCGCTCGGCGATCCAGGCGCCGACGGCGGCGTCCAGCTCCTCGACGTGGGCGGCGCGGCCGTGGCCGTCGGCGAACCAGGGCCGGGCGGCCAGGTCGGGGCGGCCGACCAGGTGCAGGACGCGCTCCGCGATGTTCTGGGCGCTGGTGGACACCGCCACCCAGCGGCCGTCCCGGCAGCGGTAGGTGTTGCGCGGGGCGTTGTTGACGGAGCGGTTGCCGACCCGCTCCTGGACCAGGCCGAGCTGCTGGAAGACCGTCAGCTGGGGCCCGAGGACGGCCAGGATCGGCTCCAGCAGCGACAGGTCGATCACCTGGCCGCGCCCGGTGCGCTCGCGGGCGCGCAGCGCGGCGAGCACGGCGAACGCCCCGGCGATGCCCGCGATGCCGTCGGCCAGGCCGAACGGGGGCAGAGTCGGCGGGCCGTCGGGCTGCCCCGTGCTGTAGGCGAAGCCGCTCATCGCCTCGGCGAGGGTGCCGAAGCCGGCCCGTTCGCGCATCGGGCCGACCTGGCCGAAGCCGGTCACCCGCAGCAGGACCAGGCGCGGGTTGGCCGCGGCGAGGGTCGCCGGGTCCAGGCCCCAGCGTTCGAAGGTGCCGGGGCGGAAGTTCTCCACCACGACGTCGGCCTCGCGGGCGAGTCGGAGGAACAGCTCGCGGCCCTGGTCGGCGGCGAGGTTCAGGGTGACGGCGCGTTTGTTGCGGGCGACGGTCTTCCACCACAGCGACACGCCGTCCACCTGGGCGCCGTTGCCGCGGGCCGGGTCGCCGCGCGGGTGCTCGATCTTGACGACGTCGGCGCCGAAGTCGCCGAGCAGGCTCGCGGCGAGCGGGCCGGCGAACAGGGTGGCCGCGTCCAGCACCCGCAGGCCGGCCAGCGGCGCGTCGCCGCCGGGGCCGTTCCCGGGGCCGTTCCCGGGGTCACCCTCAAGGCCGTCCGCAGGGCTGCTCGTGGAGCCGTCCGCAGGGCCGTTCTCCTCGTCGGGCATGGTGCGCCCCCTCTCTCCGTAAGATTTACCGTAAGCCTTACGGTCGCCCTTACGGTAGGCTGGCGCCGCACTCGACGCAAGGGAGTTGGTGGGCGATGGCCTCCACAGATCCGGCGACCGCCGGCCGCACCGGGGGCAGGCGGGCCCGCGGCGCCCTGACCGCCGACCTGATCGTCACCGCCGCCCTGGAGATCACCCGGCAGGAAGGCCTGGAGGCGCTCTCCATGCCCCGCCTGGCCCGACACCTCGGCTGCGGCGTGATGACCATCTACGGCCACGTCGACGGCCGCGACCAGCTGCTCGGCCTGCTGTGCTCGCGCGTCCTCGGCGGCCTGGAGGCCGAGCGCGCCGACGGGATCGGCGGCCGCGAGGCGC
The DNA here is from genome assembly GCF_044749365.1 of Kitasatospora sp. NPDC089509. NCBI lineage: Bacteria > Bacillati > Actinomycetota > Actinomycetes > Kitasatosporales > Streptomycetaceae > Kitasatospora > Kitasatospora sp. NPDC089509. Next base: position 120,359 of record NZ_JBIVHS010000014.1, on the reverse strand, counting down.
TCACCCGCTTCGCCCTCGCCCTGCACGGGCGGATGCTGCAGCACCCCGCCCTGGCCCACCTGCTGACCCAGCGCAAGCTGTGGAGCCCGGAGGTCGCCGACCTCGTCGAGTGGGTGCTCGCCGAACTCACCGCCGACGGCCGCACCCTGGAACAGGCCGTGACCGCCTACCGCCTGGTCCTCACCCACACCCTCGGCGCGGTGCTCTACGAACTCCCGCGCACCGGCGCCGACCAGCGGGCCGAGTACGCCGCCTGGTGGCGCCACACCCTCGCCGACCTGCCCGCCGACGACTACCCGCTGCTGCACGCCGCCGGGGACCACCTCGGCCGCGCCCCCGCCGACAGCCAGTTCCGCACCGGCCTGACCGCCCTGCTGGACGGCCTGGGCACCCCCTGACCGACCCGGCTGTCGGACCCCCCGGGCACACTGGGGGCGGACACCCGAGCGAACCGAGGACGGACTCCATGGCCGAACGGCCCCTGACCCTGATGGCAGTGCACGCCCACCCCGACGACGAGGCCACCGGCACCGGCGGCGTCCTCGCCCGCTACGCCGCCGAGGGCATCCGCACCGTCCTGGTCACCTGCACCGACGGCGCCTGCGGCGACGGCCCCGGCGGCGTCAAGCCCGGCGAGGACGGGCACGACCCGGCGGCGGTGGCCGCGCTGCGCCGCAAGGAGCTGGAGGCCAGCTGCCGGGTCCTCGGCGTCGACCACCTCGAACTCCTCGAGTACGGCGACTCCGGGATGATGGGCTGGGCCGCCAACGACGCCCCCGGCTCGTTCTGGAGCACCCCGGTCGCCGACGGCGCCGCCCGCCTGGCCGAACTGCTGCACCACTACCGGCCCGACGTCGTCGTCACCTACGACGAGAACGGCTTCTACGGCCACCCCGACCACATCCAGGCCAACCGCATCACCATGGCCGCCCTGGAGCTGGCCCCCGGCCTGACGCCCAAGGTGTACTGGACCACCGCGCCGCACTCGGCGATGCGCCGCTTCGGCGAGGCCATGCGGGAGTTCGGCGCCGACTGGGACGAGCCCTCCGACTCCACCGCCTCCGCCGCGCCGGAGGGCGAGGCCCCCGCGGCCCCCGAGCTGCCGCCGATCGGCCTGCCGGACGACCAGGTCACCACCTGGGTGGACACCCACGCCTACGGAAGCCAGAAGTTCGACGCCCTGGCCGCCCACGCCAGCCAGGGCGAGAACATCTTCTTCCTGCGGATGGGCAAGGAGCGCTTCACCGACCTGATGGGCACGGAGACCTTCGTCCGCGTCCGCGACACCACGGGCGCGGACCTGCCGGAGAAGGACCTCTTCGCCGGCCTGCGCTGAACCGTCCCCGTCCCCGTCCCCGTCCCTGGGCCCCGGGCCGCCCGGCCGCCCGTCGGATCAGCCGCCGGGCGTGCCCGGGGCCGGGGCCGGGGCGGAGGCCGGGGCTTCCAGGAGGGGGCGGGGCGCCGGGACCGGGGCGCGGCCGGTGAGGCGGTGGATGAGGGGGTTGACCGGGAGGGTCGCGGCGAGCGCGGTCAGCAGCAGGATGGTGAAGAACCGTTCGCCGATGATGCCCAGGTCCCGGCCGAGGGTCAGGATCAGCACCTCCCCCAGGCCCTTGGTGTTGAGCAGCACCGCCACGGTGGCGGCCTCGCGGCGCGGGACGCCGGTGAGGCGGGCGGCGAGCAGGGCGCCGGCGAACTTGCCGCCCCAGGCGATGCCGAGCAGGGCCACCGCGGCGAGCAGACCACCGGTGCCGAGGCCGTGCAGGTCGACGGACAGGCCGGTGAGGGCGAAGAACACCGGCACGAGCAGGGCGCCCGCGTTGCGCAGCGGCAGGTGGACGGCCTGGCGCAGCTCCTCCCCCGTGTCGCGGGGCATGGCCAGGCCGAAGGCGAAGGCGCCGATCACCGCGTGCAGGCCGAGCAGGGAGGCGGCCCAGGCTGAGAGCAGGGCGCCGCTGGCGAGGGCGAGCAGCACGAGCAACGGGCGGTGGGCGAGGGCGCGTTGGGCCGGGCCGCGCAGCAGGCGGCGCAGCAGCGGGCGGACGACCAGGGCCAGGGCGGCGGCGTAGCCGGCGATGCGGGCGAGGGCGAGCGGCAGGCCACCGTCGGCGGCTCCGTGGGTGGCGGCGCTGAGCGCGGCGACGGCGCACCACAGGGCGGTTTCGGTGAGGGCGCCGCAGGCGACGGCCAGTGCTCCGGTGCCGTCGGCCTGCAGCCGGTTCTCCTCGACGATGCGGGTCAGGACGGTCAGGGCGCTGGCGGACAGCGCGATGCCGAGGAAGACGGTGAACAGGGCCGGGGTGGCGGCCGGTCCGGCGAGGGCGGGGTGGCGGGCGAGCAGGACGGCGGCGACGGCGGCGGCCAGGGCGAAGGGCAGGGCGACCGAGGCGGTGGTGACGGCGAGGACGGTGCGCACCCGGCCGGCCAGCCGGCGCAGGTCGAGTTCCCAGCCGGCGGCGAACATGAAGAGTGCGATGCCCAGTTGGGCGATGACCGACAGGTGGGCGCGGGCCGCGGGTGGGAAGAGCCGTTCGGTGGGGTCGCCGGGCAGCAGGCCGAGGACGCCGTGGCCGAGCAGCACGCCGACGGCGACCTCGCCGATCACCACGGGCTGGCGCAGCCGGGTGCGCAGCGGGGTCAGGGCGACCCCGGCGAGCAGGACCACCGCGACATCGGCGAGCACGGTCGTGGCGGAGGTGCCTTCCATGGCGCCGTCCCCTTTCCGGTGCCGGGGGCGGTGCGCTCGCGGGGGGATCGCGACGGGCCCCGGGCGGCTTGTCGCACGTACACGGTCCGTTGCATTGTGCGCAACGGCGGTGCGGGCGGCGGGGGTTCGACGCGGGCGGGTCGGGGTGGGGCGGGGGCCGTGCGCCCCCGGCGTGCGCCCGCCCCGGTCCGTACGGGTACGGTCCGGGGCGGGCGGTGTTCACACGCGTGGGTGCTCGACCGGCCAGGTGGGACTGACCAGTTGGAGCGGGTGGAGCGGGTGGAGCGGGTGCCGCCGGATCAGGCGGGGACGATGGCGAAGGCGCCGTTGCTGAGCGGGGTCTGGGTGTACGGGCCGCTGTTGATGGACTGCGGCGAGTAGCTGTCGAAGACCTGGCCGTTGACGGTGACGCCGGAGAAGTCCAGTCGGCTGAAGGACGGGTAGCTCTGGCTCGGGGACTCTATGACGGCCTCGGCGCTGACGTTCTGCCCGTTGAGCTGCTGGACGGTGTTCTCGCTCCAGCCCTTGGTGGTGTCGGTGATCTGCAGGGTGTAGTTGGAGCCGCCGCTGTTGACCACCGAGGCGGTGAAGCTGTCGCCGGCGTCGACCGGGTCGTTGAAGTACTGCGGCGGGGCCGGGTACATCTCGTACCAGGCGGAGTAGACCGGGGAGCCGCTGGAGCAGTCGACCTGGACGCCGGTCTGCTCGACGGTCTGCGAGCCGTAGCCGTCGATGCCGACCCAGGGGGCGAACAGGTCGTTGGAGGTGTTGCACTGGACGGTGGGCATGGTCCAGGAGCCGGAGACGCTCTGGAAGCCGTTGCCCTGGGCGACGTAGCCGCCCCAGACGCCGCCGTCGTAGCGGGCGCCGTGGCCGTAGTGGTGGGCGCCGTAGACGTGGGTGGCGTGGGCGGGGGCGGCGCTGGCCGCGGGGGCGACGACCGCGGCGGCCGGCAGGGCCAGCACGGCGGCGAGCACGAGGCGGCCGGTGCGGGAAAGGGCCATGGGGGGCTCCTTGGTTGGGCGTTGTGGGGGTGCCGCCCAGCTTGGGGGCGCCGCGGCCGGGCCGGGAAGGGAAGCGTGGGGACAGGAACCCGACATGGCGTAAACATGTCAAGGCGTCAACCCCTTGATTTCGGCCACCCGGTGGCGCACAGTCGCTCTGTTCCGCTGCCGGTGCGGGACGCGAGGAGGGTGTCGTGCCGGGGACGGGCATGCTCGGCGGGCTCGGGCTCGGCGCGCTGGAGGAGCAGCTCTACCTGCGGCTGCTGGGCCTCCCTGCGGCCGATCCGCAGCTGCTGGCGAGCCAGTTGAACCTGCGGGCCTCGATCGTGGTGGCCGCGCTGGCGGTGCTGGCCGAACTGGGGCTGGTGGAGGCGTGCGCGGCGGGGGCCTGGACGGCGGTGCCGCCGGACGTGGCGCTGGAGGAGCTGCTGCTGCGGCGCGAGGTGGAACTGCGCCGCGCCCGGGGCCGGATCGGGGAGCTGATGCGCACCTACCGGCAGGGCCGCCCGGACCCGGAGGCGGCCGGGCCGGTGGAGGTGATCAGCGGGCGCCGCTCGATCGCCGACCTGTGGCGCACCCTGCAGCTGGGGGTGCGCGAGCGGCTGCGGGTGCTGGACCGGCCGCCGTACGTCCAGCGTTCCGACCCGCAGACCGAACTGGCGCTGCTGGGGCGGGGGGTGACGACCCGGGTGGTGTACCACAGCCGGGTGCTGCGCGATCCGGAGCGGCTGGCGGAGATCCGCACCTTCACGGCGGCCGGGGAGCAGGCCCGGGTGCACACCGAGGTGCCGCTGAAGCTCGCCCTGCTGGACGACCGGTGGGCGCTGCTGCCGGTCAGCGCGGGCACCGAGCTGGAGAGCGTGCTGCTGATCCGGCCCTCGACCCTGCTGGACGCGCTGGCCGGACTGTTCGAGCTGTACTGGGCGCACGCGATGCGGCTGCCGGAGCCGTCCGAGGAACCGCCGGAGGACCGGCACCGGCAGCTGCTGACACTGCTGGCCGCCGGGCTGACGGACGAGTCGATCGCCCGGCAGCTGGGGGTGTCGACGCGTACGGTGCAGCGCTGGGTGCGGGAGCTGATGGACCGTTTCGGCGCCCGGACCCGGTTCCAGGCGGGCATCCAGGCGGCCCGGGCGGAGCTGCTCTGACCCCTAGCCGCGCGGGGTGGTGAGGTCGGCGACCTCGGCTTCGTAGAGCAGGGCGGGGTCGAAGCCCATCCCGGTGAAGTGGCCGGCCAGTTCCAGGGACAGCACGCCGTGCAGGCGGGTCCACAGGGTCAGGAAGCGGTGCAGCGCCTCGGGCGGGGCGGGGTTGCCGAAGGCCCAGTCGCGGTGGTCGGCCAGGTGGGCGGCGAGCGCCGTGGGCTCCTGGCCGGGGACCTGGTCGGGGACCTGGTCGGCGAGGGCGGCGGCGCAGGCATCGAGCAGGATCGTCATGATCTCGGCGGAGATCGCGGTGGTGTCCGGTGGCGCGTGGTAGCCGGGCACCGGGGTGCCGTAGATCAGGAAGTACCGCTGGGGGTCCGCGAGGGCCCACCGGCGCAGGGCGTGGGCCAGGGCGGGCAGGTCGGCGCCGCCCTCGGCGCCCACCGCCAGGACGTCGGCGAGGCTGCGGTAGGCGTCCCGGACGAGTTCGGTGATCAGCTCGTCGCGGCCGGCGTAGTAGCGGTAGAGCGCGGGCCCGCTCAGGCCCATCTGCTTGGCGATGGCGTTGAGGGAGAGCGCGGAGGCCCCGGCCGTGGCGATCTGCTCCCGGGCGTGCCGCTTGACCTCCTCGCGCACCTGGGCGCGGTAGCGCTCCCTCGGGGTCCCGCCGTCCGCCTGCGCCATGCTCCGACCGCCTTCCGCGCCGCTTCGGCTACAGCTTCAAGAATTAGTTAGAGGCTATCACTGAACCTGTTGACCCGGACCGGATCGAGGAGTTACAACTTCTAACGAAAGAAGGAGCATCTAGCGCTTTCTTCGTCGGAGTCGAAGGGGACCACCATGTCCGGCATCCGCAGCACCCGCGCCGTCCGCACCGCCCTGTCCGCCGCCGCGCTCGCCGCCGCCCTGCTGGGCACCGTCGCCGCACCCGCCCAGGCCGCGTCCCACTCCCCCGCCGCCCCCGCCCCGCTGACCTGCCGCGGCCGGGGCGTCGACCCCGCCGCCCAGATCCGCTACCGCACCGAGGCCGTGATCCACGCCCCGCTGTCCACCGTCTGGCGGCTGCAGACCGACGTGGCCCGCTGGCCCTCCTGGCAGGCCACCGTGGCGAGCGCCGAGCGCCTGGACGACGGCCCGCTGCGGGCCGGCTCGGCGTTCCACTGGACCACCCCGCTGCCGCCCAACCCCGCCACCACCGCCACCAGCCTGGACATCACCTCCACCGTCCAGCAGCTCAAGCCGGGCTCCTGCATCCGCTGGACCGGCCCCGCCGAGGCCGAGGGGCTGCACATCGACGGCGTCCACGTGTGGACCTTCACCCCGGTGCCCGGCGGCGTCCTGGTGCGCACCGAGGAGACCCACCGCGGGCCGCAGGTCGACGCGGACGTCCCGGCCGCGACCGCGATCCTGCGTCAGGGCCTGGACGGGTGGCTGCACGACCTCAAGGCCGCCGCCGAGGACTGCGGCTGACCGTCCGTCGGGCCCGGTCGGGCCCCGCCCCGACCCCGTTCCCCCGCGCGAGTGCGCAGGTCAGGAGCGGGGTCGGTGGCGCGCGGGAGGCCGGACGACCATGAGAATGGTGCGGACAGTCCCCACGAAAGTTCAGAAGAAGGAACCCCCACATGGATCTCGGCGTGCGCTGGAAGCTGCACGGTGACGGGCGGACGCCCGCACCGGGAGCGGTCGTCCGCCCCGACGAACGACTCTCCTGGCCCCGGACGGCGGGGCTCGGCGCCCAGCACGTGGTCGCGATGTTCGGGGCGAGCTTCGTGGCCCCGGTGCTGATGGGGCTCGACCCCAACCTGGCGATCATGATGTCCGGCGTCTCGACCGTGATCTTCCTGCTGGCCACCCGCGGCCGGATCCCCAGCTACCTCGGCTGCTCGCTGTCCTTCGTCGGGGTCGCCGCGGTGATCCGGGCCCAGGGCGGCACCAGCGCGACGGTGACCGGCGCGGTGCTCGTGGTCGGCGCGGCGCTGTTCCTGGTGGGCCTGGCGGTCCAGTACTTCGGGGCGCGGATCATCCACGCGGCGATGCCCCCGATCGTCACCGGCGCCGTCGTCATGCTGATCGGCTTCAACCTGGCCCCGGTGACCGCCTCGACGTACTGGCCGCAGGACCAGTGGACGGCGCTGCTGGTGATGCTGTTCACCGGGCTCGCGGTGGTGTGCCTGCGCGGGTTCTGGTCGCGGGTGGCGATCTTCCTGGGCCTGCTCTTCGGCTACGGGATCTCCTTCCTGTTCGACCGGGTCTTCGGCAAGATCCACTCGGTGGACGGCGGCGGGCACCTGACCGACCACTGGCGCCTGGACCTGTCCGGCGTCGGCAAGGCGGACTGGATCGGCCTGCCCGCCTTCCACGGCCCGTCCTTCCAGTGGTCCGCGATCCTGGTCGCACTGCCCGTGGTGATCGCGCTGGTCGCGGAGAACGCCGGCCACGTCAAGGCCGTCGGCGAGATGACCGGGGCGAACCTGGACGACAAGCTGGGCACCGCGATCTCGGCGGACGGCGTCGGCTCGATGCTCTCCACCGCACTCGGCGGCCCGCCCAACACCACCTACTCCGAGAACATCGGCGTCATGGCCGCCACCCGGGTCTACTCCACCGCCGCCTACTGGGCCGCGGCCGGCTTCGCCCTGCTGTTCGGCATCTGCCCGAAGTTCGGCGCCGTCGTGGCGGCGATCCCCGGCGGGGTGCTCGGCGGCATCACCGTCATCCTGTACGGAATGATCGGCCTGCTCGGCGCGCAGATCTGGATCAAGTCCGGGGTCGACCTGCGCAACCCGCTGAACCTGGTGCCGGCCGCCGCGGGCATCATCATCGGCATCGGCAACGTGACGCTGAAGTTCACCGACACCTTCAGCCTCAGCGGCATCGCCCTGGGCACGCTGGTGGTCATCACCGGCTACCACACGCTGCGCGCACTGGCTCCCGAGCACCTCAAGACCCAGGAACCGCTGCTGGACGAGGGCACCTCCTCCTACGACGAGCCGTCGGCCGGCGAAGGGGAGCGGCCCGCCCCGTAGCCGGGGGCCGGGGGCCGGAACAGGCGGATTTGACCCGGACATGACCGAGGGGTACTTCCGCCGGTCGTTCCGCCTGGCCAGACGGACCGTCGGGTGGTCGAATCGCTCCCAGCGATCCGACCACCCGATTCTCGCTTGGGAGCGGCATGTCTCTCCTCCCCCACCACCGCAGGCTCGCCCTCGTGGCCCTGGCCCTCGCCCTGTCCTCGGTCTCCTGCACGTCGGCCACCGCCAGCACCAACACCGGCGCCCCCGCCGCCTCCCCGGCGGAGGCCGGCACGGTGCTGTGGACCCCCAACACCCAGACCGGCCCGTCCTCCTTCCTCGGCGTCCAGTGCGCCGCGCCGAGCACCTTCGGAGTCGTCGACGACCCGGTGAAGGGGCAGGTATGGAAGGCCTTCCAGGCCGCGAACCAGGAGCGTTGTGAGACGGTCGGGCCCAACCTGACGGAGGGCGACACGTTCTACCTGGGCTGGTCGTCCAAGGTGGAGATCGGCGACGACGCGGACCGCTACGTGTTCCAGCTCAAGTGCTCGCCGAGCACCGACACGGCGAACCACCCGATCGAGATCGACATCACCAACGCCCGGGTGCGGCTCCAGGAATGGGACACCGACCACGTGGCACACGCGCTGTGGACGGCGCCGGTGAAGAACGGCGAGTGGCACAAGTACGCGCTGAAGATCCACCTGGGGCGCAGCGACGGGACGATCGACTTCTGGTTCGACGGCGAGAAGCAGACGTTCAACACCGGTTCGGACACCTTCGAGGGCACCACCTGGGACGGCGACCGGAACTATCTGAAGTGGGGCTCCTACCACCAGAACCCGGGCGACGCGACCAACACGTTCACCAGCCCGGTGATGGCGACCACCCTGGAGACGGCCACCGCCGGCTCGTAGAGGGTGAAGACAGCAATAGGCCCGGACCGCAGTGGCTGCGGTCCGGGCCTATTGGTGTCCTCAGACGTCGCCGAACTCCCCGCCGCGGACGGCCGCGACGAACGACTTCCAGGCCTCGGAGGGGAAGACGAGAGCCGGGCCCTGGGGATCCTTAGAGTCACGAACCCTGCCCGGAGACGCGTCATCGACCTCGATGCAGCCGCCCCCACCATTGCTGTAGCTACTCTTGCGCCACTTGGCGCCCGTTGGGTCATGCATGGTCCAGTTCCTTCCACGCCTCCCGGATCCTGGCCAAGGTGTCCGGCTGGCTGAGCGCGTTGACCTGGAGTCGATCGTATCTTTCGACCCATCGAGCCACTGTCCCGGCATCTCGTTCGAGATAGCCCCGTTGAAGCGTCTCCGTGTACCCGACCAGAGACCGATTCGGAAGGGTCAAGAGCGTGACGGGATGCGACAACGGCCGATCCTCAGCAAGGCGGTACGGGGCAACCTGGATGATGACGTTGGGGCGCTCGGCAAGACTCTCCAGATGACGGAGCTGCATGGCCATGATCTCCCGACCGCCGATCGGCCGGCACAGAGCCCCCTCATCCAGAACGACATGGACCGTTGTGCCTCTGTCGAGCATACGTTGACGTTGAACCAACAAACTGAGCCGTCCGTCAGCCTGTTCCCGAGTCGCTTCCCCACGTCGGACAATGCCGGCTTCGTAGGCCGCGCTGTAGTCCGGGTGTTGAAGTATGCCTGACACCATGTCCGTGTCGAACAACCTGGCCGCAATCGCTTCACGCTCTCGGCGAAGGTACTCGGAGAACCCGGGCAACAAGGCGCCGTTCTTCCAGCTCCACCACAACCCCGTCAGCGCGCCGCCAGCATCGAGAGCATCGTCTACCCGCTCTACGAACTTTAAAGACGGCGCTTGTTTCGCTCGCTCCACGTTCGAGATGTAGACGTTGGAGTATCCAACTCGCTTGCCGAGCTCGATCTGAGTCATGCCTTTGGCCCGGCGTGACCTGCCGATTTGAACAGCCAGCGCGTCCAGTGGAGATGATGTTGGATCAAGTGTGCGACGAGCCAAGGTTGTCCTCTTTTAAAACTGACCGGACTAGAGATTTGAAACCCTTCCGATCGTAGAGGCCCACACGGGAGCATGGCTACACCTGGTAATCCACCAGACGCACAGCGCAACCTGCGGAGACCCCATGCCCGACGCGCAGACCCCCCTCCTCCCCTTCCAACTCCACGAAGTCGTCCGTGACTTCGGCCACCTGGAGGACGGGAAACCCCGCGAAGGTGTCTTCGTCGAGCTGATGCTCGGGAAGGTGGTACTCCGGCCGCTCGGGGAGACCGGGCCCGAGTGGCGGGCCGACCCGGCCCTCCTCCGACCCCTCTCCCCCAGGGAGACCGCGCCCGGCACCTGCGGGCAGCCGCGTCGGCGGCCGCTGTGACCGACCGTCCCCACTCCCCCACCCCAGGAGCAGAGTTGAGCAGGACCCGCCTCATGGCCCGTCCCCCCGCCCGCCGTTCGGGCCATCAAGCCCTCGTCCTGCGCCAGGACCCCGACCGGGCGGACGACTTCGCCGTCCTCCTGGTCGACCCCGCCTACCGGGAGGGCCTGACCCTGCCCGGCGGCAGCGCCGAGCAGGACGAACTCCCCCACCTCGCCGCGCGGCGCCACCTCGAAACGGAGACCGGGCTCGTGCTCGCCCTGCGCACGATCCTCACCGTCGACTACGTCCCCGCCGCCGAGTTCCCCGAGGGCGTCAACTTCGTCTACGCGGGCGGCCTGCTCACCCACCGCCAGGCCGACGCCGTCGACCGCCACCAGCCTCCGCCGGACATCCGAGGCCTCCACTGGATCCCCCGGTCCGGACTGCGCGAGGTCATGGCGGAGGACCAGTACCACCGCGCCGAGGACGCCTGGGACGCCTGGGAGCACGGCGCCGGCCTCCCGCTCCTCATCCGGGGCGTCCCGGTGCCGATCGGCTGACAACCCGACCGCCGGGCGGCGACAGCACCCTCACCAAGGTTTTCCGCCGCGTTCCCCGGCCCTCGGCACGGGAGTCACGCCACCCCTTCATGAGCCCCAACTTCCCTACCAAATACGGAGGTTGGCGTAATTTACGCCCCTCCCCAGGACCTCGGTTGACCGCCCGCACCGCCCGGCGATTGGCTCTCCCCGGTGCCCGCCGTCCGGAAGCGGCGGGCGGTCGTCCCGGGGAGGACACTCCGTCATGCATCCCGTCAAACGCCGCTTCGCCGGCCCCGCCACCGCCCTCGCGGCCGCCCTCGCGCTGGCCCTGACCGCCGCCCCCGCGCAGGCCCAAGCCGGCCAGGACGCGCGCCGTTTCGAGACCGTCCCGGTCAGCTTCGCGCCGGGCGGCGCCGAGGCGAACAGCCAGTCCCAGTCGGGGGCCGTCAGCGCCGATGGCCGCTTCGCGGTGTTCACGTCTCCGGCGACCAACCTGGTCGCCCAGCCGTCGAAGGGGGGCTACGACGCGTTCCTGCGGGACCTCCGCGACGGCCGCACCGAGCGCGTCGACCTCGCCGACGACGGCTCCGCGCTCGACGGCGTCACCGTCGGCGTGGCGGTCAGCGCCGACGGCCGCTACGTCGCCTTCGACAGCACCGCCGCGAACGTCGTCCCCGGCGGCCCGGCCCCGGGCCGGGCGAACATCTACGTCCGCGACCGCCTGACCGGGCACACCCGGCTGGTCAGCGCCCCGCAGGGCACCCCCGACCCCGTCACCAGCCACAGCACCTCGGCGCCGTCCATGAGCGCCGACGGCCGCTACGTCGCCTACATCTCCAACCGCACCGACCTCGTCGCACCCGCCACGCCCGCCGCCAACGACACCAACAGCGGCGAGCAGCTCAGCCGCCCGAACTTCGACTCGAACATCTACCTCACCGACCTGTGGACCCACACCACCCGGGTGGTGTCCGCCACCTTCGAGGGCACCGCCTCCCAGGGCCAGTCCGTCAACCCGACGATCAGCGCGGACGGCCGCACCGTCGGCTTCAGCTCCGACGCCAACGACCTGGGCGTCACCTACACCCCCGGGCAGCGGGCAGAGGCGGCCCCGCCGCTGCCCGGCGGGAAGATGCGCGCGGGCACCTACTACACCTACGACGTGCGCTCCGGCACCATCGTCCCGGTCAGCTACGACCTCACCGGGCACGTCACCTTCGACGCGAGCCTGGACGCGACGCTCAGCCCGAGCGGGCGCTACGCGGTCTACGAGTTGACGGTGCCCGTCGGCGCCCCCGGCAGTAACCAGTACCAGGACCAGATCTTCGCCCGGGACCTGCACAAGGGCACCCTGCTCCCGCTCACGGCCGGTCTGCCCGGCACGGTCTCCACCGCCACCTCCGGCGAGCCCCAGGTGACCGGCGACGACCACTGGGTGTACTTCGACTCCTCCGCCGCCAACCTGGTGCCCGGCGCCCAGCACGACCACTGGGACGTGTACCGCTACGACCTGCACACCGGCCGGATCGAGCGGATCACCGACGCCGCGGACGGCTCGCCCGGCAACGGCGACTCCATGACCCCGCACGTGGACGCGCACGGCCGCACCGCCTTGTTCGAGTCCTCCAGCCGCAACCTGGTGGCGGGCCGGAGCGGCCCGCCCGAGCCGGCGGACTACCAGGTCTTCGCCAGGGTCCCGGCGCACTGACCCCTGCTCTGCCCGCGCCCGGTCCGCACCCCCGGGTTCTGGACTTGTGGGTCCATTTTCGACTGCCTAGCGTGCTGGACGTTCCCTCCGAACGAACCCCGCCCGTACAGCAGGAAGGTGGCACCCCCATGCACGCGATCCGGATCGAGGAGCACGGCGGCCCCGAGGTCATGCGCTGGACCGAACTGCCCGACCCCGTCCCCGGCCCCGGCGAGGCACTGGTGCGGCTCGGCGCGGCCGGCGTCAACTACATGGACGTCGGCGCCCGTTCGCAGGGCGGCGGCGGCTGGGCGGCGCCCACCGTGCTCGGCGCCGAGGGCATGGGGTACGTCACCGCCCTCGGCGCGGGGGTGACCGGTCTGGCCGTCGGCGACCGGGTCGCCTGGTTCTACCACCCCGGCAGCTACGCCGAGTTGCTGGCGATCCCGGCCGACGAGCTGGTGCCGGTCCCGGACGGCGTGGACGACGAGACGGCCGGCGCCGTGCTGATGCAGGGTCTGACCGCCAACCACCTGAGCACCGAGACCTACCCGGTCGGCCCGGGTGACACCGCCGTGGTGCACGCCGCGGCCGGCGGGGTGGGCCTGCTGCTCACCCAGCTGGTCAAGGCCCGCGGCGGCAGCGTGATCGGCCTGGTCTCCCGCGAGGAGAAGGCCGCCGCCGCGAAGGAGGCCGGCGCCGACCACGTGCTGATCCACTCCGGCCCCGGATTCGAGGAGCGGGTAAGGGAGTTGACCGGCGGCCACGGGGCCGACGTCGTCTACGACGGCGGCGGCGCGGAGACCTTCGCCTCCTCCCAGCTGGCCCTGCGCCCGCACGGCGTGCACGCCTACTACGGCCCGTTCATGGGCGTGCCGACGCTGCGGCCCATCGACCTGCCCAACAGCATCCTGCTGACCTACCCGGTGGTGCACCACCACGTCCCCACCCGCGAGGCCCTGCTGCGGCGCGGCGCGGAGGTGTTCGACCTGGTCCGGTCCGGGCGGCTGACCCAGCGGATCACCGGCCGCTACCCGCTGGCCGAGGCCGCCCGGGCGCACGCCGACCTGGAGTCCCGCCGCACCACCGGCAAGCTGCTCCTCCTTCCCTGAGCCCTCGGGCCCCAGCGAGGCACACCCCTCCCGAACGACCCCTCACGACAACAGGAAGGCGGAATCCGACATGCACGCGATCCGGATCGAGGAGCACGGCGGCCCCGAGGTCATGCGCTGGACCGAACTGCCCGACCCCGTCCCCGGCCCCGGCGAGGCCGTGGTGCGGGTGGCGGCGGCCGGGGTGAACTTCCTGGACATCGGCGCCCGCGCGCGGGGCGGGTTCGGCTGGGCGGCGCCCACGGTCCTGGGCGTCGAGGGCGCCGGCCGGGTCACCGCCCTCGGCGCGGGGGTGACGGGCCTGGCGGTGGGCGACCGGGTGGCCTGGTTCTACCACCAGGGCAGCTACACCGAGTTGCTGGCGATCCCGGCCGAGAAGCTGGTGCCGGTCCCCGACGGGATCGACGACGGGACGGCGGCCGCCGTGCTGCTCCAGGGGCTGACCGCCAGTCATCTGAGCATCGAGACCTACCCGGTCGGCCCGGGTGACACCGCCGTGGTGCACGCCGCGGCCGGCGGGGTGGGCCTGCTGCTCACCCAGTTCGTCAAGGCCCGCGGCGGCAGCGTGATCGGCCTGGTCTCGCGCGAGGAGAAGGCCGCCGCCGCGAAGGAGGCCGGCGCCGACCACGTCCTGGTCCACTCCGGGCCCGGATTCGAGGAGCGGGTACGGGAGTTGACCGGCGGCCGCGGGGCCGACGTCGTCTACGACGGCAGTGGTTCCGAGACCTTCGCCTCCTCCCAGCTGGCCCTGCGCCCGCACGGCGTGCACGCCTACTACGGCCCCGTCCTCGGGGTCCCGACGCTGCGGCCCACCGACCTGCCCAACAGCATCCTGCTGACCTTCCCGCTGGTGCACCACCACGTCCCCACCCGCGAGGCCCTGCTGCGGCGCACCGGCGAGCTGTTCGACCTGATCCTGGCCGGGCGGCTGACCCCGCGGATCACCGGCCGCTACCCGCTCGCCGAGGCCGCCCGGGCGCACGCCGACCTGGAGTCCCGCCGCAGCACCGGCAAACTGCTCCTCCTGCCGTGACCGGAGCCGCTCAGGCCTCGGCGTGGACGGCGTAGCCGCGCAGGAGTGCGGTCAGGATGCCGGTGAGGCGGGGTTCGACGTCGACGACGGCGTGGGCGAGCTCGGGGGTGGACTGGTAGAAGCGGCGCAGCTCGGTGCCGGGCGCGGCCATCTGCCACAGGGCGCCGGCCATGGCGGTGGCGGTGGCGACGGTGTCGCCGCCCTGGTGGGGGGTGAGCGGGAGGGCCTCGCCCAGGGCGGCGGCGACGGCGGCGACCTCGGCCACGGCGATGACCTTGAAGGCGCGGACGGCGTCGAAGGAGACGCCGCGTTCGAGGTTGAGGGGGGTGTGGGCGAGCAGGTCGCAGAAGAGCGGGCGGGCGGCCAGGGTCCCGGCGAGGACGCCGGCGGCCGCGGCGAACCGGCCTTCCGGGTCGTCCGCGCTCTCCTCCGTCAGTCGGCCGAGCCGTTCGCGGGCCTCCCGGGACCACTCCTGCCAGCCGCTGGCGGCCAGTCGCAGGAAGATCTCCTCCCGCGTCTCGAAGTAGCGCAGCATCGCCGATTTGTGCATGCCGACGGCGGCGGCGATGTCGGTGAGGGTCACCGCGCGGACGCCGTGCTCGGTGGCCAGGCGGGCGGCGGCCTCAAGGATCGCGGTCTCGCGGATGCGCTTGGCCTCGGCACTGCGGGCGCGTTCGAACTTCGGCTGGGTCACCGGCCCATTCTAGCGCAACCGCGTTGCATTATTATCACAACAGTGTTTCGCCGGAAGCATGCCAGAAGCACTCCGAAGTACGCCGCCGACCCGCCGCACGGACACCGGGTAGCGTCGGCGGACACCGTCAGCCGTACCGGGGAGGGACTCATGACGCTGACCCGCAAGGGCGCCGCGACCAGGCTGCGCATCGTCGAGGGCACGGCCGGGCAGATCCGCGACGAGGGCGTCTTCGCGCTGCGGCTGGAGGACGTCATGGCCCGCACCGCGACCAGCAAGAGCCAGCTGTTCCACTACTTCCCCGGCGGCAAGGACGAGTTGCTGCTGGCCGTGGCCCAGCACGAGGCGGACCGGATCCTCGCCGACCAGCAGCCCGAGCTGGGCTCGCTGACCTCCTGGGAGGCCTGGCGGCAGTGGCGCGACACGGTCGTCGCCCGCTACCGCGCCCAGGGTGTGCACTGCCCGCTGCAGACGGCGCTGTCCCAGCTGAGCCCGGCCACCGACGCGGCGCGGACGGTGGCGGTCCGGCTGATGGAGCGGTGGCAGGAGCAGCTCGCCGCGGGCGTCCGCCATCTGCAGGCCACCGGCCTGACCGCCCCGGAGCTGGACGCCGACCGGGAGGCCGCGGCGCTGCTGGCCGGCATCCAGGGCGGTGTGATGATCCTGCTGGTCACGGGCTCCACCGCCCATCTGGAGGCCGCCCTGGACCTGGGCATCGCCCGGCTGCGCGAGGCCCGCCCCACCTCCTGAACCCGCCGCCCGCCTCCTGAACCCGCCGCCCGGCTCCTGACCCGGCGCCCCGGACCGGGGCCGGCGGTCCGGACCGGCACGCCGAAACGTGGCGGGACACACACCCGAAAGCCCCGAACGTGACCAGGGTCACCCCCGGCGGCCCCGCGCGGCGGCGAACGGCGGCCCGGCCCGTGAGAACTGGGAAGGGCGCCGACGGGCACGGGCCGAGGTCCTGTCCGCTTCGGGACCTTGGTCATGAATCCGGCCGACCTTCGACCCGGTGGTCACCACGCCGGACCCGGGCAACCGTGGACGGTCGCCCGGTGTGACCGGGCGATGGCGCCGCTCAGCGTGGGCGGCGTCGTTCCCTGCCGTCTACCCGGCGCACGGCACGCGTGAAGAGCGCGAGGCCGTACGCTCCGGAGGACCCCGAAGCCCATGTCCCAAACGATCGACAACGCCCCGTATACCGCCTTCCACCGCCGGCTGGCGCTCGCCTGTTCCGGCGGCCCGCTGCTCGACGGCTACATCCTGAGCATCGTCGGCGTCGCCCTGATCGGGATGCGCCCCGACCTCGGCCTGTCCACCGCGGAGGTCAGCCTGATCGGCGCCGCCGCCCTGGTGGGCATGTTCGTCGGCGGCGCCCTGTTCGGCGTGCTGACCGACAAGATCGGCCGGGAGGTGATGTACACCGCCGACCTGCTGGTGATGGTCGCCTGCTCGGTGCTCTCGTTCTGGGTCGACTCGGTGTGGGCGATCACCGTGCTGCGCTTCGTGCTCGGCATGGCCGTCGCCGCCGACTACCCGATCGCCACCTCCCTGCTCGCCGAGTGGCTGCCCACCAAGCACCGTGGGCGGCTGCTCGGTCAGCAGATCGTCGCCTGGTACGCCGGCTCGGTGCTCGCCTACATCGTGGGCTACCTGTTCCTGGAGCTGGCCGGACCGGGCAGCTGGCGGTGGATGCTGGCCAGTTCGACGGTGCTGTGCGTGGTGTTCCTGGTGATCCGCCGCGGCTCCCCGGAGTCGCCGCGCTGGCTGGCCGCCAACGGGCGGGTCGGCGACGCGGTGCGCGTGGTGGAGAAGCACCTCGGGGTGCGGGTCGACGGCCGCGAGCTGATGCCCGACCCGGCCGCACGCGCCCGCAGCGCGGGCGGGCTGCGCCTGCTGATGACCCCGCCCTACCGGCGCCGCACCCTGTTCTGCGGCCTGTTCTTCCTCTGCCAGGTCGGCCCGCTGTTCGCGATGCTCACCTTCGGCCCGCAGATCCTCTCCTCCTTCGGCATGCCCGGCGGCACCGTGATGGAGACCCTGGGCACCGGCCTGATCAGCCTGGTCTTCCTGCTCGGCTGCTACCCGGCGCTGCGCCTGATCGACACCAAGGGCCGGCGGCCCGTCATCATCTGGTCCTTCGCGCTGATGACCGTCCCGCTGGCACTGCTGGGCGTGTGGCCCACCGCCCCGGCCGCGATCGCGCTGACCGCGCTGTGCGCGTACGCCTTCCTGTGCGGCGGGCCGAACGTGCTCGACTGGACCTACCCCAACGAGCTGTTCCCCACCGAGATCCGGGCCACCGCCGTGGGGGTGGCCACCTCGGTCAGCCGGATCGGCGCGGCCATCGGCACCTACCTGCTGCCGCTGTCCCTGACCGGCCTGGGCACCGGGCCGACCATGCTGATCGCCGCCGGTGTGACGGCGCTGGGCCTGCTGGTGTGCGTGCTGTGGGCGGAGGAGACCCGCGGCACCGCGCTGGGCGCCGCCCCGGCCGCGGCGCCCGGTACGGCCAAGGCGCCGGGCGTCCCGGCACAGCGCGTCCCGCAGACGGTGCGCTGACGACCGGTACCTGAGCAGCGGCGCCGTCCGGGGTGTGTCCCCGGGCGGCGCCGCTCTCGGTTCACCAACCGCCGGCGCCTTGGCCCGGGACGGCGTTCAGGCGCTCCAGGACCCGGTTGTAGACGCCCCACTCGAAATCCAGGCGGAACGGGTGGGGCGGGAGGGGGTCGTCGCGTTCGACGCCCGGGGGCAGTCCGCCGGTGACGGGCCTGAGCAGGCGCTCGGCGTGCCGGGCCAGGTACGTCCAGAAGTCGACGGCCAGTGGTACCACCGCCACGCCCGGGGGTGTGGGCCAGCGTTCGCCGGTCCGGAGGTGGTACGGGACCACGGCGATGTCCGGCAGGGGGTCGGACAGTGGCAGGCCGGGTCCGGCCAGGGCCGCGTGCCGGGCCGGGCCCACCGCCGGGGGCGCGTGCCGGTCGAGGAGTGCGCGGAAGGCCTCGGCCAGTGGGGTGCTCGCGAAGGTGACGGGCGCGCCCTGCGCGGCGTGGACCAGGTGGGCCAGCGCCGCGGAGACCTCCATCTCCCAGCGGATGTCCCACCTGCCGTCCGCCCCCAACGGCGCGGTGGCGCACCACCATTGGGTGATCGTGGCCCAGTCCTCGACCGGGCGGTCCGGGCCCGCCGGGACGGGGCGCACGGCGGCGGGCACCAGCCAGGTGGCCTGCCACACGGAGCAGGCGTCGACCCTGGTGGCCACCTTCCGGCCGCAGCCGGCGCAGGTGACGTTCGGGCCGTAGCGGCCGTCGATGCCGCAGCAGGCGCCGGGTTCACGCCGCTGGACCAGGTCGGTGCCGTGGGCGTCGCCGGGGGCGATCACGATCGAGCGCGCCCGCCCGTCGGGGTCCTCGTCGAGGCCGTAGGTGCCCGACGCCATCAGGACGGGCATGGCCACGCCGTTGCCGTACGGGATGCCGGCGTAGAGCGGGAACGCGACCCGCGACAGCGGCGCGGTGAGGGCCGTGCCGCACCCCCTGCACTCGAAGACCTCCACGCCCGCCCGTTCCCCCGTCATCAGCACCGCCGACCGGCGAGTATCGCCGTCCGCGCGGGCCGCGGCCAACGGGTTTTCCGGGCCGGGCCGCCCCCGGCCCGCCCCGCCCGCCCGGGGCTGCCGGGCGGTGTTGTCAAGTCCGTACCGGGACCGGCTGATCGGCAGTAGCCTCGGGCCCTCTGCGACAACGGCCCTGGCGGGCGAACGGGAGGCGGCGGTGGCCGAGGGGAAGGCCGGGAGCAGCGGCGGAGCCGGGCGGGACGGGGAGCCACTGCACGAACGCGAGGCCGAACTCCGTTCCGCGGCAAGGGCGGTCGGGGCGCTCACCCGGCCCGCCGGCACCGGCGTGGGGGAACTGCTGCTGTACACCGGCGCGGCCGGGCTGGGCAAGACCGCGATGCTGACCGAGGTGCGGCGGGCGGCGAAGCGCGCGGGCTGCACGGTGCTGTTCGCCCGGGGCGGGCAGCGGCAGTGCCACGAATCGTTCCACGTGGTGCGCCAGTTGGTGCGGCCGGTGCTGTCGGCGCTGTCCGACGACGAGCGGGCGAGGGTCTTCGGGCCGTGGGCGGACGTCGTCGGCCCCGCGGCGGGCCTGCTGCCGCCCGGCGGGCAGCTGGACCCGCAAGGGGTGCGCGACGGGCTGGACTTCGTCCTCACCCGTCTCGTGCAGCTGCGTTCGCCGCTGGCCGTGCTGGTCGACGACCTGCACTGGGCCGACCCGGAGTCGCTCGGCTGGCTGGCCGGCTTCGCGGTGCGCGCCCGGGAGCTGCCGGCCCTGCTGGTGCTCGCCTGCCGCGACGAGTTCCCCGACGACGCGCTGGCCCTGCAGCGCGGCCTCGCGGAGCGGGCCGACCGCCGGCACGAACTGCGCCCGCTCCAGCCCGACTCGGTCGCGCACCTGGTCCGCGCGGCGCTGGGCGCGCAGGCCGAGGACGCCTTCTGCCGTCACGTCTGGGCGGTCACCGCCGGGAACCCGTACGAGACCGCCGCCCTGCTGCGCGAGGTGGCCGACCAGCGGCTCGACCCGGTCGAGGAGAGCACCGGCCTGCTGCGCGAGATCGCCGCCACCGCCCGGGGGATGACGCTGCGGCACTGGCTGGACCGGCTCGGGCCCACCACGCTGCGCTTCGCCTGGGCGGCGTCGGTGCTGGACACCGACATCCGCCCCGAACTCGCCGCCGTCATCTGCGCGCAGGGACCGGAGGCCGCCGCCCAGTCGGTCCGGGAACTGCGCCGGCACCGGGTGCTGACCGGCACCCCGGCGGGCCGGCTGGAGTTCGTCCACCCGCTGGTCGCCACCTCGGTCTACCAGTCGATGCCGCCCGCCACCCGCACCGGGATGCACGGAGTGGCCGCCGTGGAGATCGAGAACGCCGGCCTCGGCCTGCTCGCGGCCTCCCGGCACCTGCTGGAGATCCTGCCCGAAGGGGACGGCCGCATCGTCGCCAAGCTGCGCCTGGCGGCCCGCGAACACCTGGCCATCGGCGCACCCGAGGCGGCGCAGCGCTGCCTGCGCCGGGCCATCAGCGAACCGCCCGCCGACGAGGACCGGGCCTCGTTGCTCTACGAGCTCGGCTGCTCGGCCCTGCTCACCGACCCGGCGACCACGGTCAACCAGCTGCGCCTGGCGCTCGCCGACCCGTACGGGCTGGGTCCCGGGCTGCGGGTGGACGCGACCTTCCGGCTCGCCCAGGCCCTCGCCCACAGCAACCGGCTGGGCGAGGCCGCCGCGCTGTGCGCCGAGGAGGCCGCGCTCACCGGGCCCGGTCCGGGGCGGCTGCGGCTGGAGGTCGCCCACTTCATGTTCGCCACGTTCCAGTCCGAGGACGCGGACGGCCCGGGCCGCTCCCGGCGGCTCGCGGAGTTCCACCGGATGCTGGACACCGTGGGGCTGGCCTTCACCGACGTCGACGCGGACGCGGGGGTCCCGGGCGGGGCCGTGTTCGAACACGACGGCCTGGCCCACGCGGTGGCCGTGCTGCGCTGCTGGGACCTCACGCTGCGCGGCGCCGACCACGCGTCGGCGCTCGCGCTGGCCGAGTCCGCGCTGCCGGACGGCCGGCTGCCCCGCAGCCTCGGCTGGACCAACACCACCTGGGGCTTCGAGCTGCCGGGGGTCCTGGGCCTCAGCTACCTCTACGCGGACCGTGTCGACCGGGCGGAGGAGTTGTTCACCGAGGCGGTGCGCGCCTACGAGGTCGCCGGGTGGAGCGGCGGCCACCTCGGCTTCGCCTACCTGCTGACCGGCATGCTGCGGTTCCGCTGCGGCGCGCTCGTCGAGGCGGAGGACTACCTGCGCCGCGCCCTGCGCAGCGCGGTGCGGATAGGCCCGGGCAATCCGCTGCACTGGGACGCGGTCGGGGCGCTGGCGGAGACCCTGGCCGCGCGCGGCCGGCTGGAGGAGGCCCTGGAACTCGCCCGCGAGCACGCCTTCGGCCCGCCGTTCCCGACGGTGATGGTGCTGCCCGACGCCCCCACGCTGTACGGCCGTCTGCTGCTGGCCCGGGGCGACGCGCCGGGCGCGGCGCAGGTGCTGACCGCCGCCGGTGCGGCCCTGGACGCGCGGGGGTGGCGCAACACGGTGTGGGCGCCGTGGCTGGGCCACCTGGCCCGCGCGGTGGCCGGCGAGCGCCCCGAGCGGGCCCGCGACCTCGCCGAGGAGGGGGTGCGCCGGGCCCGGGAATCCCGGACGGACTCGGGGGTCGGCAGCGCCTTGCGGCTGTGCGCCGCGGTGCACGGGCCTGCGCGCGCGGTCGGGCTGCTGACGGAGGCGGTCCAGTGCCTGGAGCGCTCACCGGCCCGCTATGAGCACGCCCTGGCCCTGGTCGATCTCGGCACGGCGCTGGAGCGCGCCCCGCGGGCGCGCGCCGTGCTCGCCGAGGGCTTGGAGCTGGCCGTGCGCTGCGGCGCCGACGGCCTGGCCGCCCGGGCCCGCGCCCTGCTGGACGGCGGCCTCGGCGGATAGCACACCGGCGAAATATACGGCTCTTGCAACTTAATCTGTGCGCAACTATTGTGGAGGTGCATAAAGGTCATCCGCAATCAGCTGCGCGCCGCCCGCCGCCGGACCCTCCCGGCGGCGACCGGCCGCCGCCCACCCCACCGGGGAGTCCGCCATGAGCACCACCCTCTTCACCCCGTACACCCTGCGGGAGCTCACCGTCCCCAACCGGGTCTGGATGCCGCCGATGTGCCAGTACAGCGCCTCGCCGGCCGGCCCGGACGCCGGGGTGCCCAACGAGTGGCACTACACCCACCTCGCGGCGCGGGCCGCCGGCGGCACCGGGCTGATCATCGTGGAGGCCACCGCCGTCAGCCCCGAGGGGCGGATCAGCCCGTACGACCTGGGCCTGTGGAACGACACCCAGCGCGACGCCTTCCGCCGGATCACCGCCTTCCTCAAGGAGCAGGGCGCCGTCCCCGCCATCCAGCTCGGCCACGCCGGACGCAAGGCCTCCACCGAGCGGCCCTGGGTCGAGCGCGGGCGCGCCCTGGCCCCCGAGGAGGAGCACGGCTGGACCCCGGTCTCCCCCAGCGCCGTCGCCTTCTCCCCCGACCACACCACCCCGGACGAGCTGACGGTCGATCAGATCC
Organism: Kitasatospora sp. NPDC089509; assembly: GCF_044749365.1. Classification (NCBI taxonomy): domain Bacteria; kingdom Bacillati; phylum Actinomycetota; class Actinomycetes; order Kitasatosporales; family Streptomycetaceae; genus Kitasatospora; species Kitasatospora sp. NPDC089509. The sequence continues at coordinate 97,927 of NZ_JBIVHS010000014.1, read as the reverse complement.
AGTCCATCGTGCGGCAGTTCGCCGACGCCGCCACTCGCGCCCTGGAGGCGGGCTTCCAGGCCGTCGAACTGCACGGCGCCCACGGCTACCTGATCCACCAGTTCCTCTCCTCGCAGAGCAACCGCCGCACCGACGGCTACGGCGGCTCCTTCGAGGGCCGGATCCGCTTCGCCCTGGAGGTCGTCGACGCCGTGCGCGCGGTGTGGCCCGAGGAGCTGCCGCTGTTCTTCCGGGTCTCCGCCACCGACTGGCTCACCGAGAACCCCGAGGACGCCCGCGAGGGCTGGACCTCCGAGGACACCGTCCGGCTGGCCAAGGAGCTCCAGGCGCACGGCGTGGACCTGCTGGACGTCTCCACCGGCGGGCTGGTGCCCGACGCCCGGATCGAGGCCGCGCCCGGCTTCCAGGTGCCCTTCGCCGAGGCGGTGCGCAACGAGGCCGGCCTGCCGGTGGCGGCCGTCGGCCTGATCACCGAGCCCGCCCAGGCCCAGGCCGTCCTCACCGACGGCCGCGCCGACGCCGTCCTGATCGGCCGCGAGCTGCTGCGCAACCCCTTCTGGGCCCGCCACGCCGCCGGCGCCCTGGGCGGCGAGGTCCACTCCCCGATCCAGTACCACCGCGCCTGAGCCGCCTGACGGCACCCCGAAACCGCGACAGCCGGACACCGCCACCCCGTAAAAGGGCTGCGGTGTCCGGCTGTTGACGGTGCGTCAGGAGTTGCCGCGGCCCAGGAAGTGCCCGGCCGTGGTGGCGCTGGTGGAGCGGCGGTCGTGCGAGCCGTCCTCGACGACGTGGATCATGCTGCTGTCCGGGTCCATGCCGCGGTCCTTGGCCCAGCCGCTGACCAGGTGGGTCATCTCGTTGTTGGCGTCCAGGTAGGTGTCGGAGATCTGGGCGTTGGCGACGCTGTTGTTGGCGTTCTTCATCTGGTTGTCCCAGTCGAAGGCCCAGGTGTCGACCAGGCGTTGGGCGCTGTCGCCGACCCACGGGATGGGGGTCAGCGGCGCGCCGATGATGTGGTCGGCGACCTTGGACTTCCAGTCGGCCAGGGTGTTGGCGTCGTCGCGCTTGTCCATCGAGACGTCGGCGCGGATCGCGTCGTAGACGCCGAGGCCCGCGGCGCCCTTGTTCATCACGTCCTGGATGTCGTTCTGCGAGGGGTTGGGGCCCAGCGAGGACAGCTCCTGGGCGACCTTGGCGCTCTCGGCCTGGTGCAGGGTGGCGTAGGCGTCGGGGTTGTCGGACAGTCCGCGCATCACCCGCACCAGGCTGTCCTCGCCGACGCCCATGTGCACGGTGCCGCCCGCGTCCGTCCACACCGCGCTGCCGTGGTCCAGGTACTGGGAGTTGCGGCCGTTGAAGATCTCGTGGCTGTCGTCGGTGTAGTCGGCCAGGGCGTTGGCCAGCGGCTGGCGCAGATTGGCGTTGATCTTGTTGCCGCCCTGGCCCTCGTCCAGGGTGGTGACGGTGTCGTGCATGATCCGGGCCTGGGCCTCGGTGTGGTGGCCGCTGTGCGGGGCGCCGGCCGGCTGGCCGGTGGTCGCGGCCTCCAGGGCGGCGCCCAGGCCGGCCTGGGACAGCGGGTCGGGCATCTTCACCACGCCGGCGTAGGGGTTGGCGATCCAACCGTCCGGCCACTTGCGGTCCTTGAGCAGGTAGTGCAGGTGCTGGTTGCCGCCGCCGGAGTTCGGGTCCAGGTAGGCGGTGGCGGCGTCGGGCTCCCGGCCCATGATCGCGAGCACGTTGTCCAGCGGGTCGGCACCCAGCGCGCCGCCGTTGTGGCCGGCCTTGTAGCTCCACGCGTCGGGGTGATCGTGCTCGGTCTTGGTGATGTCGTCGGCGAGGTCGCCGAGCATCGGGGCCGAGTACTTGGCGTCGCCCTTGGTCATCAGGGTGGTGAGGACCTGGTAGCCGTACACCGGGTCGGTGTTGGAGCCGTAGTTGTTGTAGCCGACGTCCTGCACGCGCTTGCGCCAGTTGCGGTAGAAGTCGGTGTTGGTGTCCTGGGTCGCCGAGGCCAGGGCGTGGGTGAGGCCGCCCTGGAGGTCGGTGTAGGCGGCCTTCTTGTCGTCGCCGGGGCTGCTGAGCTTCTGGGAGAGCTTGAGCAGGCCGTCCGGGCCGAGCCGGTCCAGCATGGCCTGGGAGAAGGCCGGGTGGTCGGCCTTGTCCGTCATCAGGTCCCGCAGCTGGGTGAGCTGGTCCGGGGTGAGGTCGTCCAGGTGGAGCGCCAGGTCGGCGGCGCGCCGGGCGTCCCCGCCGTCGCCGCCGCCCACGGCCTGGCCGTTGAAGGTGGTGTCCAGCGGGGTGCCGGCCTTGGAGGCGCCGCGCAGGGCGGCGGCGATGCGCTGGTCGGCGCGGGTGGCGGCCTGGACGCCGGCGGTGATCGCCTTGGTCCACTTGTCGGCCGCGTCCTGGTAGGACTGACGGGCCTCCGGGTCGTGGTGCAGCGCCTGGCGGGTCGCCGGGTCCAGGGTGGTCTCGTCGAACACGGCGGTGCCGGTGCCGGTGACCTTGAAGCCGTCCTTGACCGCGCCGTCGGCGGCGTCCCGGGTCTGCTTCTGCGCGGCCGCGAAGTCGGTGTGCGCCTCGTCCAGCAGCGAGGCCATCGCGTTGGCCTCGGTCTGGGCGTCGACGATCTGGCCCTTGGTGCCCAGCAGCGCCGCGTTCGCCAGGTTCGCCGTGGTGCCGGTCCACCAGGGGCCGCCGCCCAGGCCGTTGCCGCCCAGGCCGTTGCCGGGCGGGAACAGGCCGTTGCCGCCGATGCCGGTGGTGGTGCCGCTGCCGCCCAGGACGTCCTGCTCCATGGTGGTCTGCATCGTGTGGAAGCGGGTGGCCATCGCCCGCCACTGGGTGGCGGCGGCGGTCAGCGCGTCCGGATTGGCGTTGATGACGTCTTCGTATCCGAGCATGGTCACGGCACCTGGAGGGACTGGACGACGGACAGGTTGGTACTGCGGTAGTTGGCGCCGGTGCCCTGCATCGCGGCGGCGTTGGCGTTCAGCCGCCCGGTCAGCGCCTGGACCTGCTGGTGCCACTCGTCCAGCGACTCCTTCAGCGCCCCCGAGCTGTCCCAGCCCTTGAGCGCGCCGACGGCCGTCCCGGTGGCGTCGTTGGCGACCCCGCCCGCGCCCGGGCAGTCGTGGGCCAGGTTGGTCAGCGTGGTGTGGGCCTTGTCCAGCGCGTCATGGTTGACCCCGAACCCGCCTGGTGCCGGTGTGCTCATCCGTCGATCCCTCACGTGTGGTGACCCGATGGTGTGGTCACCGGGCGCGCCGATGATCGTAGATCCGCCGGGCACCGGATTCCGCATGGGTTTCATCAGGAATTCGTCACCGTTCTGTCACCGCCCGGCCGGGCGGCGGCCCTGGGCCGTTGCGGTGACGACCCGTTGACGGCCGCCCCGGCCCCCTCTAGAACGGAGCACAGACCCCGGACGCGGTGACCGCCGACGGCCGCCCGCACGACCCCCACCGGGGCACCCCCGCGAGAACCCGAGGAGCAATCCCATGGCTCCGGACGAACCCCACTGCCCCGTGCTCGACGTGACCGCCCGCACCCTCCACCAGCAGAACGCCCACCTGCGCTCCGCCGGACCCGCCGTCCGGGTCGAACTGCCCGACGGCATCCTCGCCTGGTCCGTCACCCGCGGCTCGGTGATCCGCGCCCTCACCGGCGACCCCCGCGTCTCCCGCGACCCGCGCAAGCACTGGCCCGGCCTCGCCGAGGTGCCCGACGGCTGGCCGATGGGCCCGATCGCCTTCCAGCAGAACTTCTTCAACCTCTACGGCGAGGAGCACCGCTCGGCCCGGCGCCTGATGGCGCCCTCCTTCTCGCCCCGCCGGGTCCTGGCGCTGCGCCCCGGGATCGAGGCGACCGCCGCCGCCCTCGTCGGCGCCTTCCGCACGCTCGCCCCCGGCGAGGCCGTCGACGTCCGCCGGGCCCTGTCCCTCCCGCTGACCATGACGGTGATCTGCGACCTGTTCGGCGTCCCGGCCGGCCTGCGGCCCCGGATCGGCACCGCGATGGACGCCTTGCTGACCACCACCGCGGCCAACGAGCAGATGGTGGCCTCCCGGACCGAGATGGACGCGGTACTGGCCGAACTGCTGGCCCTCAAACGCCGCGAGCCCGGGCCCGACCTCGCCAGCGACGTGGCCGCCCTGCCCACCGGCCGGGACGGCGGCCGCACCGAGCAGGAGTCCCGCGACATCCTCTTCCTGATGCTCGGCGCCGGCTACGAGACCGCCGTCAACCTCATCACCAGCGCCGTCCTCGCCCTGCTCACCCACCCCCACCACCTGGCCGCCGTCCGCGCCGGCACCCTGCGCTGGACGGACGTCGTCGAGGAGACCCTGCGCCACGAGAGCCCGGTGATGCACATCCCGCTGCGCTACCCGCTGGAGGACATCGACCTCGGCGAGGGCGTGGTCATCCGACGCGGCGAGCCGATCCTGATGGGCTTCGGCGCGGCCGGCCGCGACCCCGAGGCCCACCCCGACCACCCCGACGACTTCGACCCGACCCGCCCCGACAAGGACCACCTCGCCTTCGGGCACGGCCCGCACTTCTGCCTCGGCGCGCCGCTGGCCCGGCTGGAGGCCGAGGTCGCCCTGGCCTGCCTCTTCGGCGCCCACCCCGACACCGCCCTGGACCCCGACGGCCCGCCGCCGGCCCGGCTGGAGTCCGTGATCATAAACGGCCCCGCCGAGCTCTGGATCGTCCCGACGCCCGCCCCGGCGTCCGGGAGGGCGTGAACGTCCGGGAGGGCGCGGACGTCCGGGAGGGCGTGACAAGGGCCCCTCACCCCCTGGCTCGAATTCCGGTGGGGGTGAGGGGCCCGGGGTGGGGCGGGGTCAGCCGAGCAGGTCGGACTGGAGGGTGACGACCTGGCGGAAGGCCGCGGCGGGCACGCCGTGGGGGTTGGTCATGGTGACGACCGCGATCACGTCGGAGGCCGACACATACGCCACCCGGGTGGTCGGCACGTCCTTGCCGACGGTCTCCCGGGACTCCTTGCTGGTCAGCTCGACGCCCTCGGGGATGCCCCAGTCGCCGTACTGCACGGTCCTGGCGTCCGGCGCGACCTTGAGCTGCACCTCCGAGCGCACCCGGGAGAAGGTGCTCCAGGCCTCGCTCGACGAAGCGAAGCGCAGCAGCCGGATCCGGGTGCTGGTGCCGTCGGAGGCGGTCCACTCCCGGACGGTGGCGCCCCGGCACACGTACTGCAGCAGCAGTTCGCGCAGCCGGGCCGGGTTCTGCAGCTCCCCCGTCATCGCGTCGCAGGGCACCCAGTCGGCCGGGGCCGTCCCGGCGGGGGCGGCGGAGGCCGAGGCGGTGGCCGAGGCCGTCGGGCCGGCCGAGGGGGTGTCGGAGGGCGCGGCCGTGGCGGACGCCGAGGCCGAGGCCGGCGCGGTGGGGGCCGGGAAGACCGGCGGGTTGAGCGAGCCGCCGGCCTCCTTGGGGGCGGGCAGCAGCAGGTGGCGCAGGTCCGCCTGGTGGGAGTGCTTGCCCTGGTCCGCGCCCTTGTCCGTGCTCTTGTCCTTCAGGTCCGGCGCGGCCTTGCCCGAGGGCAGCGGCGGCAGCGCCAGCGGCGGGAAGGTGTAGCGGCCGTCGCTCGCGGTGGCCAGGCCGGGGATGTCGGTGCGGTCGGGGGCGGTGACGGCCAGCGCGGTGCCGGTGCCGGCCAGGGCGAACACCAGGACGGCGCAGCTCCAGCGCACCGCGGCCTTGCGGCGGCGGGTGCGGCGGGCGGCCCGCTCCTCCTCGGTCTCGGCCGGGACGGCGGCCTGAGCGGCCAGGGCTTCCGCGGCGGCGTCGGCGGCGGGCGCGGAGGCACCGGCGGGCGCGGAGGCACCGGCGGGCGCGGGGGCCTCGTCGGGTGCGGGTCCGGCTGCCGGGTCGTGCGGCTGGGGCGCGGCGGCGTGGTCGGTCATACGGACGCTCCGGGGCTGGCGAGGCGGTCGAGCTGCATGGCGTAGAGGGCGACGATCTTGTCCTTGGGCAGCGGGGCCACGCCCTCGACGCTCATGATCACCAGGAGGTCGCCCTCGGCGGCCGAGCACTCCAGGTAGTCGATCGGCGCGGACGGCGGCGCGGGCATCAGGTAGCAGTGCGCCTCGGGGTGGTTGGGGATCTGCGGGCCGGAGCGGAAGATGCCGGTGTCGCCGGTGAACACCGCCGTGTACTCGTTGATCCGCTGCACCTCCTGCTGGTTGAACTGGCGCAGCCGCAGCCCGACCACCACGTTGTTCTCGCTGTTGCGGTAGGTCCGCACGCCGGTGCCCTTGACGTGCATGCCCTCCCAGTAGGAGCGCAGCTTGTCGCGCTTGTCCTTGGGGATCTGCTGGAGTTCGGCGTCCAGCTCGTCGGAGATCTGTCCGGCGCCGAGCTCGCTGTCGTTGCCGTAGCCGCCTTCGTCGGGGCCGGGTTCGTAACCGGCCGGGACGGGCAGCAGCAGGTCGCGCAGCGAGCCGAAGTGGCTGCCGTTGGACTTGGCGCCGAACGGCGTGGGGGTCGCGCTCGGGGCGGGGGCGCCGGCCGGGCCGGCGGCGGTGGCCGGGCCGGGGTCGTCGTACTGGGTCTTGATGATGCCGACGCCGATGACGACGCCCACCAGTGCGGCGGCGACCGTCGCGGCGCCCGCGCGCAGCAGGCGGCGAGGGGCGGGGCGCGGCGCGGCGGGTGCGCCCTCGGGGCCGGGCTCGGTGCCGGGCTCGGTTCCGGGATCGGGGGTGAACTGCGGTGCGGGCTGGCCGAGTTCGGAGGCGGCTGGCGTCACCGGGGCGACCGGGGTCGGGGCGTCCGGGGTGGACGGCGTCGCGGTCATGGAGTCGTCGGTCATACCAGCCGCTCCCACTGCTGCTTGGCGAGGGACTTGAGGCCCCCGGAGTCCACCGGGTTGGGGCTGAAGACCTCCACCGTCATCAGCACCGTGCCGCGCTGGGCGGACGCCTTCCCGTAGTAGTACGGCTCGTTGGTGTCGGACCAGTGGCTGGGCTCGCTCTCCACCCAGTAGCCGCCGTTGGCGTCGTCGGCGAAGGGCTTCCCGAAGGCGGCCTCGGCCTTGTCGATGTGGTCGGGCGTGTACTGGGTGAGCGTCACCCGCCAGCGGATGTCGTCCTTCATCCAGTCCACCTCGGCGGCGCGCCGGAAGCCGGTCCTGGCCAGGTTCTTGAAGACGTACGCCGCGTCGCTCTTGCGCTCGGCGAGTTCGCCGATCGACATCCAGCTCGGCTTGTCCGGGTAGTCGCCCCAGCCGGCGCTGCCCGCGGGGGCACTGACCAGCAGCTTGGTCAGGTCGCCCTCGATGGCGGGCGGCGCGGGCTGGCCGGCGGCGAAGGCGGTGGGGTCGACCACGGCGGCCGGGTAGGCCGGCAGCGCCACCTGCAGCGGCGGCAGCGGCGTGGGCGGGCGCTGGGCCTGGATCCCGTAGCCGACGCCGACGCCGGCCACGGCGCCCGCGACCAGGGCGCAGACGGACAGCAGCACCGGACGGGGGCGGCGCGGGGCGCGCGGGGCGGCCTCGGGGCCGGCCGACAGGACGTCGGCGTACGGGTTCTGGTACGGCGTCGGCCCGGCGGTCGGGTCCTGCTCGACCGCTGCGAACGGCACCGGCGGCACCGGGGGTGCGGGCGGCGCGGGCGGGGTCGGCGGGGCCGGGGGCGGCGGCTCGGCGGCCGCGGACGGCGGCTGCTCGGATTCGGTGGTCACAGAAGTGGCTCCTGAGGAGGAGGGAGGAGGACGACGGCGTGGGGCGGGCGCGGGCTCAGCCGCCGGAGGCGAGCCACTCGCGCTGGCGCTTCATCAGGTCGCTCAGCAGCGCCGCGTCCGGCGTGCCCTTGACCTCGACGTCGACGGTGTACTGGACGTCGCCCTGGCTGGAGACGCCGGTCATCGAGCCGGTGTAGGCCTCGTGCTTGGGCTTCTGGCGGAAGCCGTGGGCGCCCGGGTCGCCGTCGATGTCGATCGGCTCCGCCGACTTGACCGTGTAGCCCTGGACGAACCGGCTCGCCATGTCGGTGGAGCCGAAGTGCAGCAGGGTGACGGTCACTTGGGCCTTGCCGTCGGCGGTCCGGTAGGTGCGCACGGCGCCGTCGCGGTAGCCGAGCCGGTTGAGGATGGTGTCGATGTCGTCCGGCTTGCCGAAGATCTCGGCGACGTCGTCGCGGGTCATCGGCATCCCGTCCGCGGGTCCGTAGGACTCGCCGCCGGCCGGGATGGGGAGCAGGAAGTAGCGCAGGTCGCCCTCGTGCTTGCCGCCGCTGACCGTGCCCTTGACGGTGCTGGCCGGGGCGGGCGTGGTCGGGACGACGGTCGGCACCGGGACGGGCGTGGCGGAGGGCGTGGCGCTCGCACCGGTCGAGGCGGCGGCGGTGGCGGTGGCGCGCGGGGCGGGCGCGGCGGCCGGGTGGCCGTCCGGCTTGCCGACCGCGACGGTCACCGCGGCGCTGGCGGCCGTGACGGCGAGCAGTCCGGCGGTGGCCAGCACGATGCCGACGGCGCGCGGCAGCCGGCGCGGGGCCGGGTCGGCCGCGGGCTCGGGCGCAGCGGCGGGCGCGGGTGCGGCAACCAGCTCGGGTGCGGCAACCGGCGCGGGCGCGGCAACCGGCTCCGGCGGCGGTTCGGTGAACGCGGCGCTCTCGTTCTCGGGCGCGGACAAAGGACTCCCCCAGGGAAAGGAATTGCAGGATTTCGCACGCGGGTCGCTGTCGGAATCCGCTCCCCCTGCGGCGTTCCCGGACCGTCCATCACGTGTCTCAGCAGGCATTATGAGAGTTCGGTGAGTTGCATGCCAACAAAATCAATCACCGCACTCCCGCCCAATGTCCGGCGAATCGGACACTCCGTGATCCAACCGCAACAGGCGGGCGGCCCGAAGCGGAACGGGAGCCCTCCGGGAAGGCGCGTCAGCTCCCGGCCGGCGGCGCTACCGTGACCGGGTGACGGGGAGCCGGGGCACGGTGCTGGTGGCGGAGCTGGTGGCCGACCACCGGGGGCGCAGCCGGCTGTCCTACCTGGACGTCGGTTTCGCGGAGACGGTGCGCCGCCACGCCACCCGGCCGCAGGCGGCCGAGTTCTCGCCCGAGGCGATGGCCGGGTGGTACCGGGGGCGTGACCTGCCGGCGGGCGGGGTCGAGCGGGTGGTCCCGCAGGAGAGTCCGCTGGCCGGGACGGTGGCCCGGATCCTGGCGGACACCGGGCTAGGGCGTGTCTGACAATTCGCGTCGGATCAGCGCGCGGCGTCGGGGTGCGTGCATCGCAAGGCGGAGGAGGGAGTCCATGCGGAGCATCGGCGACCGACGACAACGCGGCGAGGTGCGTGCCCCGGCGTCGCGCGCCCGGCGGGAATTGTCAGACACGCCCTAACCCCGCCGGGCTGGACGCCCCCCCCGGCCCTGACGGGGCGTCGTCCGGCCCGGGCTTGAGTTGGAGTGCACTCCAACTCCTACGGTTCTCGTCGTGGTCACCGCCGGGCGGCGGGGCCACGGCACGTGAACGGGCACCAGGAGAGGACCGACACCATGACCATGACCATGACCGCGACCGGGACGACGACCGCCACCACCGAGGCCGCGCTGCGGCAGGAGCGGTTCGACCGGGGCATGGAGACGCTCACCCGGGTCGACGGCGAGGGCGGGCAGCGGGTGGTCGAGGCGCTGGCGGACATCAACCCCGAGCTGGCCCACCAGGTCGTCGCCTGGGGCTTCGGCGACGTCTACAGCCGCCCCGAACTCGCCCCGCGCGACCGCCAGTTGGTGACCCTGGGGATGCTCACCGCGCTGGGCGGCTGCGAGCCGCAGCTGGAGGTCCACCTCAACGCCGCCCTCAACGTCGGCCTCACGCCCGTCGAGATCACCGAGGCGCTGCTGCACGCGGCCGTGTACTGCGGCTTCCCCAAGGCGCTGAACGCGACGTTCGTCGCCAAGAAGGTCTTCGCCGAGCGCGGCCTGCTCCCGGTCACGCCGGCCTGAGGCGCCCCGTCGCGAGCGCCGCGACCGGCGTCAGGGCTTGGACTCGTACCCGAGGACGGACTTGCCGACGGCCTGCTGCAGCGGGGTCAGGAGGTCGACGAGCTGCTGGCGGTCGGTGGCGCGGCCGTCGGACCACTGGCCGAGGCCGACGAGCATCGCGCGGCCGGTGCCGGTGAAGCCCTGGACCATGCCGCTGTCCGGCGGGAGGGTCGGCAGTCCGGAGGCGGGCGGCGGGGCCTGCGCGCCGACCTCGAAGTTCTGGTAGTCCATGGTGAGTTGGGTGACCATGTGGAGGGCTTCCAGGGGGTCCTGCATGGTGAACAGGGCCAGGTTGTACTGGTTGTTCCGGGCGTCCTTGTAGAGGGCGACCTCCTCGCCCACGCAGCCCTTGCCCGCCTTGATCATGGCGATCAGCCCGGGGCCGACCGAGTCCGCCTCGGTGCAGGAGGGCAGGGCCGCGGAGGCGACCTTGGTGTAGACGGCGCCGTCGGCGGACTTCACCTCGGCGGGGAAGACCTGGTCCAGCGGGATCTGCGGACGGCCGGCGGCGGGGTTGTAGGCGGTCGGGGTGCCCGCGGTCGGGACGGGGGCGATACGGGCGGCGACGGAGGCCGCGGCGGCCGAGATGGCCGGGGCAGCCGAGACGGCCGGGGCAGCCGGCGCGGCGGTGGTGTCCGGGGCGGGCTGCAGGAGCTCGGCGCCGACCAGGGTCACGGCGGCGGCGCCCAGGGCCAGCGCGGCGTTGCGCGGCCAGACCCGCCTGGGCTGCGGCTCGTCGGCCCTCAGCTGCGCCTCCCGCTCCGCGGCCATGGTCTTCACGAGCTCGTCCCACTGCTCGTCATCGGACTTGTCCCGGCCTCGACCCGGATCGTCGTTTCGCATACCGACGTACGGTAGTGAACAGGACTGACACATCCGGTCCGTGAACGATCACATCTTGATCAACTTGTGGCGGCCCGGGCGCTCCGCCGGGGCGGGGCCGGTGCGAGTATGCGGCCATGACGTTTTCCGCTGCACGTGACGCGTTGGAGGGCCTGGCGCTCGGGGACGGTTTCGGGGAGCGGTGGTTCCCGCTCTTCCGCAGGCCGAAGTTGGCGTTCACTCAGATCCGGGCCCGGCAGGTGCCGCCGGAGGCGCCGTGGCACTGGACCGACGACACGGCGATGGCGCTGTCGGTGTACGGGATCCTCACCGCGTACGAGGCGGTGCACCAGGAGCGGCTGGCGCAGGCCTTCGGGGCGACGTACCTGGCCGACGCCTACCGCGGCTACGGCAACGGCATGAGCCTGCTGCTGCCCAAGTTGGCCGAGCGGCCGTCGAGTTGGCGCGAGGAGTCGCGCAGGCTGTTCGACGGCCAGGGGAGCCTGGGCAACGGTGCGGCGATGCGGGTGGCGCCGCTGGGGGCCTGGTTCCACGCGGACCTGGACGAGGCGGCGGAGCAGGCCGCGCTGTCGGCCGAGGTGACCCACGCCCACCCGGAGGGGGTGGCCGGGGCGGTGGCGGTGGCCCTGGCGGCCGCGCTCGCCGCCCGCGGGCGCGCAGGCGCCGCGGCGCCGGCCGGGGCCGGGCTGCTGGCCGAGGTGGCCGGGCGCACGCCGGACGGCCCGGTGCGCGACGGGCTGGAGCGGCCCGCCGACCTGCCGGCCGACACCGAACCCTGGCGGGCCGCGGACCTGCTGGGCAACGGCCAGCAGGTCCGGGCGGGCGACACCGTGCCGTTCGCCCTGTGGTCGGCCGCGCACCACCTGGACAGCCTCACCGACGCGCTGTGGACCACCGCCGAGGGCCTGGGCGACGTGGACACCACCTGCGCCATCACCGGCGGCGTGGTCGCGGCCCGCACCGGCGTGGGCGGCCCGGCCGCGCCCTGGCTCGCCAAGCGCGAGCCGCTGCCCGAGTGGGTGGCCGGCGCCGAGGACGAGGCCCCTACCCGGCCGGGCCACGCGAAGCGGCCGTGACCGGAGGGCCCTGCCCGGCAGGTGGGCGGCCCGCACCGCAACCGGTGCGGGCCGCCGCCGTTCAGTGCGCGGGCGGGCCCGGGAGGGTGAGGGTGGCGCGCAGGCCGCCGGAGGGGTCGGGGGTGAGGTGCAGGTCGCCGTGGTGGGCCTCGGCGACGGCGGCGACGATGGCCAGGCCCAGTCCGTGGCCGCGGCGGGCGGGGTCGCGCTGGGCGGTGCGGCCGCGTCCGCGCAGGAACGGTTCGGTGAAGGTGGCGACGGCCTCGGGGGTGAGCGGCGCGCCGGTGTTGGTGACGGTCAGCCGGGCGGCGCCGGTGGCGGGGTCGGTGCCGGTGGTGACGGTCGCGTGGCCGCCGGCCGGCAGGTTGTGGCGCAGCGCGTTGTGCAGCAGGTTGACGGCGGCCTGGCGCAGCAGGACGGGGTTGCCGGTGGTGGGGGCGGGCCGCAGGTCGGTGGTGAGGGTGATGCCGTGGGTGCGGGCCTCGTCGTGGACGGCGGCCAGGGCCTGGGCGGTGGTGGTGGCGAGGTCGGTGGGGCCGGTCTCGGGCGGGGTGTGGCCGAGGTCGGCGAGTTGGAGGAGGGCTTCGCTGATCTCGATGCCGCGCTGGTTGGTGTCCTGGAGGCGGGTGACGAGTGTGGCCCAGTCCTGGCCGGCCGGGTCGGCGGCGGCGACCTGGAGCATGGTGCGGGTGATGGTGAGCGGGGTGCGCAGTTCGTGGGAGGCGTTGGCGGCGAAGCGCTGCTGGGCCTCGAAGGAGTGCTGGAGGCGTTCGAGCATCTCGTCGAAGGCGTCGGAGAGGTCGGTGAACTCGTCGCGGGGCCCGGTGAGGGCGACGCGGTGTCCGAGGGCGCCGTCGGCGGCGCGGTGGGCGGCGCGGGTGATGTCCTGGAGGGGGCGCAGGACGCGTCCGGCGATCAGCCAGCCGCCGGCCAGGCCGACGGCGGTGAGCAGGGCGAGGGCGTAGCCGCCGGCGGTGAGCAGGGAGTCGAGGATCTCCTGCCGGGAGGGGGCGTCGGAGCGGTAGCGGGGGTTGGCGGAGGTGAGCGGGTAGTTGGGGACGTACTTCATGCCGGCGTAGACGACGGCGAGGGAGAGGGTGCCGGCGGCGAGGGCGAAGAGGGCGTAGCTGAGGGTGAGGCGCCAGCGGGCGGTGAGGCGGCGCGGGCGCGGGGTGCGGCTCATCGGGGCGTCTCGTCGTCCAGGCGGTAGCCGACGCCGGGCACGGTGTGGATCAGCCAGGGGTCGCCGAGGCGTTTGCGCAGGCCGGAGATGGTGATGCGGACGGCGTTGGTGAAGGGGTCGGCGTTCTCGTCCCAGGCGCGTTCCAGGAGCTGTTCGGCGCTGATGACGCCGCCGCGGGCGGTCATCAGGACTTCCAGGACGGCGAACTGCTTGCGGGAGAGGGCGACGTAGCGGCCGTCGCGGTAGACCTCGCGGCGGAAGGGGTCCAGGCGCAGTCCGGCGTGTTCCAGGACGGGCGGGGTGCTCTGGGCGGGGCGGCGGGCCAGGGAGCGCAGCCGGACGACGAGTTCGGGCAGGTCGAAGGGTTTGGTGAGGTAGTCGTCGGCGCCGAGTTCGAAGCCGGCGACCTTGTCGCCCAGGCGGGCGGCGGCGGTGAGCATCAGGACGCGGCAGCCCAGGCGCTGTTCGACGATGGCGCGGCAGACGTCGTCGCCGTGGGTGCCGGGGATGTCGCGGTCCAGGACGACGACGTCGTAGTCGTGGACGGCGAGGCGTTCCAGGGCGGCGTCACCGTCGGTGACGATGTCGCTGGCGATCGCCTCCAGCCGCAGGCCGGCCTGGACCGCCTCGGCGAGGTAGATCTCGTCCTCCACCACCAGGACCCGCACGCGCTGTTCTCCCTGCCCTTGTCCGTGTGTGCCGTCGCCGGACGCCGCCGACTGTCTCCATTGGACCCGACGGGGCCTATCGAAAACGTATCGACCTGCGCAGACGTCCTCGCAACACCGTCTTTCCTCCAATGGTCCGGCAAGGCAGGACGGACGCCGGGAGGCAGTGGTGAAGCGGATGAGCAGGTTGAGCAGCACGGCGAAGTGGCGGCTGGCCGTGGGCGCCGGGGCGGTGGTGGTGCTGGCGCTGGCCGGCGCGGCCACGCCGACCGGCCTGGCGGACGCCCTCTCCCCCGTCCCGTCCCGGACTTCCGGGGCGGACGCCCTCTCCCCCGCCCCGTCCCGGGTTTCCGAGGCGGACGGCCGGGTGCCCGACGGCGTGACGCTCAGCCCCTTCGACACCGAGGCCCCGGCGGTGCGCAACCTGGACCCGGCCCTGCTGGCGGCGGTGCGCAGCGCGGCCGGTGACGCGCGGGCGCAGGGCATCGAGATGCACGTGACCTCCGGCTGGCGCAGCAAGGCCTACCAGCAGCAGCTGCTGGACAAGGCGGTGGGCACGTACGGGAGCCTGGAGCAGGCCCGGCGGTTCGTGAACACCCCGGAGAAGTCGGCGCACGTCGCGGGCAAGGCGGTGGACCTGGGCCCGACGAACGCCGACTACTGGCTGATCCAGCACGGCGCGAAGTACGGGCTGTGCCAGGTGTACGGCAACGAGATATGGCACTTCGAACTGCGCACCACGCCGGGCGGGACGTGTCCGGCGCTGCTGCCGGACGCGGCGGGGTAGGGCGCCGCGTCCGGCCGGGCGGGGTGTGCTCAGGCCGCCAGGGCCGCGGCGACCAGGCCCGAGGCGGCCAGGGCGGCGGCCGCCGCGTCGCCGAGCCCGTCGCCGGTGCCGGTGTCGGCGTCGGCGTCGGCGTCGGTGCCGGTGTCGGCGTCGGTGCGCCAGGCGAGGTGGCCGTCGGGGCGGACCAGGGCGGCGGTGGCGGTGTCCCAGCCGGGGTGGGGGCGGGTGAGCGGGGCGCTGTGCAGGGTGAGGCCGGGGCGGGCGAGGTGGTCCAGGCGGGTGGAGCCGGTGAGGTCGAGCAGGACGGGGTGGCCGGGGCGCAGCAGGGTGAACAGGGTGGTGCCCGCCGGGTGGAGGTCGGGGACGCGGGTGCCGGTGAGCGGGTGGGCGTCGGGGTCGGCGGCGGGGTAGCGGACGGCGAGGCCGGCCGAGCGGGCGGCCAGGTCGTCGCAGAAGTCGGGGACGCCGTCGATGAGTTCGGCGAGCAGGTCGCGCAGGGCGAGGGTCTCGCGGCTGTGGTCGGTCATCAGGCCGCTCTGGGCGCGGGTGCTGCGCAGCAGGTCGGTGCCGACGGGGTGGCGTTCGGCGTGGTAGCTGTCGAGGAGGGCGTCGGGGGCGGTGCCGTGCAGGACGCGGGCGAGCTTCCAGCCGAGGTTGAAGGCGTCCTGGAGGCCGACGTTGAGGCCGGGGCCGCCGGCCGGGAAGTGGGTGTGGGCGGCGTCGCCGGCCAGCAGGACCCGGCCCAGGCGGTAGTGGGCGGCCTGGCGGGCGGAGTTGCCGAAGGTGGAGAGCCAGCCGGGGTCGCGCATGCCGTAGTCGGTGCCGGCGATGTGGCGGACCTTGGTGCGCAGTTGCTCGAAGGTGGGCGGGCCGTCGGGGCGGGTGCGGTTGGTGGCGGTGTCGTTGCCGACGACGCGGTGGATGCCGCCGGGCAGCGGGAAGACCATCAGGCTGCCGTGCTCGTTGGTGAGCGCGGGGGTGCGGGGCGGGTTGTCGAGGACGACGTCGCCCATCCAGGCCCAGAAGGTGGCGCCGGTGCCGGGGAAGTCGATGCCGGCGGCTTGGCGTACGGCGCTGCGGGTGCCGTCGCAGCCGACCAGGTAGGCGGTGCGCAGCCGGTAGGGGCCGTCGGGGCCGTCGACGTGGACGGTGACGGCTTCGTCGTCCTGGGTCAGGCCGGTGACGCGGTGGCCGCGGCGCAGGTCGGCGCCGGCGGCGCGGGCGTGGTCGGCGAGCAGTTCCTCGGTGCGGGCCTGGGGCAGGGCGAGGGTGAGGCGGTGGGGGGTGTCGAGGCGGCTGTAGTCGAGGCGGGCGGGCAGGGCGGCGAAGTGGCCGCCGGGGATGCGGACGCCTTCGGCGAGGAAGGGCCCGGCCACACCGCGGGAGTCGAACATCTCCAGGGTGCGCGGGTGCAGGGAGGTAGCCCGGGAGTGCGGGTCGGGTGCGGTGCGCTCCTCCAGAACGGTCACTTCGGTGCCGTGCAGGCGCAGTTCGGCGGCGAGCCAGAGTCCGACGGGTCCGGCGCCGGCGATGACGACCTGGTGCATGGGTGTCCCCTCCACAAGTTCTTGGTCACTGACCAATGGCGTTGCCTCCAGTAGACTAGGTCAGTGACCAAGAAGCAAGCGGCCCCGACCGCACCGGCCGGACTCGACACCGCCACCGTGGTGCGCGCGGCCCTCGACCTGCTCGACGACAAGGGCGCCGGCGCGGTGTCGGTGCGCGGCGTCGCCGAACGCCTGGGCGTACGGATGAACACCGTGCTGTGGCACGCCAAGACCAAGGGCCGGCTGCTGGAGCTGATGGCCGACGAGATCGTCGCCGGGGCCCGGCTGGACGCGCTGCCCGGACCGTGGCGCGAGCGGGTGGAGGAGCTGGCCCACCGCTACCGCCGCGCCCTGCTGGCCCGCCGCGACGGCGCGCTGATCGTCGCCGGGACGTACGCCGCCGAACCGGCCACCCTGCACTACGCCGACACCGTCCTGGCGGCCCTGCTGGAGGGCGGGCTGGACGAGCGGCGCGCGGCCTGGACGTTCTGGAGCATCCAGTACCTGGCGCTCGGCCTGACCCAGGAGCAGCAGGCGCTGGCCGCCCAGGACGGCGAGCACTCCCTGGCCGGGGCGCTGGCCGACGGCACCTACCCGGCGCTGGCCCGGGCGGTGCGGCACATGGAGGGCGAGGACTTCGACGGGCGGTTCGCCTTCGCCCTCGACCGACTCCTCGAACAGCCCTCCCGGAGGGGCTAGTTGACGCCTCCGAAGGTGCGGCGGTAGGCGCCGGGGGTGGTGCCGAGGGCGGCGTGGAAGCGGCGGCGCAGGTTGACGGCGGAGGCCAGGCCCACCCGGGCGGCGACGGCCTCCACCGGCAGGTCGGTCCGCTCCAGCAGGGCCCGGGCGGCGTCGATGCGCCGGGCCAGCAGCCACTGGCCGGGGCTGGTGCCGAGCTGTTCGGCGAAGCGCCGGGCCAGGGTGCGGGCGGAGAGTCCGGCGCGAGCGGCCAGGCCGTCCAGGGTGAGCCGCTCCCCCAGGTGCTGCTCGGCCCACTCCAGCAGCGGGGCCAGCGACTCGTCGGCGCGGGCGGGCACCGGGGCGGCGGCGTACTGCAGCTGGCTGCCCTCGCGGTGCGGGGGCAGCACCATGTGCCGGGCGACCTGGGCGGCGTAGGCCGCGCCGTGGTCGCGGCGCAGCAGGTGCAGGCACAGGTCGATGCCGGCGCCGGAGCCGGCGCTGGTGGCGACGTCGCCGTGGTCGACGTACAGGACGTCCCGCTCGACCTCCAGGGCCGGGTACTGGGCGGCGAGTTGGGCGGTGCGGGCCCAGTGGGTGGTGGCGCGGCGCCCGTCCAGCAGTCCGGCCTGGGCCAGGACGAAGGCGCCGGTGCAGATGGAGACGATCCGGGCGCCGCGGGCGTGGGCGGCGCGCAGCGCGTCCAGGACGGCGGGCGGCGCCGGGGAGCCGGGCGGCTGCCAGCCGGGGACGACCACGGTGTCCGCCCGCTCCAGGGCCGTCAGGTCGTGCTCCAGCAGCAGCGGGACGCCCAGGGTGGTGGGGAGCGGGCCGGGGTGCTCGGTGCACAGGGTGAGCTCGTAGTGGGCGGGCAGTCCGGGCCACTCGGTGCCGAAGGCCTCGGCGGCACAGGCGAGTTCGAACGGCGCCTGGGGTGCGCCGAGCAGGGCGACCACCCGGTGGCGGGGCGGGCTCACGGCCTCGGCGGGGGCGGGGGCGTCCATGGCAGGAATGTACCCGAGGATGCCTTTCCGGACACTGGGGCGGCCCCGGTCCGGGCGGCCACAGTGGGGCCATGAGCAACGACGACACGCTGGGTGCCGGCGGCACCCCGAAGAGCGGCACCCCGGAGAACGACCCCCTGAAGACGGTCCTGCTGGTGGACGACGTGGAGCCGGTCCCGGTGGGCCCGGGGATCGTGCGGCGCCGACTGACCTCCACCGAGCACGCCCGCGCCTGGCTGATCGACTTCGCGCCGGGCAGCCGGTGGCCGGAGGTCGACCTGCACCACGCCGAGGAGCGCTACTACGTGCTCAGCGGCGAGGTGATCGAGGGCGAGGAGCGCCACCCGGCGGGCAGTTACGTGGTGTTCGCGCCGGGCAGCCGGCACCGGCCGCGCTCCGAGAGCGGCGCCCGGATGCTCGGGATCACCCTGTCCGGCGGCTGACCGCGCGGCCCCGTCCCCGCCGCCGTCGCCCGTCCGTGGCCGCCCGGGTCAGAGCCAGCCGCGGCGGGCGGCCTGGACGCCGGCCTGGAAGCGGGTGGTGGCGCCGAGGTGGGCCAGCAGGGCGGAGACCCGGCGCACCACGGTGCGCCGGCCCAGGCCCAGGCGGCGGGCGATGGCGTCGTCGGTGGCGCCGGAGGCCATCAGGGCGAGGATGCGGCGGTCGCGTTCGTCGATGCGCAGGTCGACGCCGGCCACGGTGGCCGGCACCGCCAGGCGCCACAGCGTCTCGAAGACCGCGGTCAGGGCGGTGAGCAGGCCGGAGGGGCGGACCAGCAGGGAGACGACGCCCTCGCGGTCGTCGGCGGGCAGCGTGACGATGGCCAGGTCGTCGTCCCCGATGGCGAGTTTGAGCGGCGGCTCGTCCAGGCTGCGGGCCTGCTCCCCGGCCGCGATCATCCGCGCCATGTTCGGTCCGGCGACCGGGTCCTCGTGGGCGCAGCCCTGGTAGATCACCCGGTAGGCCACGCCGGCGGCCATCCGGCGGCGCTGCAGGGCCTCCTGGTCGAGGTAGTGGGCGCTGTTGCCGGAGTAGGGCGGCACGTCGATCACCCGGACCTGGTGACGGGCCGCCAGCTGCAGGCGGTTGCTGGCCGCCAGCACCTCGGCGCGCTCCTCCACCACCTCCAGCGCGCCGTAGCTGCCGGGGTCGCGCCGGGCGAAGCGGTAGAGGCGTTCGAGGTCGGCGCCGGCCCGGCGGGCGGCGGCCCGGCGCACGGCGTCGCGCTGGAGGACGGCCTCGACCACCCGCTCCGGCGGCAGCGCCTCCCAGGTGTGGTCGCGGTCGTCGGGGCTGCGGGT
Organism: Kitasatospora sp. NPDC089509; assembly: GCF_044749365.1. NCBI lineage: Bacteria > Bacillati > Actinomycetota > Actinomycetes > Kitasatosporales > Streptomycetaceae > Kitasatospora > Kitasatospora sp. NPDC089509. Next base: position 78,830 of record NZ_JBIVHS010000014.1, on the reverse strand, counting down.
GGGGTCGAAGGCGACCGCGGCGCCCTCGTCGGCGAGGTCGCGCAGCACCGCGAGGACGGTGTCCGGGTCCAGGCCCGTCTCGGCGGCGAGTTCGTGCGGGTGGGCGCGCCGACGGGCGACCAGGCTGCGGTAGACGCGGCCGCGTTCGCTGTCGGGATCGAGCACGTCGTGCACGGCGCCCCCCCGGGTGTCGTGTCCGGCCCCGGCACCGGGCGGGGCCGGGGGTGTCCGTCCGGAGCCGCGGCGTACCTGCGCCAATGGCCCAGGTGGGCCGCCGGACGCTCTGGCGGTGGCCCGGCCGTATGACGACAGTTGTCGATGCTCAGACAGAGAGCTGAGTCTCGCACAGCCCGTCCCGCACAGCCCGCACGCCGACGACCGAGGACGCCCATGCCCCCTGCCAGGCCCCGCACTTCCGGCTGGTTCAGACCTTTCGCCCGGTTCGCACCCGCCGCCCGGCCCCGGCGCGCCCGCGCGGCCCTCGCCGCCCTGGCCGCCGTCTGCCTGGTCCCGCTCGCCACCCCGGCCGCCGTGGCCGCCGCGGCCGCCGCACCGGCGACCGCCGCCACGCCCGCCGTGCGCGGGGACGCACCCGGGCCGCCGCCGCTGACCGACGGCTTCGGGCTCACCCAGGTCGGCACCGCCACCGGCAGCGCCACCAACTTCACCATCACCGTCACCACGCCCCAGGTCGCCGGGACGCACACCATCCGCATCCTGCTGCCCGCCGACTACGCCACCCGGCCGGACAAGCGCTACCCGGTGTTCTACTTCCTGCACGGCGCCGACGACGGCCCGGACGACCCCAAGCTGGCCTACCCCGCCCTGACCGCCGCCCAGTCGATGATCACCGTCATCCCGGACGGCGGCCTGCGCGGCTGGTACACCGACTGGCTCGACCAGGGCACCGCCGCCGGGGCGCAGAACTGGGAGACCTTCCACCTCGGCCAGGTGCTCCCGTTCGTCGACGCCAACCTGCGCACCCGCACCGACCGCGCCCACCGGGCCGTCGGCGGCCTGTCCATGGGCGGCTTCGGCGCGCTGCACTACGCCCAGGACCACCCCGAGCTGTTCGGCCAGGTGCTCACCATGTCCGGCGCGAACGACCTGTCCGCCAACGAGATGATCATCCGCGGCGCCGTCGTCGCCATGCTCACCGACGCCGGCACCGTGCTGTGCGGGCCCAGCGACGGCCACCCCTGCGGCTGGAACTACGGCCCCGCCGTCTCCAGCGACGCCATCTTCGGCAGCCCCTACCCGGTGCTCAACGCCGACTGGCGCTGGAACGCCGCCGACCCCGGCTCCCGCGCGGCCCTGCTCGCCCACACCGGCATCGCCGTCTACACCGGCAACGGCAACGGCAACAGCGGGGACATGGAGTTCTGGGCCGAGGGCACCGCCAAGCGCTTCAAGGACGCCCTGGACGCGGCCGGCCTGCCGTACCGCTACGTCGACTACGGCAACGGCGCCGGCTGGGGCACCGACTGCCAGGGCGGCCACACCGCGGGCTGCTGGGCGCAGGACCTCGTGGACTACGTCCCGCGCCTGGAGGCGGCCTTCGCCGCCGCCGGCTGACGGCACCCCGCCCCACTCTTCGAAAGGACCACCACCGTGCCCTCCACTCTCCCACCCGCCACTCCCCCGCCCACGCGGACAGCAGCGGCACCGGCCTGGCTGCGGCTGCTGGCCGCCGTCCTGACGGCCTGCTGCGTCGCGCTCGGCCTGGCCGCCGCCCCGGCCGCCTCCGCCGCGTCCGCCGCGCCGGCCGCACCGGGTGCGTCCGCCGCCTGCGCCTCGCCGCAGCAGTGCCTGACGATCACCTCGCTCAGCAACGGGCGCCAGCTCGACGTCCAGAACGGCAACACCGGCGACGGCGTGTACATCGTCACCAACTCCGCGCCCGGCTACCACCAGAACTGGCACCTGAGCGTCGACTCCTCCGACTACTCCTTCACCATCGTCAACAACGACACCGGCAAGTGCATCGACCTGGCCTTCTTCACCCCGGCGCTGCGCCAGCAGACCTGCGCCGGACAGGCCAGCCAGCGCTGGTTCCTCCAGCCGGCCACGAACTCCGGCGACGCGTTCATGATCCGCCACCAGGGCGACAACACCTGCCTGGACCTGCTGCTCGGCGGCAACTACGACGACGCCTGGACCGACCAGTCCACCTGCAACGGCACCGCCAACCAGCAGTGGTCCACCGGCTTCCCGCTCGCCGCCCGCAACCTGGCCGTCGACCACGCCGCCAAGCAGTGCGAGAAGGACACCTCCAGCTGCTCCTGGGCCGTCAAGTCCGAGGCCCCCGCCGCGCCGCTGCCGCGCTCCTGCGTCTCCTCGGTCTGGTTCAACAACACCTCCGGCACCGTCCAGCAGTCCTTCTCGGTCACCGACGAGAGCGGCTGGGCCAACACCATCGGCGCCGGCATGGGCACCACCATGGGCGCCGGCGCCGTGAGCCCGCTGACCGCGACCGTCAGCACCTCGCTGTCCTTCACCAACGAGTGGCACGGCTCCCGCAGCGTCAACAACGCCGTGGTGGTCTCCGTGCCGCCCCAGCAGTACGGCTGGGTGACGCTGGCCGAGGTCGCCCGCCAGGTCACCGGCACCTGGACCTTCGACGCCCACGGCCTGCCCTGGACCGCCGACGACACCATCACCGTCCCGGTCACCTCGGACCCGAACGCCGGGCCGACCCTCTACGTCGCCAACACCAGCCCGACGTTCACCAGCTGCACCTGATCCATCGTCGATCCCCGGGCCGCCGCCGCACGTTCAGCCGGGCGGCGGCGGTCCGGTCACGCCCGCCCCGGGCGCCGCTCCCGCTCCAGCAGCGCGAGCACCTCGCGCACCGCCGCCCGCCCGGCCTCGCGGTACGCGTACTCGCTGGTGTCCACCTCGTGCACCACGGTGCGGTGCACCACCAACGCCAACGCCACGGCCGTACCCGGCAGTTGCTCGGCCAGCTCGGCGCGCACGCCCTCGGCCAGCGCCGCGTGGTACCGGGCGAGCCCCTCCCCGTCGGCCGGCCCGCCGAGCACGGTGGCACCGGCGGCGACCTCCAGGTGCACGCCCTCCTCCCACGGCTCGAAGTCGACCACGGCATCCGCGACGGCACCCGGGCAGCCGCCCTGGCGGACGTAGCGGGCGCGCACCCCACGCACCGGGCGGGGCGGGAAGGCCCGGACTCCGGCATCCACGGTTCAGGCGCCGGTGATCTCGACCCTGGTGATCACCACGTCCTCCACCGGGCGCTCGCCCTCCACGGGGGTGGCGGCGATCGCATCGACCACGGCCTTGGAGGCGGCGTCGGCGACCTGGCCGAAGATGGTGTGCTTGCGGTTGAGGTGGGCGGGGGTGCCCACCGTGATGAAGAACTGCGAACCGTTGGTGCCCGGGCCGGAGTTGGCCATGGCCAGCAGGTAGGGCCTGGTGAAGAACAGCTCCGGGTGGAACTCGTCCGCGAAGGCGTAGCCCGGGCCGCCGGTGCCGGTGCCGGTCGGGTCGCCGCCCTGGATCATGAAGCCCTTGACCACCCGGTGGAAGGTCGTGCCGTCGTAGTACGGGCCGCTGCCCGCCCCGCCGGTGCGCGGGTCGGTGTACTCCCGCTCCCCCTCCGCGAGTTCGACGAAGTTGCGGACCGTCTTCGGTGCGTGGAACGGGAACAGTTCCAGCCGGATCGGGCCCGCGGTGGTGTGCAGGATGGCGAACCGGGCGTTGGCCACGGGTGTCTCCTTCTTCGTAGCGGCTGCTGCGGTGGTCGGACGGCATCCTGGCACATGGGATGATTCGCAGCCGAACCGGCCGGGCTGAGCCGCCGGGCGGACGGGAAGGGGTGGCCGTGGTGGTCGGAGCGGTGCTGGTCGGGCTGCTGGTACTGGTGCTCGCGGGGTGCGGGTGCGTGGTGTGGGCCGCGCGGGGCGGGCCGCGCTGGGCGCGCGCGGCCGCGGCCGTCACGCTCGGCGCGGGCGAGCTGCTGCGCGGCGCGGCGCGCAGCCGGCGTCGGAGGGAGCGGCGGGATCCGCCGTTCCTCGGCGGGGGCGGGGGCGGCGACAGCGGCAGCGGCGGCAGCGGCGGCGGGGACTCGTGACGGAGGAGCAGCGGCTGCGGCGGGTCTTCGAGGCGGCGCTGGCCGACGCCCTGGCCGGGCGCGGCGTGCCGGACTGCCTGGGCCTGGACGACCCGACCGACCGGGCGCTGTGGGCGGTGTACGACGCGGCGATCGGCCACGGCGCGTGTCCGCGCTCGCGGGAGGAGCTGGTGGCGGACGCCCGCCGGACCTTCGCGGGGCAGCTGGACGGCAGCAACGCGGCCCGGTGGCGCGAGGAGCTCGCGCGCAAACTCGCCGGGCCCGGGGACTGACGGGCCGGAACGCGGCGCGTCCCCGGCGCCGTGGGGTGCCACGGCGGCCGGGGACGCGCCCGGATGTCAGCGCCCGGGTGTCAGCGCTCGGCGGAGCGGCGGCGGGAGGCCACCACCATGGCCGCGCCCGCGGCCAGGGCCGCGGCGGCGCCGCCGGCCTCCCAGCCGAGGCCCTCGGCGCCGGTGGCGGCGAGCGAGCCGGCGCCGGTGCCCGTGACGGCCGTGGTGGTGCCGGTGGTACCGGTGGTGCCGGTGCTACCGGTCAGCGCGGCCGGCTGGACGGTCTGCGGCTGCTGGGCGCCCTGGCCCTGCTGCCCGGCGCCCTGGTCGGCGGGCTTGTCGGCAGGCTTGTCCGTCGACTTCCCGGCGGCCTCGTCGGCGGCGCGGGCCGTGGCCCAGCCCTCGGCGAGGAACTTCGCGATGTCCGCGTCGCTGCCCTCCATCGCCTTGCCGGCCGCCGCGCGCACCGCCGGGCCGCCGGTCTCCATCAGCTGGGAGACCTTCACCCGGTTGTCCGAGGCGCGCAGCTTGGGCAGCTCCTCCAGGAAGGCGGCGACGTCGGCCGGAGTGCCGGTGAGCGCCTTCTTGGCCCCCTCCAGGACGCGCGGGCCGGTGTTCTTGTCCGCCAGGGCGACGAACACCGCGACGCGGTCGTCCGAGGCCTTGGCGGCCGGCCAGCCCTCGGCGAGCCACTTGGCGACGTCGGCGTCGCTGCCGTCCAGCGCCTTCTGGGCGCCCTCGCGCGCCTCGCGGCCGCCGTTGGCCAGGATCTGGGAGACCTTCACCCGGTTGTCGTCGCCGCGGTTCTTGGCGAGGTCCACCTCCAGGAAGTGCCGCAGCTCGGCGGCCCCGCCCTTGAGCGCCTTCTCGGCCGCCGCGCGCACCCCGGGGCCGGTGTCCTTGTCGGCCAGGATCTTCTCGATCGCGGCCCGGTCGGCGTCCTCGGCCTGGGCGGCGGCCAGGTCCTCCGCGAAGAACTTCAGGACTGCCGCGTCACCGCCGTCCAGCGCCCTGCTGGCCGCCGCACGCACGGCCGGACCGCCGTTCAGGGCCTGGGCGACCTTCACCCGCAGGTCGTCCATCCGGATCCTGGGCAGGCCGACCGTCAGGAACTTCCGCAGATCGGCCGCGCTGCCCTTGAGTGCCTCCTCGGCCCCCTCGCGCACGTAGCGGCTGGAGTCCTTGTCGGCCAGGATCTTCTGGATCTCGGCCCGGTCGCGCTGCTCCTGCCCGTCCGCCTCGGTGCCGGTGCCGCCGGTGCTTCCGGCGGGGGCGGCGTCCGGCGCGGAGCCGGAGGCGGTGTCAGGACCGGTGACCCCGCTCGGCTGGGGGGCGTCGGCGGCCGAGGCCGAGGAGGGGAACAGCACGGCGGGGGCCAGGACGGCGGCCGCGACGACGGCGGACACCTTGGGCAGCTTCATGCAGCGAGACCTGCGTCTTCCTGTTGTGAAGAGATCATGAACGCCCGACAGCATAGATCCTTTTTTACGTTCGCCATACCAGATATTTGCCACCCCACCCGGGACTCCCGGGACGCCCTCCGGGGGCATGTCACGCCCTGTCAGAACCACCCCCTAGGGTGGGCCGGGTGAGCTTTCATCTGGTCGTCGGACACGGGCCCGCCGGGGCCGCCACCGCCCGCCTGCTGGCCGAACAGGGCCACCAGGTCCGGGTCGCCACCCGTACCGGGCGCCCCGCCGGACCGCCCGTCGACGGCGTCGAGCACCTCGCCCTGGACGCGGCCGACCCCGCCCGGCTGGCCCAGGCCGCCCGCGGCGCCACCGCCATCCACGGCTGCGCCGCACCGCCGCTGCCCCAGTGGGCCGGGCGCTGGCCCGCCCTCGCCGCCTCGCTGTGCGCGGCCGCCGAGGACAGCGGCGCGGTGCTGGTGATGCTCGGCAACCTGTACGGCTACGGGCCGGTCGTGCGCCCGATGACCGAGGACCTGCCGCTCGCCGCGACCGGCCCCAAGGGCCGGGTCCGGGCCGCCGCCTGGGAGCAGGCCCGCGCCCTGCACGAGGCCGGGCGGATCCGCGCCGTCGAGGTGCGCGCCTCCGACTTCTTCGGCCCCGGCGTCACCGAGGGCGGCCACCTGGCCTCCCGCGTGCTGCCCGGCCTGCTGAAGGGCCGTCCGATCGCCGTCCTCGGCGACCCGGACGCCCCGCACAGCTGGACCTACCTGCCGGACGTGGCCCGCGCGATGGTCGAGGTCGCCACCGAGGAACGGGCCTGGGGCCGGCCCTGGCACGTCCCCACCGCCCCCGCCCTGCCGGTGCGCACCATGGTGGAGCGCCTGGCCGCCGAGGCCGGCACCGGCCCGGTCGGGGTGCGCCGCCTCTCCCCCGCCGTCCTGGCGGTGGGCGGGCTGTTCTCCCCGCTGGTGCGCGAACTGCGCGAGGTCCGCTACCAGTTCGACCGCCCCTTCGTGATGGACTCCACCGCCTACCAGGCCGCGTTCACCGTCCGGGCGACCCCGCTGAAGGAGCAACTCGCCGCCACCGTCGCCTGGTGGCGCGAGCGGACGGCCTGAGGGAGGACGGGCGACGGACCGACTCCTGGACGGCAACGACATCGTGGACCGCCTGCCGCACATCAGGGAGGTCAGCCCCCGAGCCCCACGGGCTCAGTGCCCCTTGAGGGCGTCCGCACCCCGGTACCCGGCCGGCACGCCCTCGGCGATGACCACGTCGGCCACCATGTGCCGGGTGCGCAGCGGCAGGATCTCCCGGTAGGCGGGCGAGTCGTACCAGGCCCGGGCCCGCCCGTAGTCGGGGAACTCGATCAGGATCAGCCCGAGCGGGCCCCAACTGCCCTCCGGGTTCTCGAACTTCCCCCCGTGGACGACGAACCGCCCGTCGAACTCGTCAAGCGTGGCGTCGATCCGCTCCAGGTACTCGACGATGTCGGGGCACATCTCGGCGGAGTGGACCTGGGCGAGGGCGAAGGCGGTCATGTGCTGCTCCCGTGGTGTCGTCGAGGGGTTCCTGCTGACCTTTCCGACGGTAGGCGTCGGCAGGGCCCGGCCGAATCCGTCGCGTATCGGTAGCGGGTGACGTAGCCGCCGGGGGAGGGTGCGGGGCGGATCCGAGAAAGCTCGGATACCGGCGGGTGGCAGGGGCCTGACAGATTGGGGGTCGGTCGGCCGGCCGTACCGCCCCTGCCCCTCCCCTCGATCTGGAGACCCCGTGCGCTCGCTCATCCGACGGATCGTCCTCTCGGCCGCGCTCGCCCTGGGCGGCCTGGCGCTCGCCCCCGGCGCCGCCTCGGCCGACACCCCCGCGACGGTCCTGTTCAACCAGGCCTCCGAACGCTGTCCCGACGGCGCGGTGTGGGACACCCAGGACATGCACCCCTGCGCGCCCTCGAACAACCCGGGCAAGTGGGTGTTCACGCCGGTCCCGGGCTGGAGCGGCGTCTACACGATCAACAACGAGGCCGACCGGCGCTCGTGCCTGACCGCCTCCGACAGCCGCCCCAACGGCTACCAGTGCCTCGCGAACCAGACCAGCCAGCTGTGGCGGATCACCCCGTACACGGCGGCCGGCCAGACCGCGAAGTACGACATGGTCGGGGTGCGGATCCAGAACGTGTCCAGCTCGCTGTGCCTGGACAACACCGCGAAGAACTTCGGCGGCTGGAAGCTCTACATGTTCGGCTGCAACGACGGCGCCTACCAGCAGTGGAACGTCTACCGCAGCAGCTACGAGGCCCTGTTCGGCCCGGTCGGCGCCCACAAGGGCATGACCTGGGCGACCCTGGAGCAGCGCGCCGACAACGTGGTGCACGTCGGCAACGACGCGTCGAGCAACGCCTACCAGGGCGACACCCCGGCCGGCACCCAGCTGCCGGTACTGTGCCTGCGCAAGGACGGCCGCCCCGCCCCGGCGGGCGTGCCCACCAGCGGCTTCCACAGCTGGGCCGGCGGCGAGGTGAAGGCCACCGCGCCGGTGCCCGGCACCCAGCTGAGCAGCCGGGCCACCGCCGACCAGCTGTGCGCCACCTCCTTCGGGGCGGGCTTCCGGATGGCGGAGTTCCACGACGCGTCGGGCTGGGGCCTGTGGGCCAACGGCACCCTGCCCACCCAGACCCGTTTCTGGACCGCGATCGACGACCAGCCGGCCAACCCGTGGAACTGACCACCCCGACGGCGCACCACCACTGACCGACCACCCGGGGGCGGGCGCCGACCGACGGCACCCGCCCCCCGGCCTGCCGCCCTTCCGCACCGAACAACGGGCTAGAACACCCAGCCCAGCTCTCAGAACGTCTGGAGGGACCCGCCGTTCCAGGGGTGGATCCCCGAAGCGATCAGGCGCTTCTCCTCACGCCAGTTGAGGAAGCGCGGCTCCCGCGCACCCCAGAGCGAGACCTCGCCGATGGGGCACTCGTCGAACTCTTCCTGGAAAACGCCGACCAGGAAATCCACCATTCCGCACTCGTAGACTCTCCACCGGGCCTTCCCCCGATTGAAAACGGCAACCGGCCACGAATCCGCAGAGGCCTCCGAGGTGACCCAGCACAGGAGGTCGGCGCTGGAGTCGATGCCCCACGCCAGGATCGAGTCGGGGCCGCCGATCAGCTCCCCGCCAACCTTCTCGAACTCCCACGCCTTGTGGGCTTCCATCGTCACTCTGGAGATCGGCAACGGCGCACCCCCCGGCGAAGCATCCTCTCCCGGAACGGCCACCTCCAGGCAGTCGTCGACGGCGCCCCCGCCGTAGACCGCGATGAACTCCAGGTAGTCCCCGGGAAGCCGCCCCCCGAGGTGATCAGGCATCGACGGCTCATCCGCCACGACACCGGACCCCGGCGGCATGATGCGACGAATGACATCGAGCCGAGAACCGCTCTCCATGAACCTCTCCTCAGTACAGGCCCAGCCTCACGGCGAGAGCGAGCGCCAGACGTCGGGGTCCATGGACCGGTCGATCAGCTCATCGGCATCCGGAAACTCGCCCGTCAGGAGAGCGGTGAGGAAATCGGCCATGCCACCGTCGAAGGGGATCAGCTCACTGGTGTCGAAGCGCCACACCACCACCGGCCATTGTTCGGGGTCTCCGACCGAAGTGTCCCAGCAGAAGTAGTCACACATGGTGTTGTTGGCCCACGCGAGCAGACAGCCCTCCTTGGGGAAAGGCTCGTACGGGCGGCCGAACTCTGGATTCCACTCGTACCATCCGTCGAGCATCTCCCCGACGTCCTTGTTGAAGTAGTAGAGGCCGTTGAAGGTCTCTTCTTCCGGACCTCCTGGTTCGAGCACCGGCGTCGAGACCCTGATGTCTCCGCCGAATTCGAGGTAGCCGTACCGTTCCACGAGCTCACGGTAGTCCTGGGGCAGCCGGACGCCGAGCCGCTCGACGGCCCCCTCCCACCGCAACTCGACACGCCCACGCCCGGGATCACCCATGATCTCCACGAGCCTGCCGATACTGCTCGTCATCTTCGCCGCTCCTCTCCGCATCGCAGCCGGCTGCTACTCCACCCAGTTCCAGTCACCCTGGCAACGCAACAGCGGCTCATCGGCGCCGGGCGGCGCTACTTCGTCCGCGTACGCGTACGTACCGTCGACGACGGCGAGGAGAAAGGCCGCGAAGCCGCCGTCGAAGCGGTCCCACTCCTCCAGGCTCCGGTAGAACGCCACCACCGGCCAGGCGTCCGGATCGTCGCCCTCGGTCAGCCAGAAGAACTGGTCCGCATTCAGGTTCGAGCCCCAGGACAGGAGTCCGCCCGGCTCGGGGTGGACGGGATAGGGGCAGTCCTCATCGGCAGCCAGTTCCGCGGCGAGGCCCTCCGTGGTCCTGGACACAAAACCTGGGAAACCGACGACCGCCCCACCGTCGTAGGAACGCAGAGTCGGCACCGCGACGGACAGCTCGCCGTTGATCCGCACGCACCCGTAACGGTCCACGAACTCCCGGTAGTCCGAGGGGAAGGCGAAGCCGACCTCCTCGACCGACCGCTCCCAGGGGGTCGTGGCAGGCCTTCGCACCGGCTCCCCGAGGATCTCCGACAGACAGACGAGCTCCACACTCATGTTCCTTCTGACGACCTGGTGGGGTCGCCCCCTCCGAATCCCCTCGAACTCACCGGACCCGGATGATCGTATCGGCGGTCATGTCCCGCTCCCCTGGCGCCGAAGGGCGGCTCCGGGGTGTGTCAGTTCCTCGGCGCGCCGGTCAGCGGGTCGAGCCTGTCGCGCCTCCGCTGCCGTTCCAGCCGCCAGTGGACGAACCGGGGGGACGCACAACCCCAGGCGTCGGTGATGCCGACGGGGCACGGGTCGATCTCCGCTCTGAGCATCGCGCGGAGGAACTCCACCATCCCCATGTCATAGACCCTGGGTGCGCCGCCGTTCCGGCCGAGGACCAGCACCGGCCACGCGTCGGGGTCGTCACCGGTCGTCAGCCAGCCCAGGGTGTCCGCGGTGCAGGAACCTCCCCAGGCGACGATCTGCTCGGCCGACCTCACCTCGTCGATCGGCTCGCCGTCCTCCTCGAACAGCCAGCGCGCCTCCTCCGTCATGCCGCGCATGCCCGGCTGCGGGGCATCCGGTGGCACCAGTTCGTCAGGAGCGAGGACCGAGATGCAGTCCTCAATGCCTCCCTGCCCGTACCGGGTGATGAACTCGATGTAGTCACGCGGGAACCGGAAGCCCCACGCCTGCTCCACCACCGCCCAGTCACCGGCCTCACCGGCGCCCTCGTGCGGGGGCATGAGCTCCAGGAGTCCATCGATGTCGAATGTGGCTGCCATGGGCCCTATCCTCCCCTCCGGCTCGGGCCCCGCGGAAACGCCGGTTCCGCTTCCCGGACCGTTCAGGGCGAGCGCGAGAGCCACGCGTCGGCGCTCATCGACCGGTCGATCAGCTCGTCGGAGTCGGGGAACTCGCCCGTCAGGACAGCGGCGAGGAACTCGGCCATCCCACCGTCGAAACGGACCCACTCACTGATGCCGAAACGCCACACCACCACCGGCCACTGATCGGGCTCCCCGGCAGAGGTGTCCCAGCAGAAGTAGTCGGAGGAGGTGTTGTTCGCCCAGGCGAGCAGACACCCCTTCGCCGGAAACGGCTCGTACGGACGACCGTCCACCCCGTCCCAGCCGTACCACTCCTCCAGCATCTCCCCGACGTCCTTGTTGAACTGGTGGAGGCCGTCGAACCTCTCCCCGTCCGCAACCCCGTCCCTCAGCGACGGCGTCACCACCAGGAGATCACCCGAGTACTCGACCCGCCCGTACCGCTCCACGAACTCCCGGAAATCCGCGGGAAGTTCGACGCCGAGACGCTCGACGGACCTCTCCCACGGCACCTGGACGCGCTCCCGCCCCGGGGCGCCCATCAGCTCCCCGAGCCGGCCGAGGGTGCTGCTCATCCGTCCGCCTTTCCGGTCGGTCCCGCCGCCATCAGTCCCACCAGAAGTGCCACTGGTGGGAGTCGACCAGCAGTTCGGCGTAGGCGGTGAGGGTGGGGGCGCCGTGCTGGATCTGGTCGGGGCACAGGGCGATGTGCTCGGCGGCCAGGGGCAGGGCCTCGGCGAGGGTGGCGGGCGGCACGGGGACGCTCAACTGGAGGGTGTCGAAGCCGACTTCGACGACCTGGGCGCCGAAGCGGCGCTCCCAGTCGGCGAGGACGGCGGAGATCTTGGCGGTGTCGCCCACATGGTTGGCCGGGCCGCTCCAGCCGCAGACGGCCAGCGCCTCGGCCCCGCTGCGGGCCGGTACCAGGCCCAGCCGCACGTCCTTGACGGAGCGCAGCGCCCCGGCCAGTCCGCGCGCCTCGGTGTCGGCGGCGCCGTCGGGGAGGGTGAGGGCCGCGGCGGTGCCGGGCCACTGGAGGCCGTGCGGGGCGAGGGCCTCGGCCAACTCCTCGTCGTCGCAGCCGTACCCGTCGTCCTCCTCGCCACCCGTCTCCCACCAGGTGCGCAGCAGGGCGGCCGGGTCGTACCACTCGAAGTCGGAGGCCTGCGCGGGGTACAACTCCCCGGACAGCCACGGCCGGAAGGCCGGGTCCGCGTCGCCCAGCGGGCTCAACAGCAGCGGCCACAGCCCGCTCTGCGGGTGCGCGCGGTGCAGTTGCTCCCACAGCCCGGCGGGCGCGGGCCCGTCACTGATCCACAGCAACGGCCCCTCGTCGGCGAGGACGGGACGGCCGGGCGGCAACGGAACGGGCGGGGCGACGTCGAAAGGCCAGGTCATGCCGCCCACCGTAGGAGCGGGCACTGACACCTGCCTGTCAGTCGGGGCGTTGGCCGTGTTGGAGGATGGGCAGGGTGCGGCCGGCGAGTGCTTCGGTGACGCGGGCTGCCTGGGAGGGGGCCATGTGGCGCGGGAGTTCGCGTACGGGCACGAAGCGGGCGCCGTGCAGGCGGCTGCGGTGCTGGGGCGGGACGGTGACGGGGTGTTCGTCGCGTACGGTGCCGCCGTCGAAGACCAGGGCCAGGCGTTCCAGGTTGCGGTCGGCGGGGTTGTAGTCCAGGGCCGTGACGTGGGTGAGGCGGGCGATGATGCCGGTCTGGGCGTGCAGGTGGCGGGCGGCGGCGCGGTGCGGGGGCTCGTTGGCCTTGCCGGGGCCGCCGGGCAGGATCATGCCGTCCAGGTAGTCGGGGTCCACGAGGAGGACGTCGCCGCGCTGGTTGCGCAGGAGGACGAGGCAGCCGAGGCGGCAGATGGGGGGCTTGGCGAGCAGTCGGGGGTCGTGCACGGGGGGTTCACTTTCTGAGGGCGTACAGCAGGACGAGGGCGAAGCAGGCCCACCAGAGGATGCGGGCGAGGAGTTCAGTCGTCATAGGTGAGGCGCTCGTAGCGCAGGCCCTTGCGCAGCAGGTCCACGATGCGCAGCAGGTCCAGGGGGCGGGCGGTGAGGTGGAGGAGGTACTCGCAGGACTGGCGGCCGGTGTCCCAGTCCACTTCGAGGGTGGGGAGCTGGACACGGCCCAGGGCGAGGACGGTGGTGAGGTCGTCCAGGACGGCGGCGGCCTGCCGGCGCTGCTCGGCGGTGATGCGGGAGAGGGTGCCGCCCATCACCGCTCCCCGGTCATCTCGTTGGCGACCCGGCAGCACCGGGCGCCGGTGTCCCAGAGGACGCCGTAGCCATGCAGCTCGGCAGGCTGCAGCAACTTCACGGTCATGTCTGACCGCCTTCCACTCGAATCCGCAGTCACGCGAGTCGATTGACGACCGACTTCACTTTCCGTGTCTCAAGCGTCGCTCACCGCAGCTAGGCTGACCAGCGTGGACGTGTGCCACATCGCAGTTGGACACACCGGAGGGGCTCCATGGTCTTCAAGCCCAACAAGCTGGACCCCGGGCGTTCGGCCCGCGACCTGTTCGGCTGGGAGATGCGCAATCACCGGGAGCTCGCCGGCTCCATGTCGCTTGATCAACTGACCGAGATCCTCGGCTGTTTCTCGAAGGGACACCTGGCCAGGATCGAGCGGGCCGAGTCAATGCCGCCGCCGGAACTCCCACCCAAGCTCGATGCCGCGTTCGGCACCGACGGGCGCTTCGGCCGCATCTACCTACTCGCCAAGAAGGAGAAGTTCCCGGGCAAGTATCGGAAATGGTCCGAGATCGAGGCCAAGGCTGAGATCATTGAGGAGTTCTCGGCGGCCACCATTCCGGGGCTCCTCCAGACCCCCGAGGTTGCACGCCTCTCCCTACTCGCCGGTCATCCACACGCCACCCCGCAAGAGCTCGAAGTGCTGGTGTCAACGCGTCTCGAGCGCCAGAAGCGGCTGGACTCGTCAGCCCCTCCACATTGCTGGTTCATTCTTGACGAGTCGACTCTCCGAAGGCCGGTCGGGAACGCGACAGTGATGATGCGTCAACTCGAAGCCATCACGTCGGACCGGAGATCGCACATCACCGTGCAGGTCCTTCCATTCTCCGCAGGAGTTCATGCCGAGATGGGTGGGTCGCTCTTTCTCTATTCGATGCCCGGACGTCCGTTGGTGGCTTGGGAAGAAGGCGCTCGCAGTGGTGAACTCATCGAAGATGCCGAGGGCGTAGCGGCCCGCCGGAAGTCATACGATCTACTCAGGGCCATGGCCCGGTCGCCCAGAGACTCCCGGGCGATGATCAGGCGCATCTCGAAGGAGTAGGGCCGTGCATGTGAACCAGCACGAGAGCTGGCGAAAGAGCAGTCATAGCAACAACGACGGTGGCGCCTGTGTCGAAGTGGACGATGCGCACCCCGGCTGCGTGCGAGACAGCAAAGACCCCGACGGTCCCCGCCTCAGGTTCTCGGCCATGGCTTGGCAGTCCTTCGTCGCCGCCGTCCGCACCGGTGAATTCGACGCCCGCTGACCGCAGTTGACGGCGCTGCCGCCCCGAGCCGGGGCGGCAGCGCCATCTCCAGCTCCTCCAACACCGAGACCAGGGTTGGTGAACCGTGCTCCTGCCCTCCCTCCTCCAGTCGAACGTCAAAACCGGGCACGACCGGGAGGTGTTCGCCATCTACCCGTACCGTTCGGCCTGCCCCCGGTCGGTGTGGGCGCAGCTGATCGCCGAGGCGCGGTCCGAGGTCTTCCTCGCCGGGTACACCAACTACTTCGTCTGGCTGGAGCAGCCCGCGCTCGTGCAGACCCTGCGGCGCAAGGCCGCTAGCGGCTGCCGGGTTCGCTTCCTCCTCGGTGACCCGGCATCCGACACGACGCGTCAGCGTGAGCAGATCGAGGACGTGGCCCTCACCGTGTCCACCCGGATCAGGGTCACGCTGGAGAACCTGGCCGAGCTCTCCGGCACGGACGGCGTCCAAGCCCGGTTCAGTGCCCCCGAGGACGGCCCGAACCACGTCGGCCTGTCCGTCTTCCGCTTCGACGAACACGCCCTGGTCACCCCGCACCTGGCCCGCTCGGTCGGCCACGACTCCCCGCTGATGCACCTGCGGCGCAGCGGGGAGGGCGGAATGTTCGACCGCTTCGCCGAGCACATCGAGGAACTCTGGTCCCGGGGCAGCGACATCCACTCCTCCCCGGCCCGCGCATAGGAAGTCAGCCGCGCCGACTTCCTACTCCCCTGCCCGATCAGGAGGGACTCCCATGAACAACGAAACACCCGTCATCTGGCGCAAGAGCAGTCATAGCAACAACGACGGCGGCATGTGCGTCGAGGTGGACGATGCCCGTCCGGGTCGCGTCCGGGACAGCAAGGATCCAGACGGTCCCCGCCTCACCTTCTCATCGCCTGCCTGGCAGGCGTTCATCACCGCCATCCGCACGGGCGAATTCGACACCCACTGACCGCAGTTAACGGCGCCGCTGCCCCGGCCCGGGGCAGCGGCGCCCGCTCCACGTGTCCGTCTTCCGCTTCGCCGAGCACATCGAGGAACTCTGGTCCCGGGGCGGCGACATCCACCCCACCCCAGCCCACGCATAGGAAGTCGACCCCGCCGACTTCCCACTCCCCCAGGAGGGCACGACATGGCCAACGGCAAGCCGGGTGTACCGGTGCAGGTGGATCCCGCCCCGACGGGCGAGGACCACTCCGGGGTGTGGCTGAGCCGCTACGAGTTCTTCAGCAGCGGCCGCGACAGCACCTTCACCGGGCTGCACCACGTCGTCCTCACCCAGCACGGCAACCGCATCACGGGCCGCTCCCTGCCCGACGCGTCGTCCAACCCCGAGTCCCCGCTCTCCTTCGACCTGACCGTCGACCGGAGCATCGTCACCGGCACCTGGGTCGAACAGACCGCACAGGACGGCTACTACCAGGGCGCCCGCTACCACGGCGCCCTTCAGCTGCTGGTCGATCCGACCTGCCGACGCATGGCCGGCCAGTGGGTCGGCTTCGGCAAGGAGTTCGACGTGAACACCGGCCCTTGGGACCTCCGGCTCCTCGACAGGTCCACGACCGACGAGACCCTGGCCCGGTACAGCACGCCGCCCTCTGCGTAGCCGGTCGCCCCCGCACAGGAAGTCGGACCCGCCGACTTCCCACTCCGCCGCCCCTGCCCCACCGGACGCGTCCGGTGGGGCAGGGGAATGCGCTTGTGGTGCACGGCTGTTCGTTCGTCCGGAAGTGGTCGTGTCGAAGGACGGCGCGGCGGGGTCGAGGAGGAGCGTCATGGCGGGAGCAGTGGTCATCGGGGCCGGGCCGGGGATCGGGCAGGCGGTGGGTCGCCGTTTCGCCCGGGAGGGGCTGCCGGTCGGGGTCGTCGCCCGCACCGACGCGACGGCCGGGGCCGCCGCCGAGGCCGTCCTGCGTGCCGGCGGCGGGGGCGCGGTCGCGGCCCGTACGGCGGACAGCACCGACGAGGTCGCCCTGCGCGCCGCCCTCGACGGTCTGGCGCAGGAGTTGGGGCCGCCGGACGTCCTGGTCTACAACGCGGCGCTGATCCGGCCGGACACCGTCGGAGAGCTGTCCGCGCGCGAGCACCTGGACGCCTGGGCGGTCAACGTGGTGGGTGCGCTGACGGCCGCCGCGCACGTCGCCCCGGGGATGGCCGAGCGCGGCCGGGGCACGGTCCTGATCACGGGCGGCATGCCCGAACCCAAGCCGGCGTACGTCAGCCTCTCCCTCGGCAAGGCCGGCGTGCGCGCGCTCGTGACGCTGCTGGACCAGACGTACGGCCCCTCGGGCGTCCACGCGGCGAGCGTGACGGTGGACGGGCCGGTCGCACCGGGCACGGCCTTCGACCCCGACGTCATCGCCGAGCACTACTGGCGGCTGCACACCCAGCCGCGGGAGGCCTGGGAGCACGAGGTCGTGCACCGCGGCTGAGCCGTCCCGCGCACCTGCGCAGGAAGTCGGACCCGCCGACTTCCTGCGCAGGTATGGGTCTGGGCCTCACCCCAGTGGCTTCACGGAGTCGGCCCGTGGAAGCTGGCCCATGGTCGTTGAGTCGTCTTCCGATTCCGATCCGGCCCGGGCCCGGGACCGGGAAGCCGTCGAACGGGTCCTGGGCCGCCCCTTGGACCAGCTCTGGCCGACGGGCGCGCTTGGTGCCCAACAGCCGGGTCACGGTGGTCCGTGACCCGGCCTGGGACGGGCCAATACAGGGTCCAAGCGGCCGAGGGCGACGAGCCGGCCTCCTGGGTCCGCTTCGACGAACCGCAGTACGACAGCAGCGGAGGCAGCCGACCGCCGGCCGGGGCGAGGTGAGCGCCGGTCAGGCCCAGGGCAGGGCGGTGCGGGTCTTCCAGTAGGCCTCGGCGGGTTCGGCCATGGGGGCCAGGGTGGCGAGGTCGTCCGGGGTGAGGGGGATGTGCTCGGCGGCCAGGTTGGAGGTGAGCTGGTCGAGGGTGGCGGCGCCGGAGAGGACGATGTCGGCCCAGGGCTGGGCGGCGGCCGCGGCCAGGGCGAGGGCGTCGGGGGTGGTGGCGGTGCGGGTGGCGAGGGTGCGCAGGGCGGTGGTGTCGGGGCCGGTGGCGTTGCGGCCGGCCAGGCGGCCGTTGGCCATGCCCTCCTTGACCACGACCAGCCAGCCGGCCCGGTGGGCCTCGGCCAGGGCGGGGGCGGCGGAGGTCTCCAGCAGGTTCCAGGTGGCCTGGACGGCGGTGAACAGCGGGCGGCCGTCGACGGTGACGGCCAGGGCCCGGCGGATGGTGTCGCCCTGGGCGGGTCCGCTGGTGGACAGGCCCACCCGGACGCCCTCGGCGGCGAGCGCGGCCAGGCGCCGGTGCAGGGCGGGGTCGGTGAGGGCGGGGCTGTCGGGGGTGACGGAGTGGACCAGGTAGACGTCCAGGCGGGGGCCGAGCAGGGCGCGGGTCTCGCGGAGCTGGCGGTCGTACACCGCCGTGGAGTGCTCCTTGACCTCGTGCGCGGTGACGCCGCTGGTGCGCCAGTCGGCGGTGTAGGTGTAGCCCCACTTGCTGCCGACCGTCACCTCGGCGGCCGCCTCGGGGTGTTCGGCCAGCCACTGGGCGAGGAACTCCTCGGCGCGGCCGTAGGAGCGGGCGGTGTCGAAGTAGCGCACGCCGGCCGCGAAAGCGGCGTCGAGCAGGGTGTGGGTGCGCTCGCGCAGCGCCTCGACGGTGCGTTCGGCGGGCAGGTCGCCCGCGCGGCCGAGATTGATGTAGCCGGGCCGGCCGACCGCCGCGGTACCGAGGCCGAGGCGCGCGGCGTGCGGGCGGGCGGCGCCGGCGGACGTGGACGCGGACGCGGACTCGGGGGCCGGGGTGGCGGGTTCGATCGGCACGGCGGGGTCTCCTCGGGCAGGTGCGGGGGTGCTCACCTGGGACTTTAGCGTCCGCTCTCCCGGTCAGACGGAGGTCGGCCGGGTGGCTCCGGGCCGCACCGGGGCCGGAGAGGAGGCAGGGGCGGAGACGGGAGCGGAGGCGGGGGCGAGGGCCGGGTAGCCGTGCGCGGTCAGGACGAGGTCGGCGTAGCGCGGGTCCTCCAGCGGGATGCCGTGGCGGCGCAGCAGGTCGAACAGCTCGGCCAGGTGCCGGGGTTCGGTGCCGCGCGGCAGTCCGTCGGGGGTGGTGCCGAGGATGCCGAGGACCGGTCCGTGGACGCGGTCCGCGCGCTCCGCGGTTTCGGAGCGGGCCGTCCGGACCGTCCGGGCCGTGCGGGCGGTCCGGACGGTCCGGGCGGGGACCAGGCGCAGCAGGAGGACCAGCCGGGCGGCGCCGGAGTCGGGGTCCTCGTCGGCCTCCATGGTGAGGGCGACGATGTCCTGCCAGCGGTAGCGGCGCGGGAGGAAGGCCCGCACCAGGGTGAGGCCGTCGGTGTCGGCGCGCAGCCAGAAGCCGTACGGGACGGGCAGGGCGATGCCGAGGACGGCGGTGCCGGACAGCAGCAGGGCGGGGACGGCGCCGAGGCGGCCGGCGACGCCGGTCTGGGCGAGCACGATGCCCATGGCGAGGGCGAGGACGCAGCCGACGGGTGCTCCGGCGGCGCGCCACAGGAAGGCCAGTCGTACGGTCTGCGGCCCGGTGGGGTGTTCCGGCTGTGCGGTGGGCCCGAGTTGCGCGGTGTGTCCGAGCTGCACGGTGTGCCGTGGCGGTGCGGTGTGCCGTGGCGGTGTGGTGTCCACGGGTGCCCCCTTCTCGCGTCGTGCCGTCGGGGGTGCCGGCCGGTCGGGCCGTCCCCGCCGGGTGGCGGTACGGCGGTGCGACACGGTGCGGCCGGGTGTCGTGGGTGTGCTGCGGGTGCCAGGGTCCGGTGCGGTGTGTCGACGCCGTTCGGTCTCACGGGAGTCGGCCCTGCCGGCCGGGGCGCCGAGGTCGTTCGGACGGTCCGGCGGAAACGTCGGGCGCTGCCGGGGCGATGTGGTGTGAGGGCGCGTCAGATCGGCTCGGCGGCGCTTGCGGGCCTGCCGGTCCAGGATGTCAGCCGACGCTACGCGGGTCAACTGGCGTTGATTACGGGTATCTTCGGATCCACGCCAGCTGATGCCGTTCGGCTATCGTGACCTGGCCGGCCCTGCCCCGTCCGTCGAGGTCGCGGCGCGGAGGGCCCGGGTGTGAGGAAGGTGGGGAATGACGGAGTCGACGGGGGACGACGTTCAGATGGAACCGGTGGGCACTTCACCGGAGCTGAACGGACGTCCGGGCGGCGAGCCGGGTGGCGAGCCGGGCGGGCCCGAGGACGGCCAGGAGTACCCGGACGGCCAGGAGCACCCGGACGGGCAGCCCGACGGCGGGGGCGCCGAGGCGAGCGGGCTGGCGTCCCGGATCGAGGCGCTGTTCCACACCGTCCGCCGTCCCGACCGCGAGCAGTACACCAACGAGGAGGTGGCCCGGGCCTGCCGTGAGGCGACCGGGGAGTCCTTCTCCACCACCTACCTGTGGCAGCTGCGCACCGGGCGCCGGGACAATCCGACCAAGCGCCACCTGGAGGCGCTGGCCCAGTTCTTCCAGGTCCCGCCCGCGTACTTCTTCGACGAGCGGCAGGGCGCCGAGATCGCCAAGGAGCTGGCCCTGCTCGGCGCGCTGCGCGACGCGGGCGTGCGCAGCCTGGCGCTGCGGGCGGTGGGCCTGTCGCCGGAGGGCCTGGACACCGTCAGCGAGCTGGTCGACGTGATCGCCCGCCGGGACTCGGCGCGCAAACGCCCCTCGCCCTGAGCGCCGGGCCGGCCGGACAGCCGGACCTTCGGGCCCCGGTGACCGCCGACGGGCGGGCGGGACGCGCGGGGCACAGGACCGCCGGACGCACGTGCGGATGCGTCGGCGGTGGAACCGTTGGGGTGCAGCGGGGATAGGAGCATCGGCTTGTGGGGTGACTTGAGGGGTGGCCGGGACTACCGGTCCACGCTGCGGCGCTGTCGCCGGATGGCCGAACAGCTGGAACTGCCGAGCCCGTTCGACCCGGTGGTGCTGCTGGAGCAGCTGGCGGCGCGGCGCGGACGGCCGATCGAGCTGCTGCCGGTGCCGGCCCGTCCGCACGCCCCCTGCGGGCTGCTGGTCTCCACCGTGGCGGCGGACTACATCCTGTACGCGGCGGACACCGGCGTGCTGCACCAGCGGCACATCCTGGTGCACGAGATCGCGCACCTGCTGCTCGACCACGCCGGCTCCGCGCCGCTGGCCCCGGCCGCCGCGCTGCTGCCCAACCTCTCCCCCGCTCTGGTGCAGCGGGTGCTCGGGCGCACCAGCTACGACGAGCCGCAGGAGCGGGAGGCGGAGCTGCTGGCCTCGCTGATCCTGAGCCGGGCGGAGCGGGAGGACGCGGCCGGCCTGCCGGGTCCGGCGCCCTCCCGCGGGTCGCTGGACGCACTGGGGTTCCTGCTGGGGGCGGGGACCTCGCCCGGGTCCGCATCCGAGTCCGGAGCCGGAACCGGAACCGGAGCCGGAACCGGAGCCGGAACCGGAACAGGAGCCGGAGAGGACGAACAGCGGGACGACGCACGGAAGGACGGCCGGCCGTGAGCGAACTCGCCCTCTACCCCGTCGGGTTGTTCTTCGTCCTGAGCGCCTTCCACTTCGCCCGCAGCCGGATCGACTCCCGCGCCGCCGCCCGCTTCACCTGCTACGGCACGGCCCTGCTGGGCGCCGCCCTGCTGGTGCTCGCCCCGCCGACCGTGGGGGCGGTGCAGGACACCGGGATGCCGGTGCTGGCGGTGCTGGTGATCGTGCTCGGCGACGGGCTGCGCGACGGCGCGGCCGCGGCGATGCGGCTGCTGGCCCCGGCCCTGCGCGAGGCCGACGCCGGGCAGGCCGGACGGGCCGGGCCCACCCTCTCGGAGTTCCTGCGGCGCGAGGTGCGCGGCGGACTGGCCCTGCTGGCCGGGGTGCTGGGCCTGCGGCTGGCGCTGATCACCGCCGCCGCGCCGGGCCTGACCGGCGGGGACCTGGTCGTCGGGCCCACGCTGTCCGCACGCCTGGCGCTCGCCGGGTACACCGCCGTGGGGATGCTCCACATCACCGTGTGCCTCACCGCGCTGCTGCGCGAACTGGTGCGGCGCGCCCGCGCGGCCGGCCCCGGGCGGCTGGGCACCGGGCTGCGGCTGCTGACCGGCGGACTGGTGGCCGGGCTGCTGTGGAACGCCTGGAGCGTGGACGACGTGCTGCGCGCGGCCGTCACCGGCAGCCAGGACGGCCCCGAGGACCTGCTGTGCGCCGTCCTGGGCGGGCTGTGCGCGGCGCTGATCGCGGCGGGTCTGGGCAGCACCCTGTGGCCCGCGGCGACCGGGGCGGTCCGCGGCTGGCTGCGCGCCCACCGCCGCTACCGGGCGCTCACCCCGCTCTGGCGCGACCTGCACACCGTGCTGCCGGAGATCGCCCTCGACCCGGCCCGCCGCCTGCCGCTGCCCCCGCGCGACCCGCGGTTCGCGCTCTACCGGCGGATCATCGAGATCCACGACGCCCGGCTGATCCTGCGCCAGCACCTCGACCCGCGCACCGCGCAGTGGCTCGACGGCGCCACCCGCCGCTTCCCGCCGCCCTCCGCCCACGCCGCCGCCACCGCCGAGGCGGCCGCCCTGGCCGCCGCCCTGGAACTGGCCGCGGCCGGCGCCCACCCCGAGCCGGACGCCACCTCCGCCGAGGCCCCCGCGCCCCCCACGGGCACGACCACGACCACGACGGACACCATGGACGGCGAGGCCGACCACCTCGCCCAACTGGCCCTCGTCTACGCCACCTGCCCGGCCGTCGCCGAGGTCCGCACCCGCGCCCGCGCCGAACGGGCCCGCGCCCAGGTGGCTCAGGGGGCACTCAGCTGAGCCGGGCCGCCGACCCGACGGCGGTTCCACCGCAGGCAGGTCAGCCGAAGGCCACGACCAGCCGTACGGCCTCGTCCCCGAAGCGGTCCGCCAGCGCCTTCATCACCGCGAACACGTGCGGCCAGCCCGTCCCCTCCCCCAGGACGGTGCCGACGGTCAGCGGCTCGTAGCGGCAGCGGTACTCCCCCGCCGTCCACTCCACCGGGCTCTCGGCCTGCGCCAACCCGTGCGGCGGCGCGCCGAGTTGGTCGGTCACCTCGGCGGGCCAGTCGGCGGGCACGTAGCGCTGCGACGTCCGCCCCGGGGATGCCGTCGACCAGCTCAGCCGCCCCGCGAACCGCTCCGAGCGGGTCGTCGGATCCAGCCCGGCCAGCTCGGCCCAGGTCACCCAACTCGCCTCGACCAGACCGCCGTTGGACAGCCACGGCTCCAGCTGCTCGCGCAGCCGGCTCGACACGTCCTCCGGCAGTCCGCGCCCGGCCGCCAGAGGACGGAAGCCGGCGTTGTTGCGCACCCCGAACAGGCAGCCGAACGCCGCGTAGTCGACCTGGTCGTACAGCGGCCACAGGTCGAGCGTGGCGATCCACGGCTCGCCCTCGTAGTAGTCGCCGCCGACGCCGGGGTGGCGGTACTCGATGCCGCCGTAGATGTCCGTGCTCACGGCCGCCCAGGCTAGCGGCGGCCCATCAGTCCCACCAGAAGCCCCAGTTGTTCGCACCGACCAGCTCCTCCGCGTACCCGGACAAACCCCCTTCACCGCGTTGGAAGACGTTGTCCGGGCAGAACGCCGCGTGCTCGGCCGCCACCCGCAGCGCCTGCGACCGGGAGGCCGGCGGCTCGGCGACGCTCAACCCCAGCGTGGCGGCCCCGACTTCGACGACCCGGGCGCCGAAACGCCGCTGCCAGTCGCGCACGACGGCGGCGATCTCACCGCTGTCGCCGTGCCCGTTGGTGCCGTTCCAGCCGCAGGCGGCCAGCGCCTGCGCGCCGTCCTCCGCGCGTACCAGCCCGATCCGCAGGCGCGGCCGGGCCCGCAGCAGCGCCCGGGCCAGGGCGTCTGCGCAGTCCTCCGGATCCCGGCGCGGCGACGCGTCCGGGGCGGGGGCCGGGCTCGGGGCCGGGCCCGGCCACTCGGCGCCGAAGGGCGCCAGCTCCGCCAGCAGCTCCGCCTGGTCCTGCGGGTCGCCGCCCGGGCACCACAGCACGGCGCTCTCCCACCAGGCGCGCAGCAGCGCCCCGGGGTCGTACCCGTCCGGCGCCGTCTCCCCCGCAGGTTCCAAGCCCAGGTCCCGCTCCTCCAGCGCCGGGACGTCCCGCCCCGGCGCCAGCAGCAGCGGCCACAGCCCCGACCCCGCGTGCTCCCGGTGCAGCCGCTGCCACGCCCCCTTCGGCGCCGGCCCGTCGCTCACCCACAGCCCGGGCGTCACCTGACGCCCCGGCAGCGGCGGTGCCGGACGGCGCTCGGCGCTGCGGTCGGGGAAGCGTCGGCGCAGGTCACGGAGGAGCTGGGAATCGATCACCTGCCCACGGTAGGGGTACGCACCGACACTGCGCGGGGGCGAGTGTCGGTACCCCGGGTTAACCTCCGTCCCGACCGTTGGGGAAGGAGAAACTGGTGAGGACCGTCGGCGACTTCGTTCCGCTGCTCGGACCGCCCGTACGCACGGGTGAGGGGCCGCTGGTGGCGCAGGTCGGCGCGGCCTGGTCGGTGACGTTCCCCGAGGACTTCGTCGCGATCGTCGGCGCGTACGGCGATTCGGCCGTCGCGGAGCGGCTCTTCCTCTGCGGAGCCCGCAGCCTGCGCTCGTACGCCGCCCTGATGGGCGGGGTGTTGGAGCAGGCCGGGCCGGTGCCCCACCGCGTCCTGCCGGCCGCCGGCGGTGCCCTGCTGTGGGGGAACACCATCGACGGCGACCAGTTCTTCCTGGTGCCGCGGCCCGACGGGAGGTGGACGGTGTCGGCGTTCCGCCGCCTCGACGCCGAGCACTGGTACGACTCCGACCTGGAGTTCGGCGACTGGCTGCACCGTGCGCTGACCGGCCGGGTGGCGGCGGACTGGCTCCCCCGCTGGACGGCGCTGCCGCACCGGGTCGAACCGGAGGACTGACCGCCGCGCCGGGGCCGGACGGCGGACCTAGGCTGGTGGGAGGGGTGCGGCGGGGTCTCGGACGCGGCCCCGGGGGTCCTGCGCGGTGTGCCTGGAGGTGGAGCATGCACGGCACGGCCGGTCCCGGACGGCTGGGGGTGCTGGCGGCGGTGGGGCTGCTCGTCGCGGGCGGTTCGCTCACGTCCGGGGCGGGGCCGGCCGTGGCGGCCGGCAGCGCGCCGGTGCGGGCCTGCCCCGCGCGGGCGAGCGCACCGGGGCTGCCGCCGCCGGGCGCCGTACCGGCCGCGGTGGCGGTGCCGGACGGGGTGGTCGTGCCGGCGACGGCGGCGGTGTACGGCGCCCGGTACCCGGGCGAGACGTACTTCCTGGTCGCGCCGGCCGGCTGGACCTGCGACACCGTGTTCTTCGCCGGGGACGGCGGCCAGCAGGCCTACGTGCACCCCGGCGCCCCGGCCGCCGACCCGGCGGACACCCGCTTCGACGCGGTGGTGCGGGCCGTCTTCGTGAGCGGCGGCGCGCAGACGGACGTCGACCTGGCCTGCGGTCTGGTCCCCGCCGCCGGGGCCGCCCCCAACACCTGCGACGCCCCGGCCCGGCTGCCCGCGACCCGGGTGCACGCCGTACCCACCCGGGCCCCGGGCCTGCTGCTGACCGCCGTCGGCGTCCCGGCGAACACCCGTGAGCCCAACCTGCCGACCACCGGCGGGCCGAACCGCACCGTCGCGCTGGTCACCTTCCAGTCCCCCGGCGGCCCGGCCCAGGAGATCAGCTGCACCGTCCCCGCGTCCGCCGCGTCCGTGCCGCTCTGCCAGGCCGCCCTGGGCCACCTGCTGGCGACCGGCGCCGCTGCCAAGCAGCTCTCCCGGGCGGACCTGGCGGCCGCCCTCACCGACCTGGACGGCTTCGTCGCCGGCTACCTCGCGCAGCCGTGACCCCGCAGGTCAGCCGGCCTGGGCGACGAGCAGCCGGACCAGGTCGACCGCCTCCTGGAGGCTGAGCCCGGGGTGGGCCCTGCGCACCTCCCGCACCGCCTTGACCTCGGCCGTGCGGGGGTCGATGCCGGCGGCCGCCAGCAGCGTGCGGGTCCGCGCCACCCCGTCGGGGCCGACGCCGGGCACGAAGTCCTCGACGAGGCCGAGCGCGCGGCGCAGGCCGGGGCGCTCCTCCTCGGCGGCGGTGTCCAGTGCGGTCTGCAGGGCCGTCCTGAGGACGTCGAGGTCGGAGGGCTTCGGGGTGTCGGACAGCGACTTGAACACGGTGGTCGACTCTTCTCTGATCGCGGTGCGGTGTTCGGACTTCGGGTCTTCGGGTCTTCGGGTCTTCGAGGTCAGTAGGCGGTCTTCGCCAGGCGCTTGCGCTCACGCTCGGAGAGGCTGGAGCCGGACTCCCGGCGGGCCATCCGGCGCAGCAGCCCGGGGGCCAGCAGGAAGCCCGCGACGGCCCAGCACAGCAGCACGCCGATGGTCGGCAGGTACTGCCAACTGCCCGACACCTCAAGGGCCTTGGCGCTGTCGGGCAGGAGCGCGGAGCGCACGCCCTGGGCGATCCAGCGCAGCGGGAAGACCGAGCCGAGGATCTGCAGGGCGGTGGGCAGGTTGCGCAGCGGGGCGAAGGCGCCGGAGATGAACATCAGCCCGAGCATGGGCATCATGTAGAGCGCGAGTGCCTCGCGGGCCGGCGGCAGGAGTGCGCCGATCGCGGCGCCCATCGGGACGACGGCGGCGGTGCCGAGCAGCAGGACCCCGGCCAGGGTGAGCCACTGTCCGGGGGTGGCGGGCAGGTCGGCGTGCAGCAGCAGGGCGCCGCCGAACAGCAGCAGGAGGATCGAGGCGCCCATGGTGACCAGGACGAACAGCGCCTTGGCGACCAGGTAGGCGGGCATCGCCCCGGGTACGCCGCGCAGTCGCAGCAGGGTGCCGTCCTCGCGGTCGCCGGAGAGGAACTGGGGGACGGTCAGCAGGCCGAACATGAAGACGGTGGAGGCGATGCCGCCGGCCAGGCTCAGCTGGGTCAGGCCGCCGTCGCCGCCGGAGGAGCTGGAGCGCCAGTAGGAGATGCCGAGGAAGACCAGCGGCGTGGTCAGGTAGGAGTAGAGGTCCTTGCGGCTGCGCAGGATCTGGCGCAGTTCGATCGCACCGCGGCGCAGGCCGAGGACGTACGGGTTCACGGGCTTCACGACGCCTCCGCCGGGTTCGTCGCAGGGGTGGTGCCGACCATGCCGAGGTAGGTGTCCTCCAGGCTGGGGCGGCGCACCTCCAGGTCGGGGATCGGTCCGCCGATCCGCTGGTGCAGTTCCCACACGGTCTGCGAGGGGTCGGCGGTGCGCAGGCTGCGCGGGGTGCCGTCGGGTTCGCTCCAGCGCACCTCGGACTCGGCCCGGGCGGCCTCGGCGAGTTCGGCCAGGGTGCCGCAGGCGGTGAGCCGGCCGGCCTCCAGGATGCCGATCCGGTCGGCCAACTGCTGGGCCTCGGTGAGGTCGTGGGTGGTCAGCAGGATGGTGGTGGCGCGTTCGTCGCGCAGTTCGCGCAGCAGGGCGTGGAAGTCGCGGCGCGCCTCGGGGTCGAAGCCGGCGGTCGGTTCGTCCAGGAAGAGCAGTTCGGGGCGGCCGACCAGGCCGAGGGCGACGTCGAGGCGGCGGCGCTGTCCGCCGGAGAGGGTGGCCGCGGTGCGGTCGGCCTGGCCGGTCAGGCCGACCCGTTCGAGCAGTTCGGCCGGCTCGTAGGGGTCGGGGTAGTAGCGGGCCAGGTGGCCGAGGAGTTCGGCGACGCGCCAGCGGCCGTGGTCGCGGCTGGACTGCAGGACGATCCCGACCCGGGCGCGCCAGGCGGGGTCGTCGCGGGCCGGGTCGCGGCCGAGGACGGAGACCTCGCCGGCGGAGCGCAGCCGGTAGCCCTCCAGGATCTCGATGGTGGTGCTCTTGCCGGCGCCGTTGGGGCCGAGCAGGGCGAACAGTTCGGCGCGCTCGACCCTCAGGTCCAGGCCGTCCAGGACGTCCCGGCTGCCGTAGCGCATCCGCAGCCCGGAGGTCAGGATCGCCGGTCCCGCCCCGGGTCGTTCGCTTCCGGACCGGTCGGCCGCGGTGGTCTGCGGCGTCGGTGTCACGGTCATGTCTCTGCCTCCCCCTTGCACATGCCCGCCACGCTAGTACTTGCCGGGCGGGAAAGTAAATGCCAGGATCTCCGGTGCTGTCAGGAGCCTTCCGGGACCGGGGAGTTGGAGCACCAGGTGACCGTCCACGACATCGCCCCCGAGGACGCCCTCGCGTCCTTGCGCACCGCCGCCCGGGCCCGGGCGGCCGCCCGCCACCCCGGCCCGCTGCCGCCCTGGTACCCGGCCACGGCCGCCGGGCTGTTCGGGGCGGGCTTCGTACTGCTCGGCCTGTCGGCACTGCTGCCGGAGCAGCTCTGGCTGCCGGCCGCGACCCTTCAGCTGGCCGCGGCGCTGCTCCTGGTCGGCCACGTGGCGCTCGGCCGACGCGTCGAGCACCGGCCCGGCATCGTCCCCGCCGTCCCGTCCCCGGCCGTCCACCTGCTGCCACTGCCGGCCGCCGGGGCGCTCGCCCTGCCGTTCGGCTGGGCCGGCTTCCTGCTCGCCCTCGGCGCCACCGGCGGCCTCGTCCACTTCCTGGTGCTGCGCCGCAAGCGGGCGCGGGCGGGTGCCAGATGAGCGCCGACCGGCCGGTGGTCCCGGCCTTCGACGAACTGATCCACCAGCCCACCCGGCTGGCCGTGGTGGCCTTCCTCTCGGGCTGCGCCGAGGCGGAGTTCCGCGCGGTGCGGGAGGGCTGCGGGGTGTCGGAGTCGGCGCTGAGCAAGGTGGCCGCCACCCTGGAGGCCGCCGCCTACCTGCGGATCCGCCGCGGCTACGTCGGCAAGCGCCCCCGCACCTGGCTGCGCCTGACCCCCGAGGGCCGCCACGCCCTGGCCTCCCACCTCGCCGAACTCCAACGCATCGCCGCCGACGCCACCGCCCTCGGCGCCGCCCTGGAAAAGGACGCGGCCCAGGCCTGACCGGCCTGGCAGGATCTCCGTGGTCGAAGATCCTCTTCGCGCCGGAACGGAACTCACCAAGGGGGCATGCCAGCGGTGGCAGATCTCAAAGTCACCTACGACGCGACGGCGGACGCCGCGTACGTCTACTTCACCGATCCGCAGGTCCAGGCCCTTTCCTCGCACACGTACCCCTGCGATCCGGTGGCGGTCGACGGCATGATCAACCTCGACTTCGACGACCAGGGCCGCCTCATCGGCATCGAGATCCTGGACGCCCGCGCCAAGCTGCCTGCGTACATGCTCGACTCGGCCGAGCACCTGGACGCCGACGGCGCCTGAACCGGCTGCCAGGGAAGCACTCGCGCAGACGTCGGCCAGGCCGACTTCTCATGCAGAGGGCGGGGCCGTGGATCCACGGCCCCGCCCTCGGGCGTATCGCGCTCACGCCTTCACACCGAACGGTTCCGGCGTCGGCGCCGGGGCGCACTCGCACCA
The DNA here is from genome assembly GCF_044749365.1 of Kitasatospora sp. NPDC089509. NCBI lineage: Bacteria > Bacillati > Actinomycetota > Actinomycetes > Kitasatosporales > Streptomycetaceae > Kitasatospora > Kitasatospora sp. NPDC089509. The sequence continues at coordinate 49,768 of NZ_JBIVHS010000014.1, read as the reverse complement.
GACCACCTTGCCGACCCCGCCCGGTCGCGGGAAGTGCCCCCACCCGGCAGCCAGGGCCTCCACCAGCAGCAGCCCGCGCCCACGCGTAGCGGCGGGGTCGGGCCGCTGGGGAACGGGCGGCCGGTCGCCGGCATCGTGCACCTCGATGCGCAACCGGATGGCGTTCAGGTCGAAGGACACCCAGATCAGCCGCCCGGGCAGACCCGAGTAGAGGACGGCATTGCCGACCAGCTCCGAGGTGAGCAACTCGCCGACCTCGCGGTAGCGGTGGCCCTCCGGCACGGTGGCGAGCAGTTCGCGCAGCATCCGCCGCGCGAGCAAGGGAGAACGGTGGGAACGCGGGAACCAGCAGCCCCGGGCGACGCTGGGGCCGGCGGGCTCGTCGGTTTCAGGCATGGCGGAGAGACCTCCGATGGGGGTTGGGGATCGGGCAAAGGAATGCCCGGCAGTCGATAGCGGAGAGTGTTCATCTCATCGACCGTGAGTAGCATGCGCCCAGCGAAAGATCGTTAGCAAGATTTCTCTGCGGAACATTTTCCGATCTTGATTCACGAGTAATGTGGCATCAGTTCCGCTTCCATCACGTGGAGTTGATCACATGGGCCAACCGCGCCCCTCGGTCCGCCGTCGCCGCGTTGCGAGCTTGCTCATCCGCCACCGCGAGGCGGCAGGCAAGACGCCGGACGAAGCCGCGCTGCGCATCGACTGCCATCGATCCAAGATCAGTCGGGTCGAGAACGCCTGGCTTCCGGTCTCCAGCAGCGAGTTGCGGGATCTGCTGACGTTCTACGGGGTGGACGATCCGACGTACGTGGAGGAAGTGGTCGCGCTCAACCGCCTCTGCTCCGAGCGCGGTTGGGCACAACGGTTCGACATCACGCCACCGTCGTACGTCGATTACATCGACTACGAGGAGAGCGCCAGCCACATCCGCTCGTTCCAACCGATGATGGTGGCAGGGCTGTTGCAGACGGCGGACTACGCGCGAGCCGTGTACCGGGCATCGCCGTTCGACATCTCCCGGGAGCGCATCGAGGAGCTCGTGGCCGTTCGCCTGGAACGGCAGAAGGTGCTGGATCGCGCCGAGCCCCCGCGATTCAGCGTGATCCTGGGAGAAGCCGCGCTTCGAGGGCACGTAGGCGGCGTGGATGTCCTGCGGAAACAGTTGGACCATCTACGGGAGTTGGGCGACCGCCCGAACATCGAGCTGCAGGTTCTGCCGTTCAGTGCGGGAGCCCATGCCGGGATCATGGGCTCGTTCGTACTCTTCGGCTTCTCCACCACGGCCTTCTCCGATGTGGCGTGCGTGGAGCACCAAGCAGGCATGATCTACATGGAGGAGCCCGAGGAGACGTCTGCCTATACGCTCACCTTCGACTCGTTGTGTTCGAGTGCGTTGAGTTCCTCCGAGAGCCTCGACCTGCTCACCCGGGTCATACGAGAGCTGTAGCCGTGCCAACCGGAGGTACTGAAGGTGTCCACTCCCGATCTCAGTGGTGCGAACTGGCGAAAGAGCTCGTTCAGTGGGGAGACCGGGGCCTGCGTCGAGGTCGCGGACGGGTTCCCGGGAGTGCTTCCCGTCCGGGACTCCAAGGACCCGCAGGGGCCTGCCCTCCACTTCACCGCCGACGCCTGGGCGGCATTCATCGCCGCCGTTCGCGCGGGAGACCTCCGCCCGGGGCACTGACTCCCAGCAGATCGGCGACCCACGCCTCGGCCGCCGCCGACAGCGCATCCCACACGCCGCCGTCCCGGAGCGCGCGCAGCCGCCAGCGGGCCGCGATGACGGCCGCCAGGGCGGCCAGGTCCACCGGGTCGGCGGCGGCGTAGTGCGGGACCGTCGTCGCCCACCGGTGCGCCCCCGCAGCACTGTGGCCGGCGGCGATCAGGCGGGGCACCAGCGAGGCGGTGTCGACCCAGGGAGCGGCCGGGGCCGGCCAGGACCAGTCGATGACCCGCACCCGGGCGCCGTCGACCAGGATGTTCGGGCCGGTCATGTCGGTGTGGGCCAGCGTTTCACCCGCCACCGCGTCCGACACCCGGCTCTCCAACTCCCTGAGTCGCTCCAGGTGCTCGGCCTGCCACGGTGTCAGGCCGCCGGTGGCCGCGATCTCGGACCACAGCGCCGACCCCGCCCACCGTCGCGCGAGGCTGAACGTCTTCAGCGCGGGCGCCGGGGTCAGCCGGTCTGCGAGGCCGGTGAGCGTTCCGGCGATCATCGGCAGGTCGGACGAGCCCGGGGACAGGTCGGCGTGCCGCCCGGGTACGTACTCGAACGCGGTGACCAGCCAGCCGTCGGCTTCCTCCTGCCACAGCAACGCCGCGCCGATCCCCTTCACCGCCGGTGCGGCCTGGGCTTCCTTGCGGGCCATCCACAGGTTCGGACTGTCCAGCCGCGCGGCCTTCACGAACAGGCGGCCCGTGTCGGCCTCCAGGGCGGCGGCGAACTCGGCGACCTCTCCGGCGTCCGGCACCGTCACCCTGGTGACGGTGCCGCAGCGCCCGCCGATCAGGTCACGGACTTCGGCGGGCAGGTCGGCCCACTGGTGGCGCATGGCGCTTCCTCAGGATCGGGCCGGGGCGGACGAGCCGTCCGCCCCGGCCGGAGGTCAGTTGGAGTTGTGGCAACCCTGGTGGCACTGCGAGCAGCTGCCGCTTCCGCTGCTGTCGGATCCGTCGCCGCCGCTGCCCTCGGAGCAGTCGGCGGCCGAGGCCCACAGCTCGGCGTCCACCTGGTAGCCGACCTCCGCGAGCGCCGCCATGGTGGCGGCGACGCTCGTGCCCTTCACCTGGTGGTCGCCGTCCTCCGGATTGTGGTGGAGGAACCTGCCCGCGACGCGGTCGCAGAACCCGGCGTACTCGCGGGTGTACGCCAGGAAGGCGTGCCACCCGTGGTCGACCAGCCGCGACGGCGCGAGCCGGGCCGCGGGGTTGGCGGCGCAGGTGGCGAGGAACGCGAGCGCCTGGTCCACGACCCGCTCCGCGAGCTGCTGCTCCATGGCCTGGTCGTGGGCGACCCGGTGGGCCAGGCGCCCGAACAGGGCGTCGTCGACCAGGGCTCGTCCTGCGATCCGTTCGGTGCTCACGGGGCTCATGCTGTGCTCCCTCGTTCGAATCGGCCGGTCACACGGAGGGGTGGACGACCGGGTGGTTCGACGGTAGGGAGTGAGCACGTGGACGCTCAACGCGATTGCGGGTGATTGCGGGCCGTCAGCCGAGTGCGGCGATCGCGGAGGCGATCAGTGCGCGGGCCCGGGCCCCGTGGACCGCCATCTTGGCCAGCTCGGCGAAAGCCCGGTGGTAGTCCGCGAGTTCGCGTGGCTGGACGACGTTGATCCCCGCCGTCAGCGTCTCGACCGACGCCTCCTGGCCGTCGAACAGGTAGAACGCCTCCAACGGCCAGATCCGGCGCCGCGCGGTGAACGGGATGATGCCGAGGGAGACGGATGGCAGCGGCATCACCGCGAGCAGGTGGCCGAGTTGGCCGGCCATGGTCTCCGGGTCGCCGATGCGGTAGCGCAGGACCGCCTCCTCGGCCAGCACGACGAAGCGGTGGTTGCCCTCGTGCAGCAGCCTGCCGCGCTCCAGGCGGGCCCCACCGCGTCGGCGACGTCGTCCGGCGTGCCTTGGAAGTCCGTGATGCTGCGCATGAGTGCGGTCGCGTACGCCTCGGTCTGAAGGAAGCCGGGCACCACGTTCGAGACGTAGGCCCGGCATGTCGCCGTACTCGTGTACTGGGCCAGGGAGTCCTCCTGCACCTGGCGCATTCCGTTGCGGTGGAGCTTGCGCCACTCCTGGTACATCAGCTCCACCGCGCGCGAGGCGGCGATCAGGTCCGCGGCCTGCCCGTCGGCGCCGCAGGCCGCGCACCACGAGCGGATGTCGCCCTCGGAAGGGACGGACTTCCCGCTCAGGATCCGCGAGGTCTTCGACGGATGCCACTGGCACCGGGCGGAAAGCTCCTTGCCGTCGATCCGGGCATCCAGCATCAGGTCACGCAGGCGAGTGGCTACGGCGGCCCGAGCCGCTTGGGCGCTGGAGGACGGGGATACGGCCATGGAGTGCCTGCTCAGTGCCTCAGCGGTCAAACGGCGTATCGGTCGTGCGGGACGGCCGGCGAGCCGTCCTTGCCGGTCTCGGGGTCGATTCCGATGAAATCTAGCTCCATGGCGCCCTCCCGCATCAACCCAGTTGCACACAGTTGCGCCTGAACCCTCACGCGTGGACTGGCAAACCGTCAAGAGCGCACGGTAGTCGGGCAAACGCACATCGTTGCAGGACTGCCAGCTCTTCACATCGAAGATTCGACCGCTTCTGCGCAGGAAGTCGGCCCGGCCGACTTCCTGCGCAGAAGATCCGGGTCATATTGCTGTTGCTTCGGCGGCTCCGGCCAACCTTGGCCGGGGCCGCCGTTGCTTTGCGCTTCCCAGAAGAGGGGTGGGTGGGCAGGCCCGCGACCTTGGGCGGGGGCCTGCCCATCTTGATCATTCGTTGGTTCCTGCATGACCTCCTCGCCGCTCCCTCGGGCGGCTCGGAGTTCTGGGCGTGGTTTCGTCTTCGGCTGCACTGCGTCCCCGCACGGGGTCGATGGGGCAGCCTCGGCGAACGGGCCGGGGGCGGACGGGGGTTCAGCGGGGGCCGGGCCTTAGGGGGGAATTGGGGTTCCGGCGGCGCGTCGGGGCCTGGCCGTCCTTCGCAGGTTGGATCTTGATCCCGTTCCCGGGCCGTACGTGGTGCGGGTACGCAGGACCAGAGACTGGAGGCACTCCGAGGCACTGACGACAGAGGACTGGCATGGTTCTGCGAGACGGGCGAGCGACTTCCGTGATGACGACCGGGGCGGTGGCCGCCGTGCTGGCGGCGCTCACCCCCGCGACGGCGTTCGCGGCGGACGAACCGCCGCAGGCGTACGCGCGGCAGCAACTGCGGTGGGAGCGCTGCGATGCGGAGCACCCGGCGGCGTTCGAGTGCGCGAAGGTCACGGTGCCGCTGGACTACGGCGACCCCGACGGCCGGACGATCGACATCGCGGTGTCGCGGGTGAGGGCGGGCAGCGCGAAGGAGCGGCACGGCGCGCTGCTGATCAATCCCGGGGGCCCGGGCGGCCCGGGGCTGACCATGCCCGTGGAGATGGAGCCGCTGCTGTCGGAGCAGGTGCGGGCGCGCTTCGACCTGGTCGGGTTCGACCCGCGCGGGGTCGGGCGCAGCGCGCCGATCGGCTGTGACCTGACGGAGGACGAGCGCGGCGTCCAACACCCTTACGCGGCAGGGACGTTCGTGAAGGACGTGGCGCGGGCCCGGTCGGTGGCCGACAAGTGCTGGGCCAAGGCGGGGGACGTGCTGCCGCACATCACCACCCGCAACACGGCCCGGGACATGGACGTCATCAGAGCCGCCCTGGGTGAGAAGAGGATCTCCTACTTCGGGTACTCGTACGGCACGTACCTGGGCGCCGTCTACACCCAGATGTTCCCCCGGCGCGCGGACCGGTTCGTGCTCGACAGCGCGCTCGACCCGGCGCTCGCCTGGCGGGAGTCGTTCCGCGGGTGGTCGGCGGGGGCCGAACTCGCCTTCACCCGCTGGACGGAGTGGGTCGCGGCCCGCGACGCCTCGTACGGGCTGGGCGCCACGGCGGCGCAGGTCCGCACGGCGTACTGGGACCTGGTCGCCCGCGCCGACCGCACGCCCGTGCCGACCGCGGACGGGACGGCGCTGGACGGCGACGCCATCCGGTCCGGGTACGCCGCGTTCGTGCACGTCGAGGCCGCCACCCACTGGATCGTCGCACTGAGGGCAGCGGCGGCGGGCGGGCCGGCGGCCCCGGCGGTGCCGGCGGGCGTCGCCTCGGACAACGCGGCCTCCGTCACCTGGGCCCTCTTCTGCGGCGACACCCGCAGCTGGCCGCGCGACCCCGAGCAGTACCGGCGGGACGCCGTCCGGGACCGGGCCAGGTACCCGCTGGCCGGCGACCTGGGGGCCACCGTCCAGCCGTGCGCGTTCTGGAAGCGGCCGGCCGCCGAGCCGGCCACGGTGGTGGACAACGAGGTCAATGCGCTGATCGTGCAGAACGAGTGGGACCCGCAGGCGACGCTGGCCATGGCCCGGGGCATGCGGCGGGCCCTGCACGGCGCGCGGATGGTCACGGTGGCCGGCGGCGAGGGCCACGGCGTGGTGGTGGCGGGCCCGTCCTGCGCGGACGACAGCGTCAACCGCTACCTGACCACCGGGCGGCTGCCCGCGAAGGACCTGACCTGCGGAGGCTAGCCGGCGGGACGCCCGGCGACGGGACGTCGGCGGGGCTGGGCGGGATTGTCGGAGGAGGGGAATATCGTCCGTCCTCGTCCACCGTGTCGATCCGGCGCCGCGCCGTTCGACCTTGGAGTGGAAGGGGCCGGCAGGCGGCCCCGTCGAGGAGGTCGAGATGGCGAAGTACATGCTCATCATGCGGGGCACCGACGAGTCGACGGCGACGATGATGGCGACGCCGTTCGAGGAGATGCTGGAGACCGTGGGCCGGTTCAACGAGGAGCTGATCCGGGCCGGTGTGCTGGTCGCCGCCGAGGGGCTGGACGATCCGTCGCAGGGCGTGGTGGTCGACTACAGCGGGGAGACGCCGGTGGTCACCGACGGCCCGTACGGGGAGACCAGGGAGCTGTTCGGCGGTTTCTACCTGATCGACGTCGCCTCGAAGGAGGAGGCCGTCGAGTGGGCCCGGCGGATGCCCGCGATCCCCGGCTCCAAGTGCGAGATCCGCCGGGTGCCGGGCATCGAGGAGTTCCCGCAGGACAACGAGTGGATCGTCAAGGAGCGGGCCTGGCGCGAGCGGACCGGCCAGCTCTGATGCCCACACCGACTGACGGCCCGCCGGGCGCGGAGGCCGCCCGGCGGGCCGTCGAGGCGGTGTGGCGGATCGAGGCGCCGCGGATCGTCGGCGCGCTCGCCCGCTGGACCGGGGACTTCGCGCTGGCCGAGGACGTCGCCCAGGAGGCGCTGGCGGAGGCCCTGGTCGGCTGGGCCCGCGACGGCGTCCCGGCCAGCCCGGTGGGCTGGCTGCTGGCGACGGCGCGGCGCCGGGCCGTGGACGCCTTCCGCCGCTCCTCGGCGCTGGGCGAGCGCTACGCCGCACTGGCCGGCCCGCTGGCCGAGGGCGAGTTCAGCACCGGCGCGGCGGGCGCCCCGGCCGGCCCGCCGGACCTGCCGTTCGACCCGGACCGGGTGGACGACGACGTGCTGGCCCTGATGTTCACCGCCTGCCACCCGGTGCTCTCCCCCGAGGCCCGGGTGGCGCTGACCCTGCGGGTGGTGGGCGGCCTGTCCAGCGAGGAGGTCGCCCGGGCGTTCCTGGTGCCGGTGCCCACCGTCCAGGCCCGGATCACCCGCGCCAAGAAGACCATCGCCGCCGCCCGGGTGCCCTTCGGGCTGCCGCCCCCGCGGGAGCGGCGGGCCCGGCTGGGCGCCGTGCTGAGCGTGCTGTACGTGATCTTCACGGAGGGTTCGACGGCGACGGCCGGCGAGGACCTGCTGCGCCCCGACCTCGCCTACGAGGCGGTGCGGCTGGCCCGGATGCTGGCCGCGCTGCTGCCCGCCGAGCCGGAGGTGCACGGGCAGCTGGCCCTGTTCGAGCTGACCGCCTCGCGCTTCCCGGCCCGCACCGGGCCGGACGGGGAGGCGGTGCTGCTGGAGGACCAGGACCGGCGGCGCTGGGACCGCTCGGCGATCCGCCGCGGCCTGGCCGCGCTGGGCCGGGCCGCCGCCCTGGGGCGGGGCCTGGGGCCGTACGGGCTGCAGGCCGCGATCGCCGCCTGCCACGCGGGGGCGGCCTCGGTGGCGGACACCGACTGGGAGCGGATCGTGCTGCTCTACGAGGCGCTGGGCCGGGTGGCGCCCTCGCCGGTGGTCGAGCTCAACCGGGCGGTGGCCGTCGCGATGGCCGAGGGGCCGGGGCCGGCGCTCGCCCTGGTCGACGAGCTGGTCGTCTCCGGCCGGCTGTCCGGCTCGCACCTGCTGCCGGGGGTGCGCGGGGAGCTGCTGACCCGGCTCGGGCGCACCGCCGAGGCCCAGGCCGAGCTGGAGCTCGCCGCCCGGCTGTGCCGCAACGGGCGCGAGCGGGCGGTGCTGCTGCGCAAGGCCGCCGCCCTCGACGCCGAAGGGTAACCGGACGGCGACGCACGGGAGTTGAGTACGGGAGCGGATTGCGGGGCGCAGCGGTGCCGGGCCAGGGTGTGGTCCGGCACCGCGATCCCGCAACCCCCGCGTAAGGACCGAGAGGACCCACCGGCCGGTGAACAGCTTCACGTACGTCCTGGGCCATCTGCTGAGCCTGCCCGGCAAGGCCCTGGAGGCGACCCGCCGGGCCTGGCCCACCGACCGGCGGCTGCGCGCCCTGGCGGACTCCCCGCCGGCCCGGGCCGCACGGGAGGCGGAGCGGCGGCGGATCGAGCGCACGGTGGCGGCGCTGGGGGCGGTGGCGGGGGTGGAGCACCTGCTGACCCGGATCAGCGACCACTGCGACCGGCCGCAGGCCTTCGACATCCACGCCCCCGGCCCGCAGGGGCGCCTCGCCCTGGTCTGCCGGATGCGCGCGAGCGCCTACTTCGCCACCCGGGAGGACCTCACCGTGCTGCTGCCCCGGATCGAGGCCGCAGGCCTGGACGCGGGCCTGGCCGCGTGGGGCTCCCCGGGCGAGCGGACCGGCACCGTCGAGTACGCGCTGCGCTGGGAGGGCGCCGAGCGCGCCGAGGACGGCTGGCGGGTCGACCCCGACGGCTGGCGGATGACCGGCCCCCACCTGAGCAGCCCGGACGCCGCCCTGCACTGGGACCTCAGGGACTCCGCCACCCTGCGCCCGGACCCGCGCTGGGAGCGCGTCGGCAGCCGGGTGCGCCTGGGCAACGAGCAGAGCCCGCCGGAGGCGGACGCGGCCGAACTGCTGCGCGCCGCCCGGGCCGGCGGGCGCGGCCTGGTCCTGCAGCTGGACCTGCGCACCGACTGGCGCGCGGCCTGCACGTACTACACGGTGCGGCGCGGCGGCCCGGCCTGGCGCGGGCGGAACCAAAGCGGGAACAGCGGGAACAGTGGGAACAGCGGGCACGGGCCCGCCTGACCGTACGGGGCCGCGAGAGCCGTACGGTCGGGCGGGGTCAGCCGTTCAGCACTGGGGGCGGCGGCCGTGGTTGGCCCCGCGCCTGGCCCGGGCCTTCTTCTTGCGGCGGCGCTTCGACGACATGGCGACTCCTCTCGCAACCGGCCCCGAGGCTCCCCGGGTCTCCCCCGGTCTTCCACCGTTCCACACCCCGCCCGTCCCGGCCCGTCGAGCGGGCCCCGCACCGGGCCCCGCACCGGCCCCGACGGACGGCCCCGCCCCGGCAGACGACCCCGCCCCGGCGAACCGGCCCGATGATCACCGGCGGGGAGCTGCCGCGCCGCCGGCCACCGGTCGGTGGCCGCGAAGGCGGGCAGGAGCAGGCAGCAACAGCCAGGAGAAGGCAGCGGCGGACAGCACACCAACGACCCTGCGGTGCAGCGCCCTTGGGGCGGTCTCTAGGGTGGGCGGCATGAAGCCCGCCCTGGCCCTCGCCGCCGCCCTGGCCCTGTCCTCGGCCGCCGTTCCCGCCGCCGCCGCGGCCTCCCCCGCGCCCGACCCGCTGGAGCGTTTCCAGCACCAGAACCTCACCTGGTCCCCGTGCCAGGATGCGCAGTTGGCCGCCGCCGGCGCCCAGTGCGCCACACTCACCGTCCCGCTGGACTACCGCACCCCGCAGGACGGCCGCACCCTCGCGCTCGCCGTCTCCCGGATCCGCGCCGCCGACCCGGCCGGGCGGCGCGGCATCCTGCAGACCAACCCGGGCGGGCCGGGCAACCGCGGGCTGGACCTGCCGGTGGCGCTGCGCGCCCGGCTGGCACCGGCCGCGGCCGCCCGCTACGACCTGATCGGCATGGACCCGCGCGGGGTGGGCGCCAGCGGCGGCCTGGACTGCGGCCTGAACCGGGGCAGTTGGCTGCGCTCGGTGGGCGGCGACCTGTCCGGCTTCCCGGAGGCCTGGCGGCTGGCCAAGGCCGACGCCGACGCCTGCTGGGCCAAGTACCCGGACCTGCTGCCGCAGCTGACCACCCGCAACACCGCCCGGGACATGGACGTGCTGCGCGCGGCCCTGGGCGAGCAGCGCACCTCCTTCTTCGGGCAGTCCTACGGCGGGCTGCTGGGCGCGGTGTACGCCCAGCTGTACCCGCAGCGGGTGGACCGGCTGGTGCTGGACAGCGCGCTGGATCCGGCCCGGTTCGGGGTGGGGGCGTTCCAGGACATGGGCGCGGCCAACGAGCGGGCGCTGGACGACTTCGCCGCCTGGGCGGCGCCGCGCAACGGCACGTACGGGCTGGGCGCCGACCCGGCCGCGGTGCGGGCCACCGTGGAGGGGCTGGTGCGCCGGGCCTCGGCGGCGCCGATCGCGGTGGACGGCTTCCGGCTGGACGGCGCGCTGCTGCCGTTCCTGCTCTCGGTCTGCCAGGGGGACGACCGGGACAGCGCCGACTACGCGGACGTGCTGCGGCAGTTGCTGGACGCGGCCGACGGCAAGCCGGTGCAGGTGTCGCCGGCGCTGCACGAGCTGCTGACGAGCGTGCTGGCCCCCGACCCGGGCGCCGGGGCCGATCTGGCGGGCGCGATGGCCTACCTGTGCGACGACGTCGCCGCGCCGCGCTCGCCCGGGTGGTACCGCGCCGCCGTCCAACGCGCTCTGCCCGCCGAGCCGGTGTTCGGTCCGGTGTTCAACGGTCCGACCCCGTGCGCGAGTTGGCGCAGCGCCCCGCAGGAGCCGTTCGTCCGGGTGCACAACGCGGTGCCCGCGCTGCAGATCCAGGCCACCGGTGACACCCACGCCCCGTACCCGGGCGCCCTGGCCCTGCACGCCCGGCTGACCGGTTCCCGGCTGCTCACCGTCCCCGGCCGGGTGCACACCGTCGTCCTCAACGGGTACAGCGACTGCGCCCAGCGGGCGGTGGACGCCTACCTGTCGGACGGCACGCTGCCGGGCGCCGACGCCTCCTGCTGAGCCGGGCGGGCGTGTGACACGGGGGGTGTGGGCCGCGCGGCCCGCACCCCCTGGCACGTCACGGGCGCCCGTTACTGGCCGACGCGGCCGTCGACGCACTCGCGCAGCAGGTCGGCGTGGCCGCAGTGGCGGGCGTACTCCTCGATGCGGTGGACCTGCACCTCGCGGACCGAGAGCCGCTGCGCGCCGAGGCGCTCGCCGAGGTCCGGGTGGGCGGCCAACTCGGCGTCCAGGGCGGCCTGTTCGCGGGTCAGGTCCTGCCAGGCGGCCTCGACCAGGGCGGGGTCGGGCAGGGCGCCGTCGAAGTCGGCGTCGCGCGCGCCGTAGAGCTTGGGCAGCGGCTCGCCGTCGGTGATCCAGTTGCGCCAGTCCCGTTCCGCGCGGGCCAGGTGGCGTACCAGGCCGAGCAGGGACATGGTGGACGGCGGGACGGAGCGGCGGGCGAGCTGCTCGGCGTCCAGGCCCTCGCACTTCATCCGCAGGGTGTGGCGGTAGTTGGTGAGGTAGTCCTCCAGGGTGGCGGCTTCGCCGTCCGGGGAGGGGCCTTCGCTGTTGCGGGGGTCGTCGGCCGGGTCGGCCCACATGTCGGGGTAGACGGTGGCCTGGGTCCAGCGCTCGGGTCGCTCAGTGGTCATCCGGGCATCCTCACCCGCAACGGGCCGCTCCCGCCACCGAGTTAGCCCCGGTACGCCCGCTCGGGCGTCGGCGGATGCCGGGCGGGCGGCGGGTGCCCGGCCGTCGGGGGCCGCCCGGCGGCCGGCGCCTGCGCGAGAAGAAGGAGACGGCGGCGGGGGTCGTGGCCGTCCGGGCCGGGCCGTTCTGGTCGTGGGTCGGGTCCACCGGTGGCTCCTTCTGCTTCGTGGGCGGATGACGTCCCGTCCTGCACCTTAGCGAGCCGTACGGCCGTCGGTGGCCGAGGTCTTCCTGACTTGACATCCTCCCCGCCTTGAAGGACGGGGATTCCTGGCTCACGCTGCCGCAACGTCCATCGGACTGTGCGGGCTTCCACGATCAACACCAGCCGGGTTGAGACCAGCCCGGACGAGCATCACGCGGGCGGAGTTCTTGTCGCGGGGCGACGAGACTCCGCACGCGGTGCACGTATAGATCCTTTCGGACAGGGGGAGACGGTGCTTGGCTCTCACACCGCAGTGCGCGCAATCCATCGTGGTGTACGCGGGGTTGACGAGGTGCACGCTTCGCGCATGCTTGCGGGCCTGCTCGATCAGTGCTGTCTTCGTCGCGCCGATTGCCGCGTCGGCGGCCTTGCGAGCCATGGTGGTCTTAGCCAGGAACTTCGGCTTGAAGTCCTCCACGGCCAGGGCGTCATGGTCGCGGACGACGGACTTGGCCCACTTCCGGGCGGTATCGATCCGCTGGTCGGCGATCTTCCGATGCACCTTGGCGGCCTGCCGCTGGGCCTTTCGATAGCCCCGCGTCTGCGCCTTCCCCTTCGGCTGACGCCTGCGGGCCATCTGTCGCTGGTAGTGCGCGAGCCGCTGCGCGCAGGTCCTCCCGTGCTGAGGGTGTGGCAGGTCGTGGATGTCGCTGGTGGTGGTGGCGATCTCCCCCACGCCCCAGTCGATGCCCACCACCGCGCCGGTCCTCGGCAGCGGCTCAACTGTGGCGGGAACGACGAACGAGCAGTACCAGTGCCCGAGAGCGTCCTGGAACACGCGCACCGAGGACGGATCAACAGCCAGATCGCGGGACCACACCACGGTCAGGACGATGCCACCCGCCAGGTGCAGCCGTCCGTCCTTGATCCGGAAACCGCGCCGGGAGTAGTTCAGACTGGGACGCGAAGCGCGCTTCTTCCTCGGCCGGGGCATCCCCGCCCGCTGATGATGCGGCAGTCGCGCCCTGACATCTTTGAGTGCCTTCGCGCGGGCCTTCGCGAAGTCCCGGATCGTCTGCTGCTGCGGCACCGACGCACCCTCACGCAACCACGCCGTCGCACCGCGGGCCTCGGTGAGGAGCTTGTCAAGATCGGCCGGACCACACGTGCGCCTCCCAGCACCGCTCCGGTTCGCCATGTGAATCCTGCGGGACATGTGAACGCACTCGTTCCACAGCCACCGGCACCGGCCCCACTCCGCTTCCAGCAGCCCGGAAGCGGTCTTCGACACACGCAGGCGGAACGTCCACCGGGCATGGCCGGCCTCTCCCGCGATCTGTTGTGCCGTCATGACTCAAAACCTACCGGACCCCACTGACAACGAGAGAGGCCAGAACCGATACGCAGAGAACTCCGCCGCTTCGCGGCTTCGAGTCAAGGACCCATTCCTCCCCGCCCTGAAGGCCGGGGCTTCCTGGGAGAAGTCCCGTGATCCTGACCTCGCGCCGGGGTGTTCAGCCGCGCGCCGCCGCCCGGAGGTGGCCGAGGAAGCCCGTCACCGCGGGCGTCACCCGGTGGCCGCGGCGGGTGGCGGTGCAGACCCGGCGCACCGGGGTGTCCTGGGGGTGGAGCGGGATCAGGACGACGTCCGGGCGCACCGCGCGGGCGGCCAGGGAGGGGATCAGGGTGGGTCCCAATCCGGCTGCGACCAGGCCGAGTTTGGCGGTCCAGGCGGCGACGGCGTACTCGATCCGGGGCCGGAAGCCGCTGCGCAGGCAGGCCGCGAGGAGGGTGGTCTCGGGGTGGCGGCGGGCCGCGATCCAGGGTTCGTCGGCGAGTTCGGCCAGTCGCAGGCGGCGCCGTCCGGCCAGCCGGTGCCCGCGCGGCAGGGCGACCAGGACCGGGTCGTCCAGCAGCGGGTGCAGGTCGAACCGTTCGGTGTCGTAGGCGTCTTCGGGGCGTTCGGCGTAGGAGGCGACCACCGCGAGGTCGATGGCGCCCTCGGCGAGCCGCTCCAGCAGGTCGGCGGTCAGCCCCTCGGTGAGGGTGGTCTCCACCTGCGGGTGGGCGGCGTGGAAGGCGGCGAGCGCGCCGGGGACGAGTGCGGCGTTGGCGCTGTCGAAGGCGCCCACCCGCAGGCGTCCGGCGCTGAGTTCGGTGAGCGCCACCAGGTCGCGCCGGGTGGTGTCCAGGCGCTCCAGCAGGGCTTCGGCGTGCGGGAGCAGGGCCCGTCCGTGTTCGGTCAGCCGCACCCCGCGGGCCAGCCGGTCGAACAGCGGGGCGCCCAACTCGGCTTCCAGGGTGGCGATCTGGCGGGAGACGGCGGACTGGGTGAAGCCCAGGCGCTCCCCGGCGGCGGTGAAGGAACCCAGGTGCGCGACGGTGCGGAAGACGTCCAGCCAAGCCATGTCCATTACGCATGGCTATCATGCGGGACATTCGTTTGTCGCCTGGCTCCTCGGTGCCTAGCGTGATGGCCATGGAAAAGATGGAGAAGATCGCCTTTCTGGGTCTGGGCCGGATGGGCCTGCCGATGGCCCGCCGGCTGGCCGCCGCCGGCCACCCGCTGACCGTCTGGAACCGCTCCCCCGGCCGCGCCGGGGACCTCACCGAGGCCGCGAGCCCGGCCGAGGCCGTGGCGGGGGCCGACATCGTCGTCACCATGCTGTCCGACCCCGGGGCCGTGGCCGACGTCGCCGGGCGGTTCACCGCGCACCTGGCCCCGGGCACGCTGTGGATCGAGATGTCCTCGATCGGCCCGCGCGCCGTCGCCGGGCTGCACGCCCGACTGCCCGACGGGGTGGGCCTGGTGGACGCCCCGGTGGTCGGCAGCGTGGGCCCGGCGGCCACCGGCGACCTGGGCGTCTTCGCGGGCGGCGAGGACGCCGACCTGGACCGCGCCGAACCCGTGCTGGCCCGGCTGGGCCGGGTCCGGCGCTGCGGCGGCCCGGGGACGGGGGCGGCGCTGAAGACCGTGGTGATCTCGGCGATCGTGGCCTCGGTCACCGTGCTGGGCGAAGTGGTCGCGGTGGCAGAGGAGTTGGGCGTGCCGCGGGAGGAGGCGCTGGAGGTGCTGGCGGCCGGGCCGCTCGCGGGGGTGGTGGCCCGGGCGCGCAGCACCGAGTCGGACTTCCCGGTGCGGCTGGCGGCCAAGGACCTCGCCCTGGCGGGCGACGGGCCGGTGCTGGCGGCGGCCCGGCGGGCGCTGCTGGCGGACCCGTCGGTCGCGGAGCGGGACCTGTCGGCGGTGGTGGGCGCGGCGCGGGGTTAGCGCGCGCGGGCCGGGCCCGGTCGCGCCGGGCCTGGCCTCACCGCGCCCGGCCCGGTCGCCGCGTCGACGTGGCGTTGATCGGTTGTCAACCGGACGCTGATGTCCTGCCCTGCGTCCGCCCGCACCTCCGCGGGCGGCCCACCGAGCGCAGGAGATGCCCGTGTCCCAGACGCCCACCCGCACCCCCCGTCCGACCACCGGCGGCGCCCGCCGCCGCACCCGGCCGGCGGCCCTGGCGCTCGCCGTCACCGCGATATCCGCGAGCGGCGCCACGCTGCTGGCGGCGCCGGCGAGCGCCGCGCCCGCCTCGGCCGCGAACGTGGTCGAGCAGATGGTCACGATCCAGGACCACCAGGACCACCACGCGCTGGCCAGCTCCGACGGCGAGGGCTCACGGATCATCGCCCGCGGCTACCAGGACGCCTCCACCTCGTTCTGGATCTCCAACAAGCCCGGCGGCCGGGTCGACTTCGTCCGCAACGTCAACGGCACCGAGCGCGTGCTGGAGATGGACAGCCGGGACAACCGGTCCACCCAGTTCATCCACTGGTGGGCCGGCGACAACCAGCAGTGGACCCTGGAGAACGCCGCCGAGGGCGGCACCTACCTGCACAACGCCGCGACCAACGGCTGCCTGACCTACCACGGTGTCGACCAGGAGGTCACCGTCGAGGGCTGCAACGGCAGCATGTCCCAGCGCTTCGACATCACCGGCACGGGCGGCGGCACCGACCCGGGCACCGGCCCGGTCACCTCCGACCAGCAGCGCTTCCTGGACCGGGTGAACGCCCTGCGCGCCCAGTACGGCCGGGCGCCGGTGCGGTTCAACGCGACGCTGTCCCAGTCCGCGCAGTGCAACGCCGACCAGATGAACCAGCGCCGGGTCTCCGGGCACTTCTGCAACTCCTCGGACATCGCGCGGGGCCTCGGCTACAGCTGGCGGGGCTTCGGCGAGATCGCCTTCTACGGGCCGACGAACATCGACGCGGCCGTCGACGGCTGGATCAACTCCCAGCACCACCTGGACATCATGCTCGACGGCAACTACACCGAGGTCGGCCTGGCCCGTACGGGCTCGGCCTCCTGGAACGCCGACTTCGGCGTCCGCTGACGTCCACCGGGGCCGCTCCCCCGCCCGGAGCGGCCCCGGCCCCGGGCCACCCCACCCCGCCCCCGCCTCGGGCCACCCCGCCCCGGGCCGCCCTCCCCGCAGCCCTCCCTCCCCGCCGGTTCCGTCAACTGCCGCCGCCTCGTCACCCGATCAGGGGGGCTGGTGTGCGTACTGGGACAGGAGGGACGTAGCGTCGTGGCGGCGGACGACGGACGGTGAACGGCCCCGGGAGGGCGGCGGGAGTGCAGGTCATGAGGGTTGGACGGGGCGCGGCGGCAGCGGCGCTGGCGGCGGTGGTGCTGACGGCGACGGCGTGCGGGGCCCCCTCCCCGAGCGGCGGCGGGGACCGTGCCAGCGCCGCGCCCGACCAGGGGGGCAGGCCGGCACCGGACCCCGACGGCCGCCCGCTGGCCCTGGTCTACCGGGGCCCGGCGGCCTGCGACGGCTGTCCGGAGGCGGCGCACGACATGCTGGAGCACGACGGCTTCGCGGTGCGCTACATCGGCCCCAAGGAGCAGGACCACTGGGGTCCGGACGCGCTGTCCGGCGTCGCGCTGTACGTGCAGCCGGGCGGCACCAACGGGCAGGAGGTGACCACCGCCTGGCGCGGACTGCAGCGCGAGCCGGGCTTCTCCCCGGAGCTGGTGCGCGCCTACGTGCGCGGCGGCGGGCACTACCTGGGCCTGTGCATGGGCGGCTACCTGGCCGGCCGCAACCCCGGCTACGGCCTCCTGCCGGGCGACTCCGGGCAGTACATCAGCTCCGACGGCGCCACCGTCACCGACGAGGAGGACCACCTGGTCGACGTCTCCTGGCGCGGGCAGCCGCAGCGGATGTACTTCCAGGACGGCCCCTACTTCGACGTGCACGGCCCGGACGCCGACGTGCTGGCCCGCTACACCAACGACCGGGCCGCGGCCGTGGTCGCCTCCTACGGCGCCGGGCGGGTGGCGGTCAGCGGCCCGCACCCGGAGGCCCCCTCGGAGTGGTACCGGGACTACGACCTGCCGGACGAGTCGCAGACCGGCCTGGGCCTGGGCGAGGACCTGCTGCACACCCTGATGGGCACCTCCGACTCCCCCACCGCCGCCACCCCCTCGACCGTCCCGCCCGCCTCGGCGGCGGCCGCCCCGACGTCCTGACCCTGACCCTGACCCTGACCCGCCCCTGATCCCACCCCGACCCGCCTCCGACACCGCCGCACCCCCGTCGCACGCACTAGTGCACCGCCGGACGCCACCGGACGCCGCCGACCTGCGCGAAGCCCCGCGCCAGGGCCGGGGAACCTCCCCCGAACCGCCCCCGACCCGCCCTAGTGCACTAGGGCGCCACCCCCAAATAACCGCAGTACAAGCCTTGTTGGCCCCAACGCGTACGGCGTACGGTTGCGGACATGGAGAACACCGACATCCTCATCTCCGGCGCCGGCATCGCCGGCCCCGCCCTCGCCTACTGGCTGCGCCGCCACGGCTTCCGCCCCGTCGTCGTCGAGCGCGCCCCCGCCCCGCGCCCCGGCGGGCAGGCCGTCGACCTGCGCGGCGCCGGACGCACCGTCGTCGAGCGGATGGGCCTGATGGAGCGCACCCGCGCCCTGTGCGTGGAGCAGCGCGGCATCGCCCTGGTGGACCGCCGCGGCCGGCACGCCGCCCGGATGCCCGTGGAGCTGTTCGGGGGCGAGGGCATCGTCTCCGAGATCGAGATCCTGCGCGGCGACCTCGCCGACCTGCTCCGGGAGGCCACCGACGGCGTCGAGTACCGCTACGGCGACACGATCACCGCGCTGGCCGAGGACGCCGACGGCGTCACCGTCCACTTCGAGAACTCCCCCGCCCGCCGCTTCGGCTTGGTCATCGGCGCCGACGGGCTGCACTCGGCGGTGCGGCGGCTGGCCTTCGCCCACGGCGGCGGGCCGGAGGCGCACTACCGCCCGCTCGGCGGCTACCACGCCTGGTTCACCGTCCACGACCCGGCGTTCGCCCGGGAGTTGGACAGCTGGTTCCTGATGTACAACGCCCCCGGCGGGCTGGTCGCCTCCGCCCGGCCGGGCCGGCTGCCCGGCGAGGTCAAGGCCTCGCTGAGCTTCCGCTCCGACCCGCTGGCCCTGGACCGGCGCGACGGCGCCGCCCAGCGCCGACTGCTCGCCGAGCGCTTCGCCGGCGCCGGCTGGGAGGTGGACCGACTGCTCACCGGGATGGCCGGCGCGGACGACTTCGCCTTCGACTCCTTCGGCCAGATCCACCTCGACCACTACAGCCGCGGGCGCGTGGCCCTGCTCGGCGACGCCGGCTACAGCCCCAGCCCGCTCACCGGCCTGGGCACCAGCCTCGCCCTGGTCGGCGGCTACCTGCTGGCCGGCGAACTCGCCGCCGCCGCGGGCGACTTCCGCACCGCCTACGCCCGCTACGAGGAGCTGATGCGCCCCTACGTGGCCCGCGCCCAGGAGCTGCCGCCCGGCGGCGTGCAGGGCTACGCCCCGGACAGCGCCCTGATGATCCGCCTGCGCGCGGCCTCCATGCGCTGGATGGGCCGCTGGCCGCTGCGCCCGATCCTGGCCGCCCAGTTCGCCAAGGCCGGCGACATCGTCCTGCCCGACTACCCACTGCCCGCCCACCGCTGAGCAGGGGACTTGAACCTCACGCCGCGTCAGGAGGAATCCTGGTGCCATGCCCACCGAAGAACAGACCTGGAAGGTCGGCCCGCTCGCCGAGGCGAGCGGACTGACCGTACGCACCCTGCACCACTGGGACCAGATCGGCCTGCTGACCCCCTCCCGGCGCACCGCCTCCGGCCACCGCGCCTACACCGAGCAGGACGTCGTACGGCTGTACCAGATCCTCGCGCTGCGCCGCCTGGGCCTGGGGCTGGAGACCGTCGCCACCTGCCTGGACGCCGGCGTCGACCCGCTGCGGCTGGTGCGCGAGCACCTGGCCGCCACCGACGCCTCGCTGGCCGCGCTGCACGACCTGCGCGAGCGCCTCGCCCGGCTGCACACCGATCTGGCCGCCGAACGCGAACCCGGCACCGCCGACCTGCTGCGCCTGCTGCGGGCCGTCGGCGCCACCGGCCCGGCCGCCGACCAGGCGCTGCGCCGCCACCTCGACGACGACCAGCTGCACGCCCTCGCCGACCACGCCGCCGCGCTCGGCCCGGCCGCCCACTACCTGCTGGAGGTCGAGTGGCCCCAGCTCTACCGCCGCGCCGAGGAGCTGCGCCGCACCGGCACCGACCCCGCCGACCCCCGGGTGCGGCGCGTGGTGGAGCGCCTGGACGAGCTCTCCCGGCTCTTCTCCGGCGGGGACGCCACCCTGTCCGCCGCCGTACGCACCGCCTGGCGCGAGGACCCGGCCGCCCTGTCCGGCGACCCCCAGGCCCCCGCCGACGCCTGGGCCGACCTGCGCGCCTTCCTCGACCACGCCCGGCGGGCCGCGTCGTGATCCCCCGCCGTGTCCGCCTGCGCGTCGGCCTGTCGAGCACCCTGCCGGTCCTGGCCGTGGCCGCTCTGGCGCTGCCGCCGCTGGCCCTGGCCGGCCTGCTGCCCTGGTCCGTCCTGCCCGCCGTGGCCCTGGCCCAGGCCCTCCAGGCCTGCCTGGTCTTCCACCGCCTCGGCCGCGGGGCGAACCACCCCTGAGCGCCCCGGCCGGACCGGGCCTACGCGGTGCGCGGCTGGTTGAAGCGCAGCATGTTGCCCGCCGGGTCGCGGAAGGCGCAGTCGCGGACGCCGTAGGGCTGGTCCATCGGTTCCTGGAGGACCTCGGCGCCGGCGGCGCGGATGCGCTCGAAGGTGGCGTCGCAGTCGTCGGTGCGGAAGATGACGCCGCGCAGCAGGCCCTTGGCGAGGAGTTCGGCGGCGGCGAGGCGGTCGTCCTCGGAGGCGTGCGGGTCGGCCAGCGGGGGTTCCAGGACGATCTCGACGCCGGGCTGGTCGGGCGAGCCGACGGTGACCCAGCGCATCCCCTCGAAGCCGACGTCGTTGCGGACCTCGAAGCCGAGGACGTCGCGGTAGAAGGCGAGCGCCCGGTCGTGGTCGTCGACGGCGATGAAGCACTGCGCGAGTTCGATGCTCATGCCCGTCAAACTAGCGGGAACCAGCCCTCACGTCCGCCGGACCGGGCGGGTGCGGATCTTGGCGACGCAGGCGGGGATCGGTTCGCCGTCGGCGTGGTCGCGGGCGCGGTAGGCGCTGGGGCTCTCGCCGACGAGTTCGGTGAAGCGGGTGCTGAAGGAGCCCAGCGAGGTGCAGCCGACCGCCATGCAGACGTCGGTGACGCTCAGGTCGCCGCGCCGCAGCAGGGCCTTGGCCCGTTCGATCCGGCGGGTCATGAGGTAGCTGTACGGGGTCTCCCCGTAGGCGGTGCGGAAGCTGCGGGAGAAGTGGCCCGGGGACATCAGGGCGGTGGCGGCCAGCGCGGGCACGTCCAGCGGCTGGTCGTAGTCGCGGTCCATCCGGTCGCGGGCCCGGCGCAGCCGGACGAGGTCGTCGAGGGGCACTCGGGTGGGCATACCGGCAACCGTACCGAGCGCCGCCGACAGGCCTGCCCCGCCCGGTGACCGTCCTCCCCCGCCCGGCGGCGGCCCGCTCGCGCCGGCCGGGCGGGGCCGACCACCCTGGAGGGTGGCCTCCGACGACGAACCGTCCGCCCCGCGCGCGCCCGGCAACCGGGCGGTGGCGCTGGGGGTGCTGGCCGCCACCGTGCCGGTGCTGCTGGCGCAGGCGGCCAGCGGCGCGGGTTCGCGGCTGGTGCTGCTGCTGGTGTTCGTGCCCGCGCTGCTGGCGGGTCTGGGCACGGTGGCGCAGACGGTGGCGGCCTCGGTGTGGGTGACGGCGGTGGTGGCGGTGCACTCGGCGCTGTACCCGCCCGCCGACCTGCCGGCCCGGCTGGGCACCCTGCTGGGGGTGGTGACCGCCGAGGCCGTCGTCATCGCGCTGTGCGCCCGGCGGGTGCGGCGCGAGCGGCGGCTGTTCCGGATGCGCCAGAGCGCGGTGGCCCTGCAGCGCCAGCTGCTGCGCCCGCTGCCGGTACGCACGGCGGAGCTGGAGCTGTTCGGGCTGTACCGGCCGGTGGAGGAGGACACCCTGATCGGCGGGGACCTGTACGACGTGGCGGACACCCCGTTCGGCACCCGGGTGCTGGTGGGCGACGTGCAGGGCAAGGGCCTGCGGGCGATCGGCACGGGCTTCGCGGTGCTGAGCGCCTTCCGGGAGGCGGCGTTCCGGGAGGCGGAGCTGACGGCCGTGGCGGACGCGCTGGAGGCGGCGGTGGGGCGGCACAACGCCTACGCGGCACAGGGCGGGGAGCCGGAGCGGTTCGTCACCGCGACGGTGCTGTGCGTCCGGCGGGACCGGGACGGGCGGACCCGGGTGCGGGCGGTGGACTGCGGTCACCTCGCGCCGTGCCTGCTGCACGCCGACGGCCGGGTGGAGGCGGTCGAGCTGCCCGCCGGGGTCCCGCTGGGTCTGGCGGACCTGGTCGGCGAGCCGCGCGCGGTGGGGTGCTTCGTGCTGCCCGCGGACGGGGTGCTGGTGCTGCTGACCGACGGGATCACCGAGGCCCAGGACGCCTCCGGCGCCTTCTACCCGGCCGAACGCGGCCTGGCCGAGCTGGCGGGCGCGGGGGCCGAGGCCCTGCCGGAGGCCCTGGACGGGCGGGCCCGGCGGTGGAGCGGCGGGCGCAGCCGTGACGACGTCACCGTGCTGGCCCTGCGCCGGGCGGGCGGCCCCTGAGCGCGGTCGGCCCCGGCTGCGGCCGCCAGGCCCCCGGCTGCGGCCGCCACCAGCGGCGATCTAGGGTGGCCGCATGATCTCTTCTCCGATATCCGGCCCGACCCCCGACCCGATATCCGGCCCGGCCCCCGACCCGGTGTCCGACCCGATCTCCGACCCCGCCGAGGCCCTGCGGGTGCTGCTGGAGGGCAACGTCCGGTTCGTCGAGGGCAGCCCCGAGCACCCCAACCAGGACGCGGGGCGGCGGGCGGCGCTGGCCCCGGCGCAGAAGCCGTTCGCGGTGCTGTTCGGCTGTTCGGACTCCCGGCTGGCCGCCGAGATCATCTTCGACCGGGGTCTGGGCGACCTGTTCGTGGTGCGCACCGCCGGGCACGTGACCGGCGCGGAGGCGCTGGGCAGCATCGAGTACGGGGTGGCGGTGCTGGACTGCCCGCTGGTGGTGGTGCTCGGCCACGACTCCTGCGGCGCGGTGGCGGCGGCCCTGGACTCGCTGGAGCAGGGCCGGCTGCCGGGCGGCTTCGTGCGGGACGTGGTGGAGCGGGTGACGCCGAGCGTGCTGTCGGCGCGGGCGGCGGGCATCGAGGACCCGGACGCGATCGTGGACGAGCACATCCGCCAGACCGTGGACCTGCTGGTGGAGCGCTCCCAGCTGCTGGCCGCCCGGGTCGCGGAGGGGCGGGTCGCGGTGGTGGGCCTGTCCTACCGGCTGCGCGACGGCCAGGCCCGTACCGTCGCCGTCCGCGGTGTGGCGCACCCCGGCCTGGACTGAGGCCCCGGGCGCGGGACCTGACGAGGGCCCGGGGGCGGGAACTGGACGTCCGATCCCCGCCAGCGCCGGTGCGCGGGCGGGGGCAGAGTCGGTGGCCGACAGCGGATCGACCCGGCTCACCAACCCGCAAGGACGGCTCCTCCCGTGCACAAGGTCACCGATCTCAAGGTCCTCTACTTCGGCACCCCGGTGGTGCTGATCGGCTCGCGCAACGAGGACGGCGGCGCCAATCTGATGCCGATGTCCTCGGCCTGGTGGCTGGGCCACACCTGCGTGCTGGGCCTGGGCAACAGCTCCCAGACCTCGGTCAACCTGCGCCGCGAGGGCGAGTGCGTGCTCAACCTGCCCTCGGCGGCGCAGGTCGACGCGGTCGACCGGCTCGCGCTGCTGACCGCCAATCCGCGGATCGCCGAGTACCGGCGCGCGCAGGGCTACCGCTACGAGCGGGACAAGTTCGGCGCCGCCGGGATGACCGAGCTGCCCGGGGAGCTGGTGCGGGCGCCGCGCGCGGCCGAGTGCCCGGTGCAGCTGGAGTGCCGGCTGGAGGAGGCCCGGCCGCTGGCGGGCAACGAGGGGTGCACCGCCTTCGAGGTCACCGTGGTGCGCGCGCACGTGGACGAGCGCCTGCTGGTGCCGGGCAGCGACCACTACGTGGACCCGGTCGGCTGGGACCCGCTGATCATGAAGTTCTGCGAGTTCTTCGGCGAGGGCCGGCGGCTGACCCCCTCGCGGCTGGCCGAGGGCTGGCGGATGCCCGGCCGGCTGCCGGCCGCGGTCTGACGGCCGCTGCCCGACGGACGCTGCCCGACGGACCCGGTCAGACGGACGCGGTCCGGCGGACGGCTCGAAGGGGCGTCAGGCCGGGATGGTCTCCCCGCAGGAGTCGCACACCCGGGTCGCGGGCAGCTGGAGGAAGCAGGTCGGGCAGATCGCCGGCGGGCGCTCCGCCGCCGCGGTGGCGGAGGTCTTGGCGGCGCTCCTGGCGCCGGTGGAGCCGGTGGCGGCGGCGGCCTTGCGGCGGGTGACCGTGGTCGTCAGCCGCGGCGCCAGCGCCGGGATGCCGCCGTCCTCGGGCAGGTCGGCGCCGAAGTGCCGGTAACAGGCCAGCCGGGCGGCGGCGGCGTGCTGCTCGCGGTCCATCTCGTCCAGGATCGGCGGCTGCCCGGCCACCGCCAGCACGTCCTGGTAGCCCGCACCGACCATGCCGTCGGTGGCGTGCACCACCAGCGCGGTCAGCGGCGGGTCGCCGCGCCGGTGGGCCTCGCGCACCACCAGGGCCAGCACCTTGCCGATCCAGTGCCGCTGGTTGACGCTGGTGCGCACCCCGGAGGCCTGCTGGACGGCCTCGGCGAGGTCGGCGTAGGTGATCACCGCGTGGTAGCGGCGCGCCACGTCCACCAGGGCGGGGTAGGCCGCCCTGGTCCACACGATGTGGGCCTGGCTGACGGCGACGACCGTGCCGTCCGAGTCCCGCCAGTAGCCCCGCTGCTGCTGCGCCATCCGTCCGCCCCTGTCCCGTTCCGCCTGCTCGGCCCCCGCCGGGAGCGAGGCTACCCCGCGCGGGTGTCCGGTTTCCTGTCGGGGGCCGACGGGCGGGTGGGCGAAACGGGACGGGAACGGCATCCGGGCACCGGGGCTTGACTTCAAGTCCTGTTGAAGTCGTCCAATGGGTGCCGACCGCAGCCGTACGGGCTTCCGCGGTCGATGCCCCGCCCGTACGGAACACGGACCGGGGCCGGGGCCGCCGCCCGTCCTGATCGTGCCGGTGGCGGCCCCGGCCCCTGTCACCCGCCCGGCGCGTTCGGACGCCCCGTCACCACAGGCCCGGAACCAGGCGTTTGCGGGTGCGCGCGTAGGAGCGGTAGCGCTCGCCGAGGTCGCGCAGCAGGGCGCGCTCCTCCACCCGGATCCGGTACACCACCGCGACGGTGACGGCCGCGAGCAGGGCGAGCAGCGCGAGCCAGTTGCCGATCACCAGGCCCACTCCGGCGACGGCGAGCAGCAGCCCGGTGTAGCTCGGATGGCGGACGTGGCGGTAGGGGCCGGTGTCGATCACCGGCTGGTCGGCGCTGGTGCGCACGGTGAAGGTGAAGTACCGGCCCAGCGTGTGGAAGGACCAGCCGCGCAGCGCCAGGCCGCACCACCACAGCGCCAGCCCGGCCCAGGCCCAGCCGCGCCCGAGATCGGCCTGCGGCACCCCGGCCGCCAGCGCGTAGGCGGCGCCGAACCCGGCCGCCCCCAGGAGCTGCAGCACCCCGGCACCGCCGTGCGCGGCCGCGCGGGCCTGCGGCCGCCGGCGGCGCGACTGCCGCGCCTCCGCGACCAGCCACACCACCGCGGTCGCCACCACCAGCGCGTGGAACTCCGCACCCGGCCGGTACTGCACACCTCCCACGGTACGGTCCGGCGCCCCGGCGGCGGCCGCGGTCTTCACAGTTGCCGTGATCATGCCCGCCGTCCTGCCAAGCGCGGGCAAAACGAAGCGGTGCGGTCACGGGGTGAACCGTGACCGCACCGCTACCTGATCGACTGCTCCGAGTGGGCTAGTTCACACCCGCCCGCCGGCGGCCGCGGGCCGCGCGGCGGCCGGCCGGCGGGACGGGGTCGCCGCTCCAGGCGGCGACCGGGTTGCCGAGCCAGCGGGTGTCGCCGGGGACGTTCTCGCCGCGCATCACCAGGGAGGCCGGGCCGACCGTGGTGGTGTCGCCGAGGGAGGAGTTGAGCAGCACGATCGAGTGCGGCCCGGTGGTGGAGCCGGTGCCCAGGTGGACCGGGCCCAGGCGCATCACCCGGTCGTGGAACAGGTGGGTCTGCAGCACGGTGCCGCGGTTGACGCTGGCGCCCGCCCCGACGGTGACCAGGTCGCTCTCGGGCAGCCAGTGGGTCTCGCACCAGGCGCCGCGCCCGATCCTGGCGCCGAGGCTGCGCAGCCACAGGTTCAGGTACGGGGTGCCGGTCATGGCGCCGCCGCCGAAGGGCATGGCGAGTTCCTCGACGAAGGTGTCGTAGAGCTCGTTGCGCCAGACGAATGACGACCAGAGCGGGTGCTCGGCGACCCGGAAGCGTCCGACCAGCAGCCACTTGGCGAGGGTGGCGATGGCGCAGGCCACGACGGCGGCGGCGACCAGCACCAGGCCGGCCGCGCCGACGGCGGTGCCGAGCCCGTAGTCGTCCCGGATCGCCTGGAGGGCGGCGAAGATCAGGTCGGCCAGCAGGGCGGCGATGAGGATCGGCAGGAGCCGGCAGACCTCGACGGCGGCGCGGGCCCACATCAGGCGCCGGGGCGGGTCGTAGGTGCGGGCCTCGCCGCCGGTGTCGGCCACCCGGGGCAGCGCGAAGGCGGGCCGGCCCAGCCAGGAGGAGCCCTCGGGGGCCTGGGCGGGGGTGTCGGAGAGCACGCCGACCAGGGAGTTGTCCGGCAGCGAGCGGTCGGGGCCGACGATGCCGGAGTTGCCGACGAAGGAGCGGCGTCCGACGTGCGCGCGGCCCAGGCGCAGCCAGGTGCCGCGCAGCTCGTAGGGGGCCACCAGGGTGTCGTCGGCCAGGAAGGCGCCGTCCTCGACCCGCATCAGGCTCGGCAGGGCGAGCACGGTGGAGGCCTCCACGCGGTGGCCGATGCGGGCGCCGAGCAGGCGCAGCCACACCGGGGTGAAGAGGCTCGCGTAGAAGGGGAACAGGGTGCGGCGGGCGCCGTCGCTGAGGTGGGAGACCGCCCAGGCGCAGAAGGCGACCTTGCCGGTGGCCGGGTGGTGGCCCGGGCGCAGCGGGAGCGAGAAGAGCCGGATCTGCAGGGCTATCAGCGTGGCGTAGCAGAGGAAGGACAGCAGGGTCAGCGGGACGGTCAGCGGCAGCACCCGGAGCAGGACGTCGGCCAGGGTGCGGGTGCCGTCGGCCATCGGGTAGACGATGAACAGGGCCGGCAGGGCGGCGATGACCGGGGTGAGGCCGAAGAGCACGAAGGCGAGGCCGTAGGCGGGGTTCCAGGCCCGGGAGGCCTTGGCGGGGCCGGCGGGCCAGGGGGTGGGGGCCTCGCCGGAGGGGCGGGCCGGGGAGCCGTGCCAGTGTTCGCCGGGCGGGACGGTGCCGGTGACGCAGCTGCCGGGGGCGATCTCGGCGTCGGCGCCGATGCGGGCGCCGGGCATCAGGGTGGCGCGGTGGCCGATGCTGGCGCCCTCGCCGATGTCGATGTGGCCGAGCTGGAGGATGTCGCCGTCCAGCCACCAGCCGGCGATGTCGGCCTCGGGTTCGAGGGTGGCGCCGTTGCCGATCCGGGCCAGGCCGGTGACGGGGGGCGCGGTGTGCAGCTGGACGCCCTTGCCGACGCGGCAGCCGAGCATCCGGGCGTAGCGCGGGGCCCAGGGGGTGCCGGAGAGGTTGCCGGTGCCGAACATGGCGGTGTAGCGCTCGGCGGCCCACAGCCGCAGGTGGACCTGGCCGCCGCGGGGGTGGCTGCCGGGTCGGATGCCGGCGGTGATCAGGCGGGCGCCGGCGGCGGCGACCAGGGTGCGGCCGGGGGCGGTGAAGAAGAGGGCGGCGCCGGCGGCGACCGGCCACCAGGAGCTGTGCGGGGCCCAGGGGATGTTGCTGCCCAGGAGGTTGTCGACGGCGATCAGGACGACGACCCAGCGCAGTCCGGACAGGGCGAACATGGCCAGCAGCATCAGGGTCTGCCAGAACCCGGCGCTGCGCGGGGTGGGGCGCACCCGGCGGGCGGGTCCGGCGGTCGCGGCGGCTTCCGGCCCTGCCGCGGCCGCCTGGGCCCGGGGGGCCGGGGCGAGCGAGTCGAGGTAGCCGGCGAGGTCGCCGAGTACCGGGTGGGCGTAGAGGTCGGCGACGGAGACGCCGCCGTGGCGGGTGCGCAGTTCGGAGACCAGGCGGGCGGCGGTGAGGCTGGAGCCGCCGAGGGCGAAGAAGTCGTCGCCGCTGCCGGGGGCCATGCCGAGCAGGCGCTCCCACTGGGTGGCGAGCCAGCCGGCGGTGCCCTCCAGGGTCTCGGCGGGTCGGTCGGCGCCGCCGGTGGTGGCCAGCGGCCAGGGCAGGGCGTTGCGGTCGACCTTGCCGGAGGTCTTGGTGGGCAGGGAGTCGACCACGGCGAGGACGGGCACCAGCGGGGCGGGCAGGCGCTCCAGCAGCTGCTGGCGGGCGTCGGCCAGGTCGGGGGTGGTGCCGGGCTGGGCGACCAGGTAGCCGACCAGCAGGTCGGCGCCGGCCGGGGTCTTGCGCACGGCGGCGGCCGCGGCGCGGATGCCGGGCAGGGCCTGGAGGGCGGAGTCGATCTCGCCGAGTTCGATGCGGCGGCCGCCGAGTTTGATCTGGTCGTCGGCGCGGCCGAGGAAGACCAGGCCCTCGGGGTCGTTGCGGACCAGGTCGCCGCTGCGGTAGACGCGCGGGGAGGCGATCGCCGGGTGGGGGCTGTACTTCTCGGCGTCCTTGGCGGGGTCGAGGTAGCGGGCGGTGCCGATGCCGCTGATCAGCAGTTCGCCGCTCTCGTACCAGGGCACGGGGTGGCCGGCCTGGTCGACGACGGCGATCTCCCAGCCGTCCAGCGGGGCGCCGATGCGCACCGGCTCGCCGGGCAGCATCCGGGCGGCGGTGGCGACCACGGTGGTCTCGGTGGGGCCGTAGGTGTTCCAGAACTCGCGGCCGGGCACGGCCAGGCGCTCGACCAGTTCGGCCGGGCAGGCCTCGCCGCCGACGATGATCAGGCGCACCTGGTCCAGGCACTCCTGGGGCCACAGGGCGAGCAGGGTGGGGACGGTGGAGATCGCGGTGATCCGGCGGCTCACGAGCCAGGGGCCGAGGTCGGTGCCGGCCTTGACCAGGGAGCGGGGGGCCGGGACGAGGCAGGCGCCGTGGCGCCAGGCCAGCCACATCTCCTCGCAGGAGGCGTCGAAGGCCACCGACAGGCCCGCGAGGACGCGGTCGCCGGGGCCCAGCGGCTGGGAGCGCAGGAAGATCCGGGCCTCGGCGTCGACGAAGGCCGCGGCGCTGCGGTGGGTGACCGCCACGCCCTTGGGGCGGCCGGTGGTGCCGGAGGTGAAGATGATCCAGGCGTCGTCGGCCGGGGTGGGCCAGGCGGGGCGTCCGGAGGGGCGGGCGGCGGGGCCGGCGGCCAGTCGGCGCTCGGCGCCCAGGACGGCGCAGACCTGGGCGTCCTGCCAGATCATCTCGGCGCGCTCGTCGGGGTCGTCGGCGTCCACCGGCACGTAGGCGGCACCGCAGCGCAGCACGGCGAGGATGGCGACGTACAGGTCGGCGGTGCCGGAGGGGATGCGTACGCCCACCCGGTCGCCGGTGCCGATGCCGTGGCCGGCCAGCACGCCGGCGAGGGCGTCGACCTCCTGCAGCAGCGTTCTGTAGTCGAGCACCGCGTCGCCGGTGTCCAGGGCCGGCGCGTGCGGGTGCGCGTCGGCCGTGGCGGCGATGACGTCGAGGAGACTGCGCGGGTGTGCGGGCTGGGCCACCGGCCAGCCCGCGGCCTGCCCGGGGTCGGGTCGGTGCAGCGTGCGTGGGCCAGCCATCTCGTGGCGTGCGTCCATAGGGGTGGGTTCCTCGGCTCCGTTTGTCCTTGGGAGGCGCGTTTGACTTGCTACGTGCTGTGACGTCGTTGTCACGTGGTGGGGCGCGCCCACTCACCATGACTCCACTGTGCGTCTGCTGGATGCAGTGAAGGTGCGGTCAAAGAGAATTCTCATCATCGATGCCAATCGGCCCTATGACGATGCGATTCGAATGTCGATTCGGAGATTTCCGTGTGTTTTCGCTGGTGAAGGCTAGTCAGTGAAAACCGGAGGGGTGTGACGTCGAAGGGAAGAGTGATGAACACCATGGCGTCCGGAACGGTACCGGTAGTGAGGGGTTGGCTACCGAATCGGGGGGTTTTGGTCGGATGCTCGTCCCGTTCACGTCAGTCTCACGTTTGTGTGAGACTCTCCAGCCGCCGTCCAACAATCGGACCATTCCTGTGAAGACGGTGGGGACCGGGGTCGTCGGTTCCGGACCGGACGGCGGGATTCCACTCCTCTGGTACGCGGCGTACGGGTCCAACCTGCACGCCGCCCGCTTCGCCTGCTACCTGTACGGCGGCCGTCCGGAGGGCGCGGCCCTCGGCTGCCCGGGCTGCCGCGACCGCCGCCCGCCCCGCGAAACCGCCGCCCTCACCCTGCCCGGCACCCTCTACTTCGCGGGTTCCTCCCCCACCTGGGGCGGCGCCACCGCCTTCTACGACCCGGCCGGCCCCGGGCCGGTGCCCGCCCGCGGCCACCTCCTCACCCCCGGCCAGTTCAGCGACGTCGCCGCCCAGGAGATGCACCGCCCGCCGGGCACCGACCTCGACCTCACCCGGGTCCTGGCCACCGGACGCGACCGGGCCGGACCGGGCCGCTACGAGACCCTGCTGCGCGTCGGGTCACTCGGGGGGCGCCCGGTGCTCACCTTCACCTCCCCCACCGGCCTCGCCGACGCCCGGCTCGCCGCCCCCACCGCCGCCTACCTGCGCACCCTGGGCGCCGGGCTCGCCGAGGCCCACGGCTGGGGGCCGTGGCGCGCCGCCGGGTACCTCGCCACCCGGCCGGGCGCGGCGGGGCACTGGACGGTGGCGGCGGTGGCGGCGCTGCTGGGGTGAGGCGGGGACCGTCCGGGGGCGGTGGCAGGAAGTACCGGGACGGGGGACCCCCCGGCCGGGGCCCGCACCCGTGCGGGTGACGTCGCCCGGGGTGCGGTGGCGACGGGGGCGCCGGGTCCGGGACGGGCCGGATAACCGGGTGCCCGGAGGCCGGGGCCCGTGCCATCCTCGGGCCCGTGCCCGCCCGCAACCGCCGCCTGCCGCGCCACCTTTCGTGGCCCCTCACCCCGACCGACCTGCGCGAGGCCCTCGGCGCGCCGGAGACGCAGGAGTCGGACGCCGCCGACGTGCACTTCGGCACGCTCCCGCCCGGTGACGGACCCCTGCTGACGGTCAGTTGGGAACCACGGCCCTCCTCCAACTACACCTTCAGCGGCACCCGCCCGTCCTGGTGGACCCCCGTGCGGATCAGCGTCGGCACCGTCCCGGGCACCGAACGCGCCGCCACCCGGCACGCCCTGCGGCAGAGCGCCCTGCCCGAGCTCGCCGCCTGGATCCGCGCGGCCCGGCAGGCACCCGAGGCCTGGCGGCTGTCCACGCACCGCCGCTCCTGGCTGCTCACCGGCGACGGCGTCACCCACTGCGGCGACGCACCGCCGCCGCCGCGCTGACCCCGGCCCCTGGGCCGTCGGACCGTCCGAAAACGCCCTGCCGTGCGGGCGGTTGGGGCCGACCCGCTACCGTGCCGCCATGTCCGACTACCACACCCACGCCTCCCGGGCCGAGACGATCCTCGCGCAGCTCCAGTCGAAGGTCCTCGGCATCACCCCCGAGATCCGGGTCGAGATGGCCCAGGTCGAGGCGATCCTCGCGCTCGCGGCCGCCGTCGCCGGGCGCACCGGCGCCCCGCCCCAGCCCCCGGGCCCGCAGGTCCCGCCGCCGCACCCCCCGCGCCAGCCGGCCCCGGCCCCGTTCCCGCCGCCCACCGACCAACGGTGGCCGGGCCGCTGACCGCACCCGGGCGAGGAGCCGGGTCAGGGCGATGAGCCGGGTCAGGCCGCGAACGGCGCGGGCCCCAGCCGCCCCCAGGCGACGAAGGCGGCCAGCAGGAGGTAGAGCACGTCCACCGCCGCCAACGGGTACTCCCCGCGCCGCACCCGCACCGCGGCCGCACCGGCCATCAGCAGCACCAGCCCGAGCGCGGCCAGCGGCACCAGCACCGGCGCGACGCCGAGCAGCCCCGGCAGCACCAGCCCCGCCGAGGCCAGCACTTCGACGGCGCCGATCGCCTTCACCGCGCCGGCGCCGAAGTCCTCGACCCAGCGGGCGCTCGCGCCGACGGCGGCGATCCGCGCCTTCGGCACCAGCACCTTGAAGGCGCCGCCGAGCAGGTAGGCGGCGGCCAGCAGGGCGGTGACGGTCCACAGTGCGGGGTTCATGCGTGCTCCTCGGTACGTTGTCCGCTGCTGCCCTCCAGGACAGGGCAGCAGCGCGGCCCGTGACAGCCGCCGCTGTGAGGCGCGCCACCCCGCGAGGGGCGGCGCAGAGGGAGGGGCGTTCCATGGCCGGTCCGACGGATGTGGCGGAGGCGGCCGGCTACCGGCCGCTGCTGTTCTCGATCGCCTACGGCATGACGGGCTCGGTCGGCGACGCCGAGGACCTCGTCCAGGACACGTTCCTCAACCTCACCCGCGCCGAACAGGCCGGCACCACCGTCACCAACCTCAAGGCGTACCTGACCACCTCGGTCACCCGCCTGGGCATCAACCACCTGGACTCGGCCCGGGTGCGGCGCGAGCGCTACGTCGGGGAGTGGCTGCCCGAGCCCGTGGTCGCCTTCGCCGAGCGCCCCGACGACGCCCCGGCCGAGCACGCCGAACTGGCCGACTCGCTGTCGATGGCCTTCCTGCTGATGCTGGAGGCCCTCTCCCCGGTGGAGCGGGCGGTGTTCCTGCTGCGCGAGGCCCTCGGCTACGGCTACCCGGAGGTCGCGCGGCTGACCGGCAAGTCCGAGGCCAACTGCCGTCAGATCCTCGCCCGGGCCCGCAAGCACCTGGCCGCCGGCGCCAACGCCCCTGCCGACTCCGCTGCCGACTCCGCTGCCGCGCCCGGGCGGCGCGCGGAGGGCGACGAACTCGCCCGCCGCTTCTTCGAGGTGGCCGACGGCGGGGACCTCTCCCAGCTGCTCGGCCTGCTCGCCCCCGACGTGGTCTTCCACGGCGACGGCGGCGGCAAGGGGCAGTCGGTCGGCAAGGCGGTCACCGGCCTGGAGCGCGTCCTGCGGGTGCTCGCCTTCGGCTTCGAGCGCAACCGCGAACTGGGCATCACCCGGCGCCTCGCCCTGGTCAACGGCCGCCCCGGCGCGGTCTCCTACGACCCGCAGGGGCGCGTCGTCTCCGTCCTGGAGCTGCACGTCGTCGACGGCGCGATCCGAGCCCTGCACGCCGTGTCCAACCCCGACAAGCTCGCCCACCTGGGCGAGGTCTCCGACCTGGGGCTTCGGCAGCGGCCGCGGGAGCGGTAGACATACGAATCCCGATCGGGTGAACCGCCTTCCCCCGTCGTGGCGACGGGGCCCGGCGGGGGTAACCCGTCACCTGGAGCGCAGGGCCCGTACCGGTGCGGGCCCTGCGCTCCGTGATCCCTCCCCCTCCCCCCCAGGAGTCCCCCATGCGCCTGCGCTCCCGCGCGCTGCTGGCCGTCACGGCCGGCGTGCTCGCCCTGTCCTTCGTCAACCTGTCCAGCGCCTCCGCCGCCCCCGGCTACGTGCGGATGGACCGCGCGCTGCTGCACATCGACATCGCCGACCCGAAGGCCGGGCAGTGCTACACCGGCCTCGGCGACGGCACCGAGATCACCAACTTCACCACCGGCACGATCCTGCTGTTCCCCGACAAGAACTGCACGGCGGCCATCTTCGACCCGCTCGGCGCGGGCGAGTCCCGGACCGCGAACGTCGGCAGCTTCCTGCCGCTGGACTGACGGACCGTCACCCGGCGTCGCGGGCACGGCTGCCCAGCGCCTCCAGGTTCCAGGTGATGATCCGGCGCGGGTGGACGCGGATGATGTCCTGGCTGAAGCGCCCGGGCGCCACCGGCGGCACCTCCACGGCCAGCACCTCGGCCCGGCCCCGGATCTCGACCCCGCGCCCCCACCCGGGCGCGACCGGGTCGTCGGCCGGGGCCATGTCGTCCACCAGCACCGAGACCTCGGGCCTCGCCTGGGCGTTGCGGTACTTGCGGCTGCGCGCCATCGCGGGCCCACCGATGTCGATGGTGCCGTCCTCGTTGAGCCGGAAGCCCACCGGCCGCACCTGCGGGGCGCCGTCGGGTCCGGTGGTGGCCAGCCGGGCCAGCAACTGGCCGGTGAGGTAGGCGTGTTCTGCCTCGGTGAAGATCATGCGACCGAGCCTAGGACCTCAAGCCGCCTTGAGGTCAAGGCTGCTGGGATCGGCCGTGGGCACTCGTTCGAGTGGTTTGAACATGTCGCGAAGGCCCTCGCGGCAGGGCGGCTTCTAGCGTGCCCGCATGGGTAAATTCACGACCACACACGAGTTCGCAGCAACCCCCGAGCGGGTCTGGGCACTGTTCCTGGACCGCGCCTTCAACGAGCGGTTCTACCGGGAGGAACTCGGCTTCCCGCAGTGGGAGGTCATCGAGCAGACGCAAACCGGCGAAGAGGTCACCCGGAAAGTGACGATGCAGCCGCGACGGGACCTGCCGGGGCCGGTGGCGAAGCTGCTCGGGTCGGGCTTCCGGCAGACCGAGGACGGGACGTTCGCGCCGGCGGACGGCACCGGAAAGTGGCGGCGCGTCCCCTCGACCCTGGCCGACAAGTGGCGCGAGGAGGCGGCGATCCGGATCGAACCGGTTGACGGCGGCCGGTGCCGGATGACCATCGAGTTCGCGGTGGAGATCAAGGTGTTCGGCGTCGGCGGCCTGATGGAGAGCACCCTGGAGAAGCAGCTCCGGGAGGAGTGGGACCACTTCGCGGCGGCAGTGGCCAGGGAGCTCGGCTGACACCAGCGGACGCGGTGGTCCGGCCGCCCGCCGGACCACCGCGCTCCGCGACGACGGGCAGGCGCAGCAGGGAAGTTGCGGTCACGGCAGGCGGTGCACCGGGGTGACCTCGCGCAGGTGGACGAGGACGTCGAAGGCCTCGGGGAGGGAGGCGACCGTGAGGTGTTCGGCGCGGTCGCGCTGCGGGGTGTAGACGCCGCTGATGACGCGGGCCTTGGCCGGGCCGGCCCACTCCCGGCGCGCGTCCGCCTCGCGCAGGTCGAGCCAGCGAGCGGGCAGTTCGGCCTCGCCGAGGCGGGCGTCGAGCAGGTCGGGGGCCGGGTCGGGGACGACGGCGACTCCCAGGTCGCCGTGGTGGAAGCCGATCGCCGCGCTGACGTACCGCGCACCGTAGCGCTCGCGCAGCAGGCTGCCGACGGTGGGCTGGGGGCCGCGTTCGGGGGCC
This sequence comes from Kitasatospora sp. NPDC089509, assembly GCF_044749365.1. Classification (NCBI taxonomy): domain Bacteria; kingdom Bacillati; phylum Actinomycetota; class Actinomycetes; order Kitasatosporales; family Streptomycetaceae; genus Kitasatospora; species Kitasatospora sp. NPDC089509. The sequence continues at coordinate 14,981 of NZ_JBIVHS010000014.1, read as the reverse complement.
ACGCCGAGCACGGTCGGGGCGGCCGAGGTGTGGGCGATGCCGTCCCAGTACACGGTACGCAGGCCGGTGCGCTGCTGGGTGTCCGCGAGGGCCTCGGCCCAACTCTCGGCCTCGCCCGCGTAGTTGGCGCGGCCGGCGACGCTGTGTTCGTGGTAGGCCGCGATCAGCCGCATCCGCGCGAGCGTGTCGCCCTCGGACGTGGCGGACTCGACCAACGCGAGGGCGTCGCGGGCGTGTTCGGCGAACGGCCGGCCCGGGTGGATGCCCCGGGCCCGCTGCACATGTTCGTCCACCTCGTGGGCGGTGCGGATCGGGTCCAGGTGGGCCGCCAGCTCGGCGAGGCGCTCCGGTGCGAGGTCGCGGACGTGGGCCAGGACGGCGTCGTAGTCGGCGGGTCGGGCCTGGGCGGGCTTCACGCCGTAGATCCGGACCGGGTCGTCGGCGTGGTCGCGGTTGTACGCCCGGATCCACTCCAGGGCGGCGGCCGTCTCGGCGGTGCGCCACGGCCGCCAGGCTCCGGCGAGCGCGGTCTCGGCCGTCCCCTCGCCGTCGCGCACGTACGCGTCGAGGGCGGCGCCGACGGCGGCGTCGTCCTGGACGGCGAGGGCGCGGAAGCCGTGCTCCCGGACGAGCCGGCGGGACAGCCGGTCGCGCACCTCGGAGGTCTCCCGGGCGAAGCGGGTGGACTCCCCGATGCCCACCACCGTCGCGCCGTCGGCCAGTTGTGCGGCGATCCGGTCGAGCTCGGCGGCGGAGAGCGGGAGGGCGGCGGCGGTGTCGGCGGGGCGGCTGCTGGTTGCGGTGTCGTTCGGCATGCCGCCCAGTGTTGTAGTTGAAGTCGACTTGAGGTCAAGCACCAACTCCTTCGGGTGAAACCCCTTCACATGAGACCAAAAGACATCAAAAGAACGGTAAAACCATGCCGTTGGAACGTTCCCATCCCTTCTCTCGATGGAGATTCCCATGTTGTTGCGCACCCTGCGCCGCCCCCTGGCCGTCCCGGCGGTCCTGGCCTGCTCCGCGGCACTGCTGGGGGTGTCGGGTTCGGTGACGGCCGCCCAGGCCGACGCACCGGTGGTCGTGATCTCCGACTGGTCCGCGTCCAAGGCCGCGGCCACCGCGACCTGTCCCAGCGGCACTCAGCTGGTCGGCGGCGGCTACGACTCCCAGCCCGCGCACCTGGGCAGCGGGGCGGTGGCCGACGCGGTGAACACCAACGCCCCCTCGGCCTCGAAGCCCAACACCTGGGTGATCAAGATGGACCAGGGCAAGGCCAAGGCGATCGCCATGTGCAGCAAGGCCTCCTCCACCGCGCCCACCGTCGTCACCTCCGCCTGGTCCGCCGACAAAACGGCCGCCTACGCGACCTGCCCGAACGGCACCCAGCTGAGCGGAGGGGGCTACGACTCGCAGCCCGTGCACACCGGCAACGGCGTCAACGCCGACACCGTGGCCACCAACGGGCCCTCGGGTGCGAAGCCGAACTCCTGGGTCGTCAAGATGGACCTCGGCAAGATCCAGTCCTTCGCGATGTGCGTCCCGGACTGAGCCCGGCGGGCGCCGGCCGTGACCCGCCGAGCGTTCGAACACCGAACTGGTCTGGCAGGGGTGGTAGTTCACCCTTCCACGGGCAGGCATTCGGCGATCAGGACGGCGGGTCGGAGGCCGGTGCCGGTGGGGCAGGTCCTCGCCGTCAGCGGAACGAGCCGGGTTCAGAAGACGAAGTAGCTCCCGCCGAAGGCCTTGACGGACTGCCCGGGCTCGACCTGGGCCGTGACCGGGCCCTGGCAGTTCGCCGCCGAGTGCACCAGGACCACGGAGGTGGTGAAGTTCTCGACGGACACCGGGGAGGAGGGCACCGGGTAGCAGCCGCGCTGCGGGTTCTCGTGCGGCACGCCGTTGACCACCAGCACCCCGGTGGCCGCCTGGGCGGGGACGGCGACGGCGAACAGGCCGGCGGCGGCGAGCAGGAAGGGGGCGAAGATCCGGCGACGCATGGGGTTCCTCCCGTTGCATGGGGGCGCGCCGCCCGGCGACGGCGCCCGTACGACAGGATCTTCACGGCACCGGGCCGGATACCGCAATCGCCCGAACCGGCGACAGCACGGCCGCAGCCGAGCGCCGCGCCGGGCCGCCTCCCGCGGGTCGCCCCGCCGGCCGACGGGGTCAGCCCGTACCGCCGCCGTCGAGTCCGGCGATGACCCTGACGTCCGCTTCGGTCATGCCCAGGGCCCAGGCGACCTCCTGGACGAGCTCCGGATCCGGGTTGGTGCCTCCCCCGCGGAGCATGCGGATGGTGGACATCGATCGCTCGGTCGCCAGCGCCATCTCCCTGACCGAGATCCCGCGCAGGTCCATCAACCCGGTGAACAGCCGGGCGAACGGGTGCGGCTCCGGCCGCCCGGCGGGAACGGTGGCGGGGCCGAGGACCACGTCGCCGATCTTGGCCTGGAACCCGACCAGTCGTTCTCCCGCGAACCCGACCTTCGCGACGAAGGGCAGGCTCTCGCCACCGGAGGAGCCGACCGTGCCCGGCACGAACACCTCGACGTACGTCGACAGGAGGCCGTAGCGGCCGCGACCGGTATCCAGGGGCTTGCCCGGTTCGACGTGGTCGACCCTCCAGTCGCGGTTCCACCAGGGAAGGTCCTGCAGCACCTCGTTGAAGAAGGGGGGCAGCACGGTGATGTCCACCGGGTCCGGAGGGTTCTTCTGGCCTCCCCAGATGATGCCGGGCCAGTACCTCAGTGCCGCGATCACGTCCGCCGTCAGCGTGCGGTTGGCAAGCTCCATGCCCACACTCTCGCACCCGTTCGGCCGGGCGTTCGGGGCCCGCCGGAAGCTGGGCGCACCATAGGCTGCTTCGCATGGCAGACGAATGCTACGGGCACCCGCAACTGGCCGCCGTCTACGACCCGCTGGACCCCGACCGCCCCGACCTGGACGCCTACCTGGGCCTGGCCGAGGAGTTCGGGGCGCGCCGGGTGCTGGACATCGGCTGCGGCACGGGGGTGTTCGCGCTGCTGCTGGCCGGGCGCGGGATCGAGGTGGTCGGCGTCGATCCGGCCGCGGCCTCGGTCGAGGTGGCCCGGGCCAAGCCGGGCGGCGAGCGGGTGCAGTGGATCCACGGCGACGTCGACGAACTCCCGACGCTGCAGGTCGACTTGGCGACGATGACGGCGAACGTCGCGCAGGCGATCGCCGATCCGCAGGACTGGCGGCGCACCCTGCTAGGCGCCCGGCGGGCGCTGCGCCCGGGCGGGCACCTGGTCTTCGAGACCCGTGACCCGGCGGCCCGGGGCTGGGAGGAGTGGACCCGCGAACGCTCGCACCGGGTCACGGAGTTGGCGGGCGTGGGCGCGGTGGAGAACTGGGTGGAGCTGCTGGAGGTGCGCGGGCCGCTGGTGACGTTCCGTCAGACGTACGTGTTCGGTGCGGACGGGCAGGTGCTGACCTCGGACTCGACGCTGCGTTTCCGGGAGCGCGAGGAGGTCGAACGGGACCTGGCCGCCGCCGGGTTCGTGCTGGAGGAGGTGCGCGGCGCGCCGGACCGGCCGGGGCGGGAGCTGGTGTTCCTGGCGCGGCGGCCCTGACCGGGCAGGGGCGCCCGGCAAGGGTGTTCACGACCCCGTTCACGCCGGGCGGCCCGGCGCGCTTCGCCGGTGCCACGAACGAGCGCCGTCCGGCGCGGATGCCCGGGATAGCGTCCCGCCCATGACCACCACCTCTCCCGCAGACCCCACCGATCCCGACGTCGCCCTGGTGCTCGCCGCCTACACCGCCTACGCCCGGGGCGACATCGACGCCGCCGTCGCCGACCTGGACCCCGACGTGGACTGGGTCGAGCCCGAGGAGTTCCCCAACGGCGGTGCGCACCACGGCCGGGACGCCGTGCACAAGTACCTGAGTGCCGCGTACGCGATGTGGAGCGAGCTCGTCTCCGAGCGCACCGCGTACCGGCGCGGCGAGGAGATCGTGATCGTCCACCACATGCGCGGCGTGCAGACGGACGGCGTCCCGCTGGAGCTCACCGCCGCCGACGTGTTCACCGTCCGCGAGGGCCGGGTGGTGCGGATGCACGCCCACGCCGACCCGGCCGAGGTGCTGTAGCGCGCGCCCCGGCGGCGCGCCCCTCGTGGGAGTGATCCGGACCGGGCGTCGGCGCGGCGCCCGGCCGGAGAGGGCTGGCCTTCCGGTAGGCATGGGCGGGCGGCCGGGTTCGTGGGCGAAGGATGCCCGCGCCCGGTCGTCAACTCCACGCCCGCCGAAAGGATCGACCGACCATGAATCTGGTACGACGAGCGGCCGCCGCCGGCTGCACCCTCGCCCTCGCCCTGGGCGGTGCCGTCGCCCTCGCCCCGGCCGCGCACGCCCTGCCGGGAACGTGCTTCGCCGACGTGATGTACCACATCAAGATCCGTGACGGGCAGGCCATCGAGCGCGCCTGCAGGATCGGCGAGGCCGGCACCGAGGAGGCGATCCGGGAGTGCGTCTCGGAGATGACGCGCCACGACGTCGGCGCCGAGCTCGCAGCCGAGGCCTGCAGCCTGGCCTCCAAGCCGTACCGCGTCCCCGGGCAGTCGTAGCACCCCCACCGCACAGCGCGGGAAGTCGGACGGGCCGACTTCCCGCGCTTTCGCATGTCAGGGCCCGGTGGCTCGTTTCCCGGCCCGGCGTGAATCGTTGATCGCTGTACGAACCGCTGTACCACCTACCGACGATCACGCCCCTCCCCCACAGGGCCGCAACGGAGAGCCCTCCCATGCCCGTTCGCCCCTGGCGCGCGGCGGCCGCGGCCGCCCTGCCGCTGTTCCTGCTGCTGGCCGCTCCGCACGCCGTGGCGGAGCCGGCCGCGTATACCCTGCGCAACGCCCGCACCGGCACCTGTCTGCACCACACCTTCGGCACCGCCCAGGTGCGGCTGGAGCCGTGCGAGGCGGTGCCCGAGCAGCGGTGGCAGCTGCGCCCGATGGGGACGTCGGTCAACGTGGCGGACTTCGACCCGGAGAAGAACGCCTGGGGCTGCGTAGCCATCGGCGACAACTGGACCATCCGTTACGGCCAGTGCCGCGCCACCGAGTCGGCGTGGCGCATCCCGGAGGACGACGGCCGCTCCCGGGTCCGCTCGGCCTCGGACCTCAACGACAACGACCTCTACCTGACGGAGACCCAGGAGGGCCTTCTCGGCGCCCAGCCCGGCGGCACCACCCCCTCCGCGGACTGGGTCGTCACCGAGGCGCCGTGAAGGCCCGGTGCCGGTCCCGTGACAGCGGGGACAGCGGGCTGCCGGTGGGGCGTGAGCGGCGCACGGAACCCTGGGGACCACACCGAGCACAACCACCGGGAGCCCGTCATGCCCTCCTCCTCCACACTCCGCACCCCGCCGTGGGACGTCCACCGCCTGCCCCGGGCCGACGGCCGGGTCGTCCTGGTCACCGGCGGCAACGCGGGCATCGGCTACTTCGTCGCCGAGCAGCTGGCCGGCGCCGGGGCCGTCGTCGTCCTGGGCAGCCGTGACCGCGCGAAGGCCGGGGCCGCGATGGCCTCGATCGGCGCGCGGGTGCCCGGCGCCCGGGTGCGGCACCTGCCGCTGGACCTGGCCGACCCGGCCTCCGTCGCGGCAGCCCCCCACGCGCTCACCCTGGAGCGCCTCGACGCGGTCGTCCACAACGCGGGCATCGCGTTCGACCACCCGCCGCGCCGCACGGACGCGCACGGCCACGAGCTGATGTTCGCCACCAACCACCTGGGCCACTTCGCCCTGACCCACCACCTCGCCCCGCTGCTCCAAGCCACCCCGGGCAGCCGGGTCGTCACCACCGGCAGCTTCGCCGCCAAGTCGGAGCGCCTGGATCTGGCCGACCTGCAGAGCGCCCGCGACTACCGGCCCAAGCGCGCCTACGCCCGCTCCAAGCTGGCCCAGATGCTGTTCGCCGTCGAGCTCGACCGCCGACTGCACGCCGCCGGCAGCACCACGCTGAGCATCCTGGTCCACCCCGGCGGCGCGCTGGACGCCCTCACCCCCGCGCGCCCGCACCTGCCCGCCCCCGCCACCGGCCGGCGCCTGGCCCACCTGCCGCTCGCCCTGGCCGTCCAGGGCAAGGACGCCGCCGCCTGGCCCGCCGTGCGGGCGGTGCTCGACCCGGGGGTGCGCGGCGGCCCGGTGCTGTGGGGCCCCCGGGCGTTCGGGCTGCGCGGCGAGCCGCGGCCCGAGCCGCTGTGGGAGCACCTGGCCGACCCGGTCACGGCGGCCCGGCTGTGGGAGGCGAGCCGCGAACTGACCGGCTGCGAGCCGGTGTTCTGACCGTACGGACCGGGCTCAGGCAGCCGCGTCGACCAGGGCCTGGAGCAGGCGCTGCGGGTCCTCGGCGAGGCGGTTGCAGACGTAGAGCCACCACTCGGTGCCGAAGACGACGTACTCGCGGGTGGGGTGGCCGCGCTCGGCCATCGCGTCGAGACGGTCGGGCCCGAGACCGAGGAGGGTCTCGAACTCCCAGGCGGCGCCCTCCCGTTGCCTGTCGCCGAGGTGGTGGTCGATGCGGTCGATCAGGTCCCGGTCGTGGGTGGCGAAGGAGCACAGGTGGCCCGAGTCGGCCAGCTGCCGCGCGTACGTCAGGTAGGCGGTGGTCAGGGCCGGGGCCTCGCGCGGGAGGGCGATGCTCTCCGGTTCGAGGAAGGCGCCCTTGACCAGGCGGATCCGGCCGGGCCGGGTGAGCAGTTCCGGCAGGTCGTCCGCGGTGCGGTGCAGGCGGGCCTGGACGGTGACGCCCACGTGGTCGAAGCGCTCGCCCAGCGTGCGGTGCAGGTCCAGTACGGCGTCGGTGCGGTCGGAGCCCTCGGCCGAGATCATCATCTCCCGTCCGGTGGCGGCGGTGGCCTCGGCGATGCGGGTGGCGTTGGCCAGGGCGAGGCCGGGGTCGACGGCGAGGCCGATGTGGGACAGGTCGAGGGAGATCGAGCACCCGGGCGGCAGGAGGCGGGCGGCGGCGAGGAAGGTGTCGGTCTCCTCGACGGCCCGCTGCGCATCGCGGCAGCTCTCGCCCATGTACTCGACGTTGACGCGGTGGCCGGCGGCCTGGATCCGGTGTGCGCGCTCGACGGCCTCGGGGAGGGTCGCGCCGGCCACGTACCGGCGGGCGACCTTGCGGGCCACCGGGCCCAGCACCGGGTCGGCGGGGATGCGCCACTTCAGTTCCTCGTCGAGCGCCAGGGTGCGCAGGACCTGGGCCGCCTGTGCGGAGAGGTCGGGGTCGTTGGTGTTCAGGGTCATCGGGGTGCCTGGCCGTTCGCGTGGTGCTGGTGGGAGACGCCTGCGAGCCTGCCAGGGCGGGGGCACCCGCCGGGAGTGGCAGGAACGACCGGTAGGCTGCAATTCCTGCCACCACCGTGCGAAGGGAAAGGGGAAGCCGTGCTCCGCGATGTCGCCGTGCTCGCCCTCCCCGGCGCCCACGCCTTCGAACTGGGCGTGTTCTGCGAGGTCTTCGGCATCGACCGCAGCGACGACGCGCTCCCCCGCTACGACTTCGCCCTCGTCTCGGCGACCGGCGCCGACGTCCCGATGCGGCACGGCTTCGAGGTGCGGACCCGGTACGGCCCGGACCGGCTGGCCTCCGCGGACCTCATCTGCGTCCCGGCCTACGACCCGCAGCTGCGCCAGCCGCAGCGCCTGGCCGAGGAGCTGCGGGCCGCCGTCGAGCGCGGCGCCCGCGTGCTGAGCATCTGCACCGGGGCGTTCCTGCTCGGCGCGGCCGGACTGCTGGACGGGCGGCGCTGCACCACCCACTGGCGCTACACCGACGAACTCGCCCGCCGCCACCCGCTGGCCCGGGTCGAGTCGGACGTGCTCTACGTCGACGAGGACCCGGTCTTCACCGGCGCCGGCACCGCCGCCGGCGTCGACACCTGCCTCCATCTGGTCCGCAAGGAGCACGGCAGCGCCGTCGCCAACGCGATCGCCCGCCGCATGGTCGCACCCCCGCACCGCGACGGCGGGCAGCGCCAGTACCGCGAACGCCCGCTCCCCCGCCCCGGGACGGGTTCGCTGGCCCCCGTGCTGGCCTGGATCGAGGCCAACCTCGACCAGGAGCTGACCGTCGAGGCGATGGCCCGCCACGCCCACCTGTCCCCGCGCACCTTCGCCCGCCGCTTCCGCCAGGAGACCGGCACCACCCCGCTGCAGTGGCTCACCGGGCAGCGCGTCCTGCTCGCCCAGTACCACCTGGAGACCACGGACGAGCCGATCGCCGCCGTCGCCCACCGCACCGGCTTCGGCAGCATCGACACCCTGCGCCACCACTTCGCCCGCCGCCTGGGCACCACCCCGCAGGCCTACCGGCGCACCTTCGCAGCCCCGCCCGCCGCGAACTGACCGGCTGCGGGCCGGTGTTCCGACTCCTCGTAGGCTGGGGTCGGACACGCAACCGGGAACAGTGCGGCAGGGAGCGGCGATGACGGACGACGGCGCAGGTCCCCGCGAGCTGCTCGCGGCGTTCCACCGGGCGATGGTGGACTTCTCGGCCGACGAGCTGGCCGAACTGCACGCCGAGGACGCGGTGTACGAGTTCCCGCTGCTGACGCCCGGCCGGCCGGAGCGCTACCGGGGCCGGGCGGAGATCCGGGCGGGCTTCGGCGCCGCCTGGGCCGGCGCCCCGGTGCGGGTCGAGGAGATCCGCGACGTCGTCGTCCACGAGACGACGGACCCGGAGGTGATCGTCGCCGAGCAGCGGGCGGCGGCCGTGGTCACCGGGACGGGCCACGCGTTCACGCTGCCGTTCCTGCTCGTGCTGCGGGTGCGCGCGGGCCGGATCGTTCATGTCCGGGACTACGCCGACGCGTTGCGCGGCGCGTACGAGCTGGGCCGGCTCGGCGCGGTCGTGGAGGCGCTCACGGGGTCGCGGTAGCCGGGCCGGTACGGCCACCCGACAATATTGCGGTGAGCGCCCGTACGCCCCCTGCTACGGTGCGCACCATGTCTGCCGTGATCAGGAAGTTCCAAGTCACCTTCGACGCCGCGGAGCCGGAGCGCCTGGGCCGCTTCTGGTGCGAGGTGCTGGGGTACACCGCTCCGCCGCCGAAGGGCTTCGACAGCTGGGAGGACTTCCGGCAGTCCGAGCCCGAGGACAAGCGGGGCTCCTGGTTCGCCCTCACCGACCCGTCCGGCGAGGGCCCGCGGATCTACATCCAGCGCGTCCCCGAGGGCAGGACCGCCAAGAACCGGCTGCACCTGGACGTGCGGGTGGGCACCGGCCTGGTGGGCGAGGAGCGCCTCGCCGTGCTGGAGGCGGAGGCCACCCGGCTGGAGGCCCTCGGCGCGGTGCGGGTGCAGGTGCTGTACGACGGCACGGATTCGTGCATCTCGATGCAGGACATCGAGGGCAACGAGTTCTGCGTCGACTGAGTCGGCCGAACTGCCGGGCCGTAGGATCCGGTTGGTATGACGACCGTCATAGTCACCCTCGCCGTGGCCTTCTTCGGATACCTAGCGACCTACGTCAACAACCTGCGCCTGTCGCAGCGCGAACGGCGCCTGGAGCGGGTCAACCGCCAACTGGCCGAGCTGTACGGCCCGCTCCTCGCGCTCGTCGAGGCCAACCACCGCGCCTACCGCGCCTTCACCGAGCTCCACCCCCGTGACGACGGCCGCAACCTCTTCCAGCACCGCCCCGACCGGCCGGGCGACCGGCCCCCCACCGGGGAGGAGCTGGCGGAGTGGCGGAAGTGGGTGGAGGCGATCATCCTGCCCAACCAGCGGGCCGTGCGGGAGGTGCTCACCACCAAGGCGGACCTCCTGATCGGACCCGAGATGCCGGGCGTCCTGCTGGAGTTGTACGTCTTCACCGCCGTCGACGAGGTCGAGTTCCCCCGGCAGTGGGCCGAGGGCACCCGCCGCGAACTGCGGCAGGAGTATCCCGTGGGCGCCATGACCCGCTACGTCCGCGACTGCTTCGACCACCTCAAGGGCCAGCAGGCGAAACTCCTCGGCCACCGGGACCGGGCGTTCCCCGGCCCCCGCCCACCGGCCTCGAACACCTGAACTCCCCTGCCCGGAAGGGACATCCGCCGCGATTCCCGGCATCATCGGGGCCCCGGCGGGGAAGCCAACGGATCATGGATTCCCTATCGCGGCAGCAGTTCCACATGCCCTTCGAAGCCCGCCTCAACCCGCACCTCGACCGGGCCCGCGCCCACACCCGGCAGTGGGCCCGGAAGATGGGCATGTTCGACGCCAAGTACGTGCAGTGGCCCGGCCGGTGGAGCGAGGAGAAGTTCGAGCAGGCCGACTTCCCGCTGTTCATCGCACTGACCCACCCGGACGCCGACGCCCGCGAGCTGGAGGTGGTGACGGACTGGCACGTCGCCCTCTGGTTCGTCGACGACCTCTTCCTGCCGCTCTACCGCCGCGGCCACGACCGGGCCTCGGCCGGCGCCCAGGTGGAGCGGCTGATGCAGTTCCTGCCGCTGGACGGACTGCCGCGCCCGCTGATCCCGGACAACCCGGTCGAGCGGGCCTTCGCCGACCTGTGGACCGGCACCGCGGCGACCATGAGCCCGCTGTGGCGCGAACGGTTCACCGCCAGCGTGCGGCGCTTCCTGGAGGGGGTGCTGTGGGAGCTGGAGCACGTCGACCACGCCGTCGCCGACCTGATCGAATACCTGGGCGCGCGACGGGACTTCGGCGGCCTGCAGTTCACCGCGATCCTGATGGAGCACGGGCTCGGCGAGCTGCACCCGGAGCTGCTGCGCGACCGGGGTGTGCGCACCGCCGTCGACGCGTTCGTGGACGGCGTCAGCCTGCACAACGACATCGTGTCCTACGACCGGGAGGTGGAGGAGGGCACGGTCGGCAACAACGGCGTGGAGGTCGCCCGCGTGGCGCTCGGACTGGGCCGGGGCGAGGCCACCACCCTGATCGACGACCTGCTCACCGCCCGGGTCGACACCCTGGCCGCCGCCCCGGCGGCCGTACCGGTGGGGGCCGTGCCGTTCGTCGAGGCCCTCCAGGAGGCGCTGGCGGGCTCCTACCGCTGGCACGAACTGACCGGCCGCTTCGGCACGACGGCGGCGGCCGGGCCGCTCGGGGGGCCCAGCGGGCTGGGCACCTCCGCGGTCTACGCCTTCTCCGCGGCGGGACGGCGATGACCGTGAGGACGCCCCCTGTTCGCGGGCGGAGTCGGCCATCCCGGCGGTTGTTCGTGTAGGCGTCACAGGTACGGCCCGGCCGCCCGCGGTGATCCGCGGGCGGCCGTGGTTTTCCCTCCGGCGGCCCGGCGGCTCCGGCCTCAGGACCGGCGGCCGGCCAGTGCCGGGGGCACCGGGGACTCCTGGAGCGGCTGCCGGGCGGGGCGCGCGCGGGTGAACCACCAGGCCAGCAGGAGGTTGGGCACCCAGCACAGCCAGGCGATCACCATGTAGGAGGTACGGAAGTCCAGGTGGGCCGCCTGGCCGACCGGCAGCATCAACCGCAGGGTGACGGCGGCGAAGGTGAGCGCGAAGCTGCGGATCATCCAGCGGCGGTGGTCCTCCACCCGGCGGTGCAGGATCATCCGCAGTCCGGTGCCGCCGGTGATCAGCCAGGCCACGCCCAGGCCGGCGAAGCCGAGTTGGGCGACCGGCCCGCCGTAGGCGAGGGGCGCCAGCAGCAGCGCGCCGATCCCGCCGACCAGGCAGCCCAGCAGGTACCCGCGGCCGATGCGGCGGTGCCAGCGCGGCGAGCGCCGGCGCAGCCGGGCGGAGAACTGCCAGGGCCCGAGGGCCAGGGCGGTGATCGCGCCGAAGATGTGGATGTAGAGGGGGAGTTCGTGGGCCAGGTAGGTGGCGCGTTGGTTGCCGGAGAAGGTGTCCGGGTTGAAGGTCAGGTACCTGGCGGAGATGAGGACGACCAGTGCGGAGAGCACGGTCATGACGGCCCAGCCGGCCCGAGTGATGCTGCGCATGTCCCGAGTCTCGGCCGCCCCGACGGCGGCGGGCATCCGGGCGAACCCTGAGGCGGACCCCGAAAGAACCCTCAATTTCCTTGCAGGGTAAGGGAGTTAAGGGTATAGGCAGAATCCTGCTGGTCAGCGCCATGGGGATATCCCCCCGATCGGCCCTGGAGCGCGCCCCAGTGCGCTCCAGGGCCCTGGTCTTTCAGTCGGGGCGTTGGCCGTGTTGGAGGATGGGCAGGGTGCGGCCGGCGAGTGCTTCAGTGACGCGGGCTGCCTGGGAGGGGGCCATGTGGCGCGGGAGTTCGCGCACGGGCACGAAGCGGGCGCCGTGCAGGCGGCTGCGGTGCTGGGGCGGGACGGTGACGGGGTGTTCGTCGCGCACGGTGCCGCCGTCGAAGACCAGGGCCAGGCGTTCGAGGTTGCGGTCGGCGGGGTTGTAGTCCAGGGCCGTGACGTGGGTCAGGCGCGCGATGATGCCGGTCTGGGCGTGCAGGTGGCGGGCGGCGGCGCGGTGCGGGGGCTCGTTGGCCTTGCCGGGGCCGCCGGGCATGATCATGCCGTCCAGGTAGTCGGGGTCCACGAGGAGGACGTCACCGCGCTGGTTGCGCAGCAGGACGAGGCAGCCGAGGCGGCAGATGGGGGGCTTGGCGAGCAGTCGGGGGTCGTGCACGGGGGGTTCACTTTCTGAGGGCGTACAGCAGGACGAGGGCGAAGCAGGCCCACCAGAGGATGCGGGCGAGGAGTTCAGTCGTCATAGGTGAGGCGCTCGTAGCGCAGGCCCTTGCGCAGCAGGTCGACGATGCGCAGCAGGTCGAGGGGGCGGGCGGTGAGGTGGAGCAGGTACTCGCAGGACTGGCGGCCGGTGTCCCAGTCCACTTCGAGGGTGGGGAGTTGGACGCGGCCCAGGGCGAGGACGGTGGTGAGGTCGTCCAGGACGGCGGCGGCCTGGCGGCGCTGCTCGGCGGTGATGCGGGAGAGGGTCACTGCTCCCCCGGGCGGTGGTGGACCTCGAAGCAACGCCAGGCCGTGAAGGCATCGTTGAAGGAGGAGTAGCGGGCGCGGTCGCCGGTGGCGGCGTCGAGCAGCCACTCCCCGGTCGTCTCGTTGCGGACCCGGTAGCACCGGGCGCCGGTGTCCCAGAGGACGCCGTAGCCGTGGAGGCGGGGGACTTGGGCATGGGCCATGGGAATAGAACTCTCTGCGACGGGAGTTTCACGTTCTGTTGCACATGGTGGCCCGACGCCCCCTAGCATCGGAAGCGACCTGCTACATGCCTCGGGGTTCCTTGGAAGTTGAGGACTGCCATGAACAAGAAGAAGATTGACCCGGAGTCGAGCCCGTGGGCCCCCTTCGGGATCCAACTTCGCAACTTCCGCGAGGCCAGGGACCTGCTGCAGGAGGAGCTCGCGCCGCTCCTGGAGTGCTCCGCCTCGCACCTCTCCTACATCGAACTTGCGCACCGGCCGCCGAGTCGCAAGCTCGCTGAACTGGCGGACATCGCACTCGACACCGGCGGCACCATGCTGCTGATGTGGTATCAGCTGAAGAACGCGGCGATCCTGGAGGGCTTCCCGGAGTACGCGCGCTACGAAGCTCTCGCCGAACAAATCAGGATCTTCGAGATCAACCTCATCGCCGGGCTTCTGCAGACCAGGGCCTACGCAACGGCGATCCAGATGGGCGATGTCCGGCAAGGCGGTTCGACCCACAAACTCGCCGAAGATCGCATCGCATTCCGGCTTGCCCGTCAGCGAGTCCTCGAACGGACTCCCCCTCCGCTCGTCCATGTAGTGCTGGACGAGAGCTGCCTCAGGCGGGTGATCGGGGGACGCGACGTCATGATTGAACAGTTGCTGCACCTTGAACAACTGGCCACCCGCCCCAACATCGTCATCCAGGTGGCGCCATTCAGCCTGGGCGAGAACAGACCGTTTACGCAGGCAACGCATCTCCTTACCATGCAGAACCGCAAAGTTCTCGCTTACGGAGAAACTGAGCAGCGTGGCTACATCGACCGCGACACCAAGTCAGTTGCCGCACTGGACAGCAGTTACGATCGGCTTGCGATCGAAGCCCACGGCCGGGCTGATTCGCTGGCTTTCATGCGTGCAGTGAGAAGGGATCTGGAGTGGATGTCGACCTGACCGAGGCTTCCTGGCGGAAGAGTTCGTACAGCGGCGCGAACGGCGGCGCTTGCGTCGAAGTCGCTGACGACTTCGCCGGCGTCATGCCCGTCCGCGACTCCAAGGACCCCTCCGGCCCCGCCCTGATCTTCTCCGCCACCGCCTGGCAGTCCTTCGTCACCGCCGTCCGCTCCGGCGAATTCGTCTCCCGCTGAGCGCACTTGACGGCCCCGCCACCCCTCCCCCGGGGTGGCGGGGCCATGCGTAGGAGATCGGTGAGCTTCACCAGGCGCAACGCGGCCCCTGGCACAACGTGAAGATCAAGCGTCGATCTCTTCCCTGACCGGGGACTACGATCACTTGCTGATCGAGGCCATGAATCGGGCCGACTCAGTCGCAAAGTTCCGCTCGGTACGGAGGAACCTCGAATGGATGTCAACCTGACTCGCGCGTCCTGGCGGAAGAGTACGTTCAGTGGCGGAGGCGGCGGGAATTGCGTCGAGGTCGCTGACAACTTCGCCGGCGTCATGCCAGTCCGCGACTCCAAGGACCCCTCCGGCCCCGCCCTGATCTTCTCCGCCACCGCCTGGCAGTCCTTCGTCACCGCCGTCCGCACCGGCGAATTCGACACCCGCTGACCCCAGTTCATGGCCCCGCCACCCCTCCCCGGGGTGGCGGGGCCATGCCATTACCAGACGCAGGTGATCTTCGGCAAACGACCTTGCGTGATTACCCGACCGCACGGTGTGCTTGCTCGGGCGGGGCCGAGGGGCGGTCCCTGACGAGGAGTCAACACCCATGAAGATCCCGGTCACCACTGACATTGATGCTGATACTCGGGTTCCGGTGGTCGTGGCTCTGCCACTGACTGACGCCCTGCTGGGCTGTCCTCGGGTTGTTCTGTCCGGCTGCCGGGACCTGTTCTCATGGCTCC